>CACYWZ010000080.1 GCA_902778325.1 uncultured Spirochaetaceae bacterium
ATCAAAAATCTTACATGGATAAAGCCTTATATAAGCAGCAATAAGATATAAAGTTACATACCAACTTATATACTCAAAAGTAGAATTTAGTAAGAGTGTTGGAATAATTGAAAATATTACAACAAGAGTTATTAAAAGTCGTTTGTATAATTTGTGCTCTATACTTCCAATGAACTTGTTTATAAAAGGGACCAATGCATAAAATGCAATAAAAGAACTTGTAAACCCTTTTCCAAATCCGTATGCAACATTAAAAAGTGCCTTGTAGCATTCTTTTAGTGAAAAAACTTCATATCCCGAAATCAGGAAAATCAAATATATGACAATTCTGTAAAACTTGACTTCACAATAAAGGTGTATTAACTTTCGCCATTTGAATTCTTGTCGGCACATAAAATAGCCAGTTACAAGAACAAAACAGTTTATTGCAGTTTTACCGCCCCAACCATAAATAAGGGCTAAACAAGAGTACCCCCCCCTTATTTCTTAAAACAAACTGATTTGCAGAATCAATTACACCAGAATTCACAATATAGTGATGAGCCACAATAATCAGCATTAAGATTATGCGCAAGACTTCTATATTTGAATCACGAACTTTCTTTATCTCATTCATATTCTTTATTTACTAAAAAACTTTTCAGTTACAAAACTTTTTAAATAAGCAAATGATTCTAATCTAAACAAAGCAGAACCAAGCATATAAACAACAATTCCACAAACAATTTGAACCAACCATTTCACTAATGACGCAATAGGAAGCAGATTGATAAATGAAATCAAAACTCCCATACACACAGCAAGTGCAATTCCTGGCAAAATATCTTTTAGTTGCTCCAAATATCCATAATTCAAAAGTTTCTTGTTTGGAAAAGAGTTTATTATCTGCCCTAAAAAACTCGTCAGAAGCAAGCTATACGCCATCACCATCACTCCAAACCACATTGTAGAAAACAGAACCGTCAGCCCCATTATCTTTTTGACAATTTCCAGCTTTAAGAACAAATCGCTTCGTCCCATCGCCTTTATAGCATTTAGGTTTGCAGTGTGAATCGGAAAAAACATATATGTTATGCAAAAAATACGCAGATACAGCACACAAGAAAGCCATTTATCCGTAAGCAAAAGATGAACAATCACAGGCGCACACGCAGCTAAGCCCATCATCAATGGCGCAATGCAATAAGTGCTTGTTTTTATCGCTCTACGGGTCATTTGCTTCACACGCTCTTTATCATCTTGTGATTCAGACATCACAGGAAGAAGCACGCTGTCGATTGCATTATTTATATTTCCAACAATCGCCTGCGGAAAAAGATTTCCTTTATTATAGAAAGCTAAATCTTGCGAAGAATATTTCTTGCCAATTATAAGTTGCCTTAAATTGTTATAAGTTGTATCTAAAAGAGCTGACGCAAGAAGTTTCCAGCCATAAGAAAAAAGAGCTTTTAACCTCTCAAAAGAAAAAACAAAACTTGGATACCAGCGAACCGTTATCCACAAAAGAATTGTATCTATTGTCAAGTTTATAAGCTGCTGTGCAACTAAAGCCCAAACTCCAGCTCCGTTATATGCCAGCCAAATTCCAACAACCGCAGCAGTTACTGTTCCTGTCAAAGTTGCAAAAAAGAACTTTCTGAACTGCAATGTTTTTGAAACATAAGACTGCTGAATATTTTTCACACCAGAAATCAATATCGTAATACTTAAAACACGGATTACAGCTGTCAATTCTGCATTTTTATAAAACCTTGCAATATACGGAGATACAACAAACATCAAAGCATAAAGCACAAGACAGAAAACTATATTTGTGTAAAATACTGTAGAAAAATCTATATTATCAGCATCTTTTTTCTGAACCAATGCAGAACCAAGCCCAGAATCCACAAACACATTCATTATCGTAATGAATACTGTGATTAAAGCTATTGTTCCGTAGTCCTCTGGAGTTAAAAGTCGTGCAAGTACAATCGCAACAACAAATTGAACAATCTGCGCACCTGTACGCTCCAAAAACCTCCAAATGAGATTTGAAAATACATTTTGTTTAGTAATAGGCATTTAATAATTTAATTTGGATATAGATTGAAAAAGAAAATTTAAAGACACCTTCTCCCCAAGTCTCTGACATGTACAAATGCAGACGGAAAACAAAGGAAGAATATTCGCAATTTTTGCAAACGTGCTTGAACCAAGCTCCGCGCAAAACAAAAGCTGCCTTTAATGGCTTTATATTAATACAGCAAACAACCGTTGTCAATATGTTCAGATTATGAATAATAATGCTTATTTCTTCAAACTCTCGCGAAATAACTTAACTACTTTTTATCCAATCAATCCATTCTGAAAAATGAGGACATTTAGAACATAAAGCAGTTATACCAATTTTTTCAAGCACAGAAACACCTGCTGTAACTTTATCATAATCTGGAATGCAATTAAGAATCCGTTTGTACGGAGCTGTTTCTGCTCCATCATTTATTAACTCAGGATTTTTCTTTTTTTGAATACAAACCGTTTAAACGCTCTGCAAGCACTACATTAGGTATCGCTTTTGTAAATATTGTCAAGAACTTCATCTACAAGAAAAATTTTCTCAAATAAAGTCGTATCAGCATTTTTTAAGTAATAACCAAACGCGTCACCCTTTATTTTTTCAAGTTCTTCAATTCTCTTCATAAACATTACGTATAACGACATAACTAAAACAATGCAACTCAAGTCTGCCACATATCAATCGAAAGTTTTACACCTTACATGCCAAATCTTTCTACAAACCTTGCCAAATCTTTCCGTAAGCCTTACAGAATCTGTTGATAAAGCTTGCGGAATTATTCTGAAAGGCTTGTAAAACTATTTATTATACTTTTGGCTAATATTTCATTGACAATTCATCGAAAGTATAATAAACTAATGAATGTAAGGTGAATGTTTTATTACACTTTACTTATTTTGTTGAACTTCTTTTAGAGAAGTTTTCTTGCTCAAACGCCATAGAGGCAAAGGATAGGTGCGTTATGAACACTACAGGAGAAAACATTTTTGCAAGGAGGGTAAAAGATTTAATGAAGAAAAACCGTTTTTCGCAAAAAAAACTGTGCGAATTATGCGGTATTACAGAAGCTGCTTTTAGTCGCTATATGACAAGCAATAGGCTTCCAAAGACGGAAATTCTTGCAAACATTGCAAATATTCTTCATACAACAAGCGACTATTTGCTTGGCAATGATGCGAATTATGGTTATGACCAACTTGAGATTTTGCTAGCATCTAGCAAAGACAATTTAAGTTTGAACCAAAAGAAAAGGTTGGTGGAAATTTTAATGGACGAATACAAAAGTTCTATTTTCCAACAAGAATAAAAGCAAAGAGGAAGGAAATGACAGAAGAACAAAATACCGAGGACGAAAATCTTCAATATATTCTTCCTAGCTGGAGATTAAACGAAATCATTATGGCAGTAGTAAATCTTTTCAGCGAGGAAGAATATTACAAGGAAGACTTTGATTACAAAAAGATGATTAGCGATAAGGGTATTGTGATAAAAAAGTATTCTTCCTTCAAAAAAGAAAACTTAATGACTTTGTACGATACATCTTTGAGCTTGTGGAAAGAAGGGCTGTGTCTTGTTTTTCCAGATGCTGTAAGCGGAAAGATTTGCCGTATGATTGCGTATAACGACAAGAAAAGTGCAGCAGAAATAATGCAGATTATCTTTCATGAGTATGCGCACATGCTCTTTAGGCATACGCAACAGAGTGCACACGGAGAAGCAGAGGCAAATTGTTTTGCAATTATCGCAACATTTATTCTATTGTTAGAAAAACAATTCCATATTGGCAGGATAATTGCTCAAGGCGGTGGTCAAATGCTCAAACAAGGGCTTTTGAATCAAATAAAAAGCATGGAGGATAAAAATGAAAAGTGAATAAAAAAGCTCTTTCTTAAAGGTGCGCCAACATCTTTACTAAGAGCTTTATCGGTCGAGAGCCATATTATGATTCTCTAAAAACTAACTTTGATAATTCTATCATAATAGGCTCTCCTTGTCAAAGAAAATCGTACGCAGCGATTATTCTTGCGAATTTATCATGGAGGGCATTAGAATGCTAAACATCAAAACGATGAAAAATTCTCTCGTTACAGACGAGAAAAAAGACGGTTTTTGCTTTAAGAGTTCTTGTTCACAGACTTTAAGTCAGAAAGAGCTTGCAAGTGAAATGGCAGATTGGAATTCCTCTTTTACAGAGGCGGATTATTTGGGTATGCTTAGCGTACAGCATACAATCGTTACAAAATATCTTGCAAAGGGCTACAGCGTTGAGTTACCGTTCGGCTCTCTTCGTGCAAATGCGACAGGAACTTGCGCGAATATTCAGGACGGCTTTACGCTAGGTGTTGGAAATCATACGCTGGGATTTTTGTTCAATGCAAACGAAAATACGATTGCAACAGTCAAGGCAAAGCTCGAATACAAGCAAGTCCCTCCAGACATCACAAGTGGTGCAAAACTGTACAGAGTTACATCATTGAATGCTGATGCAAGTGAGAGTGCAAATCTTTCTGTAACAGCAGGAAAGGTTATTCGCTTGCACGGTAGAAATCTCTCGTTCGACATTGAGGATAAAAATCAAGGTGTGTTTTTTGAGAATGAAAACGGAATTATTCGTCTTTCTGTTTATAATCGTCGTGGCTCAAATGTGGTTGATGTTCCAATTTCTGCTGACCTTGCCTCTGGTGGCTACAATGTGAGTATTGTCACAAAGCCTGGAAATATTTACTTTACTGCAAATATTGATTCAATGGTAACTGTGGCATAAGTTTTTTCCGCAATAAAAAAGCTGCCGCACGGATTCGATGTAATGTCGTTTTTCGTGTGGCAGTTTTTCATTTCACAAACCGTTCGATTTTACATTCATGAGTTTTTGAGTTCTCGTCGTAATTCACTCCAACAAAGAGCAAATCACCTGAATAATGCGAAAGCGAAGAGAAATACTGCTTTTCTTTTATCTGATTGATTGCGCTTTCTGAGCTTCCGTTACGCTTGAGCTCTATAATCATTGCAGGCATATTTGGCACAAATGGGACGAACACAACGTCCGCAAAGCCTTTTCCTGTAGTCATTTCTTTTATTATTGTGTATTTGTTCAGAGCATAGATATACGCAAGGTAAATCGAGGATTGCAAAGCATCTTCGTTATTATAACTGCGATTGCTTGTAACATGGATATGGCTCACGTCAAGGGCTTTGGCAACTGCATCGGCATTCATACGAATAGTTTCAGATAAAAGCGCTTTTGATGACTGGACAATTTTGTTTGTCACAGCATAATCATCTGTCACCGAAATTGCACTCATCCATTCTTGCTGAACTTCTTTGTTGGGAATTCGGCAGGTCTTTTCTGTTCGGTCATAAGAAAGATACCCCAAATGAATCAAATATGTAAAAACATCGTCTTTGCTATGAAAGTCCGTCATAGTATTCATGAACATTGTCACGTTCACATCTATACTTTCACCAGAAAGCATTTTGATTACGTCGTCTTTTGTGCCTTCAAAATTCTGTTGAATGCGCTCTGAAATTACGGCGTAGGTAGAAGTTTTGCTCCAGTAACTTTCAAACGATTCGTTTTCTATGCTCATCACAACGGATTCAGGATTGTAGATTTCAAAACCATGCTGACTGTATCCGTCATACCAGCGTTTACATTCACTAAAATCAATTTTGTATTTATTACAAAGCTCTTCAACCTCATCAGAGGTAAAACCTATGTATTCGGCAAGTTGTTTTCCTGCATCCAAAATTGTATACTCACGGAAGTTGTTCAATTTTGACTGCACCTTATCACGAATAATCGGCAAAATTCCCGTAAGATATGCAAGCGCAATTCCCTGACGCACGGTATCGCTCTTAAAAAGTCCGTTCAGCAAATCAAGGTATTGCGTAAAAAGCTCCTGTCTCACATTTTCGCGCACAAGCACATCGTATTCGTCCATGATGATTACGAACTGCTCGCCAGTTGCCTGGTATACTTTTAAAATGCAGTCTGCAATTGAATCATCATCGTAGAAAGTGATACTTTCAAACTGCTTTCGCATTTCTTCCTGAATATTTCGAGTAATCTTAATTATCAGATTATTTTTGTCCAGCGCATTGCGGTATTCGCTGTTTACATCGAGCTTTATGACATTGAATTTGTTCAGGTATTTTTCAAATGAATCATCTTTTGAGATTTTGAACCTTGAAAAAAGTTCTTTTGAGTCGCATCCTTTTGAATAATATGCGCTAATCATATTCCCCGCGATTGTCTTTCCAAAACGGCGAGGTCGGGAAACACATATGTATTTGTTGTCTATATCGATAAATCTGTTGAGTTCAGCAATCATCATCGTTTTATCAACATAGATTGGTCGTTTGAGTGTATCAGTAAAATTTGAGTTTTTCGGATTAAGATATATTCCCATATCACCCTCCTCATTCACTATTTTGCGTGAGAAACAACTTCATAAGACAAACCGACAACCTTTAGCCCGTTCATAAAGTCGAACTGGATATTAACGCGCTTGTTCCGACGATTTACAGCCACAACCTTTCCCGTAAAATTTTTGAAAGGCCCGTCCGTGATAACAATCTTGTCGTCTTTATTGAACTCAACATGAAGAATATCGATTGTTGAGCCGTATTGCAAAACAGACTTCACGACTTCCGCGTCAGTATCGCAAAGAAAGCGCGCAGCAGCAGTCTCAGGCAAAATGCGGATAAAGTTCTCGCTTTCACAAAGCGCCTTGAACTTTCTCGTGTCGCTTTCAGACGTTTCAAAAAAAACATAGCCTGGAAAAAGCGTCTCAAAATATTCCTTGCCGTTTTTGAGCCGCATCTTTTTCTTGAGAACATAAAGCGTTCCCGAAAGCTCCCCTTCAGCGCCGTCCAAAAGCGGCTGCATTTTCTTCACATAATGCTCTTCCAAGCCTGTTTTTACCCAAATGCAATAGATTTTTCTGTCAGATTTTATTTCTTTTTCGCCCATCGAATCGTCCATCAAGCAACCTTTATTTTGCAATAAGAGACAAAAGGTTTTGACAGCCCTTATTTTCTAAGCGCGCGACAGTCTCCTCATCGCAAAGCTCTCCGACAAGGCAAAGCGCATTCTCATCGATTTTGTCAGTAACGGCTTTTTCAACAAAGTCAATCGAATAATGATGACAAGCATAAGAAACAAGAAACTTTATATAACTATCGCCATAGAGCGCGACAGCAGATTTTCCCTGAGTTTTGGCTTTTGAAACAAAATCGCAAATCGTTTCATTATAAGAGTTCGCAAGCTCAAAAGTGCGCTTTGCAAACTTTTGGCTTCGTGAAGAAAGCTCGGCAATTCCCGCAGGCGTCACAGCATAAGAGAGTTTTTTCAAGTTCACATTTGAAAGCATAATCCAGCCGCGCTCAACAAAGCGCTTGAGGATTGCGTTCATAAGACCGATTGAGATTCCCGCATTTTTTGCAAGAACGCGCTGACTTGCGAGCGGTTCTTTTTCGAGTGTATTTGCAATACTTTGTAGCGTCAAAACATCACTATTCATACAAAAACTTTATCATATTATGCTTTTTTGGTCAAAATCGTTTTTTTGATGAACAATTTTTTCAAAAAAACACCTGCGGGAAAACCACAGGTGCTAAAAGATTATTTTTTATGCCTTAAAGCTCATAGAGTTTGCTGTACTTTTCTTCGAGGTAATCGAGGAAAGCATCAGGCGAGAATGATTTTCCTGTGATTTTGAAAAGCCAGTCTTTCGGAGAGAGGATGTCGGCGCTCTTGAACACGTTTTCCTTCATCCAGCCGTTGATTTTTGCAAAATCACCTGAGCGGACAGCCTCGTCGATGTCGAAACTCTCGCTCATCGTCTTGTAGTACATCGCGTTGTACATATTGCCGACCGCATACGTCGGAAAATAGCCGAAACCAGAAGACCAGTGAACGTCCTGCAAAATGCCCTCGCTGTCAGTCGACGGTTTCACGCCAAGATATTCCTCGTATTTCTTGTTCCACAAGTCGCGCAATTCTTCGATTTTCGCTCCCCCGTTAACGATGAGTTTTTCGATTTCGTAGCGGATAATGACGTGGAATGTGTATGTAAACTCGTCCGCCTCCGTTCTGATAAGGCTTGGCTCAACAATGTTCATCGCCTCAAAAAGTTCTTTCTCGCTGACATCGCTCATCACGTTCGGGAAAATCTCGCAGACTTTCGGATAAATCAAGTGAATAAAAGCCTCGCTTCGACCAATGCGGTTTTCGTAGAAGCGAGAAACGCTCTCGTGCATTCCCATCGTCTTGTTGCCAGTGATAAAATGCTCGTGGTCGGCTGTCGGCTGGTTCATATCAAAGAGCGCATGACCGCCTTCGTGGATAATCGAGAACATGCTTGACGCGAACATATTCGGCTGATAATGAGTCGTTACGCGAACGTCGTTTTTGCCGAGTCCGTCAGTGAACGGATGCTCAGTCGTCGTGAAAGCGCCGCGCGAAAAGTCGTAGCCCATGACCTCAAGGAGATACTGAGCCATCTTTTTTTGCTGCTCGTCCGTAACAGTGCGCGAAAGGAAATCTGTGCGGATTTTCTTCTTGCTCGCCATAATCTTTTTCAAAAGCGGAACAAGACGACGTGTACATTCGCCGAAAGCCTTGTCCAAATCTGCGCTCGTCATTCCTCTCTCAAACATATCAAGAAGATTGTCGTAAGCGTTCGGCAAAGCGTCCTCGATGAGCGAAATCCTCTTCATTTCAGTGTCGCGAACAGCCGTAAGCGACGGGACAAAAGAGGCAAAATCGTTGTTTTTCTTTGCATTGTACCAGTCCACATACGCCTTGTTGTAAATCTTTGAAAACTCGTGCTGCATTTCGCTCGTGATATTTTTCTCGCGCTTGAAATCTCTCGCCCAAGTTTCCGCCCAGACCTTGTCCCTCTCGTCGTCAAGCTCATCGCGATGCTCATAGACATATTTTGCGCTCCTCAGAAAATCCTCGCTCTTTTGAAGAGCAAACGCCTTGTTCGACAAGAACGCTGCGACCTCGCCCTGCTCTTCCATGCCCGCGCTCGGACAAATCGTCTCAAGGTCAAAATTCACAATGCGAGAAGCATGCAAAAACTTCTCAACGTCGCAAAGTGTCTTTTTTACGCTCTCAAGATGCTTTTTCAATTCATCATTCATCTTTGTTCTCCCAAAAATTTCTTTCTTTTCAAAACGGCAAAATTATTTTTTCTGTTTTCCGAGAAATCTTAAAACGGCAAAATTATTTTTTAAGATTTCACCAGATTTCTTAAAATGGCAAAATTACATTTTAAGAATTATGCTAAAAAACGCAATGGCAAAATTACGTTTCAACATTTGCCCTAATTTCTTAAAACGGCAAAATTACATTTTAAGATTTCCCTGTTTTCTTAAAATGGCAAAATTATTTTTTAAGAAATCTCCTGATTTTTCAAAATGTAAAAATGATTTTCGCCCAAAAAGCAAAAACAAATCAAAAATCGACCGCTCCGCCCCACGGAATGTCAAAATAAGAGCAAAGCGTTTTGTACTCCGTCTCTTCTTTCTCACAAGGCGCTTTCGTCACAAAAAAACTCTTGTCAAAAGCACTTTTTCCTGAAAAAAAGTGCTTCCCGTACTTTTTTTCCGCGACATCAAGAGCATGATTACTCACGCCATTTCTGCTGTCGATGATTTTAACGCCCTCACTCGCCTCTTTTCGCATAATATCCGCGATATGCGTAAAATGAGTGCAGCCCAAAATTATCGCATCGCAATCTTTTGACGCAAAAAAATCAAGAGATGGCTTCACGGCATTCTTTTTCTCTTCGTCCGTCGCAAAAAAAAGCGAATGTTCTATAAAAGACACGAGTTCAGGGTCGCCACGCTTTTCAACGACGCAATCCGATGCAAAATCGTCGATGAGTTTTTGCGTGTACGGGTGGTTTACGGTGGCATTCGTTGCCAAAAGCCCAATTCTCCGCTTAGCGCTTTCTTTTGCGGCAAGGCGGACAGCGGGAACAGTCCCGATTATCGGGATTTCGGGGTAGCAAAGGCGCAAAGAAGAGAGCGCGGTCACAGACATAGTGTTGCACGCAATGACGACGGCTTTTGCATTCCACCTTTCGATTGCTTTTCCGACGACGCTTTTTGCGCACGAGATTATTTCGCTCTCGCTTTTTTCACCATACGGGAAGTTTTTTGTATCGCCCAAATAAACGCAGGACGCCTCAGGACATTTTTGTTTCAAATCAAGCATATACGGGATTCCGCCCGTTCCACTATCGAGAAATACAAAATCAACGCGTTCCATTCTTTTTTAGTTCCCGAAAAGATTTTTGAACGCTTCACGCGCCTCTTCTGCTTTCGCTTTTTGACTTTGCACAGAAGAAAACACTCGCTTCACTTTGAACGATGAGCAAAAATTACGTTTTTGTTTATCACTAATCATCTCACCATCATATTCACGACACTGTGCGTGAAGTTCTGGCGCATAAAAATCACAATTAAGACAGGAATGTAAATCAGTTTTGCATTCAGGGCATTCATCTTCGCGCCCAATATACTCTTGGTCGATTGTTTTTCCACATTTCCAACACATAGCGCGATTATATCACGTTTTTTTTCATGTGAAAACAGGCAACATTTTTGCACTTTCGGCAATAGTTACAAAAAAATTGCAAAAAATTTCAAAAGACCTATTGACTCTTTTTTTATGCTCGTATAATATGAGACATGTTCGACACGAACAACAACAAAAGTTAAAAATAAATAAAGCATATGCCGCTATAGCTCAGCTGGTAGAGCACGTGATTTGTAATCTCGGGGTCGTGGGTCCGAATCCTACTGGCGGCTTTTCTTTTTGCCTTAAGCACAGACTTAGTCAAATACAATGTTTGACCTTGTAAGCGATTTACATGGGGCTTTG
>CACYWZ010000081.1:0-5769 GCA_902778325.1 uncultured Spirochaetaceae bacterium
CGAAGACTGGCGACAAAGAAATCGAGGGAGAATGGCTTTCGGTTCTTGCAAAGGACGGAACGCGGGGCTGGTGCTTCAGTCATTCGCTCAAGGTGTTCAAGATGAAGGCGGGCGAGAAGGCTTGGACGGACGAAAGCAAGGACGCGCTCCCTGAGGTGAAGGAAGATGCGGCGCTCAAGACGCTTTTGGAGTCAAAATGGTATCCTGAGAGTTTCGGCGATATGATTTCAAAAAAGATGATTGACCCGACGCTTATGAAATCAACTTACGGCTTTGATTCTGGAGCGAAAAGCGGCACGATAAAATTGCAGGACAGCGATACTGACGTTTCTTTTGTCTACAGCGGTATTGAGAAGGTTGCAAAGAACCGCTACAAGTTTGTCTCAGCTCCGATTGAGGTTACGGTGCGAAACGAGGGCGCGATTTCGGTCAGTTACACGGACGAGAGCGGAAAGCCTAAGATGTACAAGATGATTACGCTCAAAGAAAATGTCGAGGAGCTTATCGCCTCAGAGATTTCACGCCGCTCAAGGCTTTTCAAGGCAATCGTTGCCGCAGGCCCTGACTTTTCTAGCTCGAACTATGGAAGTCTGCATTTCACTTCTGACGGCAAATTCACTTGGAAAAAGTTCAATCAGCTCATTCCGGCTTTGCTCGACAAAGGAACGAAGGGAAACGGAAGCGTAAGCATCAAGTATTTCGTGGGCGACAAGCTCAAAAAAGATTGGGACGGCGTTCTCACGTTCAGCTTTGAGAATATGAACCGCGAAGTCAATTTCCTTTACAAGCTCGAAAGCTCGGGCTTGAGACTGGAAGACACGAACAAGACGCATATGAACGGCAATATCGTTGAAGAGAGAAGCCGCAACCCGCTTGTTCTCTACTTCGCAAAGTAACAGCAGCCACAGGCTGTTTTGTAACCACAGGGAGAAAAATAATGGCATTTGTCCAGTTTTCACAAGTATCGCTGGCATTCGGCGATAGAGATATATTAAAAGATGTGTCGGTCAATTTGGCTTCAGGCACAAAAGCCGCTTTGACGGGCGCAAACGGAGCGGGAAAGTCTACGCTCATCAAGATTATGGCGGGCTTAATCGAGCCAGATTCAGGAAAGAGAATTGCAGAAAAAGGCGCGCGCATTGCATATTTGCCACAAAGCGGACTTGTTCATCACGGCTGTTCGCTTCGAGAAGAGGCGGACAAGGCTTTTTTGTGGGGCTACGAGGTTCAGGCGGAAATCGACAAAATCGGCGATGAGCTAAAAACAAACAGTACGCCCGCTCTTCTTGAAAAGCACTATGAGCTTATGAACAAGCTCGAAGAAAGCGGCTGGCACAGAAGAGCAACGCTTGCCGAAAGCGTTTTGCTTGGTTTGGGATTTAGCAAAGAGGATTTTGACAAGCAAACAGAGCTTTTCTCTGGCGGTTGGCAGATGAGAATCGCACTTGCGAAAGCCTTGATGGGAAGCCCTGACATTTTGCTTCTTGACGAGCCTACAAACTATCTTGATTTGGAAGCGCGCGAGTGGCTCGAAAAGTTCTTGGCGGATTTTACGGGCGGCTTCTTGCTCGTCAGCCACGACCGCTATTTTCTTGACCACACGATAAACGAGGTCTATGAGCTTTTTGGCGGCGACTTAAAGCGATACCCCGGCAATTTTACGCACTACGAAAAGGTTCGCGAAGTGGAATTGCAGACGCTTATTGCCGCTTATGAGCAGCAGCAGCAGGAAATCGAGCATTTGCAAAGCTTCATCGACCGCTTCGGCGTGAAGGCGACAAAGGCGGCGCAGGCTCAAGAGAGGCAAAAGCAGCTCGACAAGATTTTGGAGCATAAAATCGAAATCCCTGAGTCTTTGAAAAAGATACACTTCAAGTTCCCCGCCGCCCCGCACGCAGGAAACATCGTCTTGACGCTTGACGGATTGTCAAAGAGCTATGACGGAGTGACAAACGTCATCGACAAATTGGATTTGGTGCTTGAGAACGGCGAGCGAATGGTTGTGGCGGGACGAAACGGAGCGGGTAAATCTACGCTTTTGCGTGTGCTTGCCGAAGTGGACAAGAACTACACAGGCTCTTTCAAGCTGGGCTCAGGCGTAAAAGTGGGCTACTTCTCGCAAGACAGCGCAGAGAGCATTAAGGGGAGCGAAACAATCCTTGAACGCCTCGAAAATCACGCGCCATTAGAGCTCATTCCTCGTCTTCGCGATATGCTCGGCGCATTCTTGTTCCGTGGCGACGATGTTTTCAAGAGCATTGATGTTTTGTCTGGAGGAGAGAAAAGCAGAATCGCGCTTCTTGAGCTTTTGCTCCGCCCTGTCAATTTGCTCATTCTCGACGAGCCGACAAACCACCTGGATATTCACTCTAAGGATGTTCTTCTTCAGGCCCTGCGTGGATTCGGCGGCACCGTTATTTTTGTAAGCCACGACCGCGGTTTCATCGAAGGACTTGCAACAAAGGTCTTGGAGCTGACTCCGGGAAAGCACCGCGAGTTCAAGGGCGATTACTTTTACTATATGCAACGCCTTGAAGATGAGGCAAACGGCACTGTTGGAGCGTCTTCTTTTGACACAAGCACGCAGCAAAAAAAGGTCGTCGAAGAAAAGAAAGTCGAAACGATTAGCGCAGGAAAGGCAAGCTACGAAGAGCAGAAGCGCATTGCTTCGGAAAAGGCAAAGCTGGAGCGAGCCGTAAAGAAGATTGAAGACGCAATCGCAAAGGCAGAAGAAGAAAAAGCCAAATACGAAGCCGAACTTGCAAAGCCTGAAGTGTATTCAAACGGAGAAAAAGCAAAGGCTGTGCAGCAAAAGATTTCTGCTATCGATGAGCAGATTTCTTCTCTCGAAGCAGATTGGGAAGAAGCGGCTTCAAAACTTGAGTAATAAGGGATTACAGTTTAGAATATAAAAGCGAACAGGAGGACTATTATGAAAGTCTTGGTTATTGGTGGCGCGGGATATATCGGAAGCCACGTCGTAAAGGCATTGATGGAAAAGGGACACAAAGTAACTGTATTCGACAATCTTTCAAGCGGATTGTTGCAGAATCTTTTTCCAGAAAACGACTTTATCGCGGGCGACATCTTGCACACGGACACACTCGATGAAGCATTTTCACGCGGATTTGACGCATTCATTCACCTTGCAGCATTCAAAGCAGCGGGCGAGAGCATGATTAAGCCAGAAAAGTATTCAATCAACAACATCAACGGCACGCTCAACATCTTGAACGCCGCAACAGCGCACGGTTGCAAATACATGGTCTTTTCTTCAAGCGCGGCAATTTTCGGCGAGCCGCAGTACCAGCCGCTCGACGAAGAGCACCCAAAGAACCCGATGAACTACTACGGCTTCACAAAGCTCAAAATCGAAGAGTTTATGACTTGGTACGACCAGCTCAAAGGCTTGAAGTTCGCTTCTTTGCGCTACTTCAATGCGGCGGGCTACGATGTTGACGGCGTTTTGTACGGCTTGGAGCGAAATCCTGCGAATCTGCTTCCTGTTATGATGGAAGTTGCTTGCGGAAAAAGAGAGAAGATTTCAATCTTCGGCAATGACTACCCGACACGCGACGGCACTTGTATCCGCGATTATATCCACGTTTCAGACCTCGCAAGCGCGCACGTCATGGCTTTGGAGCATATCGCAAAGACAAACGAGAGCCTCAAGCTCAACCTCGGAACAGGCAACGGCGTAACCGTTACAGAAATGCTAGAAGCAACTCGCCGCATCACAGGCAAGGACGTCAAGGCGGAATATGTCGGAAGACGCGCGGGAGACCCTGCACAGCTCACAGCAACTAGCGCAAAAGCAAAAGAAATCTTGGGCTGGGAGCCAAAATACAGCGATGTAGACACCTTGATTGATTCAACTTGGAAAGCCTACAAGAAATACTTCAAGATGTAGATTTTAAAACAGCCTACGACACCCCTCCCTTTTCAAAGAGAGGGGATTTTTATTTCCCCAAAAGCCAAATTTTCAAAAAACGGTCTTCGGGGTTTTCCCGAAAGCCAGATTTTCAAAAAATGAGCTTCGGGATTTTCCCGAATGCCAAATTTTCAAAAAAACAGTCTTCGGGGTTTTCCAGAATGCCAAATTTTCAAAAAACAGCCTTCGGGATTTTCCCGAATGCCAGATTTTCAAAAAATGAGTTTCGGGGTTTTCCCAAAAGCCAAATTTTCAAAAAAATGAGTTTCGGGATTTTCCCGAAAGCCAGATTTTCAAAAAACGGTCTTCGGGGTTTTCCCGAAAAGCAAAAAAAGAGTGGAAAAAAGTTTTTAAATTCGCTACCTTAGTTATACAGAGGTTTTCAAATGGCAAAGAAAGTAACACCAATGGCATTGCTCTGCGGATATTTGGGCGCAGGCAAAACAACGCTGATGAACAAGATTTTGTCTAATCAGCAGGGATATAAGGTCGCTGTCATCGTTAATGACATCGGAGAAGTGAACGTGGACGCAAAGCTCATCGCAGACGGCGCGAAAATCACGGACACAAGCGACATCGTTCCGCTCACAAACGGTTGTATTTGTTGCACGCTCAAGAGCGATTTGGCGCAGAATATCGAAAATCTTATCAAGTCAGGAAAATACGATTACATCTTGATTGAGGCGTCTGGCGTTTGTGAGCCGCTTCCAATCGCGCAGGAACTTGAGACAATCAAGAACGGAAAGCTCGACAATGTTATCGGCGTTGTTGATGCAGCCCGCCTTGTTGACGAGTTCGCAGGCGGCGACAAGCTTTTGCACAAAGAGAATATGAGCGAAGAGGACATCGAAAGCCTTCTCGTTCAGCAGATTGAGTTCTGCTCTACTCTCGTTATCAACAAGAAGGACTTGGTAAGCGAGGACGACTTCAAGAAGGTTCGAAAGGTCATTGAGGCTCTTCACCCAGGCGTTAAGGTTATCGAAACAAGTCACGGCGAAGTTCCGATTTCGGACATGCTTGCAACGAACAGCTTTGACTTTGAGGAAGTCTATGCAAGCGCGGGCTGGTGCAAGAAGCTCGAAGAAGACGAAGACGACGACGACGATGATGAGCATGAGCACGAGGAGCATCATCACGATGATGATGATGATGACCACGACGAGCATGAGCATCACCACCATCACGAGCACAAGCACGACGGCGACAGCGGAGCTGACGAAGACGAGTATGGCATTTCAACGTTCATCTACAACCGACGCCGTCCGTTCGACCGCCAGAAGCTCGACTCATTCGCAAGTCGCTGGCCGAAGAACATCATTCGCTGCAAGGGCTTGTGCTGGTTCTCTGATGAAGATGATATGGCTGTTGTTTTTGAGACATCAGGCAGACAGATTCAGGCGGGCTATTCAGGACAATGGATTGCAACAGCCTCGAAAGAAGAGCAGGAGGAAATCCTTGCACGAAATCCGCAGATTAAGGCTGAATGGGACGAGAAAGTCGGCGACCGCATTATAAAGCTTTGCATTATTGGACAGAACTTGGACAAAGCAAAGATTTGCGCTGACCTCGACGCTTGCCTTGCATAATTTTTGACCAGATAAAAAAAAGCCGCGCCTTTTTGAAAAGCGCGGTTTTTTGTTTTTATCGCACAAATGTTATGTCGCGCGTTCCCACAAGGATTTTCTGCTTTCCAGAAGCGTTCGTTCTCAAGGTGAAGCGCCCCTCAAAGCGTCTCTGCCTTCCCTTCACAACAGCATCGTATGTAATGATGAACGATTTTTGGCTCGAAAGCACCTTCTTCAAGTTGTCAAGGCGGGTCAAGTCCATAAAACGCTCCA
>CACYWZ010000081.1:5813-16320 GCA_902778325.1 uncultured Spirochaetaceae bacterium
GTATTTTCGCGCAAAGGCTGTTATGCACTCGCGGAAATCCTCCGAATCCGACCAGCGCGGGATTGAAAATTCCTCGTCATCGCTCAAGAAGAACTGACGTTCTGTTTCTGAATCAAGGTCAATCTCGTTCAAGAACACAAAATCATCAGCCACAAAATGCAAAATCTCTTCCATGTGGCGCGAAATCGACTTTTCAGTTTCTTCAACAAACTGCTTCGTTATATTTTTGTAACCAAGAAGAACCCTCGTCAAATTTTGGTCGTCAACGCGACACACTGAAAGCTGGATATATTCGTGGACTTCAGGCGTCTTGTATTGCCTGAAAACGACTTCGTATCGCTTTGAATGAGTGAGCATTCGCAAAATGTAATCCGTAGACGTCTGCAAAAGATAGCGCTGGCGGTCTTGCGGACACACAAACTTTCGGGCAAAACTCCTGTTCGCAAGCGAATAATCGGAATACTGCTCGACTAAATCATCGTCAATCCTTTTTGAAAGCGGCGTTGAAAGCATAAAAGGCGAAACTTCGTTTTTCTCGATGTTGTAAATGTAAATCGAATCATATCCGCTGCTCAAGCCCGCAACGAGTTCCGCTTTCTTGAAATCCTCGTGAAGCGAAATAAAGCCATCATCGGCAATGCGCTCAAAAATCGCAACGACTTGATTCTCGTTCGTGTATTCCTCAGCGCGTGTTATCGTCATCGTGACCCAACAAAACTGCTGCGAGATTTTTCGTCTGTAGCGAAGAACCTTGTTCGTGCCGCCCTTCTGGAAGTAGTTTTGAAGCGCCTCAAGGGACGCAGAATTCGTAAAATACGCGATGTCGTCTCCATGAACATAACCTGCGCTCACGAATGACGCCATATCCACAGAAAACTTCTTCGACTTTGAAACATAATCGCCTTCAAGTTTTTTGACGACGACAAAAGCATCTTTCGTTAAATTCACTTTCGAGATTTTGAAAAACTGCGGGGCTAGCGATTTTGTTACACGCGCAATTTTTTCAGAAGCGTCATCGATAAAAATGCAAAAAATATCGCCGAACGTCTTGTGGCGAACAAGTTTTGCGTAATTCGAAGCAAGACGCGTCTTTCCGTCAGCGCGGACAATGCGAAACTCAATGTAAACGTTCTTGTCCTCGCTAATCAAAGCAGACAACTGCTCTTTTATCGTTGAATCAACACTTTGAAGGTCGAGCGGATGAACCATTCCTCGAAAAGTCGCGCCCGTGAGTTCCTTGAACTCGGCAAAAGATGAACAGCCGTAGATTTTCATAGCGGCGCTGTTTATAGCAATAATCTCTCCATTGCCTTCAGCCCGACAAATATAATAGCCGCCGGGGAGCATTTCCATCATCATTGGCGAATCTGCAATATCATTCCACGAAATTTCCATACTCACACTCTTTGCAAAAACAAAAAAACAACCACAACCACCGCGCATTGCGCTTTTCAGCGAAAAAATGATTTTCTTTTTTAATCGGCAGGAAAATGCAGCGGCAGAAAAGCCGAACTTATTGAAAAAACTTTTTGATTGAAAAACGCTATAAATAAACTATAAAACCAAAAAACAGAATTCTCAAGAAAAAAGATTTTTTTCTTTCTCAAAATCAAATGTTTTTCGCTTTTCCCAAAACGGGAAGAAGCAATAAAATCGCTGTTCCCCACTCGAATAAAAACAGCGCTTATGATACTATCCACTGTATGACAATTACAGCAGAAAAATCCAGTCTTTCTGGGCATATAAGAGTTCCTGGCTCAAAAAGCCACACGATTAGGGCGCTTCTCCTTGCTTCTCTTGCAGAAGGTGTTTCGCATATCAAAAACCCGCTTGCGAGCGCGGATTGCATTTCAACGTTCAAGGCGATTCCGCTTCTTGGCGCATCGGCTGAGATGAAAGAGGGCGAATGGATCGTCAATGGCGCGGGAAGCAAGGCTCATTTGCCGAGCGATGTTGTCAATGTCGGCGACTCAGGCTCTCTTTTGTATTTTATGAGCCCGATTGCTTCCACTTTTGAAGGCTGGTCTGTTTTCACTGGCGACGCTTCAATCCGAAAGCGTCCTGTGACTCACGTCGTTGACGCGCTAAGGCAGCTTGGAGCAGAGGCGTACATCACGCGCCCTGATGCCTCAAGTTGCCCGATGGTCATAAAAGGACCGATTACAGCGGAAAACGAGGTTACGACGGACGGCGCGCTCTCGCAGTATGTGAGCGGAATGATGATGGCAGCTTCCAGGCTTAAAGGCACGCTCAAAATCAATCTCACAGACCCGAAAGAAACGCCGTATCTTACGATGACAAGAAAATGGCTTGAAGATGTCGGCGCAAAAGTTGAGATTTCAAGCGACTTCAAAAAGATTCGCGTTGAAGGCGGCTTCAAGATAAGCGCTTTTGACCGAACGATTCCAAGCGATTGGGAAGCAGTGGCGTATCCGCTTGTCGCAGCCCTCATCACAGACAGCACGCTCGTGATTGACGGCGTCGACGGCACTGGCACACAAGGCGACGACGCTATCGTCAGCGTTTTGCAGAGCGTCGGCGCTGACATCGTTTGGGACAAAGACTCTGAAACGCTCACTGTTCGCGGAATGAAAAACGCCTCTGACGGCAAGGGCTTTTTGACGACGAAAAACCTTCCGAACGGAGAGCTTCACGTCAATCTTTCAGGATTTCCTGATGCGGTTTGCGCGCTTTCTGTCATCGCGTGCTTCATCGAAGGAACGACGGTTCTTGAAGATTTGGGCGTTTGCAGAAAGAAGGAAACTGACCGCATTGCCGTTTTGAAGGCAGAACTTTCAAAGCTCGGAGCAGATGTTGAAGAGGGAGCGGATTATCTTGTGATTAGAGGACACTCCCAAGTGAATGAAGACGGCACAAAAAACGCTGCTTTTAATCTTCACGGCGCACAAGTTGAAAGCTATGATGACCACAGAGTCGCGATGAGCCTTGCTTGCGCAGGTCTCGCAATCGGAGGCGTAAGCGTCAAAGACGCTGAATGTTGCGCCGTCTCGTTCCCGAACTTTTTTGATGTGATGGGCAAAAACGGAGCTGTTTTCGCTCATAATTAACGTGCAACACTAAGGAGGCAAAATGCATCTCGTTAGCACCCGCAATTCAAAAAATGTTGTTTCATTTGAGCAGGCAGTTCTGAACTGCATGCCAGAAGACGGAGGGCTTTACGTTCCCTCTGACGATGTCGATATGAGCCGCTGGATTTTGTACATGAACAAAAACACCACATTCCAGTCAATCGCCGGCGCGCTCACGACTGCGCTCATAAAAGACGAGTTCAGCCCGCTTATTTGCGAAACAATCGCAACACGCGCGTTCCCGTTTTCGCCAAAAGTGAAAAGATTGGACGACAATCTTTACATGCTCGAACTTTTCCACGGGCCTACAGGCACGCACAAGGACTTCGGCGTCTCGTATCTTGTCCACTGCGTCGACACGATTTTGCGCTATCAGAACAAGCACTCGATTTTCGTTGACGTAACGACAGGAGAGTTCGGTGCGAGCATGGCTGTCGCTCTTCGCGGAGCAAAAAAAACCAAGGCTGTCCTCGTTTATCCAAAAGGAACAATGCGCGGCTTGAAAGACAGCGACCTCATCGAAAACGGCGGAAACATTTGCGCAATCGAAGTCGACGGAACGGAAGCGGACTGCCACAAAATCGTAAAAGAGCTTTTCGCAAACCGCGCTCTCGTCGAAAAATACTCGCTCACAGTCGCAAACACCGCGAACATCGGGCGTCTTTTTCCGCAGACATTCTTTTATCCGTTCGCGTTCTCAAGAATAAAAGAGAGCGTCTTCGGCGACATTTATTATTCGCTCGACACAGGAAATTATTCAAACGTCGTAGCAGGTCTTTACAGCTGGAAGTATTCCCTTCCCGTCCGCGGCTTCATCGTTCCTTCAAACGACAGCCTGACTGTTGACGTCTGCGGAGATTGTCAGATGCTCGACAGCTTCGTGCCGCTGGACAAAAGAGAAAAGGCAAATCCCGCCGACCCGTCAAACCTTGAGCGATTGGAAAACGTGTTTTCACAGTGGTCGCTTCTGATGAAAAGCCTCGTCTTCCCGACTCACATTTCAGAGGACGACGAAGAAAAAGCGTGCAAAGAACTCTTTATGCGATACGGCTATTACGCCGACAGCCACACCGCGCGCGCCTACGCTTCTTCAAAAAAGCATGACGAGCGATTCTCAGGGGACGGAGTCAGCGTCATCGTGGCTCGCGACCACCCCGCATTCGATTCTGTTTCAATCCGCCATTATCTTGGAGAAGCGCCAGAGATGAGCGATGAGATTGCATCCCTTTTCCAGCCGTTCTCGCAAGAAAAAAAGCCTTTTGAGATTTACTGCGCATTCGACGCAATCGTTGACGCGCTCGAAAATATTTCAAGATTATAGACAAAACATTTTTTTAAGCCGCGGAGCGCCTCAGACAGACAAAACGAGGGCGCGCAAGCACTCGGAGCTCTTGCGACGTGAAAAGCAAAGGCGCGCGGGCTATCGGAGCGCTTGCGACGTGAAAAACAAAGGCGCGCAAGCACTCGGAGCGCTTGCGACGTGAAAAGCAAAGGCGCGGACGCACTCGGAGCGCTTGCGACAGACAAAACATGAATGATTTATGAATATTGGCAAGAAAAAAGCACCTTCAAAAATGAAAGTGCTTTTTTTTGTGTCATGTGAAAGATAGGCTGCAAATCGTCATTGGCGAACTCGTTTCGGAATCTGCTCAAATCAACCAAGGCAGATGCTGAATCAAGTTCAGTATGACAATATTACTTTTCTTCTTTCTTTGCTGATTTCTTAGAAGGCTTTTTTGCAGTCTTCTTTTTCTCAACTGGCTTTTTCTCGCTCTTCTCAGTCTTTTTCACTGATTTTTTCGAGCTCTTTTTCTCAGCCTTTTTCTCTGTTGCAGAAACGGAGCGGACACGCTTTCCCCGCTTCGGCAAATCCTTCTCGTCAGGCTTCACGCTGTCAAGGAATGCGTCAACGCGATACGCCGCGCCTTCTTTTGCGGCATCAAGCACTGTGTAGAGCTTGTAGATGTTCGCTCTGCTCAAGTTCGGCTTGCACATGATGTTCGCAGAAAGCAAATACCAGAGCGCTTCGTTCATTCGCTCTTGATTGAACCAGCGAACGCCGTCGTATTCGTTTGCCCCGCAAAGCGAGAACGCGTCAGCAGAATCGGCGATAATCGAGGCCGCGTCAAAGGTTGAGCGTCTGTTCTGCATTGCTCCAAATCCGAAATCCCTGATTTCAGAAAGCACTACGATATTGTGCAAAATGCGGCGGAAGTCACCAAACGCAACTTTTGAGTTCATTGCCGCCTGCGCGATTTTTCGCTCAAAGTCGTATTTCTTGCAAAGCTCAAAACCGAATGGCGCAATGAGAGCGTACGACACGAGAAGCTCTGGCGCATAGGCGTTTGCCTGAAGTCCTTTGAAAATGAGTTTCGTAAGTTTTGCCTTGAACGAGCTTCCTTTCGCTTCTCCGCTTTGTGCGCTCTGCATTTCTGAATAAAGGTAGCTTGTCGCATATCTGAAGAGTTTCAGAGCGTCTTCAACGACAAACTCTTTTTTCGTACCGCTCTGCATGTTCGAAGCAGTTTCATAGAAAGCGCGCAACGGCTTTTCAACTTCGGCGATAAACTCATCAAAGTTGATTTCATCAAATCCGCACTCTTTTCGCTGCACATCGCTCATGAAAAGAACGTGCACTTTGTCGAAGAAGTCTTGTGAAAGCACTTTGTCGAGCGCAAGATACAAATCCTTGTAAACGATGTCTTCCCACGCTTCTTTTAAGTCTGGAGTTCCCCTTCCGCTCAAGAAGTCGCAAAGCGTTCTGTACATTCCGTCTGCGCCGTCCACGACTTGATGAGCGTCCATCAAAACCTGAGATTCAAAGCCGTTCAAGCTCAAGAAAAGACCGTTGTTGATGATGTCGTCGCTTCTGCGGACATAATACATTCCGCTTCTCGCTTCGCGGAACACACAGAAATGGTCTGCGCCATAGCTCAAGCCCAAGCCCTCGCCAAGTGTGCGTGTTCGCATTTCAACATCGTTCTCGCCTTTCTTCACGGCATACGGCACGCTCTGCTTTATCCAACCTGTTGCGCGCTCATACTTGTTGTTGTAGAAGACGACTGCGTTTTCGTTTCCGACTCCGTTTGAATAGGCAAAGACGTTCTCGTTAACTCTTCCGTTGTCCCAAACATCGTAGAAGAGGAAGTTCTCAACGTTCGCAAAGATATATCGCTTTTTCATCAGCGGGAAAATATCGTGCCAATGGCGTGCGACAAGGTTTCCGTCTGGCTTTTCATCGCGATATGCCTTTGTGTATTCCATGCCGTACTTTTCTTCAAAGCCCTCGATTTGACCGTGTCCGAACATTGGCAAGCCCGGCATTGTAACCATCAGCGTACAAACGCCAAAATATTTGTCGCCCTTGCCGAACTGAGCCACTGCGGTTTCTTCGTCAGGGTTGTTCATAAAGTTGACGTAACGCTTTAAGATTTGCGGGTCAAACTTAATCGTGTTTTTGACGGTGTCGCGGTATTTTTGGTTTTCCTCTTTCTTTAGCATATTCATGAATGCGCTGTTGTAGACGCGGTGCATACCGAGTGTGCGCACAAAGTAGCCTTCGAGCATCCAGAACGCTTCGGCCAAAAGAAGAGTGTCTGGGAGTTCTTTTGCAATGCGGTCAACAACTTCTCGCCAGAACTCATTCGGGATTCTTGCCTCAAACTCCTCGTTAGAAAGCGCGTATTCGCTACGAGTTGCGATGTCGCCGCCGTGTCCTGGCTCTGGATACCAAAGGCGTCTGATGTGCTTCTTTGCCAAAACCATAGCCGCGTCAAAGCGGATAATCGGGAAGTTTCGGGCAACGTGCAAAATCTCTTGCATAACGGCTTCGCGCGCTTCTGGGTTCAAAAAGTCAATCTGAGCCGTATCGTTCCAAGGCATTCCCGTGCCGTCATTTCCGTGATAGATGTAGCGAGTTTCGCCAGTGTAATTGTCAACACGCTTAAAGACGACAGCGCAATCGGACTTTGAATAATAATGGTCTTCAAGATAAACGCCGACTCTGCCGTCGTGGCTAAGATTTTCGCCATTGAAAGAATATCCTGGGAACGGAGAATCCCAACGCTGAACAAAATATTGCGGTTTTTCAATAACCCAGCGAGAATCCATACCAGTGTGGTTTGGAACCATATCGCTTGCAAGACGCAAACCTCGAGCCTGACAGCGACCGCGAAGATTTTCAAGAGCAGCCCAACCGCCCAAGTTGCCCGCGATTTCGTATTCGTGCAAGCTGTACGCGCTCGCCGCAGCCTCAGGATTTCCGCAAATCTGCTTTATGCGCTTAGAAGCCGCACTTCGCTCCCAAAGCCCGATGAGCCAAAGACCTGTAAAGCCCTCATCACGAAGCGTGTCAAGTTCTTCATTCGGGATTTTATCAAGCGTGTTGATTTCGCGGTGATACTTCTTTGAAAGCTGGTCAAGCCAAACGAGAACTGTCTTCGCCATAAGGATAACGCACGGCATCCACTCACGGTCAGGGCTGAAACGCTCGTATTCTTTTATAAGGCTGTCGTAGCTTGGAACAGGAACATCAACTTCACCGCCTGTCATCGGGTGCCAAGCCGCTTTTTGCTCTTCGGTGATTGTGTCGAGTCCGCCGAGCAAACGCCTCTTCACCCACTCGCTCAAATACTCACCCCAGTGCATGCGGATATAATCGAGCTGCCCTTTGAGGTCGGTCGGAGCATAATCAGACGGCTCTTTTAGCATAGAAATAAGGTCGTGATTGAAAGTGCCAAAGAAAGGCTTTGACTTCACGAACGCTTTGAGAGTGTCCCATACTTTTGCATAATTCGGGTTTTCAATGAGTTTTTTGTCATTGAACAAAATACCAAAAGGACGGAAAGCCAAGTTTTCATTCGCAAGATGAAGCAAAGTAATTTCTTCAAGAGTTGCTTCCCTGTTTGTGCGAATGCGACCTGTAGGCTCTTCTGGAAGCGACTGATTTAAGTAATCTTCTGCGCTCTGCTTGCCTTGATAGACAGCAACAGGCGGAAACTCTGCGATGAACTCAAAAAGCGTTTTATCGATTTCTTCTTTTGTGTAAACACGATTTAGTTCTGTGATTGCGTCTGCAAAAATGTTTGGGTCTTTTTTCTGACGATAAAGAGCGCAAATAAAATGGAAAATCTCATCGATTAAGGCCATTGCGTTCAAATCACCCGCAGAAACTCTCTTGTCGCTCATTCCAAGAGAATCAAAATACTCATTGAGCTTCGTCTGAAATGAACGAACAGCCTTTAAGTCTGTAAAAATCACATTTCCTGTAGAAGCATAAAGACGTGAATCAAAATCGCATTTTTCACGAACAGTGCGCCCTATGTGAAACTCGTTATAAGATACATTCATAAAATCCTCCTTGTTTTATGATTTATGAACGGAGGCTATAGCCTTTATTTTATTGATAAGCGCGCTATCTGCCAAAAGTTCTTCCATTGTTGCATTCACGCGATACGTCCAGTTGAAAGCCGTTACAGTGCCAGGAATATTGATTCGCTCTTTGTTCTCGTCAATCTCGTAGTACTTTGATGACAAATACAAAAAGTCCTGCAAAGGCGGAATAAAGAGCGCACTATTGCACTTTGCTGCATTAGAAAGCACAAACTCCGCTTCTTTTTCTCCAAAATAGTTCTCAGCCTTTATGTCCCTATAAACATCATCATTTGTCTTAAAGGCTTTTATAAAGGCTCGGACACTGTCCGTTTCTCCGTTCCACCACTGTCGAAGAGTGCTTGAATCGTGAACAGAAGTCGTAGAAACAGAAAGCTCATCGTAATCCGCAAACGGCACAAACGGCTGACCATCTTCATTCCATTTTCTGCACCAACGCACAACACGCAAGCCCAAAATGCCGAGTTTATCAAGCACAGGAGGCACGCAAGAAAGCGACACGCCCAAATCTTCTGCGCACGCCGTCATATCGCTTGCACTAGTGAGCACAGACAAAAGCGTATCGCCTTGCTTTTTCCAAAGCTTTTCGTTCTTTTCGTGAAGTTCTCTAAAAAGAGATGAAAGCGCATTTCTTTCACCGTCGTTAAGCGATTGCCAAGCCGTTGTTTCTGTGTGCTGCCAAGAGGGGATAAAGTCGTTTTTTCCAGTCTTGATTAAAGCGCGGTCAGTCCACTTAGAAATAAGCATATTCTTGTCGTCATCGCACGCACTAACAGAGTCAAGAGCCTTTCTGATGTCGTCTTGAACCTTTATGCTTTTCTTAAAGTTCCAAAGCTCTTCATTGCCCAATTTGTCGCAAACCGCTTCGAGCGATTTTCTATCTTTTGCCCACTCAGAGCGGATATGCGGCTCACTAAGCCAGTTCAATCTGCCTTCATCAAAACCAAGCTTTTCAAGTTCAGAGCGTTTTATCGTCTTTGAAGGCTCTTCGTGACCGAGCTTTCCTGTGTATTCACCCTCTGGGATTGCCCAGATTCTGAAAAAGCCCAAAACGTGGTCAATGCGGAATGCGCTGTAATACTTCGCCGCTTGCTCAATGCGAATTTTCCACCAGCCGTAATCTTGCGCTTCCATCGATTTCCAATCATAAATAGGAAATCCCCAGCTCTGCCCGTTAGGGTTCTCGTAATCAGGCGGAGAGCCTGCGCGGTTTTTCATATCGAACAGCGTTTTTTCTTCCCAAGTGTCAACGGAATCCTCGTTCATCATAATCGGAATATCGCCTTTGAGAATGATTTTCTCTTTTTTGGCAAGCTTTGCAACAGATGAAAACTGCTCACTAGCACGGATTTGAAGCCAAACATAGAAAGAGTGATTGTCAAGTAAAGAAGCATCTTTCCAGCGTTTTTGAATGTCATCTTTGCTCAAAATCTGCTCTTCTTTTTTCCATTCTTTCCAAGAAGCCTGAAGATATTTTTCTTTTAAGTTCTTGTAAACAGCATATGATTTTACCCAAGGATTTTTCTTGCAGAATGTATCGATATTGCACGCTTTTCCAGCAGCATTGTAGATTTTATGAAGAAGAACTGTTTTCCAATTCAGCACAGCTTCGTAGTTATAACGCTCATCGTTTTTATGTTGCTCAACGAATGAATCATATTCAACTTGTATAGAAGAATCTTTTGAAACAGCCTCAGCCCATTCTGGCAATGCCTTTAAACTGATATAAATCGGGTGAAGCGCAAAAGCCGAAACGCTTGAATAAGGCGAAGACTGCATTGCAGTGTCGTTCACAGGAAGCAGCTGCAACGCGCCCAAACCACTTTTTTTGCAAAACTGAATGAGCTTTTCCAAAGCTGGAAACTCTCCGATAACCAAAGACTCGTCTGTCTTTATCGCACCAAGCGGAACGACAATTCCCGTCGTCTTACCAACCATTTTCTTGTTTGCTGATTTTCCAGCTTTTCTCATTGTTGCCATAATATAAAAAATTAATGTATATGCAAATATTGGAAGTGTGGATAATA
>CACYWZ010000082.1 GCA_902778325.1 uncultured Spirochaetaceae bacterium
GCCAAGAATCCAGCTCTTCCAATGTCATCTTTTCGGCTTTTGCGCGAAGCTCTTTGTTTTCTTCCACTTCAATGAAGTCATAGCCCCGCACAATTGCGTCAATGTACATTCCCGTTCCGCCCACGATGACAGGCAAAACACCGCGAGATTGAAGAGCCGAAAACACGCGATAAAAATCTTGCTGATAATTATACACGTTGTATTCAGTTTCGAGCGTGGCGACATCGATTAAGTGATACGGCAAATCGCCGTAATCAGCCAAATCTTTGCCGCTGCCAAGGTCAAGCCCTCGGTACACCTGTCGGCTGTCGGCAGAGATAATCTCCCCGCCAAGCTCACGCGCCAAACGCACGCCAAGCCCAGTTTTTCCGACGGCGGTAGGTCCCAAAATAATTATGCAGTTATAGTTTTTGCTTTCTTCCATCTTTATTACAAAACTCGTGTGATTGCGCACTTCAAGTATTCGCTTCGGGTGTAGCCCAAAAGAACAGGGTGGTCTGCGCCAGCTCCGCGTTTTTCAAGAATCTGCACACGGCGATGACTGTCTGTTGCGGCGTGAGTGAGCATTGAATAGAAGCTGTTTGAGTCAAAGAAATATGAGCAAGAGCAAGTTACCAAAATGCCACCTTCACGCAAAAGACGCATTGCACGAAGATTTATTTCTTTGTAGCCGCTATAGGCTTTTTGGATTGATTTTGCGCTTTTTGTGAACGCTGGCGGGTCAAGAATAATCACATCGAACTTTTCGCCCTGCTCTTCGTATTGCTTCAACAAATCAAAAACATCAGCGCAAACAGCTTTCATCTTGCCCTCAAAGCCGTTAAGAGCAATGTTTTTTTTAACAAGCTCCACCGCTTCTGGCGAAATGTCAACTGAAGTTACATCTTTTGCGCCCGCTTTTGCTGCATTCAAGCCGAACGCGCCCGTGTGAGTGAATGTGTCAAGAACCTTTTTGCCGTGGCAATAGGAAGCTGCAATTTTGCGGTTTGTTTTTTGGTCAAGAAAGTAGCCTGTTTTCTGACCGTGAGCAATGTCGACTTCAAGGCGGATTCCGTTTTCCACAATGATGATGTTGCTTTCACGCTCTGCGCCAATCCAGCCCGCTTTTTCGCTCAATCCTTCTTTGTCGCGCACTCCTGCGTCATCGCGTTCAAAAATGCCGTACGGTTTTACGGTGTCTTTGAGTGCTGCCAAAATCTCGTTGCGGAAGACTTCGCAAGCGAGTGCCAAGAACTGAACAACAAGATAAACTTTGCCGTTTTCGTCGCAATAGCGCTCAACAATAAGCCCTGGGATAAAATCAGCCTCAGCAAAAACAAGGCGGTAGCTGTCGCTTTCGGTGTAGTTGAGTTGTCGGATATTGTATGCGTCGCGGATTTTCTTTGACCAATAGCCTTTGATGTCTGAAAAAATCTGGTCGGCGTGCTCGCTGCCAATCAAGCGGACTGTGATTTTTGACGCTCGGTTTATGATGCCTGTTCCAAGAAACGCTCCGCCTTTTGCAAAGACTTCGACTGCTTCTCCGTTATTGACTTTGCAGTCTGCAAGAGATGTCTGTTTTACTCCAGAACCATCTTCTGCGTAGAACTTGACTGATTCAATTTCGTTATCAAAAACCCACGGAAATCCCTGTTTGATTTCCGCTTCTTCTTTAGCCTTCAAAAAAACTCTGGCTGTTGTGTTTGCTGTATTCATTCTTATTATCATACTTTTTTTCATCTTTTTGTTCTATATCTTTTTTTCCACGGTGATTGACTACTATCTTCCATTGAAGTTGTCAGCAATCATCGTGGAAGTTTTTTTGTTTTTGGATCTTTAGTTCATAATGTTTTTTGCAAAGTCTGCCGCCACTTTTAAGTCCTCTTCGTTCGGGCGTCCTTTGTGAAATGCCTTGAACTCGCCTTTGCAGTGGAATTCTTTTTCAAACATTGGAATTCCGACTTTGTATGCTTCGGCTTTTACTTTTTTTTGTAGGTGGAGTTAAGCATTGCTGCTGAGCCAAAATTGACGATTTTGCCGACTTTGTTTTTGTCCAAAGAGCGCACAAAATCGCGTACTTCGCTGTCGATGTTGAAAGCATAATATGAGTTGCCCAAGAACAGCCAATCCACTTTTTCGCTAACTCCCGCGCTTATTGGCAGTTGCTATTGCGTCTGCAAGTTTCTTTGTGTTGCCTGTTTTTGTGTAGTATCTTACTGCATATGTCATTGTAGTTCTCCTATGTACATCAAATGCTATTAAGTTTTATATAGCACAGTTTTACACAGAAGTTTTCTTACTTCAATGCAAAAGGCGTCAAAAAAAATGTTATTCTCACCACAGAGTAGCTTATTCTTGTTATTGCAAGGCGGGGCGCAGGCAAAACAAAAACACTGTTGATTTAAAAACTCTTATTTACCTTGAGTTCATCGACTATTTACCTGAGGCACAAAGAGTATTTACCACAGATAAGCAATCTATGAGCCTATGGTAAATACTCGTCTTTGTGTACCGCCGGAAAGCGTTTTTCAAACATTTCCTTCATCTTAAGGGCAAGTTCTTCATCAAAAAACTTTCGCACTTTGTGAACAGCCTATTGCAAACAGGCTCTAAGACTTAAAAGATGGTCTTTCAAAAAAAAATATTGCAAAAGCATGATATTTCGTACAAATTTTCTGAAAAATATGCTATAAAAAAAATATGCTATAATAATAGGAGGAGAAAAAAATCTTATGTCAATGTCATCACTTCAGAAACAGACTAATTCAAATATTCAGGACAAAGCAAATCTTATTTGGGAATGTGCTACCCACCTTGTAGGTCTTTTCAAGCCGCACGAATATGGAAAAGTTATTCTTCCAATGACTGTTCTCAAGAGATTTGATGATGCTCTTAAAGATACAAAAGACGCTGTTGTAAAAATGGCTGAGAAACTTGATTCTCAAAAAATTGATGGTGCAGCCCGCGAAGGTATTTTGTGTAAGACAAGTGGCTATGCTTTTTATAACACAAGCAAGTTTGATTTTGCAAAACTCCAAGCTGATGCAGATAATATTGACTCCAACTTTGAAGACTATCTCAAAGGATTTTCTGCGAATGTAAAGGATATTCTTGAGAACTTCAAGTTTGCTGACCAGGTCAAGACGATGGTCAAAGGCGGTGTGCTTTATGCCACAATCGACGAGTTTTCTAAGAAAAAGGCTGATATGGATCCTAAAAAAATCACAAGCGCAGATATGGGATACATCTTTGAAGAGCTGATTCGAAAATTCTCTGAAAGCTATGATGAGCAGGCAGGAGCTCACTTTACAAGCCGCGATATTATCTATCTTATGACAGAGCTTTTGGTAAGTCCTGAAAAAGATGAAATCATGAAAAACGGCTGTACAAAGACTGCTTACGATATGGCGATGGGTACAAGCCAGATGCTTGGCTGTCTTGATGAGAGGCTTAAAGATATTTCTAAGGACGCGACCCTTACTTGTTTTGGACAGGAGTTCAACCCTGGACAGGAGTTCAACCCTGAAACTTATGCTATTGCAAAAGCCGATATGCTCATCAAGGGCGGCAACGCAAACGGAATGATGTACGGCGACACTTTAAGCGATGACAAATTTGACGGCTATGATTTTGACTATATTATTTCCAACCCTCCGTTTGGAATTGACTGGAAACGAGAAGAAAGCGAAGTAAAGGCAGAAGCAAAAAAAGGCTGGGACGGACGTTTTGGAGCTGGGCTTCCTGCAATCAGTGATGGCCAAATGCTTTTTATGATGAACGGTATCAAAAAGCTCAAGGAAGGAAGCGGAAGAATGGCAATCATTCAGAACGGCTCTTCTTTGTTCACGGGGGACGCAGGAAGCGGAGCTAGTGAAATCCGCCGCTATGTTCTTGAGCAGGATTTGGTTGAAGCAATTATTCAGCTGCCGACAGACCTTTTTTACAACACAGGCATTTCAACATATATCTGGCTTATTACAAAAGGCAAGAACATGAACCGCAGTGGGAAGGTTCAGCTTATTGACGCGAGCAAGTGTTTTGAAAAACGCAGAAAGAATATTGGTAAAAAGCGTGTAGACCTTAATGATGACTGCATCAGCCTTATAATGAAAGCATATTCTGAGTTCTACGAAGACAAAGTTTATACACAGGGCGATTATATTGTTGAATCAAAAGTGCTTGATAATTCTTTCTTTGGCTATACAAAAGTTACTGTGGAAACTGCGCAGACTGCTGAAAAAGGAAATCAGATTACAAAGAAAGGAAAGCCTGTCGCGGAAAAAGGAAAGACAGATTACGAAATCATTCCTTTGAATGACGATGTTGACGCATACTTTGAAAAGAATGTTCTTCCCTACAACAAGAATGCTTTTATGGACAGAAGCAAAGACAAGATTGGATATGAAGTTCCGTTCACAAGACTCTTCTATAAGTTTGAGCAGCCAGAATCTAGTGATGATATTTTTGACCAGATTAAAGAGCTTGGAAGAGAAGAAGCCGAGCTGATGAAAGCGTTGTTCGACTAGCGGAGTTGTTCGGGAGAAAAAATGACAATAGGAGATATAAAAAAAGGTGAATCTTCTCATTTGGAGTTCAAGCGCGAAGTTCCAGAGCGAAAAGAAAATTTCTTGAAAACGGTTTCTGCTTTTTCAAATACATCTGGAGGGAAAATTGTTTTTGGTGTTGATGATAAAAGTCTGGAGCTTGTGGGAATTGACGGAGATATTTTTAAAATCCAGGACTCTATTATAAATTGTATCAGCGACAGCATTGAGCCTCTGATTTCTCCAAATATAAATGCTCAAACAATCGAAGACAAGACAGTAATTGTTTTGGAAATTTTTCCAACGAATCATACGCCTTGTTTTATAAAGTCGAAAGGAAAAGAAAACGGAACTTTTCTAAGAATTGGAGCAACAAGCCGACTTGCAGATTTTTATACTCTTCGTGAGTTGGAACTAAATGGAATCAGAAGTTCTTTTGATTCTCAAAAATGCGTGAACCTGATGAACGACAAAAAACATTTCAATCCGCAGATTACAAAAAATCTTTGCCAGCAAATCCAAAAACGAATGGAAAAAGCCGGCGCTCAGAATATAACCGTAACGGAAGAAACGCTGGAAGGACTTGGAGTATTAAAAAGAATAAACGGAGAGCTTTTCCCGACAAATGCTTATGCTCTTCTTACTTTGTCTGATTCTTATGATTTTTCCCGCTGTTCTGTTCGTTGCGCGTGTTTTAAGGGAAGAGACAAAGCCATTTTTTTGGATAAGCTTGACTGTTCGGGAGCTATTTTTGAGCAGGTGGAGCAGGCTCTGAATTTTGTTCTCAGAAACCTCAAAGTCGGGATAAAATTTGTTGGCGTGCAAGGAATTGATGATTTTGAACTTCCTGTAAATGCTCTTCGTGAAGCGATTGTGAATGCAGTTGTCCACAGAAATTACATGATTGAAGAGCCTAGCCAAATTGCAATTTATGATGACAGGGTTGAAATTATTTCTCCGGGAAGGCTTGTTTCCGGGCTTTCTCTTGAAAGTGCTTTGAACGGTAAATCCATTGCACGAAACCCTATCATTGCGAAAGTTTTCAGGCTTATGAAGCTAATGGAAGAATGGGGAAGCGGATTCAGAAGAATTTATCAAGAATGTGAAAAAGCACATATCAAGCCCCCGAAGTTTCAGGAAAATGAACTTGACTGCTCTATTGTCTTTGAGCGTGTTGAAAAACAAAATGGCGGAATAAATGGCGGAATAAATGGCGGAATAAATGGCGGAATAAATCTTTCCAAAAATGAGAATCTTGTTTTTGAAGCAATAAAAAACAACCCTTCGCAGACAAATTCTGAACTGGTCAAAAGTTTGAAACTTTCAAGCAGAACGATAGACCGTTGTATAAAATCGCTTCGAGACAATAACTTAATTAGCCGAGAAGGTTCTAATAAAACCGGCTTTTGGAAAATCGTTGACGGAGAAAAGAAATGAAGATGAAAGACAGCGGAATTGAATGGATTGGCGAAATCCCTGAAGATTGGAATGTAATCCGTTTTAAAGACAAATATCGAAATGTAAAAGAAATAGCGGGTGAAAAATCATCTGAATATGAAAGACTTGCTCTTACTTTAAATGGTGTAATAAAAAGACCAAAGGATGATTCTGAAGGTTTGCAACCAAAGGAGTTTGATGGATATCAGATATTAAGAGACAATGATTTCATATTTAAAATGATTGATTTGCAAAATATCAGTACAAGTCGTGTTGGACTTTCTCCTTATACAGGGTTAGTGTCTCCAGCTTATATCAGATTTTCAGCAAAGAATAAAAATGAATACACAAAATATACTTACTATTATTTGATGAGTATGTATTACAACTGTGTTTTTAATAGTCTTGGAGGTGATGGTGTACGTAGCGCATTAAATGCATCAGATATGGGAAATTTAAAAATTCCTATGCCAAAACTTGAAACTCAACAAAAAATTGTCGCGGCAATTGAATCAAAAACAACAAAGATTGACGCTCTTGTTTCAAACGAAGAAAAGCAGATTGAAAAACTCAAAGCTTACAAGCAGGCCTTGATTACGGAAACTGTGACAAAAGGCTTGGACAAGACTGCAAAAATGAAAGACAGCGGTGTCGAATGGATTGGGGAGATCCCAGAAGGATGGGAAGTAATCCAAGTAAAATTAATAGCAACAACTTGTAGTGGAGGAACACCTACTTCAAGTGATTATGCAAATTATGATGGTGATATTAATTGGGTATGTTCTTATGATTTGCATGAATCAGAAATAACAAACACGGGAAAAACATTAACAGAGAAAGGTGCTAATTCTATTGCAGGTGAATTACAATCACCGAACAGTATACTTATTGCTATGTATGGAGGCGCTGGTACCATCGGAAATTCAGGTTTATTGAAATGTTATGCTCGTACAAATCAGGCAATTTGTAGTGTTCATTTTGACGAGACTATGATGAATCCGAAATATGCTTTTTATGAAACAATATTTTTAAGAAAGTTTTGGATGTATTTTGCTGTGGGAACTCGTAAAGACCCAAATATAAGTCAAGAAACTATTCGAAATATGAAATATCTTGTACCAAGTTATAGAGAGCAAGAAACAATTGCAAAATACCTTGATTCTAAATGCACTCAAATTGACAAGCTCATTTCTCTCAAAGAATCAAAAATCGAAAAACTCAACACATATAAAAAGTCCCTCATCTACGAGTATGTAACGGGAAAAAAGGAAATAAAATGAAGAAGGCGGTGCGATTATGAGCGAGTTATTAAAAGTTCTTTCTGAATATGACAGGCTCGGAATAAAAGAGCAGCTTGACTACGACAAGTTTTATCTTTACTCAATCATCACGCACTCCACGGCAATCGAAGGTTCAACCGTAACCGAAATTGAAAACCAGCTTCTGTTCGATGAAGGAATCAGCCCTGCAAAAACACTTGCCGAGCAGTTTATGAACCTTGATTTGAAAGCCGCATATGAAAAGGCTTTTGAACTCGCAGACAAACATACAGAAATTACAACAGAACTATTATGTTCTCTTTCTGCAATCCTTATGAAGAATACAGGCTCAGAATATAACACGATTGCAGGAAGTTTCAGCAGCGCAAAAGGCGAGCTCAGGCGTTTGAATGTAAGTACAGGGCGTGGCGGCAAAAGCTATATGGCTTGGCAGAAAGTCGAGCCAAAACTTGCGGAGTTTTGTTCATGGCTGAATGAAAAGCGAAATACTATCAGCAAAAATGACATTGAATCTGTTTATACACTGAGTTTTGACGCTCACTATCGTCTTGTGTACATCCATCCGTGGGCAGACGGCAACGGCATAATGAGCCGACTTTTAATGAACATGATTCAAAAAGAATTTTGCGTGCTTCCTTCTGTCGTAAAAAAAGAAAAGCGTGCAGAATACATAAAAAGCCTTGCAGAAAGTCAGGAAAGCGATAATCCTAAAGTCTTCCTTGATTTTATGCTGAATCATCATATCGAAAATCTTCTGGAGCAAATCAGCGAATACAAAAAATCTATGTCAGATGATACTTTAAAAGCGCAGAATGATACTTTAAATGATACTATAAAATTAACAGACAAAGAGAGAGCTGTTTTTGAGCTGATAAAATCAGATTTGAATATCAATACAGATAAGATTGTAGAAAAGACAGGTTTTGGTCGTGCAACCGTAATGCGAGCAATAAAGGTTCTGAAAGAAAGAGGTTTTATTGATAGAAGCGGTTCAAAGAAGACTGGCAGCTGGGCAGTGAAGTAACGCATACACCGCCAGATTAAGGAGAAGAACATGGACAAGAGCGAAAAGAGATTTGAACGGGATATAGAAAACTTTTTGATTTCACAAGCAGGCGGTTATGTTCAGTTTAACGGACAGGACGCAGACGGCAACTGGATTCGCACAAGAAAAAGCGATATAGAGCACTGCATTTATATTGACGTTCTTGTTGAGTTCATCGAAAAGACTCAGCCTAAAGAATGGGCACGCTACACAAAATATTATGGAGAAAGAGCTTCTGAACAGTTGTACAACCGTTTTGAAAAAGTAATCTCCGAACAAGGTCTTGTTTATGTTCTTCGAAATGGTATTGATGATATGGGCTGTAAATTAAGAGTCTGCTTTTTTAAGCCTGAATCAGATTTGAATCAGACAGACAAAGAACGCTACGAAGCAAACATTCTTGGCTGTGATCGACAATTCCATTATACAACCCGCAATAACAATTCCATTGATATGGTTTTAAGTGTTAATGGTATTCCAGTTGTTGCAATTGAATTGAAAAATCAGTTTACAGGACAGAGCTATTTGAACGCTCTTAATCAATATAGAAATGACCGCAGTTCAAAAGAATTTGCATTTCGCTTTAATCATCGTTTCTTGGTTTACTTTGCAGTGGATTTGTATGAAGCGTGGATGACTACAAGACTTGCTGATGATAAAACTTATTTTCTGCCATTTAACCAAGGCTCAAATGGATCTGGTGTTTCTGGTGGTAAAGGAAATCCTGATACTGGTGATAATTACGCTACGCGCTACCTTTGGGAAGAAGTTTTACAGCGTGATTCTTTGATGGATATTCTTCAGAAATTCATTTCTTATGTAAAAGAAAAAGAAACTGATTCAAACGGAAAAACTGTAACAAAAGAAAAACTTATTTTCCCTCGTTACCATCAGTACGATGTTGTAAAGAAAATTATTTCTGATGTAAAAGAAAACGGAACTGGAAAGAATTATCTTATTCAGCATTCAGCAGGTTCGGGAAAATCTAACAGTATTGCATGGACGGCTTATCGTCTTGCTTCACTTCATGATGATGACAATAACAGCCTTTTTGATAGCGTGATTGTTGTAACAAACCGTGTTGTTCTTGACGGGCAGCTTCAGGACACAATCAACAGCTTTGACCACAAGGTCGGGCTTGTTGAAGCTATCGATGAAAAAAAGAATTCAAAAAGTCTTGCAGAAGCAATTAATGACAAAAAAAGAATTATCATCTGTACAATTCAGAAGTTTCTTTTTGCCTACAAAGATATGGACGCATTCCAAGGAAGAAACTTTGCTATCATTGTTGATGAGGCGCACCAGGGACAGAATGGCGAGAATGCAAAACTTTTGCGCCGCTCATTGATTGATATTGGGGTTGCTGTAAAGGAAGTTGCAGAAGATATCGGCGTTTCAGAAGAAGAAATCGATGTTACAGATGAGTATATTGCCACCCTCTTAGGTCAGGGAGAGCACAAAAACCAGAGCTTTTTTGCATTCACTGCTACCCCAAAAGGAGAAACTCTGGAAAGGTTCGGTTGCGATAGTGGCGACGGAAGGCATATTCCTTTCCACGTTTATTCAATGCGGCAGGCGATTGAGGAAGGCTATATTCTTGATGTATTGCAGAATTACACAACAATAAAAGAAGCCTTCAAGCTCGTGAAAACCACAGAAGAAAATCCTGAGTTGGTAGAAGGACCTGCGGCAAAGGCTTTGTTCAGATACTACAAAGAAAACGGTTACACAATCGGTCAAAAGACAGATATGATTATGTCTAACTTCCTTGAAAATGGTCGCTATCAGATTCACGGCAAAGGAAAAGCTATGGTTGTTGCAGACAGCCGCGCAAATGCTGTGCGCTACTATCTGGCAATCAAAAACTACATAAAAAAACACGAAGTCGAATGTGCTGGAACTGATGTCATGATTGCGTTCTCGGGGGAAGTTACTTTGGCAGAAACTCCTGACGTAACATACTCGGAAGCAACAATGAATCTAAATGAGAAAGGAAAATATATCACGACCGATAAAGAATTCCGAAAGGAGTTCCATTCAAGTAGATACAATATTCTTGTTGTTGCAAATAAATATCAGACTGGCTTTGATGAACCGCTGCTTCACTCTATGTATGTGGACAAGAAGCTTAAAGATGTTACGGCTGTTCAGACTCTTTCGAGATTGAACAGAACTTGTCCTGGAAAAAACAATACTTTTGTTCTTGACTTTGAAAACACAAGTGAAGAAATAAAGCAGGCATTCCTGCCATACTACAGTCAGACTGTTCTTGAAGGAAATACAGACCTTAATAAAGTATACGACTATCGTGCCAAAATCAACGATTACATGCTTTATAATTATGATGATGTCGATAAGTTCTATGAACTGATGAGCAAGGAACAAGGCAAAAAGCAAAGTCCGAGTGCTCTTGGAAAACTTTCGGCACTGTTCAAGCCTGTTGTTACACGTTTTTCTGAGCTTTCGGAAGAGCAGCGATTTACTTACCGTGATTATCTTCGTGGATTCAATAACACATATTCTTATGTGACTCAGATTGTAAGACTTCATGATAAAGAACTGTTCAAAGAATTTTTGTATACATCGCATCTTGTTCGTATTCTTCCGCCAGAGCATACAGAAATTCCTTATGTTGATGACATGATAAAAATGGAATATGCAAGCCTCACAGAAACATTCAGTGGTGCAATTACACTGGACGAAAAACCACCTGTCATTCTGCCTAAATCTGGTACTGGCGGAGAAAAGAAGCCAAAGAAATATGACACACTTGAAAGTATCATTCAGAAAGTAAATGACCGTTTTGCAGGTGAATTTACAGAAAGTGACAAGGTAATCATCCGCGGTATTTACAATATGTTCATGAAAGATGAGGATGTCGAAAAATACAAAAAATATGCTCAGGACAATAACCCCGAAATGTTTGAGAAATCTTTGTTTCCTGATAAGTTCAAGGATTTGGTTACCCAGTGCTACATGGATAATATGGAAACATTTGAAAAGATTTTTAAAGACCCAGAGTTCTATGCAAAGGTTGAGTCAGCTATGTCTAGTGAATTGTATAAGGCATTGAGGAAGAAATAGGGAGTTATAATCATGCTGACCGTTATCGAAGGCTGTATTTTTATGTATCAGGTTTTGCAGGCAATATTTTCTGAGACCCGTTTTCCTAAAAGTTTTTTGCTTCCTTTTGCGCTGGGGAGCCAATAAATTTGAATTTTTCGCTTCCTTTTTCTATGAGTAGTAATTAAATTCAAATTTTTTACCTCCTTTTCACTCAGGGAGCCAATAAATTTGAATTTATTGCCTTCTTTTTCTGTGGATAGTAATTAAATTTCCGTTTTTTGCTTTCTTTTTGAAAAAGCGATAAAAAACGCTCCATTTTTACAACTCTGGTTTTCAGGAGGATTTCATTCAGCAGAATATGCACTTTCGGGCAAGGAACAGCACAGAACTCTACTAAAAGGTTTGGGGAATGCTTGACAATTATCGTATTTTTATACATAGTTAATACATAAATATGCGAGAACGAGGAAATCAATGAAAGAACGTTTGACAAGGCTCAAAAGCATTCGAAAACTTATCAAGAACTACAGAATAGAAAGTCAGGAAACGCTGCTGGGCTATCTTTTGAAAGAGGGCTACGAAGTAACGCAGGCAACTCTCTCAAGAGATTTGAAACTCCTCAAAGTCGGCAAGGTTTCTGACGGGCATAATGGATATGTATACACTCTTCCTGGTGAAGACGAAAGAAGAGAAAGCGAGCAGATTTTCGTCCAAGACTTTTTGCGCGGATATGTTTCGATTGAGTATTCAGGAAATATTGTCGTCATAAAGACTTACAGCGGGCACGCAAACACTGTCAGCAACGCTCTGGACTTACTTGGCATGGACGAAATCTTGGGAACTGTTGCAGGCGACAACTGCATTTTTGCATGTCTTCGTGAGGGAATCTCCGGCGAACAATTTATGAAGGCTCTCAAGGCAAAGATTCCTGAGCTCGAAGAATAATCTCACAACTAACATTTTCGTTTCGTATTTTATTTTTAGGTGTGCTAATATCTCAAACATCTCATATTACAAGGGGAATTCTATGGTCACATGGGAAAATCTGGACACACTCGATGCGTTCAAAAAACTTTCAGCGCTCAAAGGCGCTGTGTCCGTAAAAGAGGAGCTGTCAGGAGACGGCGCGTCGGACAGAGTTTCAACTTATTCAGTGCCAATGGCAAGTGGACTTGTCTACAACTATGCGGCAAAGCAAGTTGATGCAAAAGTGATTGCTCTGCTCTCGGAATTGTCCAGAGAGGCTCAGCTGACAGAAAAATATGCTGAAGTTTATAACGGCTCTGTCGTTAACACTGGCGAGAAACGTTTGGTTCTCCATCATCTCACACGCGGTCAGCTCGGAAAAGACGTAACTGCAGACGGCGTAAACAAGAGAGATTTCTACAAAGAGCAGACTGCAAAAATCGCTGAGTTCGCAAATAAGGTTCATTCTGGCGAAATCAAAAACGCTGCTGGCGAAAAGTTCACAACTGTTGTTCAGATTGGTATCGGCGGTTCTGACCTTGGTCCTCGCGCTATGTATTTGGCTTTGGAGCAGTGGGCAAAGGCAAACAACGCTTTCAATATGGAAGCACACTTTATTTCTAACGTTGACCCAGACGATGCTGCGGCAGTTCTTGCTTCAACTGATGTGGCTCACACAATCTTTATTCTTGTTTCTAAGAGCGGCACAACTCTTGAGACTCTCACAAACGAGAGCTTTGTTAAAGATTATTTGAAGAGCAAAGGCTTGAACCCTGCTAATCATATGATTGCTGTTACTAGTGAAACAAGTCCGTTGGCACACAACAGCGATTATCTTGCAGCGTTCTACATGGACGACTACATTGGCGGTCGCTACTCTTCTACTTCTGCGGTTGGCGGAGCTGTTTTGAGCTTGGCTTTCACTCCAGAGGTTTTCCAGAGCTTCCTTGACGGTGCAGCGGCTGAAGACAAGACTGCTCTTGAGGCTGACATCACAAAGAACGCTGCTCTTCTTGACGCTCTTATCGGCGTTTATGAGCGCAATGTTCTTGGCTATCCGTCAACGGCGGTTTTGCCATATTCTCAGGCTTTGAGCCGCTTCCCTGCTCACTTGCAGCAGCTTGATATGGAATCAAACGGAAAGAGCGTCAACCGCTTTGGCAAAGAAATCGACTATGTTACAGGTCCTGTTATTTTTGGCGAGCCTGGCACAAACGGTCAGCATTCTTTCTATCAGCTTTTGCATCAGGGAACAAACATCATTCCGCTTCAGTTCATTGCTTTCCAAGAGAATCAGACTGGAAAAGATGTTATTATTGAGGGTTCTACAAGTCAGAAAAAACTTTGCGCAAATGTTGCTGCTCAAATCGTAGCTTTTGCTTGCGGAAAAGATGATTCTGACCCGAACAAGAACTTTGCGGGCGAGCGTCCTTCTTCTATCATTTACGGCAAGCAGTTGACTCCTGCGGTTCTTGGTTCACTCTTGGCTCATTTTGAGAACAAGGTTATGTTCCAGGGCTTCTTGTGGAATATCAACAGCTTTGACCAGGAAGGTGTTCAGCTTGGAAAGAAGCTTGCAAAGAAGGTTCTTGCACACAACACTGATGGTGCTCTTAAGGTTTACAGCGATTTGTTGAAGATTTAGAGGCTCAGCCTCTTTATAATAGCATTGCGCTTATATGACTAACTATATGGAGTGGCGTTTTATATGCTGCTCCATTTTTTTGTTTGTATATTGCGGTTTTAGCACATTGCACTTTCATTACTTTTGTATTACATTACAAATGTGGAGGTACTTATGAGAACAGCAGTCATTCAAACAAGAGTTGATACAGCACTCAAATATGATGCAGACGCTTTTTTTGAATCTATTGGCATGGATACAACTACAGCAATTCGTATTTTTTTGAAGCAAACTTTAATCCAGCGAAAAATTCCATTTGAGATTGTTCAAGATAGCTCATTCTATTCTGAAAAAAATATGGCAGCCTTGGAGCATTCAAAAATGCAGATGGAGAACGGGCAGCATTCAATACACGAGCTTGTCGAGGTATAAGAATGCACAAGGATTTTTCTGATGATGCTTGGGCAGATTATACATATTGGATAATGCAGGATAAAAAGACGCTCAAAAAGATAAATCAACTTCTTGCGGATATTGAGCGAAACGGCAATGTAGGAATTGGGCATCCAGAGCCACTAAAGGGAAATTTTTCAGGATATTGGTCACGCACGATAGACGAGAAAAACCGTCTTGTTTATAAAATAGAAGACGGGCTAATAAAGATTATTCAGTGCAAGAACCATTATACTGATAAATAAAATAAGCTGCAGCTTATCGTAAGACTAGAGCGGTGTTTTATGCTGCTCCATTTTTTAATTTTGTTGTAAATCTTAAAAAATATTGTTATAATACTATTTATCAAAAATATGCAGTATTTTTATTCTGACAAGTTTTGTTAATGCGCATATTTTATGCTGATACGGAGAATATTTGTTATGTGGACGCCCGCACTGGGGCGCAGGAGGAAGAATTATGAAAAAATTTTGTATTTGTTTACTATTATGTTTAATGCCTTTTTTTATATTTGCTCAGGAAAGTTCCGAAAGAAAATATATAGATGGTTATGAAGATTTAGAATGGGGAACAACTATTGAAAAAGTTCGCACAAAGTATAGTACTCTCTCAAAAGAATGGGATGCAGATTGTATTAGTGGAGAAGAATGCTATTCCGCAACTTCTGGTTCAGTACAAAGAATTTTCCGTTTTTATAATAATAAATTATATTGGGTTCGTGTTGTTTATGACAATATAACACAGACTCAATTTGATGCTCTTACTGATAAATTAATATCAAAATACGGTTCATTATATTTTGATATAGATACAGATGAAAAAACAAAATTCGGATATGAATGGTTGTTGTTTACAGATTTAGTTGTTACGCTTTCTGTAAACAACAAAATTAATGGTTTTGGTGCAAAAATTGGAGAATGGGTTTGCGTAACGTATTATTCAAAATCTATTATGAAAGAAATGCAAGCAGTTGAATCCGAGAACATTGAACTGTAGAGGTATTAAAATGAACAAAAAAATATATAGTATACTCATCTTTCTCCTATGCTTTTTATTTTTTAGCTGTGGCGGTGAAATTAAAATTAGTATTTTTACAAGAGATTTAAAAGATGTAATGAATACAAAGGACGAAGTAATTTATACAAATGTAAATCTGATAGTAGAAAGTTTACAGGATGAAAATGATATTTCCTTTCTAAGAAATAGTTTAAACGGTTTTTCTAATGAACATACTATAGAATATAATTATTCAACTTCATTGTCATTTGATATAAAGATTCCAATAATCAAAGAAGGTTCTGATATAGATTTTTCAAAAGATTTATTAATTATAGAAGGAAAAAATAATAATGGAACCTTGGATTTTTATGTAACATATAACAGAGATTTGTTCTCAAAAATTGATCGATATTTTTATAACACACATTATCAGAATATAGAACTATCAAAATTTAAAATTAAAATGGAAATAAACAATGATGAAAGGAATCCCCTGAATCTAATTGTATATAGTTCTTATGTAAATGGAAAAGCATTTCCTTTTGAGCATCATGAAGAATTAAAAGAAAGGGATAGAATAAATATTGAAATTAGTGAAGTTTTTGGAAATTATATTTCAAATATGAATTATTCTGATAAAAAATATCCTATTTTTTCAATAAAATAATAAGCACATAACATGCGCTTTAAATCGGATGTCGGGTCAAGCCCACCACCGTTTAAGCGCGTAGTTATGTGAACGCCCGCACTGAGGCGCTTTTTAGGAAGGAAGAAAATTGTCAAAAATTTTTTATAAGTTCAAAAATATAAATCCGTACACTATAGATTCTATCAAAAATAAGTATTTCTATTTTTCTACACCTCAGCAACTAAATGACCCAAAAGATTGTAGGACGACTTTGTGCTATGATGCATCAAATTCTGAAATATTGAATTGGATAAAGCATGCAAAAAAGATGGGGAAAGTACTTGGCGAAAATCCTTCATCTTTTCCATTTGATACTGTTGATAAAGTAAGAAAAAATATTTCTAGCACAGATATTTTAAAAAAAATATTTGAAAATGCAGAAAATGATGCCGCTAATAAATTTCATCTTTTAAGTTTAACCGATGATATTAACAATATAAAAATGTGGAAGCATCGAGATTATTGTCATAACTTTAGCGGTATTTGTATTGGCTATTTTTCAGAACAAATTCAAAAAACAAATTTTGATAGTTACTTTATTAAAGTAAAAGAAAATATTCCGGCAAGAAGTCCATATTTTCTTAGATATAATTCTGATTATTACTTTGTTCTTAAAAAAGTGGAATACGATAATGATCGGTTACATTGTTATAATCCGTTTAAAGAACAATATGATAAAAAATTTATGCTAAAATTAGGCAGTGAAAATTATAACAGTCAAAATATAAAATACAATTTATTTCATAAGACAGAATCTTGGAGATATGAAAACGAATATCGTGGTTTTTATTATTGTATAGAAAACGATAATTCCAAAGTCTACTATGATGAAAGTATTCTAGAAAGTATTAGTTTTGGTTTTAATGTTTCAGAAACTGATATTGCTGATATAGTAGATTGTATAAAGTCTAATTATAACAATTTCAGTAAAATAAAATTTTACAAAGTAATAGAATCTGACAATTCTATTATCAGAACTGAAATGAAAATCACATAACAAAGCTTCAAAGCCGACAGCGGGTCAGGCCCGCTGCGGTACAACCAGTTGTTATGTAGACGCCCGCACTGGGGCGCGTTTTGGAGTAAAAAAATGACATTTGATTTTAAGAAAGAATTCAAGGAATTTTATCTTCCTAGGGCTAAACCTGAAATTGTTAATGTTCCAAAAGCAAATTACATTGCTGTACGTGGGAAAGGAAATCCCAATGAAGAAGATGGCTCATATCAAAAAGCAGTCGGTATTCTGTATGCAGTGGCTTACACTTTAAAAATGAGCTATAAAACAGATTACAAAATTGATGGATTTTTTGAATATGTTGTTCCACCACTTGAAGGATTCTGGTGGCAAGATGGAATTGATGGAGTTGATTATTCAGATAAATCTTCATTTAATTGGATTTCAGTAATTCGTCTGCCAGATTTTATTACACAGGAAAATTTTAATTGGGCTGTAGAAACGGCTTCAAAGAAGAAGAAAATTGATTGTTCATCAGCAGAATTCTTAACAATCAACGAAGGACTTTGTATTCAGATTATGCATATTGGTTCTTATGATGATGAGCCAGTTTCGGTTAAACTTATGGACGACTACTTAAATGAGAATGGATACGCAAATGATATGAACCAGAGTCGGCTTCACCATGAAATTTATCTGTCCGACCCAAGAAAAATCGAGCCTGAAAAATGGAAAACCGTCATTCGGCATCCGATAAAGAAAATATAAAAAAACAAGTCAAGTTTGTTTTTTCGTACGGCGAGTCAAGCTCGCTTTTTTTTATAAATTTTTTCTTGACAGTAGAGATATACAATGTATATACTATGTATATATGGAGGTAGCATTATGCAAGCAGTAGTTCAGAAATGGGGCAACAGCCTCGGTTTTAGGATTCCGTCAATTTGGGCTAAAGACAATAATGTAAAGAACGGCAGTAAAATTGAAGTAATAGCTGAAAAAGGGAAAATAGTAATTCTTCCTCAGAAAAAGACTCTTGATGATATGCTGGCTATGGTTACTTCAGAAAACATTCATTCAGAAATATCAACTGGCAATTCGGTAGGTAATGAAGAATGGTAAATTCAAATTATGTTCCCGAAAAAGGTGATTTAGTCTGGCTCGATTTTAATCCACAAGCAGGTCATGAACAAAAAGGTCGACGTCCTGCAATTTGTGTTTCTCAGAAAAAATACAATCAGAAAATAGGTCTTGCATTATTCTGTCCTATTACAAGTCATATCAAAGGCTATCCTTTTGAAATTGTATTGGACAATCATTCTATCAACGGTTGCATTTTAAGTGACCAGATAAAAAATCTTGATTATAAACAAAGAAACTGTGATTTTATAGAAAAAGCGACAGAAGAAGAAATTAATTCTGTTGTAGATAATATAAAACTGTTAATAGAATAGTCGCCTAACAAGAAGTTCAAAGCCGACACGCGGTCAAGCCGCGTGCGTTTTAACTCATTGTTATACGGACGCCCGCACTGGGGCGCTTAGGAGGAAAGTAAATGATAACAAAAGGTAATAGCGAATTAAGAGCAGTTTCAGGTCTTTCTTCTGACGAAGAAAGAGATATTATTAATTTTTTGCAAGGTGCTGTTTATTGTTGGTGTAAAAATAGAAAAGATGAATGGTTCTCTTTACGAGATCTAATGGGCGGTGAAAATTATTATTGGAATGATACACCTATGATTAAACTATGGGAAAAACACCATAACCTAGGAAAAGATGATCCAGTTATTGAAGCTGGAAAAGATGGTGGATGGATTTTAAAGAAAGTAATTGCAAACGATAAAAGAAAATTCGAAACTAAAGAAGAAGATATGATTAGGAAATATAAGTGGATACAATAAATAATATGTTTAGTATTCGCTTCAATCAGATGTTGCGGCGATAAAGGCCTATTAAGCATGAGTTATGAGTGAGCATTGGGGCAAGGCAGAAAAAAAATTAGAAAAATTGAATTATATAACTTTAGGGCAGAAACAAAGAAGTGGTTGTATTTAAACTTTTTTTGAAAAGTAAAAATTCACCTTCAAAGAATAGAAAAGAAATATCTTTTAATCGAGTCAATCTATATTAAAAAATAAATAGGACTTTTGGACGATGCAATGTAGCGATAGTGCGCAACTTACGTCGCTTAAGAATATGTAAAAAGAAGCCTTGCTTCTAAGAATGGAAATGATTTCCAAAAATAAATATAGAGAATATTTATTATAAGATATAAAACCATCGTATAACAAAGGTTCGTAGCCGACAGAGGTCAAACCGGTTTGCGGTACAACCAGTTGTTATGCTGACAGGCACAGAGCCGTTTTAAGAGATAGTAGAAGATTTCGTTAAAATAGAGTATATTAATACATCATGTTGGCAAAACCGTTTATTAAGTGGGTTGGTGGAAAAAGCCAGCTTTTGGAAGAAATTCGAGAAAAATACCCTTCAAAAATAGAAAAGTATTGTGATTCCTTTGTTGGCGGTGGCGCAGTGCTTTTTGATGTTTTAAGCCGATTTCAGACAAAAGAAGTTTTAATCAACGATATAAATAAAGAACTCATAAATACTTACTCGCAAATAAAAAATAATTGCGAAGTTTTGATTTCACAACTTTCAGAAATACAAGCAATTTATAAAACTCACACAACCGAAGAAAATAAAGAATTTTTCTATGAAAAGCGAGCAAGATACAATGAACTAAAAACAAAGGAAAATGATGCAGCAAATATTGAAAAAGCTGTTTTGTTTATTTTTTTGAATAAAACTTGCTTTAATGGACTTTATCGCGTTAATTCAAAAGGTCTTTTTAACGTTCCTTTCAACAATGCAAAAAATCCTCTTTTGTGCGATGAAGCAAATTTAAGAAATTGCTCAAAACTTTTGCAGAATGTTCAGATGACAGTTGGCGATTATTCAAAATGCAAAGATTTTATTGATGAAAAAACATTTGTCTATATTGATCCGCCTTACAGACCTCTTTCTCAAACATCTGCATTTACTTCATATTCAGAAAACGGTTTTTCAGACAAAGAACAAATTGAACTTAAGAATTTCATTACAGAAATTTCTGATAAAGGGGCTATGGTTCTTGCAAGTAATTCTGACCCGAAAAACGCAGATGAAAATGACAGTTTCTTTGATGATATGGGCGTTACGGCTAAAGCCGGCGGCTGTTCCGCACTTCGCTACCGCTCATTCCTTCACTTCGTTTCGGAACGCCTACGGCGGTGCTCCATAGCCTAACGCTGAAAATGACTTTTAATTTCAATTTACAAATAGCAGAAAACTATCATAGCAATTCTCAAAAAAGCAGAGTTCTTACAGAAGATTGGGTTGAAAGAAATTTGTATTGCCCAATTTGTGGAAAGCCATATATAAGTCGATATGAAAACAATCATCCAACAGGCGATTTTTATTGTAAAGATTGTTCTTCTGATTTTGAGTTGAAAAGTAAAAAGAGTAATTCAGGCAAACTGTCTAAAACAATTACTGATGGTGAATATTCGACAATGATTTCTAGGATTACTTCTTTAAGAAATCCAAATTTCTTTTTTATGACTTATAAAAATTATGCTGTTGATAATTTTATCTTAATTCCGAATCATTTTTTTACACCGCAGATAATTATAAAACGTAAACCCCTTGGCTCTAATGCACGCAGAGCTGGTTGGACAGGTTGCAATATCGATATTTCATCTATACCAGATTCAGGCAAAATTTTTATTGTAAAAAATCAAATTGAAATACAGCATGAAACTGTAATTTCAAATTATGCAAAGACAAAATCATTAAAAACTTCAAGTCTTGAATCTCGTGGCTGGCTTCTTGATACTTTAATGTGTGTTGAGAAAATTCCGACAAAGGACTTTACGCTTAATCAAATGTATGTTTTTGAAAATGAGTTGAAAGCAAAACATCCAGAAAACAATTTTGTCAAAGACAAGATTCGCCAGCAGTTACAATATTTACGAGATAAAGGTTTTATAGAATTTGTAACGCCCGGACATTACAAAAAGATATCTTGATCTATTTTCAATTTTGATCAATAGTTTTCTTATGAAAAGATATGAGGTAACAATAGAAGAAACTGTTGATGAAACTTTTTCATTCGAACTTCCTGATAATGTTGATATTTATGAATATGTTCGAGATAACTATTATAATGGTAAAATAGTACTTGAACCTGGAGAATGTCAATTTAGACAAATGGAAATCCATGACTTATCTGATAACTCATGGATTGATTGGCAGGAATTTTAATTGGGGCGTTGCGGGGTATCCCCGCAGAAGGGGTTGTGGAAAACAGGAGGTTTTAAGCGAGGGGAAGACATTCCCCGCCATATTTTCTTTCTAACGGCGGAATTTCCGTACAAAGTGGAAAACAGGTTTCTGTAAACAAAGGCGATTGGGATAAATCACAGGGTTTTGAAAAAGATAACAAGTTTAATTACAAGTGGCTTTCATTATGCCGTGAAAAACTAAAAGGAAACGGAACAATCTGGATTAGTGGAACTTATCACAATATTTTTTCAGTAGCGCAAATGCTCAATGAGTTGGATTTTAGAATTTTAAACTGTATTACTTGGGCAAAAACAAATCCTCCGCCGAATCTTTCATGTAAGTTTTTCACACATTCAACGGAGTTTATTCTTTGGGCAAGAAAAAACAAGAAAGTAACGCATTATTACAATTATGAGCTAATGAAAGAAATCAACGGTGGAACACAAATGCGTGATTTATGGATTTTGCCTGCTATTGCAAAGTGGGAAAAATCTTGCGGCAAACACCCGACTCAGAAGCCTTTACCATTGTTAGCCAGAATTATTTTGGCAAGTACAAAAGAAAATACTTGGATTCTTGATCCGTTTACGGGTTCAAGTACGACAGGAATTGCAGCAAGTCTCTTGAATCGCAGATTTTTAGGGTTAGACAAAGAAGAAACATTCTTGGATATTTCTAAAAAACGTAGAATGGAAATTAACGATACTCAAAAGCGGTATGAATATCGTGAAAAAATAGTAAAATATTCGGATAAACAACTAAAATAAATACTGAAAGTTCATGAAGATACTCCGTATTTCGGAATAGATTTACCAATATTGTGAAAAACTAGCATATTTTTATTTTGAATAATATAATGCTTTTGCAAAAATATACGGCATATGCTGACAAGCCTTGTCATGACTACAATTTTATTTTGGAGAGAACCAAAATGGTTTATAAAATTAATCTTGCCAAAAAGAAAGATTTTGAAAAATGGAATTCAAAACAGCTTTTAAAACATCTGTTGCCTTTTATTATTCTGGGATTTATTTTTATGAATTTCATAACCGGAGTTAATCTTTCAAGCAATAGAAATGAGTTTACTCTACCAGTTTCTGCTATTGTGGTAACTATTGTTATTTCAAATGTACTGCTTTTACTAATACTTTATCTAAGTTTTTTTTTGAGCAACAAAGTTATTTCATCAAAACTTGAAAGCTGGGAAGTAAACATAGAAGAAAATTATGCAGTTATCAAAAATGAGCAATTAAAAGCAGAGCTTGAGAACATTGCAAGCCGAATTGGTACATTCAAGAAAGAAAATTCTGCAGAGCAACCAAAAACAAAAGTAAAGTTCAATTCTAAGATTTATATTATTTTGGCAATCATTATAATTATTAAGTTAATTCAATTCTTGAAATAGTGATTTTTTGGCTCTTGTCCAGCATCGAAAAAACTAGTCAAGAGCCTTTTATTTTTGCCGTCGCAAAGGCGCATAGAGGGAAAAAACATGTTTGACACAAAGAAAAAGATATTCGCTTTTTATGCAATCGCGTTTTTGACGCTCTTTCTTGGCGCAATCATTTGGACAATAAGTATTGCAAAATTAGAGCCGGACATAACCGTTTCGTATTTATTCAAGAAAAACATCGTCTTCACACTCCTGTTTTCCCTGTTTTTCGAAAGCTTCAAAAAATTAGGCGTCGCCGCGGCAGTTGCTTTGTTTGCGCTATCTTCGTTTTCCCTCGTCTTTCCGATTGCTCGCTCCATAAAAAAGAAAAAAGTCTTTCCGTACAATCTCATTTTTATCATTTTTCTCGGCGCATACTTTTTTTACAGCTCCGCGTTCTTCTTGTTTTTTGGCGACATCACAGAAACACTCAAAAAAGATTATTCAAAAATTGACCGCTTCGAGTTCTTTTGGCACGAAGAAAGCAAAAATGATTATTCCTTTGCCACCTCCCCGTCGAACGAGATTCACGTCATCTCATACGAGGACAAATCCTTGAGCGATGACGACAAAGTCGCTCTGGTCAACGCCCATACGATAATCGACGCTGTCAATAAGTTTTATGACGACACAAAAACATATCCAGACACACTGGAGCAGCTCGTTCCTGCGTATTTGGAAGAAGTTCCAAGCACCGAATACACAGGGATTTTCACAAGCGGCAAGTTCCGCTATGCCAAAGACGAAGAAAACCGCTATTACACTTTGAAGTTCTACGGCTTTTTTGAGAAATGGTACTGGAACAACGACAAAAAATTCTGGGAATTCGAGCAAGATTAACATTTTTTTCGTCGTTTTTTTTCTCTCTTTGCAATTTTAGCCGGCAATTTTTTTCTGTAAACGCCGTTCCGACTCACTGGCGGCATTTCCACAACCATGAAAAGCACATTCCGACTCACTGGCGACGTTTCCACAACCATGGAAAGCACATTCCGACTCACTGGCGGCGTTTCCACAACCATGGAAAGCACATTCCGACTCACTGGCGACGTTTCCACAACCATGGAAAGCACATTCCGACTCACCGACGGCGTTTCCACAACTATGGAAAGCACATTCTGACTTGCCGACGGCGTTTCCACAATCTTACAAATGCCATTCCGACTCACTGGCGAGGTTTATAAGACTTTATAAATGCCATTCTGTGTCACTGGCGGGCTTTGTAAAACCTTATAAATGCCATTCCGTGTCACTGGTGGCGTTTGTAAGACTTTATAAAGGGCGTTCCGACTCACCGACGGGCTTTGTAAAACCTTATAAACGGAATTCCGACTTCCCGACGCGCTTTATAAAGTCTTTGGGAGAGTGATTTAACAAGAATTTAACATTTTCTTCCCTGTCATCTAACATTCATAAACTACACTTGCAGTCAAACGAGGTGTTTTATGAATGATAACTTGAGAATTGTTTTTGGTCTTTTTGGCGGGCTTGCGCTTTTTCTGTTCGGAATGAATCTGATGAGCGAAAGCCTGAAAAAAGCGGCGGGAGCGAGTATCAAAACGATTATGTCTGTGCTCGCAAAAAATCCGCTGCTTGGCGTTTTTGTGGGCGCGCTCTCCACGGCGGCGCTGCAAAGCTCAAGCGCGACAACCGTCATGGTCATCGGCTTTGTTTCGGCGGGAGTGATGAGTTTGCCCGTCGCAATTGCAATCATTTTTGGTGCGAACATCGGAACGACGATAACGGCGCAAATCATCGCTTTCAAACTTTCTGATTACATCTACGCATTCATTTTCATCGGCTTTGCGATTTCGTTCGTTGTGAAAAATCAAAAATGGAAAAATTTCGGCACAACAATCTTTGCTTTCGGACTTTTGTTCTTGGGAATTGAGACGATGGGCGGCGTTATGAAGCCGCTTGCAAAAAGCGCGATTTTTATTGAGATGATGAGAAAAGTTTCCGACGTTCCACTTCTTGGAGTCCTCACGGGAACGCTGATGACGCTTGTCGTGCAGAGTTCTAGCGCGACGATAGCAGTTTTGCAGAACTTCGCTTCTCAAGATGCGGGCGACGGAATGAGCAGCGTCATTGGTCTTGGCGGCGCAATCCCGATTCTTCTCGGCGACAACATCGGAACGACGATAACGGCCGTTCTTGCATCAATCGGGCAGTCAAAGAACGCGAAACGAAGCGCGCTCGCTCACAGTCTTTTTAATATTTCAGGCGCGCTCCTTTTTATTTGGATAATCCCGATTTTCGCGAAATTTGTTCAAGCCGTCAGCCCGAAAGGAATCGAAGTCGAGGTGATTTCGCGTCAGATTGCGAACGCGCACACGATTTTCAATCTGGCAATGACGCTTCTTTGGCTTCCGCTTTTGAACGTGATGGTAAAAATCGTTACTCGCCTTGTAAAAGACGACAAGCCAAAAGAAAAACTTGCGATAACGGACGTTGGAAGCCTTTTGAATTACAGGCTTTTGAACGAACCTGAATCCGCGCTTTTGTTGATACAGTCAAAAGTGGAAAAGGTGCTGGACTTTGCAAAAATCACGAAAAGCAAAGTGGCGGAAAACAAAATCGATGACGAGCAAGACTTCTTTGACGAGGTTTTGTTCGTAAAGCGCGAGGGAGAAGCGCTGATGAATTACATAACTGCGCTGCTTGCGACGAACGACATAAACAACGAGCAGGCGATTTTGTGCGAAGAGCTGATAATAAAATTGCATAAGGCGGAAAAGAAGCTGAACAAAGCGGTCAAAAAAGGGGTAAAATGAGTCTATGATATTTCTTTTGGAAGATGACGATTCAATCAGAAAACTGGTTGAATATGCGCTGAATGCTCAGAATATGGCGTGTAAAGGCTTTGCCCTCCCCTCTGATTTTTGGAGCGAGATGCAGAACACGCGAGCCGACTTGATTTTGCTTGATATAATGCTCCCCGAAGAAGACGGCATTTGTGTTTTGAAGACGCTCAAATCAAGCGAAAAGACAAAGCATATCCCCGTGATTATGCTCACAGCGAAAACCACCGAGTACGATACGGTTTTGGGACTTGAAAGCGGAGCTGACGATTATATTGCAAAGCCGTTCGGGATTATGGAACTCGTCGCGCGGATAAAGGCAGTCTTGAGACGATATGAGGCTGTCTCAGCAGAAAAGGATTCGCTTCTTGAATGTGGAAAAATACGACTCAGCAAAGCGAAACATCAAGTTTTTTGCGACGAAAACGAAATCTTTCTTACGGTGAAGGAGTTTGACCTTTTGTGCATTCTTTTGGAAAACAAAGGGAACATCATAACGCGGGAGCAACTGCTTTCTAAAATCTGGAAAACTGATATCGATGTGGAAACAAGAACAGTCGATGTGCATATCCGCTATCTTAGAAAAAAGCTCAATGACGAGAACATAATTGAAACAATCCGCGGGGTCGGGTACAGGATAAAATGAAAAACTAGGCAGAGAAAGTTTAGCCGAAAGTAATAAAAACCACGTTTGACTATATAGAAAACTACATATTATTATATATTCAAGAGGTGATATTATGTTAGTAGAAACTTCTCAGATAATGCCACTTTATAACCCTGCGTTTTTGCGTTCTAAAAAATACGGTTAAAACATTGTTAGGCGAACGGACCACTGACCGCTGGGATTTAAGTAGTATTAAATTCCTTATTAATATACAATCTCTTCTACGCTCTTTATGGTCTAAAACTTGAAGTCGTTTTTATATAAAGAAGAAAAGGAAACATTTTCCAGAAATTAAAAAATCCCCTGTCGGAGCTGGCTTTGCAGTTGAAGGGGATTTGATTTGGAGTTTAGGCTTGCATCAGTTGCAACAAAGATTAGCAGCCGTAAATTAATAATGAATTAATTGTAAGTTGCAAGTTTAAGTCACTGCGGGACTGATATTTGAGTACAGAATATTTTTGCGCTACCTCAAGAAGCTGTACCTACTTCCTTGTGTAGCTCACATCAGACAGCTCTTTTTTAAGCTCGGCACTTGGGGTAAAGAGTACACGAAGGTTCTTAATATCATTCGAACTTACGTCCTCTGCCTTTTCATGCCCTTCAGAACTAAAAGACAGCTTAAATATTCCAAACTTGTTCAGTCTGATGCGGTTAGAGCTTTTCAGGTACTGCGGCATCTTATCCAAGAAACTCTCAATAACTGCTACAATATCTGCCGGGGTCAGCGTGCAGGACTTGGAAATTTCCTTTGCCAACATGTTGACATCGATTTCCTCGCCGTACTCAGCCGACGCATAATACTTAGAATCCGCCTTTCTGTCGAGCGGGTTCTGACGTTTTGTTACAGAATACATCATATAATGTACCCTCCATATAATAACTTTTGAAGTACCTTATAAGCACCTCCGCTAGCGATTTTTTCTCTGGGAACTCCGACGGAGCCCATATCTTCGGCCGAAAGATACGTTTTTAAAGATAATAAATTCAGGTCGCAATCGGCAAGTTTTTTTCCGAAAATTTGAACATAAATAGATTCTAGACTTTTTTCATTAAATAGAATATTCTGTAATGATTTGAGTGATAATCTTGAATGGTAGGTTTGGGGCATATTTTTATTTATTGGAGTTGTTATGTATTCTTATGTACCCAAAAACGAAAGCCGAAGATTCAGAATTTTTTGTTCTGATAAATTAAATCAGCTGAAACAAGATTTGAAAAACAAAGGCTATGAAGTTGATTTCTATCTTGTCGGTAGCGGGATGAAAAATCTTGTTACAAGAAATGAAAATGAATCTTTTGACCTCGACTATAACATTGAATTTCTAAATGTGTCAATTTCGCAGTTAAATCCACAAGAACTAAAGAATTACATAATGTCATTTTTGAACAAGATCACTGTTGAAAATGAGCCTGCTTTTCGAAATTGCCAAGATTCAACATCGGCAATTACATCTCGTCTTATATTTGGTGGAAAATTGCAGTTCAGCTTTGATGTCGCTATATTAGCGAAAAACAAAGACGGAGACTTTTGCAGATTAATTCATAACAAGAAAGCTGATGAAAACTCATATCACTGGGATAAAATTCCTAAAAGCAAGAAAGTTTATAAAAGATTTGAAAAATTGAAATCGGCGGGTCACTTTAATGAACTTCGCGATACCTACTTGGATAAAAAGAATTTTTATTTAATCCATAATGACCATTATCACTCTTCATTTACAATATTCAAGGAAACTGTAAATCAGACATGGAGTAAGTATTACAGAAGCTGAAATTCTCACTGAGTTTTACTCAAAAAGTCACTGAGTTTTTAAAAATTCTCACTGACTTTTTAAAAATTCTCAGTGAGAATTTTACTCATTGGCAAAGATAGATTCCTCTTTTAGTTCTTCTCCCGATTTCGTGAGATTTTATTGAAAATTTAAGAGATGTATGGTATAATTCCATTATTGGAGAATCAAAATGGCAGAAGTTCCTGTAAAAGACAAAATAGAATACACCGTTGCTCTCGTAAGCGATTTCGCAAAAAAATATTCGCTTTCCACCACACAGGCATTCAACTACCTAGATCGATTTAATGCCATTACGCTTTTGGAACAGCACTACAATATAGCCCACACCCTTGCATATCCAGAAATGGTAGATACATTAGCTTCTTATTGCAAAGACCATGGAGGAAATGTCTGATGTTTTTGTATCATGGTTCAAATGTAGAAATAAAAGAAATCGATTTGACTCTTTCCAAACCTAACAAAGATTTTGGACGAGGATTTTATCTTTCAAATAATTACGAACAGGCCTATGAAATGGCGACATTCAAGACAACATTTTTTAGAGGAAGTCCGCTTGTAACGAAATTTGAGTTCGATGAATTCCTCTTAAAAAACGGCAGCCTGAAAGTCCTGTCGTTTCCTGAATACTCAAAAGAATGGGCAGATTTTGTCTTCAAGAACCGCAATCAGGAGAATCAGGATTTTTCCCACGACTACGACATCGTAACAGGTCCGATTGCAAATGACAGGGTTGGTGCCCAAATCCGCCGCTTTGTTGAAGGCGACATTTCTTTTGATACTTTCCTTGAAAGGCTTAAATACATGAAAGGTATCACCTTTCAATATTTTTTCGGCACCCCAAAAGCGATTCAAACGCTTGTAAACAAAGGACTCTGCCATGAATGATGTTGAATATCAGATTGAATGTACCACACGAGACCTTGCGACATATCTCGTAAGGGATTTTTCTTTTACCGTGGAACAGGCCTTGCGTGCCGTGTACAACTCAGAACTCTACCAGAAACTCTGTGACCCAAAGACAGGACTTTACTTTCAAAGCCCCCTTTATGTGTATGACTATTTAAAGACCGAAATCAAAACAGGAAAACTACAATGAGCGCAAGTTACAAAAAACTTTGGAAAATCCTAATCGACCGCGACATGAACAAAAGTGACCTAATCCGCCAGGCAAAAATCACCAGCAACATAGTAGCAAAAATGGGCAAAGGCGAAGATGTTTCTATGGAAAGTCTGCGGAAAATCTGCATCGCTTTGGATTGCGAGATTGGGGATATTATGGAAGTGAATGCGGGATTTGGGGAAGAAAAATAATTATAGTGTCATTATTTGTCACTGTGATGGTATATAATTGGAGTATGTTTGTAGATTAAAGAGGTGTAGAAAAAAAATGAATCGTGATATTTATTTTTCAGTCATAGAAGAGCGTCTCACTACGTTATCTGTTAGGGTAAGGAGAAATTCTAGTCTTAACCTGCAGAATTTAAATATTCACTGTGAAAATTTCTATGCACAACTTTTTAATCTTATTTTTGGGTATAATTTTAGGAATTTAAATGAAGACAACCAAAATATTGAAAGTGTCGATTTGATAGATGAGACAAATCATATTCTTGCACAAGTATCAGCTACGGTGACAAAAAGAAAAATAGAAAAAACATTAAAAAAAGAAAGTTTAAAACAATATAGTAACTATTCATTTATTTTCATTTTTATATCAGATAAAGATGCGAAAAGTCTTAGAAAGCAGACTTTTACAGCACCATCTGGAATTTTATTTACCCCGGAACAGGATATATATGATGTGTCAGAGCTTCTAAGGAAAATTTTAACCTTAGATATTGATAAAATGAAAGACTTAAACGATTTTGTTCGTAAAGAATTAAAATCCGATATTGATTTGAAAAAAATAGATTCTGATTTAGTAAAACTTATCAATATTCTATCGCGAGAAAACTTAGATGAAACTTTATATCCAGTTACCGCTTTGCCTTTCGAGATTCAGGAAAAGATAGATTTTAATGGGCTTGGTGCTATAAAGACAATAATAAAAGAAAATGCTCTTTTCTCTAAGAAGCTGAATGATAAGTATGAGGAATTTGATCGTCTTGGAGTGAATAAAAGCCATGCTATTTTTAATGTAATGAGGTCAACTTATCAAAAACTTGTAGTACAGCATGAAGATACAACAGAATTGTTTTACAAAATCATAGAAACAATTGTCGATAGAATAAAGTCCGAAATGAGCGAAGATAATTCACTATCGCAGGAAGAACTGGAATTATACGTTCAAATAATTGTTGTTGACGCTTTTATGAAATGCAAGATTTTTAAAAATCCAGAGGAGTATAGATATGTTGCTTCCTGATAACATAAAGCCAGAATTAAGTATTTATTATATAGGCTATCAGATTCTGTCTGTCCTAAAAGATAATCGCTCGCTTCCTTTGATAAACTTGTTTCAAAAGTTAAGAGAAAGAAGTTCTGTTTCGTTCCAATCTTTTGTCTTAGGCTTAGATTGGTTGTAT
>CACYWZ010000083.1:0-10254 GCA_902778325.1 uncultured Spirochaetaceae bacterium
CCTTAACGCTCTCGGCTGTAGCCTTGGCTGCCGCCGTTGTGGCATTTGCCGCAGACAGCTGATCTTTAAGAGAAGATATTCGCTCGTCTTTGGAAGAAGAATCCTCCGCGGCCAACCGAAGCTTCCTTTCAAGCTCAGCACGCGCGCTCTCGTTGTCAGCAAGAGCCCTGCGAAGATCAGCAAGCTCCTTTTGTGCTTGTTCAAGCTCGCGCTCGCAATCCCCTGCCTTTTTTGCCTCATCCAACTCACGTTCAAGTTTTGTTACCTTAGCCTCGGCTTCTTGAAGTGCCTTCTCCAGGTCATCAAGTCGACTCAAGGCATCACTCAGGTCACCCTTGGCTTTGTTGAGTTCAGCCAGGGAGGCATCCTTCTCCTCCATTGCGAAGCGTGCGCGAGACTCCGCGTCATCACGTGCGGCCTCAGCATCCTCTGCGCGCCTCAGTGCGTCACGGAGCTCGGAGTCATCAGCTGAGCCAGCCTCGTCAATCAGCTTCTGAAGGCCCCTCTTTTCCTTCTCCAGAGAGTCTTTTATCGTAAGGGCGTCACGCAGCTTCTCCTCAAGCTCTGAAATCTTCCGGGAAGTGTCTTCGACATCGGCAGAAGAGTTAAGACCTGACGAGTAGAGAGCATCCAGCGCATGCTCAATCGCCACGGCTTTGGTGACGCCATTGTCAGAAGAATACTTATCGATCATGTCGACGTATTGCAGCGGAAGACGAAAGTTCGCCTGTTTCACTTTGTCTGACATGGCAACCACCTTAATAGACACAATCATTGACCTGTAAATCAAATATATCGGCTACAGCTAGAAAATCAAGCTATATTCGGCTACTTATAGCAGGTAGCAGCTGCAGAACACCTTCACACGTCATTGGACGGATGGTATTTCAGCTGTTCGCGGACAGTAACCAATCGAAAGTAGGTGAAATTGTTAGTCTGCTAGCACGATTTATCGCATCCTTACGCTTTGCTAGCAATGTGAAATGCAAGACAAGATGACACTTCGTCCTAGAGAAGCAGAGATCGATTAGGGGGAGAGGAGGAGGAAAAGCCAGACTAGGATAGAAGTCCTGTAGCGGGCCTTGTTGGCTCAGGCATACCATAATCAAATGCAAGCACCCCGTTAAGCTGCGCCATAAATGCGACTGAGAAAAAATGCTATGTATGCGCAAGGTGCAGAAGCCCAAAGAAGAATTTTTAATGCCAAATATCGGCTCTCAGGGACTCGCCGGAAACGATCGCAAAGCAACGATGAGAGAGCTGGCAGATCTCTAGACTCTCTCGTAGCAAATAACATCACCCAAGCAATATCAAAAAAGCACTCTCGCCACCAAGGCAAAAGGCCATGTCGAAAAGGTATATACGGAGAGTGGCATCAGACAACCGGTATGCAGAGATGATGTCATGCGATAAGCAATTGACCCCATTCGTCATCACCATTGGTCAAATGATAATAGTCGCCAGAAATATCTGGACTCATATGACCTTCCTGACCTGCGATGTTCAATTGAACTTATCATTCATTAATGCGAATAATGATATTGAACCACGGATTCGACCATCACAAATGATTCCAACAACAGAATGACCAAAGGTCAGCATAGACCAACCATTAAACCACCCCAGGAGAGGATGGGCGTTACGTTTAAACAAAAATCTGTTATAACAAAAATTGAGAAATAGCGATCTATATTTGTAAGCCAAAACCAAAACCTACAGTCGAATCGACAATCCGTCAGTCATGGAAGGCCAGGGAGTCAGACCAGGACGATTGAATGATGAGCCATCAGTGGCTCATTTAGCTGTGAAAATACAACCAGGAGCTACGGCACCATGTCCTTCTCAGCTAGTGGATGGGAGACCCAAATGAACGAGAGAACGTCTGACGAAATGTCTGCAACACAGTCAAAGGAGACTACGCCACATTTGGGATTATCACAAGACGCGGTTTTCACCAAACAGCACACAGGTCAATCAGACAGCAGGGAGGGCGCGCCAACGCGCACCGAAGAAGCGGTTGATACTACGACAAAAGACGATAGTCGGGAGCAGGCACAGACTGACATGAGGATAGGCGATGACACGAACGCCTCCGTCGAGAAAACCAGTGAGAAGGAATGTAATTGTGATATAGCCGAAATTTCCGTTAGAGCAGAAATAGCTAATGAAACAGAAAATTCGATTGACACGACGGAAGAGAACGAGGGCAATCGTACCAGTAAGACAAAGTCCGAGAAGAATGATCTCATTAGCGCAAGCATTGAGAAGCTGAAGAGTGAGGTCGAGACCCTAGAAAGCGATAAGGCCCGACAGAACCTCGGAGACAAGGAATGGGAGAATCTCATTCGGCAAACCGAAAACGTGATAAAGACGGCCCAAATAGCGATAGAGAATGCAAAACTTTCAAAGCGGCAGAGTCATAAGGTGATTGCAAGTAGGGCACTGCTGCTGGAATGGGAGCACAAGATAGCAATATCGGACTCAATCAGGGCTCGAATGAAAGAGCTGGGCATGAATCAAAACGAGTTGTCGTTCGCCACGGGGATTGGAATCGGCCAGATATCGCTCATCATTAATGGAAAGCAGAACATGACGCTAAGGACAATGGCTAGAATCGAAGCAGCGCTCGATTTGAAGAATGGCGCTTGCGACGCGGTTGTTCTTGACGAGCTTCCAGCAAAGGAAATCGTGAGCCGCAACCCTGATTTGAAGATTGTAAGCGCTCCTTTTGCGTCTGAAGAGTATGCTATCGCTGTCAGAAAGGGCGACACTGCGCTTTTGGAGTCTATCAACAAGACGATTGCCACGATTAAGAGCGACGGAACTTATGACAACTTGACAAAGGCGTTTATGAATGCTGAGGGCAAAATCACGCTTCCTGCTGACATTGAAAGCACCTCGTCTGAGGTCATCAAGATGGGAACAAATGCGGCTTTTCCTCCGTTTGAGTATGTTGAAGGCACAAAGGTTGTCGGTTTTGACGTTTCTATGGCTCAAATTGTTGCGCGCGACCTTTCAAAGAAGCTTGAGGTTGTTGATATGAACTTTGACGGTCTTATCGCGGCTTTGCAAAGCGGTGCGATTGATTTTATCGCAGCAGGAATGACTGCGACGGACGAGCGAAGAAAGAACGTTGATTTTTCTGAAGCATATTATTCATCAAATCAGGTAATTATCATAAGAAAATAATGCTAGAAGCGTTTTATAACACAATGATCGCGCAGGGAAGATGGGTTTTGATTCCGCGCGGTCTTTTCACTACCCTTTCAATTTCTATTTGCGCAGTTTTGATTGGATGCGTCCTCGGATGCATCTTTGCGCTTTTCAAACTCTCAAGAAGTCGCGTTCTGCGCACTGTTTCAACGGTTTACACAACGGTTATCCGCGGAATTCCTATGGCGACTCAGTTGATGATTTTTTATTTTGTCATTTTCTCTCCGATGGGAATGAGCAACGCTGTTGTTGTCGCGATTATCGCTTTCGGAATAAACTCAGGCGCGTATTGCACGGAGATTTTCCGCGCTGGCATTCAAGGCGTCGATAAAGGTCAAATGGAGGCTGGAAGAAGTCTTGGTTTGACTTGGGCGCAAACGATGGTGAAAATCATTATGCCTCAAGCGTTCAGAACGATTTTGCCGACATTCACGAGCGAGTTTATCACGATGATAAAAGAGACGTCTGTCGCAAGTTTCATCGCTGTTGTCGATTTGCAAAAGGCTTGCGACAATATCCGAAACTCAACATACAATGCGTGGATTCCGCTTCTTTCCTGCGCGGCAATTTATCTTACGCTGACGCTTGGGCTGACAAAACTCTTTGCAATTGCGGAAAAAAGGATGGCAAAAAGTGACAGATAGTTGTATTTCAGTCAAGGATTTGAGCATCAGTTTTGGCTCTCTTCATATTTTGAAGAATGTTTCGCTCGAAATCCAAAAAGGCGAGAAAATCGTCATTATCGGACCTTCTGGCGCTGGAAAATCTACGTTTTTGCGATGTTTGAACCGTCTTGAAGAGCCTCAAAGCGGGCATATTTTCTTTGACGGAGAGGACATTCTGGACAAGAAAAATGACATCAATCACATAAGAAGCCGCATGGGAATGGTTTTTCAGCATTTCAATCTTTTCCCACATCTTACGGTTTTGCAGAACATCACTCTCGCGCCTGTTACTCAAAAGATTTTGACAAAGGAGCAGGCAAACGAAAAGGCGATGGAGCTTTTGGCTCGAATTGGGCTTTCTGACAAGGCTAAAAGCTATCCGTCGCAGCTTTCAGGTGGTCAAAAGCAGAGAATCGCGATTGTGCGCTCGCTTGCGATGAATCCAGAGGTTCTTCTTTTCGACGAGCCGACGAGCGCTCTTGACCCTGAAATGGTCGGCGAGGTTTTGCAGTTGATGAAGGATGTCGCGTCTGACGGAATGACGATGGTCGTCGTAACGCACGAAATGGGCTTTGCGCGCGAGGTTGCGACAAGGGTTCTTTTTATGGACGGCGGAAATATTGCCGAGGATGGAAGTCCTCAAGAGATTTTCACAACCCCGAAAAGTCCAAGATTGCAGCAGTTCTTAAGTGCTGTCATCGCAAAATAGTTTTTTGAAAAATCACGCGTCAAATGTATTTTTGCACATTTGGCGCGTTTTTTTATTGCCTTTATTTCTTTTTTAGCCACTTTCCAAAAAGATAATAAAACCAAAACAGAACTGATGTCGTGCTCCACGTTATCGGATAGCTAAGCTCAACCATGAAAAACTCGTGCCTTCGGGGGACGGCGATTGAAATCCAAAGCACGCGGAGAGCGCAGACGCCAACGAGCGAGATTAGCATCGGGACAAACGACGAGCCACAGCCGCGAATCGTTCCAGAAAGGATTTCGACGGAGATAAACGTGATGTATGTTGGTGCAAGGAAGCGGAGCATGACCATTCCTTCGCGAACGACGTCGCTGTCTGTCGTGAAAATCGCAAACACCATCTCGCCGAAAGCGCAGAAAAGCACGCTTATCAAGACCGTCACGAAAGCGGTCATAAAAAGCGTAACGCGAACGCCTTTGTGGATTCTCTCGTACTTTTTCGCGCCATAGTTTTGACCGGCGAATGTCGTTACTGAAACGCCGAACGCGTTTACAATCATCCAGAAAAGAACATCGATTTTTCCGTAAGCCGCCCAAGAAGCAATCGCGATTGTGCCGAAAGAGTTTATTGATGCCTGAATCAAAATATTGCTGATTGTGTACATCGAGGACTGCAAGCCTGACGGAAAGCCAATCTTGAGCATTTTCTTGAAGATATGCGGCGTGAAAGTGATTTTGAGAGGATTGAGGCGATAACTTTCTTTTGATTTCATCAAAAAGATGCAGACAAGAACCATGCTCAAAAGCTCTGAAGCGACTGTTGCCCATGCCGCTCCCGCAATTCCCCAGCCAAAAATGCGAACGAAGATAATATCGAGCGCAATGTTCAAAAGACAGCCTGCGATGAGAACTGCAAGAGGTGTTTTTGAATCCCCGACGGCTCTTAAGATGCTCGCGCCCATATTATAAACAAAAAGCGGCACCATTCCCCAAAAATATATTTTCAAATACGTTTCTGAGAAAACGAGAATCTCGTCAGGAGTTCCAATAAGACGCATCGCAAGAGACGCCGTAAGTAATCCCACAGCGGTCAATAAAATGCCACCAAAAAGCGCCATCGCCATCGATGTGTGGACGGAATTGGAAGTGTCAGCATCGTTTTTTGCGCCATAGAACTGCGAGATAACAACAGAAGCGCCACTTGAAAGCCCGACGAAAAATCCGACGAGGAGATTTACATAAACCGCCACACCTCCGCCAACAGCTGCGAGCGCCTCTTTTCCAACAAAACGCCCGATAACGATTGCGTCAACGGTGTTATAGAGTTGCTGGAAAAAAGTCCCGAAGAGAATCGGGAAAAAGAACGAAAGAATTGCCTTCCAGATTGTTCCTTCGGTGATTGAAACCGATGAAAACTGAGGAACGCGCCTAGAAGATGACTGGCGCGCCTCGATTGCAGAATTTTTCATTGACGAGTTCATGATAGCGAACTATAGCACATAAAACGAATGTTGGAAAAGACAAAAAAAGAAAGTATAACAGACTCTTCAAAGCTCAATTATTCGAGGAGCTTTGCTCAAAAGATATTTCCATTTTCGTGTTTTTCCGCCGAAAAGTTCCCCTGCATCATCACTAATGATTTTCGATTTTGCGTCAATATTTCCCTGTTTTGCCGCCTCTTCATAAAGTTTTTCTGCCTTCTTGGAGTCCTTTTTCACACCAATTCCCCATTCATAGCAGTATGCAAGACGGTATGTTCCTTCAGAAACGCCCATTTGAGAGAGTTTCCTGTAAAGGCGGGCGGCTTTCTTTTCGTCCTGATTCACGAACTGACCAAGACGGACACAATCGATTGCCTGAATATACTCGCCGTCGTCCTCGATTCCGGCATTCATCGCTTTTATCAAAAGATTCACACCCTTTCCCTGACGCCCTGAATTATCGAGATTCCTAAAATACGCAATTCCCGCATAATAGCACGCAAGAGTGTCTCCCTTGGAAACTTCATAATCAAAAATGTGCATTGAATCTGCAACAATATCACTTTGCGACTTGAAAAACGCAAGCATAAGATTCGCCAAAACCATCGAAAGATAAAACGACCTTGCAATGTCTTGTTTCTCATCCTCTTTTGCAGGCGACACAATCGGAATATTTATAATCTTTCCAGAAAACTTCTCGTCCATATCTTTTTACGCTCCCATTTCCTTGCGGCAAATCTCCGCAGCACATTTTCCCTCATCACAGCCGCCCTGAGCGCTTTGCTCAAAATAAACAAGAGCCCTCTCAAGGTCTTTTTCTGTTCCCTCGCCAAGATAAAGCGCTTTTCCGGCGTCAAGAGCCGCCACAACAGAGCCAAGTTCCGCAGCTTTTTTGAAAAGCTCGAACGCCTCGCTTTTGTTTTGCTTTGTTCCAAAGCCGAACCAAATGCACTGAGCTTTCATAAAAATGCCGTTCGGGTCGTTCTGCTCCGCCGCCTTTGAAAAAAGCGCAAACGCCTTGTCGTAATCTTGCGGAACTTTTTTGCCAGAATAAAACTCCCTGCCATACAAACATTGCGCGTAAGAATCCCCGCCTTCAGCCGCAATCCTGTACCACTCGAAAGCCTTGTCAAAATCAGGCGAGACAATTTTGCCGAATTTGGAATGGGAATAAAAATCGCCCATAAAGCGAGAAGCAAGCGCATTTCCGTGAGAAGCCGCCTTCGAGAAAAGCTCAAAAGCCTTTTTGTAGTTCTTTTTCACACCGCAGCGCGCATAAAAATAATTGAGAGCCATCATCGCCTCCGCCTCTCCATCATCTTCATCAACAGCACGCGAAAGCCAATAAAGCCCTTCCTTTTCCTGACCATTCTCGCTTCCGAAAACACCCGTCAAATACGCCTGAGCCAAAAGCCGTTTGTACTCCACGCCTCCAACACAAGAAGCGAGCATAAGAGAGCGTCGGACAATCTCAAGTTTGTAGTCAAGTTTGACATCGTCACTGCAATATTCCTCGTAATACTTTCGGGCAATCCCAAACCAATCACGTCCGCCACAAGACAAGTCTGTCTCAAAACGTTTTTTCCCGAAATCAAGTTTCATAATCGATTGAAAATCCTCGACAGCGCGCGCCCTGAGCTCGCGAAGTTTTCGCTCTTTGCTATTTCCCATATTTTGCTCCAGCTTTATTTTCACATATAATTTTTGACTTTTACAAATAAATGTCAAGGACATATATCAAGAAGCGAATTATCAACGAAAAATCGGAAAATCATTCAGACAACATATTTTCCTTTGTCGTTTCATCGCTGTAACAATTGCGTTGAAAGTAACAAATGTTCGTTTTAAGACTACTAGCCAGCGACGCTTTAAACGTTTGTTTAAAAGGCAAAATTCACTCCAGCGACGCTTTAAACAAATGTTTAAAGGGCAAAATTTGCTCAGCGACGCTTTAAACAAATGTTCAAAGAGCAAAATTCACTCAGGTGAGGCTTCTAACAAATGTTCAAAACGAGTTTGGAAATATTTGGCAGGAAGAAAAAATAATATTTCATTTGCAAAGATTTCTTTCGCGCGCCGCGCTCAAAGTTTGCTTGAAATAAATGCATAGGTCGGCTAGAATAGGCTATCTCGACACAAGGCGGACAAAATGCTTTCTGACATTGAAATTGCACAGAAAAATGTGATGGCTCCTATTGCGGAAGTTGCGGCGAAAATCGGTATCGGCGAGGACGGTATCGAAAAGTACGGAGAGTTCAAGGCGAAACTCACGATGAAAACTCTTCGCGCTTTGCAAAAAAAAGCGGAAGACAAAAGCAAGCGCGGTAAGCTCATTCTTGTTACGGCGATGACTCCGACGGCGGCAGGAGAGGGAAAATCAACTGTTGTTATCGGTCTTGGAGATGCACTGAACAGAATCGGAAAGAAAGCGGTTATCGCGCTTCGTGAGCCTTCTCTTGGACCTTGCTTTGGCATCAAGGGAGGCGCGTGCGGCGGCGGATACGCGCAGGTTGTTCCTATGGAAGACATCAATTTGCATTTCACGGGCGACATTCACGCGATTACGGCGGCGAACAACTTGATGGCGGCTCTTATCGACAACCATCTTCAGCAGGGCAACGCGCTGAACATTGACCCGCGCACGATTTCTTGGAAGCGATGTGTTGATTTGAACGACCGCGCGCTTCGAAATGTCATAGTGGGCTTGGGCGGACGACTTGACGGTGTGCCGCGCGAAAGCAGTTTTCAGATTTCAGTCGCTAGCGAGATTATGGCGATTGTCTGCCTTTCAAAATCTATCAGCGAATTGAAGGAGCGCATTTCCCGCATTGTTATCGCGAACAATTACGACAAGAAACCTGTGACTTTTGGGGAGCTGAAATGCACTGGCGCTATTGCAGCGCTTTTGAAGGACGCAATCCGCCCGAACATCGTGCAGACGCTCGAAAAAACGCCGGCATTCGTTCACGGCGGTCCTTTTGCCAACATCGCGCACGGCTGCAACTCGCTCAACGCGACGCTTTGCGCTCTTGCAACAGGCGATTATGTTGTTACCGAAGCGGGATTTGCTGCGGATTTGGGCGCAGAAAAGTTTATGGACATCAAGTGCAGAGCGGGCGGGATTGAGCCTTCTGCCGCTGTCATTGTGGCGACGGTGAGAGCGATAAAGATGCACGGGGGCGTGACTAAAGACGCTTTGGGAGCGGAAAATCTTGAGGCGATTGAGAGAGGATTTTCGAATGTTCGCGCTCATATCGAGAATATGGCAAAATTTGGCGTAAAGGCTGTTGTCGCAGTGAATCGCTTTTCGTCTGACACGGAAGCTGAACTTTCGCTCGTCAAGTCATTGGCGCAAAAATGCGGCGCTGACGCTTTCGTGAGCGAAGGCTGGGCAAAAGGCGGAGAGGGCGTCACGGAGCTGGCTCAAGCTGTCGTGGATTTGTGCGACAAAGGAGAGAGCGCTTTTAAGCCGCTCTATCCGCTTGACTCTTCGATCAAAGAAAAAATCACGACGCTTGCCCGCGAGGTTTATCGCGCTTCGAGCGTCGAGTTTGACAGCCGCGCCGAGAAAAAAATCGCAGAAATCGAGTCTCTTGGCTATGGCGCCTTGCCGATTTGCACAGCAAAAACGCAGAACTCAATAAGCCACGACAAAAAAGCGCTCGGCTGTCCTTCAGGATACGCTTTTCCTGTTCGCGATGTGAAGTTGTACTCAGGAGCAGGCTTCGTCGTTGTGTTTGCGGGCGACATCGTGGATATGCCAGGATTGCCGAAAGCGCCTTCTGCTCTTAACATCGATGTTGATGATGATGGAATTGTCAGCGGGCTTTTCTAATGCAAACGCTTGACACTTCTTTAACAATACTGCATACTGTTTTGTATGGATAAATATATTACTCTACTTCTAGCTCTAGTTCAGTCTCAAAAAGCAAATCGGCGCTAGGAGTATTGTATAGCATTTGTCTATATTTCGAGGATTTTGATACCTGCTGCCGATTGGTAGCAGGTTTTTTATTTTATTGCTGTAAAGGAGTATCAAAATGAACGCTCAAAAGTATCGAAGAATGCCGTCTATCCCGATTGTAAACCGACAGTGGTGCAATCGCGTCATCGAAAACGCTCCGTTGTGGTGTTCTGTGGACTTGCGCGACGGAAATCAGGCTTTGATTGACCCGATGGGAATTGAAACGAAAATCGCCTTCTTT
>CACYWZ010000083.1:10272-12725 GCA_902778325.1 uncultured Spirochaetaceae bacterium
CGAAAATCGCCTTCTTTGAGCTTCTTGTGAAAATCGGTTTCAAGGAAATCGAAGTGGGTTTTCCTAGCGCAAGCGACACCGAGTTCGACTTTATCCGCCGCCTTATCGACGAAAAGCGTATTCCAGACGACGTTACTATTCAAGTTCTTTGTCAGGCACGCGAAAAGCTTGTGAAAAAGACGATGGAAGCGATAAAGGGCGCGCCGAGCGTGATTTTCCACATCTACAACTCGACTTCTCCTGCGCAGAGAAAATACACATTCGGCAAGAGCAAAGAAGAAATCGTGAAAATCGCTGTGGACGGCGTGAAGTGTATAAAGGAATGTATGAAGGACATGAGCGATGACGAAAAGAAGAGAATCCGCCTTGAGTATTCGCCGGAGAGTTTTTCAATGACCGAAATCGATTACGCGATTGAAATCTGCGAAGCCGTCGGAAAAGAGTGGGGATACAGCGCGGAAAACAAAATCATCTACAACTTGCCTACAACAGTCGAATGTTACACGCCGAACGTCTACGCCGACGCTATCGAATACTTTGCTTCAAAAATAAGCGACAGAGAAAACGTGATTATCTCAACTCATTGCCACAATGACCGCGGAACAGGAGTCGCTAGCTGTGAGCTTGCTTTGCTTGCGGGCGCTGACAGAGTCGAGGGCTGTTTGTTCGGAAACGGCGAGCGAACAGGAAACCTCGACATCGTAACGGTTGCGCTCAATATGTTCAGCGAAGGCGTTGACCCGAAACTCGACTTTTCAAATCTCCCCTCTATCGCGGAAAAATACGCAGAGTTTACAAAGATGGAAATTGCTCCACGAACGCCTTACGCTGGAAGTTTGGCGTATACTGCGCTTTCTGGCGGTCATCAGGACGCAATCCGAAAGGGAATGGCGGCGAGAGAGAAGATGGGCGAGAACGACATCTGGGACGTGCCGTATTTGCTCATCGACCCGCACGACATCGGGCGAAAGTACGAGGGAATTATCCGCATCAATTCGCAGAGCGGAAAAGGCGGCGCGGCGTTTATCCTCGAGCAAAACTTCAACATCACGCTCCCGAAAGCGATGCACCCCGCTCTCGGCGATGTGGTCAAGGCTGCTGCGGACAAGGCGCAGAGGGAACTTTTGCCGAATGAGATTTTCGATATTTTCTCGGAAAAGTGGCTCAAGGCGATTCACCCGCTCTCCCTCATCGATTACGCAGAAACTCACGTCGAGGCGAAGGGCGGAACGCAGGACATGGTCTCATGTCGCGGCGTGATTACATGGCATGGCGAGAAATATTCGATTGGCGCGCGCGGAAACGGTCCGCTCGACGCCTTCGTCGCTTCCCTCAACGAAACTCCTGTGCCTTCTTTCAACATCACGGCTTTCCACGAGAACTCTGTCGGCTCTGGAAGCAACGCGAGCGCGATGGCGTATGTTGAAATCACGACGACGGACGGCAAAAAATATTGGGGCGCGGGAAAAAGCTCCAACATCGGGCGCGCTGGCGTTCGTGCCGTAATTAGCGCGATAAATCAGATTTGCTAGGCGATTTTTTTGCAAAAAAAGTTTAGGACTTAACGAGAAGAAAAGTCAAATCTTGTCGTTAAGTCCACTTTTTTGCTTGCCCAGAAAAAAAGGAAGCCGTTAAGCGCACTTAATCGCTTCCCAGAAAAAAAAGGAAGACGTTAAGTGCACTTAATTGCCTCCCAGAAAAAAAAGGAGCGCGTTAAGTCGACTTAATGGCTCTCCAGAAAAAAAAGCGAGGCGTTAAGTGCACTTAATGAAAAAAATTTTTTTTTGTCGTTAAGTCGTGTGAATTTTTTCACAGAAAAATAAAAAAAGCGCTCTCCGCTCCCCTGCTACAAGATTTTCACGAGTCCGATTTTCTCAAGTCCGTCAAAAATGAGCTGCACGCTCATTCCGGCGAGGATAAGTCCCATGATTTTCTCAAGGACGAACATTCCCGTCGTGCCGATTATGCGCAGTATCACCGTGCCGCATTTTAGCGCGACGAACTCGATTGCGAGGCACAAGAAAAGAGCCAGCGAGAGCGAGAGATAGCCCGCCATTCCGAAGTTGTCGGACGAAACTTGCATCATTATCGTCGTAATCATGCCAGGTCCTGCGATAAGCGGGGTGGCAAGCGGGAAAATCGCCACCATCATGGCATCGTGGGGGTCGATGCTCGACTCCGGGGTGTTGCGGCTTCTCGGCTTGCTCTGAATCATCTCGAAAGCAATCGTGAAAAAGATTATGCCGCCTGAAATGTAGAATGCGCTCGGCGAAATCGCAAAAAACTGCAAGAGAAGTTTCCCGAACACGACAAAAATCATCAGGACAGCACCAGCCACAAGCATTGCTCTCACGATAACTTTCTTTCGCGTGGCTGTATCAAAGCCTGCCGTCGTGGAAAGAAAAAGCGGGATTGAGCCAATCGGGTCAATGATGATGAGCAAAAGAAGAAAC
>CACYWZ010000084.1 GCA_902778325.1 uncultured Spirochaetaceae bacterium
CTCAGCCACCGAGGAAAAGAGCAGATTCCGAAATAAGTTCGGAATGACAGCAAAAAAAGGTAAAGATGAGGAAAAATTGTGTCGATAGAAAAAGAATTTTTCAGAGTTATGCAAGGGTTGTAGTAAGAAGGTTACAAAAAAATGTGATTTTTTTGAATTTTTTTCTTGACAACCGATTGTTTCGGGCTTATTCTAAATTCAGATTATGAAACTTGGTAAAAAGGTTCATAAATAGGAGTGGTTTTTTATGAAAAAGTTAGTTGCAACAGCAGCAGTAGCTGCTATGCTCGGATCTGCAGCATTTGCAGATGTTAATGTAGGTCTTAACGGTCAGAACGTTTGGGCTATCGGTAACAGCACAGATACTGGAAACGACAACAGTTCTGAAGTTATGATGTCAAATGCTACACCATGGCACGGAGATGGAACTCGTAACCAGATTTCAGTAGAAGCATCAAATGAGAATTTTGGTGGAAAGTTTGCTTACAACCATAACGGCGATGCAAACACTGGAATCGACTGTGGTTGGCTCTGGTACTCTCCAGTTGAGCAGTTCAAGATTTGGGCTGGAAAAGGAACTGGCGACAACATTCGTGGTGATGCTTGCTACAGCACATGGGATTTGTTCCGCGTTGGAACAATGGATAACGGTGACAATCGCCATGAAGCATTCACATTCCAGGGACAGGATTCTACTGGTGCAAAAATCGGTGTATTCCCAATTGAAGGATTGCAGATTTACGCTTCTTTGAACTATCCTTGCTGGAATGGCAGAGATGCTGACGCAGGAGATATCGGAGACAGCGAAAACAAGTTGACAAACATCCTTGGACGCCAGTCAAAATATGCTCTTGCTTATGCAATCGGTGGTGATGAGGGTATCGCAACTGTAAAACTCGGTTTGGATACAACTGCAGGTCGTGTTGTTGTAAAAGACGGTGATGATATGAAACTCAAAGACCAGAACATCTTGAACATTGCAGCAGATATCAAGCCAATGGAAAACTTGTTCATCAGCGTTGGTGCATTTATCCCAACTGTTCAGAAGTACTACGCAGCATATGATGCTAATAAGTTGGCTGCAATTGAAACTGCTATTGCAAGCAACGATCTTGATACAATTTTAGCAGCATTTGATGATGCAGGAATTTTGGCTGTAGATGGTGAATATGTTGAGAAGTCTGCTGGAAACAAGGTTAACCTCTATGCAAGATATGGTGCAACTGATGAGTTGACTATTCACGCTCAGGTTGGTACAAAAATCGGAACATATCTTATCGACAAAGACGGCAAGAACAAGAAAGACGGACAGTTCGGTATCTTCGTTGCTGGTGGCGTAGACTACAAGCTCGCAGATGACCTCAAGCTCTTTGCTGATGTTGGATATGCAAATGGTATCTATCTTAGCAACAAAAATGCTGACAACACAGACTGCATGAACTTCGGAATTGGTGTTCAGAAGGATTATGAAGGTTGCTCAGTTTCAGCAGGTTTCGTAGGTGCTACAAACGGCACTGGTATGTACAAAACAACATACACAGACAACGGTGATACAAAGTACCCATTCTCATGGGGAATTCCTCTCCGCGTATCATACAGCTTCTAATTTAACCCCTAGGGGCTGAATTGAAAGGCGTGCTTTTGAAAGAAGGCGCGCCTTTTTGTTTGTTTGCGCAAAGGAGCGCAGGCAGGGATTTTTTTGTTGTTGGTTGAACAGGGGAAAAAAAATATTGTATATTTATGAATATGTGTGTAAAGCATTGTGGCGATTTTGTGTTAACTTCAAATGGTGATATTGATTTTGGTGAAATATCGCCAGAACTTGCAAAACAGATTCGCCGTCAAGCTGGCAAAATCCGTTTGCGTGTTGGTCAGCAAAATAATATGCAAGGAGATTTTGGGGAAAGGCATATAGAGCGTCCTGAGCGGCTATCGCAATTGAAAGGTGCAGGGTTCTTGAATGCACGGGATTTTGTGGAGTCGATTTGCAATAATTTTGATGAGATTTATTCTAGCGGAACTCGTCTTATGCTAACAGGTGTATGCAGTGGTTATACTTGCATTATTGAGTTGAAAGCAGTTGAGAATGATGAATTTTATGATGTTATAACTGCTATGATAACTCGTAGAAAATCGATTTTGAATAAAGCAGCAAAGCAAAAAATAAGGCTACTGTGGCAAAAAGCCCAATAGCCTAACATGTCGAAATCTTTAAGTCCCTTCATGCTTAAAGTCCTTGCGGCAGTCCAATGGGTTTTATCAAGGACATTCCCGACTAAGAATATAATAGCATACTGTGTCAAAATGTCAATATTCTGCCTTTTTTGTTGTTGGTTGAACAGGAAAAAAATTGTGGCATACAAAGTTTTATGGAAACGAAAAATAGAAATTAGCAGTGAGTGTGAAAAGTTATTTGAAAAGGCTCTTAATTTCGATATATCTGATTTTATTGCTACAGATTGAATTCTTCCCATGTCATACAAATCAGACAAATAAATGACTGTCGTGCATCATCAATCATCGCACCATAGAGAAGTGATTTTTGAAACTTTGCCGTCTTCAAGTTTTATCAAAAGCTCAAACCATGCAAAATCACCGAACTTGAAAGCGCCGTCGCTCGTGTAATCCATATATCCGTTGTTTTCGCCCAGTGGCGTTCCGATGAGCGAGATTACTTTCTCTCGGCTCATTCCGACTTCAAGACGCGGCACATTGTACGGATTGAAATCAGCGCTATGCCGAGTATCGATGAGCGGGTTATAGACGCACATAGTCTCACAGCCTGTCAGAGAAAACAAACTGAGCAAGAACGAAAGCCCAAAAAACGCAATCACAAACGGAGTGAACACGAAGCCCAAGCCGCGAAAAAGGAATTTTCGCATAGAAATCGCGCTTATAACAAAGCCGAAGAAACTCAAGCCGAACGTGAAATCATAGACATAAAACGGGAACGAGTACCCCTCGTCCTTGCAAATCGCGTCAATCAGCTCAACATCGCGCATAAGATAAAAAATCGTGCCGAACGCCATGCCGAAAATAAGAGAAATCACCACACCCAAAGCCAAAAAGATTAAGAGCGCACAAAACTTTTTTAGCAATGCTGCAAGGGTCTTTTTAACATCAATTTTCATCTCTCTCCCCTATTTTAATATTGGCTTTCGGGAAAACCCCGAACGCTGACTTTTTGAAAAGATGGCTTTCGGGAAAACCCCGAACGCTGACTTTTTGAAAAAATGGCATTCGGGAAAATCCCGAACACTGACTTTTTGAAAGAGCCAATTTTCTCTTTATCATTTTTCATCTTCTAATCCTCATTCTTCTTTTTTAAAAACACACCTTTTGCAAAAAACGAAACGCCAACACAAATCATAACAATAGAGGCTACAATGTAGATAGCATCATTTTGCAAAATTGAGTTTTTATCTGCAACTGGTAAAATTTTATCATCAAGTGCAAAAATTACAATCTGATTGCCTGCTCTATACTTTTCACTGCCGTATATCACATTTGACCAAGATTCTGAAAAACTCTGTCTTTTTTCAAAACTTCTAAATTTTTTTGTATCGCCGTCTTTGTATCTCACAAAAACTTCGTAATAAGTATGCTTTCCGCTACGATGAACGCTACTATGAATTTCAACAGATTCTATTTTGCCTGTAAAAACAGTTCCGTTTTTCACCACATTATAATCATCTAAAAACTTGCTGACGCATTGTTTAAAACAAAACGCCCCAAACGCAATAAAAAACAGTGCAAAAACGGCGTTCATAGTTTTTGAGTTTGTGTTATTCTGCATTTTTCCTCTTTTCTCCTATCGTATTCTGATAAAAAAACCGCCATAAAACTGGCGGTGATAATCTTTATTTTTGAGCTTCTTGCTCTTTCTTTTTCTTCTCTGTGTAATATCCAGAGTTTTCAAGATATGCGCGGCGCGTCATTACAAGGTCTATAAGCTCTTGATACATATTGTAGTCAACTTCAAGCGCAATCGGGAAGATGAAATACTCGGTTTCGTCGCAATATCGCTCGATAAACGCTGCATCCGTAACAAAGCCGAGGCTTATCATATTGCTGATTCTGTCGGCGCATTTCAAGACTTTCGCTTTGTGGCTTCCGTTTGCAACGATGTGCTTTAGATAATCGTTCTTCTTCTGCCCGTCCCTCTTCGTCACTTCCATAACGAGCTCTAAGACCTTTGTTCCCTCTTCGTCGGCATTAAGAATAAGATTTGTGTCAAAGCCCGGAATGTCCTCAACCACGTCATGAATCACGCTCGCCTTGAGCAAAACGCTGTCGATATAGCCGTAATCCATAAGGATAGAAAACGTGTCGATTTGATGGCGGAACATATTGCCTCCAGCACGACGACGCTTTCCGATAAGCATAGTCGAAAGCTGCAAGTACGGCGCAAGGGCAATCCCTTTGAGCTGTAACATGTGCTGTGTGTCCATCTGTTCTGGTTTTTCTGTCTGCATTACATATTTGCCCATATCAGTATCTCCTTGCGCCTTTGCGTAGTTAATTAGATGCTCTCGATGTAGCTGTTGAGTTTCTCAACTCTGCGCTTACTAAGTTCGAGCTTGTCTTTTTCTGCCTGAACAACTTCAGGAGAGGCGTGTTCTGTGAACTTTGAGTTAGAAAGCTTCTTCTCTGAGTTTCTGATGAAGCCCTCTTCCTTTGTAATCTCTTTCTGGAAGCGTGCAACGAGCTGCTCTTTGTTGATGTTTTCGTCAACGATGATAAACACTTCATAGCCGTCACCAACCGCACCGATTGATTTTGCAGGCTTTGCGCTGACAAACTCAACATTGCTGACCCCAGCGAGAAGCTGAATCATATCAGTCTTTTCTTTGCAAACTTCCGCTGCACTGTTCGGTGTGAGCAAAAGCGCGATGTGAATCTTTGCCGCTGGGTCAATGCCACATTCTGCGCGGAGAGTGCGAACATTGCGGATTAAATCCTGCAAGACCTCAAAGCGCTTAGAAATATTATCGTCATCTCTTGCACTGCTTTCAACAGGGAAAGGAGCACAAACGAGCATTCCTGTGTAAAGAGAGTTTGTGATAATCTTCTGCTCACCAGCTTTCTTTCTGTTCTCGATGATTTGGTCAAGCGGGAGCTTTCCATAAATCTCTTCTGTAACGAATGGCAAGAACGGGTGCAAAAGGCGCAAGCTCTCTTCCATAACGTTGAGCAAAACAGAAACAGCGCGGTCTTTTTCTCTTTCGTCGCCGTTCTTGAAGCTGAGTTTTGTTGCTTCAACATACCAGTCGCAGAACTTTGTCCAGAAGAACTCATACAATGCGCTTGCACCGTCGTTGTAGCGGTATCCTTCAAGAGCTGAGCGCTCCGCTTTCACCGCTGCATTGAGTTCGGCATAAATCCACTTGTCAAGCTCTGTCAAGTCTACATCTGTTACAGGGATAAGCGTGCGTCCCTCAAGGTTTCCGAGAATGTAGCGGCTTGCGTTCCAAATCTTGTTGCAGAAGCGGCTACCGAGCTTGAAGCTCTCTTTGTCCACAAGAACGTCCTGACCCTGTGCGCACATATAGCCGAGCGTGAACTTGAGCGCGTCTGAGCCGTATTCATCGATGATTTCAAGCGGGTCGATACCGTTGCCCAACGACTTGGACATCTTTCTGCCCTGCTTGTCGCGAACAAGTCCGTGAATGTAAATGTCGTGGAACGGTGATTTTCCTGTGAACTCCAAGCCTGCCATAATCATACGGCTGACCCAGAAGAAGATAATATCGTAAGCAGTTACGAGTGTTGTTGTTGGATAGAATTTCTTGAAATCCGCTGTTTCTTCTGGCCAACCGAGTGTTGAGAAAGGCCAGAGCCAAGAACTAAACCATGTGTCCATAACATCAGGGTCTTGCTGCAAATCTTCTTTGCCAGCCCCGCACTTTGGACAACAACACGGGTCTTCGCGAGAAACGATTGTCTCGCCGCATTTCTGACAATACCAAACAGGGATTCTGTGTCCCCACCAAAGCTGACGGCTGATACACCAGTCGCGGATATTCTCCATCCAGTGAGTGAATGTGTTTTCCCACTTTCTTGGATAGAACACGAACTCTTCGTTTTTCCAAGCCGCCATCGCTTTGTCTGCCAATGGCTTCATCTTTACGAACCACTGGTCGCTTAAATATGGCTCAACAACGGTCTTACAGCGATAGCAGTGACCGACAGAGTGAGTCATCTTCTCTTCGCCCTTGAAAAGACCTGCTTCTTTCAAGTCCTCAATAACAATAGCGCGCGCCTTTTCGCAAGAAAGACCACGGTATTTTTCTGGAACGTTCTCGTTCAATGTGCCGTCTGGGTTCAAAAGGTTGATTACTTCGAGGTTGTGTCTTTTTCCGACTTCCCAGTCGTTCGGGTCGTGAGCAGGAGTGATTTTAACCATACCTGTTCCAAACTCTTTGTCAACGTAAGCGTCAGCGATAATCGGGATTTCTTTGCCTGTGAGCGGCAAGCGTACCTTTTTGCCAACCAAAGCCTTGTATCGCTCGTCTTCTGGGTTTACGGCAACAGCAGTATCGCCAAAGAATGTCTCTGGGCGAGTTGTTGCAACTTCAATCTTTCCGCTTCCGTCAGCGTATTCATAATAAAGGTGATACATTGCGCCCGCTGTGTCTGTGTGGTCAACTTCGTCGTCTGCCAAAGCCGTTCCGCAGCGTGGACACCAGTTTACAAGATAATGACCTTTATAGATAAGCCCGCGCTCGTAAAGCGTTACGAAAACATCGCGAACAGCCTTTGAAAGACCCTCATCAAGAGTGAAACGCTCGCGCTTCCAGTCGACAGAGTTTCCGAGCTTTTTCTGCTGCTTTACGATTGTGTCGTGATGGTCTTTTGCGACAGCCCAAGTGCGCTCCAGAAACTTATCTCTTCCCAAGTCCTGACGACGAAGCCCTTCTTTCTTCAAAGCGCGCTCAACGACGTTCTGAGTCGCGATACCTGCGTGGTCTGTTCCTGTGAGCCAAAGAGTGTTGTCGCCCTTCATTCTGTGATAGCGGACAACGATGTCCTGCAACGTGTTGTTCAATGCGTGTCCGATGTGAAGAATGCCCGTAACGTTCGGCGGCGGGATAACGACAGTGAAGTTTGCTTTGCTGAGCGCGTCTTTGACGTGAACTGGAGAAGCCTCATCTGACTGCGGCAAAAAATATCCCTTCTCTACCCATTCCTTGTAAAGTCGGTCTTCAAAATCTTTTGGATTATATGCTTTTTCCAGTTCAATAGCTTTCATAAAGTGTCCTCTTATGTCTAAAAAACGTAAATATGAAAAGGATTATAGCGAATTGACTTTTATTTTACAATAAATAACACAAAAAAAATTAGACAAGGAAAAAGAGAGGCGGCATCGACAACGCTCAGCCACCTCTCTTCCATGCGGTCATTTTGATTTCTCCCAATGACCGTTTTTCACAAGGACTCTCGCACTACTCTTTTGCTCCGCCCTGCTTGTTCGTCTTTTTGTTGCGCTCGCTCACCGTTGAGTTTGCTCGCTCGACATATTCTGCGATTTTCGATGAGAACGCGTCGTATTTCTCCCCGTCAATCGCAGAGCAGGCGCAAAGATAAGGAATGAGTTTTACGTTGAAAGTCGAAAGAACGTCCTTCTTGAGAAGATAAGCGCTCTCCCCTTTCGACGTTTTTTCGCTGACACTCGCCTCACCTGCCGCTTTCAAATCGTCTTCGGCTTTTCTGAGCGCCTCAATCGTCTCACCAAGACCGTCCAGCGCCTTCACAGCCGCTTTGTTCTCATCGCTTGTCAAAATGATAAGCATATGCTCGATGTGGGCGCTCTCAATGGCATAAGACTCGCTCAAAGTCTTCAAGCCGTAAACTGAAAGCTTTGAGAGAAGAGAAGACGCCGCCTCCCTCTTTTCCTGTGACGGCATCACGGCATAACCTTGAAGCATCACGAAAAGCGTTCTCAAGATTTCGTCTCGCGCACTGTCGGCTTTCTCAAGGCTCAGCGACTTCTTTTCGCGGACACCCGCGGCTTTGAGAAGAGCGCTCTTCTTTTCGATTTCGCTCATCACGCTGTCGAGCATTGCGTCGCCTTTCAGCGCCTCTGCGTCTTTGAACGAGAGCAACGCCGCAGCAGAGAGCGTTGTCATTTCCGCAACTGTGATGTTGTTGATGATTTTGTGAATACAAATCATAAGATTCTCCTTCTATTTCGAAATCTTTACTGCAAAAAACAGTCAGTGTCATTTCGAGCGGAACGAAGTGAAGTCGAGAAATCTTGTTCGCTAGGATATTTTCGCCCGTAGGATTTCGCATTGTTTAATGCGGGGTCGATTTTTGATTTTTGGCGCTCACATTGTTTAATGCGACCTTATCTTTTTGTTTTTCCGAGTTCACATTGTTTAATGTGGCTCTGTTTTTTAATTTTTCGCTCTCACATTGTTTAATGTGAGTTCGTCTTTTTGTTTTTTTTCACTCGCATTGTTTAATGTGAGTTCGTCTTTTCATTTTTTTGCGCTCACATTATTTAATGTGAGTTCATTTTTTCATTTTTCGCTCTCACATTGTTTAATGCGAGGTTTTATTTGTATATTTCTCTTCGATGTCCAACATCAACAACGAGAATAATCAGCTATGAATCTTGTATCTGGCAAATGATACGATAATCACCAACTCGATATCGCCAGAAACTTGCTAAATTCGCAGTCAGACCTTTTCCGCGAGAACGAGGGTCAGTCAATGCCGCCACCTCGTCCATATAATCAAGAATGCGGCTTTGGGTCTTTTTATCCATCTTTGAAAATGCTTTTTGAGCTTTTTCGGAATACCTGACGGTCATAATTCTAATTTCTTTCGCATTTGTTCGGCAGAAATTGATTTTTTACCGCTGGCAATGTATTCTGCATAGGCTCTATCTGCAGCTTCTATATCGTCCAAATCTTCGAGCAATTCGTCCAGATACGCTGTAAGAGCGTTCTCGGTCACTTTGCTTTCAGGAAGCCCTGTTTTATGGGCAACGTGCAGCAGAAGATTGTTGTATGTTTTTCCTGTTATTGTTAATGCCTGCATATAAATCCCCCTTCGTAAAATTTATTTCTTATCTTCTTTGCTTAGAGCGTCTTTGTCTTGAGATTTTTTACGCTGAAATGGATATTCGGCATAAGTTTTAGAAAGCCTTTGAGAAGTTTTATAATATTATCGTCTGCGTTCTGGATTGTTATTGTATATGTCATTTTTGCCTCCTCATCGCTTTTGATTATAGCACTTGCAAAAATATTGTCCATAGAAAATTTTAGAGAAAAAGAAAAAGCAAAAAATAGTGTGGCATTGAAAAAATAAAAAAAATTGGCTATGCACGTTTTCACACGCTTTTGCTAGAGTATTGCAAAACAAAACAATTTTGGGGGAAGACAAATGGATAAAAGACTTCTTACAATTCAGGACATTTCTTGTGTGGGACAATGCTCTCTGACCGTTGCATTGCCGATTATCAGCGCGTGCGGAATCGAAACTGCGATTTTGCCGTCCAGCGTGCTTTCAAACCACACGGCAGCAGGCTTCTCTGGCTGGACTTTCACAGATTTGACGGGCGATATGCCAAAGATTTTGGAGAGATGGCTCAAAGAGAAAATCGACTTCGACGCCTTTTACACAGGCTATGTGAGCGCCTCCCAAATCCCGCACATCAAAGAGATTATGGCGAAGGCGGCAAGAAGCGGCGCACTCAAAATCGTTGACCCTGCGATGGCGGACAACGGAAAACTGTACGCAGGATTTGGCGAGGATTTCCCGAATGAGATGAGAAAGCTCGTTGAGGGCGCGGACGTGATTTTGCCAAACCTTACCGAAGCGGCACTTTTGCTAGGCGAGAGCTACCGCGGAGATGATTACGACAAGAATTATATAGAAGAAACGGTGCGAAAGTTGCACAAACTCGGCGCAAAGAACGTGATTTTGACGGGGGTGAGTTTTGAGCGCGGAAAGCTCGGTGTTGCGAGCTTCGACGGAGTAAGCACAAGCTATTATTTTGCTCAAAAGCAGCCTGTCATGTGCCACGGAACAGGCGACGTTTACGCCTCGGCTTTCGCAGGCTCTTTGATGAGAGGAAAGAGCATAGAGGACGCAAGCGCAATCGCTGCGGACTTCGTTGTGGAGTCAATCAA
>CACYWZ010000085.1 GCA_902778325.1 uncultured Spirochaetaceae bacterium
GACCGTCTATTGCTACAGTGAGGACGAGCGTGACAAGAGCCTAAAAAAACTCGGAGCGGGCGTTGAAGTTACGCGCTTCAAAGGTCTTGGAGAAATCAGCCCGCACGAGTTCTCGCAGTTCATTCACGAGGATATGCACCTGACACCGATTGAAATCCAAGTGATGAAGAACATTCCGACGCTCTTGGAGTTCTATATGGGAAAGAACACGCCCGAACGCCGTGAGTTCATCGTTAACAACTTGAGCGACGACATCGACGCCTGACGGAGAAAGAAAATGGCTTTTGTAAAAGATATTTTTGAGAAAAACTTTATAGATTATGCAAGCTACGTTATTCGCGACCGTGCGATTCCTGAGCTTGCCGATGGCTTGAAGCCTGTTCAGCGCCGTATTTTGCACACGCTTTTTGAAACAGACGACGGAAAGTTCAACAAAGTCGCAAACGTTGTCGGTCAGTGCATGAAATACCACCCGCATGGAGATGCTTCAATTTATGGCGCGCTTGTCGTCTTGGCGAACAAAGAGTTGTTCATCGAAAAACAGGGAAACTTCGGCAATATGTTCACGGGCGATTCTGCTTCAGCTCCCCGATACATCGAGTGCCGCATAAAGAACCTTGCGCGCGATATCCTCTTTTCGCCGACAGTTACCGATTACGTTCCAAGCTACGACGGACGAAACAAAGAGCCTGTGACTTTCCCCGCAAAACTGCCGCTCGTGCTGATTCTTGGCGCAGAAGGCATCGCGGTCGGAATGAGCACGAAGATTTTGAGCCACAATGTAAAAGAAGTCATCGAGGCTGAAAAAAAATGCCTTCGTGGGCAAAAGTTCACGCTTTACCCTGACTTTGCGACGGGCGGCTTGTGCGATGTTTCGGCATACGCTGACGGTTTGGGAAAAATCGTCGTTCGCGCAAAGCTGGACTTGAGCGACGAAAAGAAAATCGTCATCACAGAGCTTCCGTTCGGCTCGACTACAGAAACGCTGATGAACAGCATCGAAAGCGCGGCAAAGGCTGGGCGCGTAAAGATTTCGTCGATTAACGATTACACAAGCGACAGAGCAAACATCGAGATAAAACTCCCGCGCGGCGTTTATGCCAAGGACGTTGTTCCCGCGCTCTATGCCTACACCGAGTGCGAGCAGAGCATTTCGTGCAATCTCCTCGTAATCCGCGACAATATGCCTGTTCGAATGACCGTAACTGAGGTCATTCAGTATCACGCAGAGGCTCTAAAAGGCATTTTGAAGAAGGAACTTGAAGCCGAGCGCGCCTCCCAGATGGAAAAGCTTCACCTTCGCACGCTAGAGCGCATTTTTATCGAAGAGCGCCTTTACAAGAAAATCGAGACGCAGACAACAGCCGAAGACGTTGACAAGGCTGTTCGCGACGGCTTTGTCAAGTTCAAAAAAGAGCTTATCCGCGAGATTAACGATGAAGACATCGAGCATTTGCTCAAAATCCCGATTCGCCGCATTTCGCTTTTCGACATCAACAAGAACCGAAGCGAAGTTGAGGCGATAAAAGCGCGCATTGCCGAAATCGACTCTCTTTTGAGCGACCTTGTTTCATACGCAATCAGTGTTTTGAGCGCGATTGACTCAAAAATCGACAAAGAGCAAAAAATCCGCCATACCGAGATTACGACGTTTGAGCAAGTGGACAAAAAAGCCGTGATTCGACGTGATACCGCGCTCAAATACGACGACAAGGGAAATCTTGGAACAAAAGTTTCAGGCGGAAAGCCAGTTCTTCAGGTCTCGCCTTACGACCGCATTTTCTTCATGAGAGCCAACGGAATGTACTCGATTACGTCCCAAGCGCCAGAAAAACTCTTTGTCGGAAATGGAATGTGGCATTGTTGCTTGGGCGACAAAGAAAATCTTTCGGCTGTGCTTTTCACGATTATCTACAAAGACCCGAAGAGCAAGTGCGCATATATCAAGCGCTGTCGCATTTCGGGCTACATTATGAACCGAGATTATATGATTGTGGACGACGACGCGGAGATTTTGCACGTTGACACCCGCGAACGTTTCGGCTTCAAGGTCAATTTTGCCAAAAAGGGCAGAGTGAAAGCGACGAGCGAAGTTTTCGACGCGTCCTCATTTTCAGAGAAGGGCTTAAAAGCGCAGGCTGTGCGCGTGTCGCCGAAAGAGATTACTTCAGTCGAACTTGTCGATGACAGCGTTATTGACGCTTTGCCAAAAGAAAAAGATGCCGAAGAGCAAAAATCGCTCTTCTAGTTTGATTTTTTGAAAACGAAAATGCTCCAGAAAACTACTGGGGCATTTTTGTTTTTGCTTCGTGTAATCACACACGACTTACGCGAAACGGATTTTCGCTTCGTGTAATCACACACGACTTACGCGAAACGGATTTTCGCTTCGTGTAATCACACACGACTTACGCGGAATGGATTTTCGCTTCGTGTAGCCACACACGACTTACGCGAAACGGATTTTCGCTTCGTGTAATCACACACGACTTTCGCGGAACGGATTTTCGCTTCGTCTAGCCACACACGACTCACGCGGAAAGAATTTGCCCTTCGTCTAGCCACACATTTTTTGCGCGAAAAGAATTTTTGTGATATTATTCACTACGAACTAAAAATTATTTTTTTTAGGAGATGAGTTATGAAAACTACTATCAAAAGCGTTAATTCTGCTATTCGTGTGGGCGAAATCCCGGCTCTGGCGAATGCGATGGTGGAAAACTTCAAAAAATGTGCTTCGGCAACAGAAAACGAGCTTTTTTCTGCCTGTTTTTCTGAGCTGGAGGAGCTGACCAAAAAGAGCATTTGCGCTTTGAACTCAGAAAAGGTTTCGGGAAACCTTGACGAGCTTGACAGCGCGCGCGACGAGGCTTGGCGAGTGCTTGGAAAGGGACTTGAGGGACACGCGGCGCTTCAGAAGGGCGAGAAAAAGGAAGCGGCGCTCTCTCTTCTTGATGTGTACGCCCGTCACGGCGGAAAGAACGCGACCAAGCTCAATTTTGCCGCTGAGTCTTCCACGCTCGAAAGCGCAATCGAGGAGTTTTCTTCGCCTGAGATGATGGCAAAGGTGAAACTTTTGGGCGGAGTTGAAGAAGCGCTTGACGCTCTCAAAGACGCTCAGAGCGCGTTTGCTGCAAAAGTTTCGGAGGTGTCGGGAAAGGCTGCGAGCGCGAAGAGCGAAAAATCTTCGACTGAGCTGAAAAAGCAGATTCTGTCTTGTATCAACGACAAGATTTTGCCTTTGGTTTCGGCTTCCGCTCTGATTTTGAGCGACAAATACTCAGAGTTTGCTTCCGTGATTGCCGAAGATATTGCTCGTGCGAACTCTTCCACGTCGCGCCACAGCACAAAGAAGGGCGAAACTAGCGCCGTGAAATAAACTCTTTTTCGCACTTTTTGCCGATAATAAAAACTGACGCAATCATAGGGGCTTTCACGAGTCCTGACAAGGTTTGGCGGTTGCTCTTCTAGTTCTAGTGGCTTTTTCGTATGGAGAAGTCATATTTTAATCTAGGGAGTGCGTAAAGTGAGTGCAAAAGTAATCTTTGTGATTCTTTTGATAATCGTGCTGTTATTGCTCGATTGTCCAGCATATTAAACTTACCACTCTTCGATTTTATCGAGAGACAAAAAAACCGCCTAAGTCTAGCCCACTAAGGCGGTTTTTAACCAAAAAGTGCGTGTGAAGACCAATCGAAACTTTGATTGCGTCTTTCTTTTTTTATTCTAATTGCCTTTTGGTATCTTGTCAATTTTACAAAAAAATCTACTTGGCGACGATTTCCATCAATGAAAGATTGCCATTGAACTCGATTGATTCGCTGGAACTGACGGCAAAAATATCCTCTGCGCTCACGCTCTCGCTTTTCTCGCCGCAAGTGATTTTTGCGCCGCTTTCTGCGCTAATCGTGTAAAAAAGGCGAACTTCAACGCTCTTTTCAAACGTTGCGCTTGATTTTACGTTGTGCTTTTTGAGCGAGAAATACGGGCAGTCAAACTCTCCTTTGAACTGCTCGATTGGCAAAAGTGTGTCGGTTTTCACTGCCTGCAAGCCTTTTTCAACGTGGATTTCGCGTCCGCGGTTGTAATCGTAGAGGCGATAAGTCGTGTTGCTCGACTGCTGCACTTCCATAAGGCGAAGTCCGCCGCCGATTGCGTGAACAGTTCCTGCGGGAATAAAAACGAAGTCGCCTTTTTTGACGCTGACGTAATTCATTTTTTCTTCGAGATTGCCCGCTTTGATTGCGCTTTCGATTTGCTCTTTTGAAACGCCTTTTTTAATGCCGTAAATGAGTTTTGCGTCTTTTTGAGCGTCAAGAACATACCAGCATTCTGTTTTTCCTCTCTCGTTTTCGCCCTCGAGTTGTTTTGCAAGCGCGTCGTCGGGGTGAACCTGCACGCTCAGCGCTTCGTTTGCCTGAATGACTTTGACGATTAAAGGATAATCCTTGCCGTAAAACGAAAGAAACTCGCTCTGACAGCCGTCGCGGTGCGTTGAGGCAATCCATCTCTCGTATCCCCAGATTTTGTCTTGATGAATAGCGTTAAGTTTTAGCATTTGTCTATCCTTAAGAATGTGATGTTAGAAAATTGTGATAAAAAAGCCGTTTCTGCCTTTTGAAAAAGAAAATAACAGAAACGGCACATGGGTTTTAGGTTATTTGATTATGTTGTATTTGTCAATGTAAGAAATCACTTCGTCCACCGTCGTGAAGCAAAGCGCTGTGAATGTGTCCGCAGCTCCGTAGTAAATCGCGATTCTGTTCGTGTCCGCGTCAACGAGCGCCGCGCACGGAAAGACAACGCTCGGCACAAAGCCTCTCTCTTCGTATTCCTCTTCGGGTGTGAGAAGGAAGTTTCCGGAGCGTGCAAGCACTTTTGACGGGTCATTTCGGTCAAGAAGCGCCGCGCCCATCGAATAGACAAAGCCTGTGCAGGTGCCCGTGACGCCGTGATAGAACAAAAGCCAGCCGCGTTCTGTCTCAATCGGAGCGCAACCTGCGCCCACTTTCACCGATTGCCACCACTCTCCTGAAGTGCCGAAAACGAACTTGTGGTTTCCCCAGTGCAAAAGGTCGTTGCTCTCAGAAAGGAAAATATCACCGAAAGGCGTGTGTCCGCTGTCGCTCGGTCGTGTGAGCATGTAGTACATATCGCCGAACTTTCGCGGAAAAAGAACGCCGTTTCTGTTGAACGGCAAAAATCCGTTGCCGCGTGATGTGAATGTCTTGAAATCGGTTGTTGTTGCAATGCCGATAGAAGCGCCATGAAAGTTCGTGCACCAAATAATGTGATAAACATCTCCGATTTTCACGAGTCGCGGGTCGTAGGCGTAAGTCGGGCTGACGTCGTTTCCGTTTTCGTCGGTGATTTTGATTGCGCCGTCGCTGAACTTCCAATTCAATGCGTCAGGGCTAAAGCCAATGTAAAGATAGGGAATGCCGTTGCAGGTTTCTGCGCGGAATACGCCCACGAAACCGCCATCGCGCCACGGACAAACCGCGCTGTTAAAAATGCGCGACACGTTCGGGGCGGGATTTCGCTTTATCACGGGGTTTTCTGAGTAGCGCCAGACGGGAAGCGTGTAGCCTGCGGGCTTTTCTTGCCACGGCATATTCGGGATAGACTGTGCAAATGTCTTAATCATATTCTTTTCTCCTTTGTGTGCAATTATTTTGCGTTTTTAAGATGCGAAAGATTTTTCTCGATGAGAGAAATACGCTGTTTCACGCAATCGGCGCTCCTGTGCTGGTCGCGCGGCGTGTTGAAAACATAATCTTCGAGTTTTTCGAGCGTTGTTGTCGCAACGTGAAGCCGCGTATCGCTCGACGCATAGTAAATGTAGACATCGCCGTTCGGTGTGACTGCCGCGCCGTTCGTGAAAACCACGTTCGACACATCGCCAACTCTTTCCGAGCCGAGCGGAACGAGGAAAACGCCTCCTGGCTCTGCGATAACGCGGGACGGGTCGTCGAGAGCAGTCGCGAAACAGTAAAGCACATAGCGCAAGCCCGCCGCAGTGTTTCTCACTCCGTGCGCGATATGAATCCAGCCGCGCTTCGTCTTAATCGGCACTGCGCCCGCTCCGTTTTTGCTTTCTGTAATCGTGTGATAGACGCGGCGGCTCGTGATTTTCTCCTCGTCAATGACTGCGTTCGTTATGTCATCGCAAAGCCCGAAGCCGATTCCTCCTCCAGAGCCTGTGTCGATGAAAGAATCCATCGGGCGCGTGAAAAACGCATATTTTCCGTTGACGAACTCCGGAAAAAGCACAACGTTTCGCTGTTGTGGCGAATGAAGCGTTTTCAAGTTAGGAAGTCTTTCCCAAGTCTTGAGGTCTTTTGTGCGAACGATGCCCGCCGCAGCCGTTGCCGCAGACAAATCGGGATTTGTCTTGTCTTTGCTTTCGGAGCAGAAAACGCCGTAAATCCAACCGTCTTCGTGCTCGGTGAGCCTCATATCATAGACGTTTGTTTCGTCCTTCTCGCTGTCGGGCAAAACAACGGGATAATCCCAGAACTTGAAGCCGTCAACGCCGCTTTCGCTTTCGGCAACTGCGAAAAACGACTTTCTGTCTGCGCCCTCAACTCGTGCCACAAGATAGAACTTGCCGTTTTTGTAAAGCGCGCCAGAATTGAAAATCGCGTTAATGCCAAGACGCTCCATAAAAAACGGATTCGCTTTTGGATTAAAATCGTATCGCCAAATAAGCGGTGCGTGGTCGCGAGTCAAAACGGGGTTTTTGTAGCGCTCGTAAATGCCGTTGTAAAAATCGCTCTTCTCGTTTTTCTGCTCGATGAGCGCATTGTATTCGGCAATTTTGCGCTCACAATTTTTCTTGAAACTCTCGTTCACATTGTTCTCATCGTTTATGCTCATATTTCCTCCTTAATTCTATTTTTTCAAAGACTTTTCACTCGATTCATAATCTCAAAACACATTCTGCCGTTGTGATACGGGCATTTCCACGGCTCAACGATAGGGCGCTGAGATGGCTTTCCGTTTTGGTCAACCTGCCAGAACCATTCCGAGCCGCTTCGTTTGTCAATCAAAAACTCTTTTGCAAAATCCCAGATTTTTTTTGCCGCAAAAAGATATTCAGAGCGCCCTGTTTTCTGCCACGCATTAAAAAATCCGACGATACTTTCGCATTGAACCCACCAGACACGCGTTTGATTGATTTTTCCGCGCTCGCACTCAAGCGCAATCGAGCGTCCGTCAAAAGCGACTTTCAAAATGCGCTCGGCAATCGTCGCTGTGATTTTTTCAAGCCGATTTCTGCACGGAACAGTCGGGAAAACTTCAATAGCGCGGTCAATCAGCCATGAAGTTTCGATGTCGTGCCCGTACGAATACAAATCGATGAGCGAGTTCATATCTTTGTCAAAAAAAACTTCCTGTCGCTCCAGATTTTCGTTCCAGACTTTGTTGGCGAATGTCTCCAAAATCCTTGAAAGAGCAGCTTTGACACGAGAATCGCCCGACACGCGAAAAAGTTCCGTGTACGCCTCGCAAAGATGCAGAAGTGTGTTCATCGTGTGAGTCGCAATGACGCCGTTTTCGCTCAGCTTTTCGTTGCTCGCGGGCGAAAAATCGCTAAAATACGCTTCCCCATAATTTGAGCCGACAGTGCATTTTGTTTCAATCAGCGAAAAAAGATTGAGCGCAAGTTCCAGAGCGCTTTTATCGCCCGAAGCGTCAAAAAAGGCTGAAAGCGCATAGATTGCAAACGCCTGATTGTAAGTGTGCTTCGTCGTGTCCAGCGGCTCTCCGTTCGCCTTTACAGACCAAAAAACACCGCCGTTTTCGTTGTCCAAAAAGTGCGCTTTCAAAAAAGAAAATGCACTTTCGGCCGCACTCAGACAATCTCTGTTGTGCGTTGTTTTGTAAGAGGTGGCGAAAAACCACATTATTCTGCTGTTTAAAATGCAGCCCTTTTCCGCGCTCGTGTCGGTGTTCAGCGAAAAATCTTTGTAGCCAAAAAAGCCGCCGCGCTCCTCATCTTTTAGCGAAAGCCAGAACGGAATGAGGTGGTTTTTCAGTTCATCGCTCATTTCATTTTCCATTTTGGTAAAAATGGACTTTTCCTCGCTTGTCATAATCTCTCCTTTTTGTTGCGACACGTTTTTTTTCAATTTTTTTGTGTCGCACGAAAGAAATCAGTGAAAATAAAGAAAACGTTTTCGTTTATGCAGTCATTCTAAACTCGTAAAAAGAATATGTCAAGAAAAATCTTGCTGTAATTTTTGAAAAACAAGTCTTCACATTCCGTTTCACACACAAAGCGACGGTGCTTTCAAAAAGAATTGTGCGGGGGTAAAAGAGGGAATCGCTCGTTTTTCTTTGGTGCTTTTCGCCTTTTTGTGTGAGGCGAAAGTGCGGAAAAAAAAGAGCAACAAGACGAAAGCGCTTTCTTTTTCTTTTATTGAAAAGACTCCTTTTTTCCCGTATACTGCAGTTTATGAAGTATTCGATAAAGGAAATATCCGAACTTGCCCATGTTGCGCCGAGTACGGTTTCAAAAGCGCTCAACGGGCAGCGTGGTGTCAGCGAAGAGAAAAGAGCAGAGATAATAAAGATTGCAGGCGAGCATAACTATATCCCCAACGCGTCAGCACGCGCTTTGTCGCACAAAAGCGCCGAGGCAATCGGGCTTATAATCCCTGCTGGAAAAAATCGCTCCCTTTTGGGCTCGTATTGGTCAGAGATTATCGCGGCAATCGCCGAAGAGGTTTCAAGTCGCGGATACAGCCTGCTTCTTTTTGTTCTCGACAGCGAAAAGCGCCTTGAAGGGCTCAAAGAAATGGTTTTGCGGCAAAACGTTGACGGTCTTATAATTCCCGCCGAAGAAATCACGCTTGATGCCTATAATCTTTTGATTGATTTGAAGATTCCGTTTGTGCTTCAAGGGCGAAGCAAAGTTTGCAATCATTACAGCGTTGATGTGCAGAATATGAGCGGAGCGGCGGCTTTGACACGTTCTCTTTTGCGGCAGGGGTGCAAAAAATGCGCTTGCGTCGCAGGTCCTGAGGAATATCTTTATTCTCGTGAGCGCGTCGAGGGCTTCAGAACGGTGATGGCGGACAGCGGAATCGGAAACGCGCCTGTTTTGTACTCTCTTTATTCAGAGCAGAAAGCGCTTTTGGACATCAGGAACTTTTTTGAGAAAAACAGAGACGTTGACGGCGTTTTCATCACGGCGGGCGGCGAGTTTGCGTTTTATGTCCTTCGCGTTTTGAAGGAATTGGGCTTTGATATGTCGAGTTTTGGGGTGAGCGTTTTCGATGATTTTGAGCCGCTTCATTTTTTGCCGTTCCCCGTAACAAGCGCAAAACAGCCTGTTAGACTGATGGGAACGCAGACTGCAAAAAATCTTTTCCAGCTCCTTTCGGGCGAAGAGCCGCCGTCTCTTTCTCTTTTTGACATCACGCTCGTGCAGTGAGATTTTTCTGTGCGCCATTTTTGAAAAACGCTCTGAAAGCCACTTCAGAATGGCGCATATTTTTTCTTGCTCAACAAGGCTGAAGACTGCATTGCAATAAATTCCAGTTTAAAGCCTTCTTCAGTCTGCATGAGTCAATAAATTCCAGTTTAAAGACTGCCGCAGTGTTGTATCGCAAAATAAATTGCAGTTTATTGCTTTCTTCACTCTGAAGAAGCCAAAAAATTCCAGTTTAAAGGCTGCCGCAGTGCTGCACCTGCAAAAAAATTCCAGTTTATTGTCTTCTTCACTTTGCAGAAGTCAATAAATTCCAGTTTAAAGACTTACGCAGTGTTGATAGGCAAAAAAACTGGTAAAAGCCATTTTGCTCATTTTTTTTGAAGGTGTTTTGAAAAAGTATGCCAGAAAAAAACAATGTGTCATGCTGAACTCTTTTCAGCATCTGCTTTTTATTGAATAGATTCCGAAACAAGTTCGGAATGACAAACTGTAAAAAGTAGCATACCTTTTGTAACACAACCAAAAATCAAATCAAAT
>CACYWZ010000086.1 GCA_902778325.1 uncultured Spirochaetaceae bacterium
CGAAACATATATCATTTTTATAACCGAGAATGATATTTACAAAAAGGGCAAGCCGCTTTACAAAGTTAAGCAAAGTATTGAAGTTGATGGTGAAGATGATTTGCCATTCAATAACGGTGTTCATACGATTTACGTGAACGGCGCATACAACGGAGAAGACGCGATAGGCTGGCTTATGCACGATTTTCGCGAGAGCAATGCTGACAAAATGCACTATGCCGAAATTGCCGAGCGCGTGCGGTTTCACAAGCAGGAAGACGGGGAGGTGAGTACAGTGTGCAGAGCATTTGAAGAGTACGGAAAAGAAAAGGTTCTTGAGGAAAGAAATTCTATGGCTATAGAATTGATAAAAGATGGTTCAATGTCACTTGAGCGCATTGCTAAGATTTCTCATTTGCCTTTGGAGCAAGTACAGCAGCTAGCAGAGCAAGTAAAAGAATAAAGTACATTGTCATTAGAGAACTTGATTCGGAATCTTCACAAACGCAGATACTAAAAACAAGTTCAGTATGACAACTTTTTTCATATTGCAACAGCATTTTGACTTGAGTATAATAAAGTTATGCAAAACGCAGAGTTAGCAAACAAAAAAGTAAACATCTCTAGAGCTTATCGAACCTTAAAACAGCCTGCGATAATCTTTTACAATTTATCTTCTCAAATAATTGTCTGTATCTTTATGGCTTTTGCCACGACGATATAGGCTTTTATATTCCGTCTTTGACGGCATTCCCGCATTTATCTACGAGAACAAAATCTTTTCTAAAAACAGCATCAAGCTGTATGGAGGGTGTTTTATGATACCATTTGCATTACGAGAAAATCTGTTGACCGCAGACCCCGACGACTGCATGGCGCAGGTGGTGAGCGAAAAGGCTCAAATCTTCACTCAGGACAAAATCGACGCGGAGATAATCAAGCGAGGCGGCATTAGTGAAGCTGCTCTTGCGGCAGTTCGACAGGCAGAAAAAGCAGTGTATGCCGACATCATCGCTGACGGTGGTGTGATTTCGACCGACCTTTTCAGCACATCTTTTTCGATTTCGGGCGTGTTCACCAACCAAGCCGACAACTTTGACCCAAAACGCCACGTTGTCAACCTCAACGTGAATGCAGGCGTGTTACTCAGGGAAGCAGCCAAAAAAGCCAAGCCGTTCAAAAAAGAAGGCAACAACACCGACCCGTACATCACACAAGTTAAGGACGGCGTTACGGGCGACACACAAGCGATAAAACTCGGCTCTGTTATGGAAATTGTTGGCTCAAGATTGAAGTTCGACAAGAAAGACACGGAGCAAGGTGTTTTTGTGAAAGCTTCAGACGGCAAGGAGTACCGCTGCGTTCCCGTCGGAGACCCGAAGCCTGCAAAGGTCATGGTCATGCTCGGAGCGGACGTGAGCGATGGCGAGTTCACGCTTGAGGTGAGAACAAAAATTGGAAATGACCATTCTACGCTGAAAAACATTAAGTCTGGCTCATTTGCCAAGAGTTTGACAGCAGTAAAATAGCATGATTATAATCTGCGATACTCTCAGATTATGCTCTGCTAGTGTCGCAGATTATGTTCTGCTGGTGTAGCAGATTATGCTCTGTCGATATGGCAGATACTAATCCCCACATACTGCGCTACTATGCTGACGCGGTTGGGAAGAAAGGAGACTTTTAGATGTTTGATAGTCCTATTTGTAAGAAGAAAGATGGAACTTCATTGAAGGCATACGAAACAGAGTATGAAGCAAATGAAGCTATTTTGTATGTGAAAAGTCGATATGGAAATGAGCAAGTGTGTTATAAATGCTCTAAATGTGGGTATTGGCATCTTTCGCCAAAGAAAAGACAAACTCCTAATCATACGAGTAATTGCTTGGATTCAACAGGAAAAGTGAAACATGCTTATCCTACTAGGCAATCAGCAGAAACAAGAGCAAAAATCATCTTTCAGGAAAAAGGTTTAAAGCTCTTTGTTTATCATTGCGAGCAGTGTGGCGAATATCATTTGACTCATATGCAATATTAAGGGAGATAATTTATGAACAAAGTTGTAAAATCTTTGCGGAATTTGAATTGGAAGCTCTTTGTTTCTCTTTTGGTGATGGGCTTGTGCCCTACAATTTACACAACATTGAGAGTCTTTTTTTTAGGTTCTTTACAAGGTGATTGGGCTTTTTCTATTGCAGGACAGCTTTCTTGGGTGAATCTCATCTATGAAATTTTAAATGAAGCTATTATTTTGCCTTTGTATTTCTTTATGGGCAAAGTTATAAGCAATAAAAGTGAATATACCAATCGTATAAAAACAGGATTGATTATTTCTTTTTGTGTTTATGCAGTTTGTTCTGTTTTTATCTGTTGTTTTACAAATCCTCTTTTATCGGCAATGGCTACAAGCAAAGATATTATTGCAGAATCTGCTGTCTACATTAGAATTGAAAGCATTGCAAACATATTCTCTCTTCTTTCCAGTTTTTTGCTTGTCTGTCTGGTAACATTGGGAAAATCAAAGTATGTATATATTTTGACTTTTACAAAACTTGTTTTAAACATAGTTTTTGATACTTTTTTTGTTTCAACTTTAAACATCTCTGCAAATCTTGGTGTTAACGGTATAGGTTATAGCAATATAATTGTAAACTTGATTTTGTTTGTAGTTTCTACTGTCTTACTAGCAAAAGAGGGATATTCTATATTCTCTAAAATAGAACTTTCTTTTGTTTGGGCAAAAGGCTTTGTAAAAATAGGCGGAGTTTCAGGTTTAGAGTCTTTTGTTAGAAATATTGCATATATGCTTATGATTAGCCGAATGGTTAACATGGTAAATGAGCAGGGAACGTATTGGGTTGCTAACAATTTTATTTGGGGCTGGTTGTTACTTCCTGTAAATCAACTTGGTGAACTTATAAAGCAGGAAGTTGGAACAAACAAAAATGCAGTTAAAAACAATACGCTTGGATATTTTGCAGTTACTGTAATAGTATGTCTTGTATGGTTTATTACAATCCCTTTGTGGAAGGGCTTTATGTCGAATGTTTTACAGTTTTCAGATGTTGATAAACTGTATGATTTGGTTATTCTATTACTTGGCTTTTATGTTTTGTATGCGTTGCAAAATGTGTTTGATTGCGAGTTTTATGGACTTGGAAAAACAAATTATATGCTTTTTGAGTCTATTGTAACAAATTCAATCTATTATGGAACAGCTTTTATTTTGTATTTGACAGGAAAATGGTCTCCAACCTTAATGGGTATTGCATTGCTGTTTGGAATTGGAAATGCTTTTGATAGTATTGTTTCAGGTGGAGCTTTTGTATATCTTTTGCATAAAAAGAATATCAATGTTCTTGATGTAGATTAAATTCCAAGCGGATAGTACGCACGAAATAAAGAACCTTGTTTCTTGCGCACGAGAAAAACATTTTCTTAAACCATAAACACAAGCGGCGCAGCTTGCAGGAAAAAGGGCAGGCGCGCCGTTTATTTTGCAAAAGCGTGTGGCATAAACAAAAAACTTAAAACCGATTCACATCAAAATTAAGCCGCTTTTCTTTCTTCCACTCGCAGAACGCCTCCCAGTCCTCGCCAGTCGGGTCGCGGTTCATATTCGCGCGACACTGATGCACATCACGAGAGCGCACTTCAACACAAAGCCGAATCTCGCCGTTCTTTGCTCCGTAAAAAATCAAACACTGACGAGATAAAATCCGCTTGATGTAGCCACCAACGCAGTTGTGAAGCACCTGTCCAAGCATAAACAACTTCGCAGGCGTTTCAACAAGACGGAACGCATATCCGCCTTCTTCCCACTCAAGAGCGCGCTCGCTTTCAGTGTAATCGATGTCCTTGTTCAGAATATGATTGTTCTTGAGCCAAACAGAAAACTGCTTCACAAGCTGCACATTCACCAAAAGATTGTGATTAAAAGCAGAAAGCCCTTCGCTCAAAATCTTCTTTTCAATCTCGGCGTCAATGTTGCTTTTCACATTAAAATAAATCGCCGCCGCGTCCTTGATGTCACAAAGATGATTCTCGCCGTAGCTTTTCACATTCCGCTTGATAACGCTCCAGACCGCGCGCTCGCTCCGCTTGTCGAGCAAAAGCGCATAAAAGCGCAGCAGAGGCGCAAGTTTTTCCTTCTCGCTCAAAACCTCTGGAACGGGAATAGGCGCACTCGGCTCAACGTTTGCGTTCGGGAACTCAGGAAGAGCGTCCATAATAACAAAATTCGGCTCATTAGCAACATCAACAATATCAAAATCGTCCAAAGCAAAATCGACATCGTCAGAAAAATCTTCTTCACAATCGGCGGGCAGAGGCGCAAAAAGCGAAGGCAGATTCTCAAAATCACGCTCGTTCAAAAAAACGTGCATAGCCGAATCAAAAAGCATTTCGTTCAAAATATTCTTGTCAGAAAAGCCCATTTTTTGCGCCACCAAAAGAACTGGAAAAGCCTTGAACGAAGCATTAAACGCTCGGCGGAACGTTCGCCACGGCTTGAAATTGATTTTTTTGCAAAGCGCGTTAAAACAATTCGGCTCTTTCGTGTCAATCTCACGGATTTCTGGGATTACCTTTTGCAAAAGAAAAAGAGCAGGCTCATACGGGCTTTCAAAAATTGCCGTGATGTAATCTTGGTTTTCAGCAAAATTCTTGTATTCGATGTTGATACCGTAGCGCTTTTTGATGTACGAAAGCAAAATGCGAATCACAGCGTCATAAACAGGAGCGGGCAGAGTGCAGTTTTTCACCGAACGGTGCATAGAAGATTTATTATCGTGCTCGCCTGCGATTGTTTTGATTTTGCGCTCGTCCGTTTCGACCGTGAAAGAGTTTTTGTTAAGCAAACAGTATTTTATCGTGATAATCGTTTCTGCGTCTGCGTCCACCGAAATCACAAAGCCAAAGTCTTGCGGATTCGTCGTGTTGTCGCGGAGGTTCACGGGGTATCCCTTGAGAGCGCAGCCGCATTGCGTTTTGCCGTCCCCGCCATATTCTTCCCACTTCATATGCGCCGTGCAAAACACCTCGTTCCCGCGAAACGCCACGAGAGGAGCGAACTGCGGCAAAAAGTTCACGCGCACAAAATCTCCGCTTGCAAAATCCTTGATAAAACAAATGTCGCCCTTTTTTAGCGCAAAAGGATTCCCCAGCGGATTTCCCAAACTGTCAACGTTCAGCGTTACACTATCGATAACTTTGCCCGTTTTTGTGTTGTAAAAAAAATACTTTTCCTCATCTTTCTTTGCGCTCGGCTCACAGAAATATTTATCGCGAGAAAGAAAAATCGTTCCGTTTTCGCTAGTTTGTGAAACGGAAAAACCGTGTTCAAAAAAGATATTCAGCGGTACATTTGAGCTTGTTGGCATATTTTTTTATCGGCAATGAGAGCAAAAAAATCCCCGCACAAAACAAAGTGCAGGGATTTATCAAGTTTGAAAAACTAGATTGAGAATCTCACGCTAACAGCGCCGCCCAAAACGTCTTTCACGAAGTCGTAGCTGCCAGAAACCGTAACGTCGATGATGAACAAATCGATTCCAAGACCGCCGTAAACCTGCGGACGAACGCCCCAGCTGCTTGTAGCGCCGCCAGTGAAGTCCTGCGGGAGAATGCCCCAAGAAAGCGCGTTCTTGATATTTGCGTCTCCGTTTGCGTCAAGAATGCTCTCCCAGTTTGCGTGCGCTTTCCAGTCAACGCTGGACTTTGAAAGCATCAATCTTCCTCCCAAGAACGGAACGAAACAAAGCGCCTTCGCTGAAATTTGAGCGCCTGCGAAAAGCGTGGTTGACTTGAAATCGAGGGCAGCAGAAGAGCCGTCGTCCGACACTTCAAGCCCGCCTTTCGTGTAGTATCCGCCGCCAGAAACAGAGCCGCGGAAGTGGAAATACTTTCCGCCAAAGTTGAAAAGCCTCCATCTCAAATCGCCTCCGATTGTGAAATAATCGAACGCGGCAGGGTCGATATTATCGTTGATTGAATCAAAATCTCTCGTATCGAACGTGCAGAACGTAAAACCAAAGTCGAACGGCAAGATAATTCCTCCGAGCCTCAAGTCAGCCGCAACAGTCGGGAAAACCAACTTGTCCTGGTCGCTCAAATCGCCCGTGTCGATGTTGAGCGCGTCTGCAACAGTCTTCAAACTCGTGATGTCGAGCGTCGCCACGCCCGCATTCACGCCGAAACCGAACTTGAAGTTCGGGATAAATTGTCCAATCCAAGCCTCCGCCCAGACATTCTGCAGCGTCTGCGTGTTCGGGAGCGTGTTGTTGATGTCGTCGCAAAACTCGTTAAGACCGTTCACGGCGTCTGAATACGGATTCGCCGTCTTGAAGCCGCTGTCACTAAGCAGCTTGTCATACTGGCTTTCAACCTGACTCACAGCGTCAGTGACTTGCTGCGACGTAACGTTGTTGTCAGTAAGAGCCTGCTCGATTTGGCTCTGATTTGCCGCGACAACGTCATAAATGTCCACAGGAATGTTGACCATAACAGACTGTCCGCTTCCCCAGCTGAGAGTAATCGGCTTTGTGCTTACTACAGCGAAAGTCGGCAAAGTCGCGAAAAGCGACAAAAGGAGCGTGCAAGAAAGCGCTCTCATAATATTCAAAAGTTTTTTCATACGCATTACCTCCGAAAATCTGTCTTAATTCTACATTATAAAAGTATAAAAAACAATGATTGCACACGAAAATCTCTATTTTCTCAAAGCCTTTTCTTCTTGTTATTGGCGAACAAGTTTTCGGAATCTACTAAATAAAGGCAGATGCTGAAAACTTGTTCAGCATGACATGAATGCTCAGAGTGTTTTCGTGATACTTTTGGTGCTAAAATTAGAATCCCAGAGCATTATTTTAGAGGTTTTTCACTTGAGCGTGGAGTTTTAGAGCATTATTTCAGAGTTTTGGAACAAAAATATGAATGCTCAGAGCATTTTGGTGATGTTTTTGAGCAAAAATATGATAGTTTAGAGCATTTTGGTAATATTTTTAGTGCTAAAATTAGACTCTCAGAGCATTATTTCAGAGATTTGGGTGTTGAGCGTGGAGTTTCAGAACATTATTTCAGAGTTTTAGAACAAAAGCATGAACGCTCAGAGTGTTTTGATGATGTTTTTGGTCAAAAGCATGATAGTTTAAAGTATTTTGGTGATACTTTGAGTGCTAAAATTAGAATCTCAGAGTATTATTTCAGAGTTTTGGAACAAAAACATGAACGCTCAGAGAGTTTTTGTGAAGGTTTTGAATGAAAGCGTGGAGGAAAAAATATTGGGGGGCGAAAATCACCTCCCAATATTCGAAAATCAAAAAGAAATATTTAGATTAGCAGAAATGCTTCTTCAAGAAATCCAAGTCGAGCTCAGGATAAAGCACGTGCTTTGAAAGAAGAGCGTTAACTCTCTCTTTTGCCTTTGCCTTTACTTCCTCGTCAAGAACGATTTTGCCTTTTGCAGGTTTTCCGTCTTTCGTGAGTCCTGGCTTTGTGCCTTTGAGAACGAAGTCGATGATAGAAGCGATTTCTTTCATATCGTCTTTGTTCATTCCGAGCGTCGTAACCGCAGGAGTTCCCACGCGAATACCAGAAGTCCACCAAGCACCGTTCTTGTCGTAAGGAAGAGCGTTTGCGTTGAGCGTAACACCGCAGTCGAACATAGCCGCCTCTGCCTGCTTTCCTGTCAAGCCGTATGTCGTTACATCGATGAGCATCAAGTGGTTTTCTGTGCCGCCTGTCTGCAATCTCATTCCGAGCTTCATACATTCTTCTGCCAAAGCCTTTGCGTTGTCCGCCACAGCGTGCGCGTAGTCCTGATATGCCTTTGAGTTCGCCTCTTTGAAAGCAATCGCCTTTGCTGCCATAACGTGAGGAAGAGGACCACCTAAGACCATCGGACAGCCCTTGTTGACGTAATCCGTGAGCCAGCTCTTGCACAAAATCATAGCACCACGAGGACCGCGCAAAGTCTTGTGAGTTGTCGTTGTAACAATGTCCGCCCATTTCACAGGGTCAAAGTCGCCCGTGAGAACCTTGCCCGCAACAAGACCCGCAAAGTGAGCCATATCCACCATGAGAACAGCTCCGCACTTGTCTGCAATCTCGCGGAAACGGCGGAAGTTAATTGCACGCGGATATGCGCTGTAGCCTGTCAAAAGAATAAGCGGCTTTACTTCCATAGCCTGCTTTTCGATAGCGTCGTAATCCAAAAGACCTGTTTCTTTGTCAACGCCGTAAGGGTGGCTTTCAAACATACGAGCAGAAACATTCATCTTGTAGCCGTGCGTAAGGTGTCCGCCGCAAGAATAATCCAAGCCCATGAGCTTCTGATTGCCGAAGCGGTGGCGGAGCATATCGAACTGCTCTGCTGTGAGGTCGTTCAAGCTCTTTGCGCCAAGCTCTTCGAGTGTAGGAGTTTCGACCTTTGCGCTCAAAATTGCCCAGTAAGCCACGAGATTAGTGTCTGCACCAGAGTGTGGCTGAACGTATGCATAGTCCGCGCCGAAAAGCTCTTCTGCTTCGTGCGCTGCTGTGTTTTCCACGCTGTCCACATTGACGCAACCGCCATAGTATCGGTGCTCAGGATAGCCTTCAGCGTATTTGTCGGTTAAAAGGTTGCCCATCGCCGCCTGAACAGCAAGTGAGCAGTAGTTTTCTGACGCGACAAGTTTCAAATGCGCTCTCTGAGTTGCAAGCTCTTTAACAACGTCGGCTGCAATGCTTGGGTTAACACTCGCAACCTGCTGTAAATTCGCCACATAAGCCGTCATCGCTGCGTTCGGCTTGCCATTGCAATTTGAGAGGTAGTCTTCCAAAGGTGTGGACATACAAAACTCCTGTTTCAAGAGACTAAAGCTCTTTTAGTATTATTGCAGTAGATATTAACAAAAAGAACATTTTAGCGCAACAGAAAAATAATTACAAAAAAAAGTTATAAAAACATCTTGCCAAAGAAAAATATATGTGTTAGTCTATGCTAACTGATTAAGAAAGGTAGTGATTATGAGTTTGGAAAGTCTTTTGATTTGGAGATGCGCACCTGTTCTCGCTGGAATAAAGCCTGCAAGTCTTGTTGCTTTTTCTAAAAAAGAGTTCGTTAATGCTAACGATGAAATTGCACATTTAGCGAAATCAGAAGAAATGAACAATCTATATTTCAAAACCGTATGTCGCTGTGAAGAGAAGATGTTGGTTTTTGTTTATAGAAAAGATTTACTTGAAAAAACTCTTTCTTTGATGGCGACAAGCTCTTGGCTTTCGCTGTACGGCTATGATGAATGTGCGAGCCTTGAAAAAAAGATTGATTTGCTTTTTGAGCGTCTCTCGCGCTCCTGCACGGCTTTCCCGCATGAAATCGGGGTGTTTTTGGGCTATCCGATTGAAGATGTGAAGGGCTTTGTTGAAAATGGCGGGCAAGGCGCAAAATATTGCGGATACTGGAAAGTGTATGGCGATGAAAAATGCGCCAAAAAGACGTTTTCGGCATACAAAAAGTGCTTTTCGCTTTCTGAGAGATTGGCAAAAGATGGTGTTTCGCTTTCAACTGCACGCATTTTGCTCAGTGCATAAAACTTTGTTTTGGATTTTATATTTTGGGGGTACAAAATGAAAAAGGTTGCAATCGTTTTTGCAAGCACAACAGGAAATACTGAAGCAATGGCAAACGCCATTTTGGAAGGTGCTGGAAGTAGCGCTGCTATTTATAATGCGGCGGACGCTGATTCAGGCGCTGTCTTGAGCGCTGACGTGATTGCGCTCGGAAGCCCTGCGATGGGCGCGGAAGAACTTGAGGACTCTATGGAGAGCTTTTTCAGTTCCATCGCTGCTTCTTTGAGCGGAAAGACAGTAGCGCTCTTCGGCTCTTATGACTGGGGAGACGGACAGTGGCTTGAGACATGGAAAGAG
>CACYWZ010000087.1:0-9570 GCA_902778325.1 uncultured Spirochaetaceae bacterium
GGTGCAGAACGTGAATCGGAAGCACACAAATCTCGCTTTCCTCCGACGTTTCGACAATCACATCAAAGACAACACTGTCCATAAGGCACGACGCTGAAAGAAAGCACACCTCCCCCGCCCTCACACGATAAAGCGTCACCTCCCGCCCTTCCTCGCTCTGGCAAAAGACACGAAGAGAGCCAGAAATCACTGCGATTGCGCCCTTGCAAGAGCCGTCCGCACGACGGAGAAAATGATTTGCCTCGTGCTTTTCAATCTTTGCGCTCGAAGAAAGGATTTTCCTCTCGCTCTCGCTCAATGATGCCCAAAACGGAAAAAGTTTTTCAAAATCAACCATATAAAAAAATCGTATCGCATTTTTCTTTTTTTTACAAAGAGCGCCAGTGACTCGGAACATGCTTTCCTTAAAAAAAACGAAGAGGAAGAGATTTTTTGGCAATATTGTCAAAAAGAGCGAATAACCTTATACTTTCAAAAGTATGGCAAACAGGAACTCGCTATCGCGCGTCATCATTCTAAAGACTCAAATTCAGGGCGAACACAACAGAAATGTGTGCGTGCTTGGTGAAAATGAAGGCATTTTTCACGCGACTCTTTACGGAGGACCGAAAAGCCGTCTGAGCGCGCTTGTGCAGCCGCTTTCGAGCGGAAAAATGTGGCTTTACAATGACTCGACGCGGCATATTGTGAAGATTAGCGATTTTGATGCAGAGAAATCAAGGCTTTCGCTTCGGGGAAGTCTTTATCGCCTTTTTGCCGCCAATCTCGCTTGCGAAATTGTGATGAGGACAAAGGCGGCGGGCGAAAGCAAAGAAGCGTTTTTTCTTTTGAACGGCTTTCTCGACGGTCTTGATGTGATTGCGGAAAATGATTCTCCTTCGGCTCTTATTCGCTTTTTGTGGAGATACCTTGCGGTGATGGGCATTCAGCCTTCGACAGAGGAATGTATAAAGTGCCAAAAGCCGTTTTTCCGCGAAAATGTCTCAAAATCGATAAGATACAGCACGTCGAATTGCTTTTATATTCCTGGTGCGGACGGCTTTCTTTGTCCTGAGTGCGCACGGGAAATGAGCGAAGGTTTCTCGCTTTCCGCCGAAGCGCTCGCATATCTAGCGGCGATGGCGTCATCTCTTTCGCCTCGTCTTGTCCGTTCTATGCCTCTTTCTTCATCTTCTCTTTCTCAGTTAAGACAGCTGACATTTTTTTTGTCTGAAGCGGCTGTCGGAATGAAGCTGAAGAGCCTTGAAGCAAGCGCGGGCATTTTGTGATTTTGTACTAATTCTTTTTGAAGGATATATAAATTGAAAACTTGGCAAAAAAAAGAAGCGTCAAAAGAAAATATTTTGCATCTCAGCAAAAAATACGAAATTGACACACTCACCGCCTCGATTCTTGCCCGTCGCGGCTTTTCAAGCGGAAAGGACATTATGTTCTTTTTGGAAGATGACCTTCGCTATCAGCACAATCCGTTCTTGTTCTCTTCTATGACGGACGCTGTTGAGCGCATTATGCAGGCGAAAGACGAAGGGGAAAAGGTTTTGATTTTCGGAGACCGCGATGTTGATGGTGTTACTTCAACAACGCTTCTTTATCAGTGTCTTCGAGATTTGGGGATTGATGTTTCATGGCGGCTTCCGGGGAAGGACGACCCTTACGGCTTAAACGAGCAGGCTGTCAACGATTTTTCAGCTGCTGGCGGCACATTGATTATCACTGTTGACTGCGGTATTTCAAACGTGAAAGAAATCGCTCTTGCCACAGAAAAGGGAATTGATGTCATTGTCACAGACCACCACACACCGCCTGAAGTTTTGCCAGAGTCTTGCGTCATCATAAACCCGAAAACTGCCGATTCAGGCTATCCTTTCCGCGATATTTCTGGCTGTGCTGTCGTTTACAAGCTCGCGCGCGCTCTTCGCTTTGCGCAAAGCCGCGATTATAACGCCGAATATTGCCTTTTTGGCATTTCGGTGAGCGATGACAATTCGCACATAAAACTTGAGTGCATCAAAGTGAAGAATATGATTGCCGTTTCGCGCTTTGTCCGCGAGTTTTCCGCCGATGAGAAATCCAGCGTTCTTGAAAAAAAGGTGCTGGAAGCGGCTCACTTCATGTCGAGGGCGCATCTTTTTGTTTGGGACATGAAATCGACAGCAAAGAAAATCGCGATGGTCTTCGGAAGCGCCGATGCCGTTTCTGCGATTGACTTCCGCGAGGAGATTTCAAAAGTTTTCCCGCAGATGAAGACACTCTCGCTCAGACAATTGAGACCTCTTTCAAAGATTATTCGCTATTCTGATTCAAATCTTGACGATATGGACGTGTTTTTCAACATTTTCGTGTCGTATATGCAAAAAAAGTTTGAAAAAGAGTTCCCTGAGTTCCAGAAAAAAGAAGAAGCAGATTTGCAGCTCGTTACTCTTGCCGCTCTTGCTGACATTATGCCGCTCACAAACGAAAACCGCATTTTTGCGAAGAACGGTCTAAAGTCAATAAACGAAGCGCGCTTGCGACCAGGCTTGCAGGAACTGATGGTGAACTTGAACCTTATCGGAAAGAAAATCAGTTCCACAGACCTTTCGTGGACAGTCGTTCCAAGCCTTAACGCGGCTGGAAGAATGGGACAGGCGGAAGTTGCGGCACAGCTTTTTCTTTCGGAGAAAGCCGAGGACAGATTTTCGCTTTCGCAAAAAATTATCGCTCTCAATCAAGAGCGGCGTGAACTTGGAAAAGTTGCGGAAGAATACGCCTTCCAGACAGCAAAGGACAGCATTCAAGCCCATGGCGGAAAACTTTGCGTAATCATCGACGAGCGCATAAACCGAGGAGTTTCGGGGATTTTGGCAGCAAAACTCGTTCAGCTTTACGGAGTTCCTGCAATCACGGTAACTTTCCCTGACGGAGATTTTGCGGTGGGCTCAATGCGAAGCTGTCGCGGATTCGACGTGACAAAGTTCCTTGACCGCTTCGGAAATCTTTTTGTAAATCACGGCGGACACACGCAGGCAGGAGGTTTCAGCTTTTTGAAAAGCGACATTGACCTCTTCAGGCAAAAGGTAAAAGAGCTTTCCTCCACGATTGAGCTTTCGCTCGACACTGAGGACATCTTGCAAGCCGACGCGGAAATCCCTCTCAAGTATATGACGCCGAAACTTCTTGATTTGGTCGATAAATTTGAGCCTTATGGCGAGCAAAATCCGCCTCTTATCTTTATGAGCAGAAATGTTCCTGTCATTGACGCCCGTGTTCTTGGCAGCAGCGAGCCGTTCCACCTCAAACTCAATCTTGATTTTGGCGCGACAAAATGGCCGGCGCTTTTTTGGAGAGAGGCTTCAAGGCTCAATTCGGAGTTTGCGGTCGGAGATGATATTGATATTATGTTCCAAGTCGGAAGAAATACATTTAACGGAACAACAACACCTCAACTTATTTTGAGTGATTTGAAAAAATCAGCGCAATAAACGTTTTTTCAAAGTGCTTTTATAGCAAAAGCAAATGATTTTGCTCCAAAAGCAAATGATTTTGTTCCAAAAGCAAATGATTTTGTTCCAAAAGCAAATGATTTTGTTCCAAAAGCAAATGATTTTGTTCCAAAAGCAAATGATTTCGCTTCAAAAGCAAATGATTTTGTTCCAAAAGAATGTTCTTTTATTACAAAAGAAGATGATTTTGTATAAAAATAAATCCAAAAGGAGAATTTTATGAAAATAAAACATATTTTCACATGTCTTGCAATCTTTTTTGTATCTGCTGCACTGTTTGCCAGAAATGCTGTTTTTTCAAACTCTGATTACAGCATCGCTCTGGCGTACACGGACACAACGTTCCCAGGTGACGCGGTTTTTGTTCACATGACGCTCACAGCGACGAACAAGAAAATCGCTTCTGAGAACAGCAGTGCGACGCTCACGCTTTTCAATCAGGAGTCAAAGCAAGTTGATAAAGCAAGTTTTTATGTGCTTTCATCGTCAAAGGCGAAGTCTTCTGTCGATATGCTTTGCGGAGTTGCCGTGACGCTTTGGCAAAAATCAGGAAGCTACACTGCAAAAGTCGTCTACACGCCTTTCGGGCTTGAGCCGATGGAGTTTTCGCTTCCTGTGAGCGTTCTTGACAAGACTTTTGTGAGCGAGACAATCGAGCTTGACGCGACAAACACAGGAATCAGAACTGATGCGTCTCCAAAGAGGGCTGAGCAGACTCAAAAATTGAGCAAAGTGCTTATGGATTTTGATAAGACGGCTGTTTTTCAGGTGCGAAAGTTCTCGCTTCCGACTCCTGAGACAAGAAGGACAGCGTTTTTCGGAGACCGCCGTGTTTTCAAGTATTCCAACGGCAAGACGGACACAAGCACTCACATCGGAATTGACTTTGGTGTTCCGACAGGCTCAACAATAACGGCGTGCGCTTCGGGAAAGGTCGTGATGGCAGAAGAGCGCATTGTTACGGGCTGGACTGTCGTCATTGAGCATTTGCCGGGTCTTTTCAGTCTTTACTATCATATGAACGCGCTCAGCGTGCAGGCGGGGCAGAATGTGAAAGCGGGCGAGACAATCGGGCAGTCTGGCTCGACGGGAGTTGCGACAGGGCCGCATTTGCACTGGCAGATGTCGCTGAACGGACAGGCGGTCAATCCTGATTTTTTCACAAACGACTTTGCTTTTATTGAGGAATAATGGATTTTGAGAATTTTATCGCAGGAAAAGACGATGACGGTCGACGCCTTTTCCGCGTGCTAAAAAGCCTTTTGCAAGACGGAGCGCAAATTCACCAGCTTCTGAGAAAATCGCTGATTAAGCTAAACGGCAAAAAAGCAGACGCGAGCGACAAGGTATGCGAGGGCGATGAAATCAGGATTCCCGCGTTTTTGCTCCGTGGCGGCGCTCACGACGACAAAAAGCAGAATCTTGAAAAGGGCGCAAACGAGAATCTGATTCTGGAAAACACGATTTTGAAGACTCCTGATTTTCTTATCGTGAACAAACCGTACGATGTGAGCGTTCAGGGCGGAAAAGAGAATCTTTGCGATATTGTTGCCTCGATTTTCGAGAGAGAAAACAAAAACTCTTCGCTTTCGTTTCGCCCGGGCCCGCTCCACCGCCTTGACCGAAAGACAACTGGCGTTCTTGTGTTCTCGCAGAGTCTGGAGGGCGCAAAATGGTTCAGCGAGCAGCTCAGCGCTCACAACATCAAAAAGACGTACATCGCGATTATTGAGGGAAAGCTTGAAAAAAGCGAACGTTGGGAAGATTTTATTTCAAGTGAGAGCGATGACAAAACAAACAAGGAGGTGTTCCACAAGGTTTGTGCAAGAGCAAATAGTGCTAAAAAAGGCGCAAAGCTGGCGATTACAAACGCGATTCCGCTCAGTTATGGCAAATATCACGGAAAAGATGTGACTCTGGCGCAATTCAGGATTGAGACAGGGCGAAAGCATCAAATCAGGGCACAAAGCGCGCTGCATGGGCATTCGCTTTTGGGCGACACGGCTTATGGCGCTCAAAAAATCAGCGAGGCGCAAGATTTTTTCTTGCACGCATACCGTCTTGAGTTTCCAGAAAACAATCCTTTTTCACTGCCTAAAAATATCGATGCATTTATTTTGACAAATTTTCAAAAAATGTTAAATAAATTATTGATAAAATGGGACTATCCTCGTATAATTTGACCGTATGGCTCTCGTTGATGACCTTCTGAAGAAAATCACCGAAATCTCCGTTTTTGCCCTTGTTGGCGCGAGTGGCACGGGCAAAAGTTTTCGCGCAAAACTGGTTGCTCAAAAGCACGGAATCGATACTCTAATCGACGATGGTCTTTTAATCCAAAACGACAAAATAATTGCCGGGCGCTCGGCAAAACGCGAAAAATCCTACATGGGCGCTGTTCGTGTGGCGCTTTTTGACAACAAAGAGCATCGTGATGAGGTTGCAAAAGCGCTCCAATCGATGAAAATCCAAAAGATTTTGCTTTTGGGAACATCGGATAAAATGGTGAACATGATTGCGGAGCGCTTGCAATTGCCGCCTGTTTCAAAAATCATCAGAATTGAGGAAATCGCGACAAAAGAGGAAATCGAGCAAGCAATCCGAAGCCGCCAAGTTGAAGGAAAGCACGTCATTCCAGTTCCTGCGATTGAAATCAAGAAGAGTTCGCCAAAGATTTTCTTGAATGCAGTCCGTGTTTTCTTTTCACGAGGAAAGCGCAAGGCTGAAGGAAAACTTTTTGAAAAGTCAGTCGTTCGCCCTGAGTTTTCAAAAAAAGGCAGAATCAGCATTTCAGAAGCGGCTCTCAATCAAATGACATTACAATGCGTGTCGAACTTCAACAGCGACATTCGCGTTCGAAAACTTTCAATCAAGACAAACGAGAGCGGCTACAAGTTCATTCTCACAATCGACGTTCCTTTCGGCACGCAGCTCACAAGCGTCGTAAGCGATTTGCAACGCCATCTCATCGATAATATCGAGCGATTTACCGGCATCATGATTGAAGAAGTCAATATCATTATTGATAAAATCAGAAAGCCGGAAACTAAAAAGTAACCGGCCTTCAAAAAAGTTCCTATCGCTTTGGATTTCGTCTTCGATTTCTAGCAGAGCGCATTCTTGGCTCGCTTCGCCTTCCATCCTTTTCGGGAACTTGCGAAGAAGAGCGAATCGAAACTCCCAGTTTTCGCAAAGAAGAGCGAATCGCAAACTCCAGCTCAGTGCGCTGAGGATTCATCGGAAGCACGAAGTTTCTGCAATCATGCCAAGTGCGAACATAAAGCTCGCCCGCGGCAGGAGAGACCTCGACTTCTTTGCTCCAATCCGTCAAGCCTGCGATAAAATCAAAAACCAAAAACACCAGTTTTTCGCCAAGACGCGCATCGTGATTCTGAGCAACAAGCGCATCAAGAGCGCGCAGACTTGAAAGATATCGATGCTCGAATTCCTTGCTTGACGCCATCATTGAAGCCGCAGAAGGCTGCAAATACATGAACAAATCAGTCTCAAGCGCCTGAGAGACAATATCAAAGGCATGTCCGCTGTTAATAATCTTCAAAAGTTCTTCCGTCAGACGAGACGGAGAAACAGGAGAGAGCAAATGAGCGGATTTTCTTATCTTGTGCTTGAGTTTCCAAGGCATTCTGCAGCCCGTAGTTGCCGCATATTTCACTGCACGAAGCATTCTTACAGGATCGTCGACAAAAATCGACTCAAGAGGAATGACAGGACGTATAATCCCGCTTTTTATGTCCTCTACCCCGCCGACATAATCGACAATTTGCTCTTCGATAGGGTCGTAATAAAGCGCATTGAGCGTAAAATCGCGACGCAAGACATCTTCATCGATAGTGCCGAACACATTACCGACAGAGCCGTCTTTTATCGAGCGGAAAGTGCTAACTTCAAAAATTTTGTCTCCGAAAAAAACATGGACAAGGCGAAAACGACGCCCAATTATTCTTGAATTACGAAACAATTTTTTTATGCGCGAAGGGGTCGCGCTTGTTACAATATCAAAATCTTTCGGGCATTTGCCCACAATCAAATCACGGACAGCGCCTCCCACGATATACGCAGAAAAACCAGACTCTCTCAAGTGCGAAATCACTCGAAGCGCGTCGCTATCAATCTCGCTCCGTTTTATGCCGTGCTCCTCCCTCGTATAAACAACGGCTTTCTTTACAGGGCGTCCCTTCTTATCAGTACCATAACGAAATAACACAATGGCATCATTATATAATCTGTCAATGTTGATAGTCAAGTGAAAGCACATTCCGACTCACCGACGACGTTTCCACAACCATGGAAAGCACATTCTGACTTGCCGACGGCGTTTCCATAACTGTGGAAAGCACATTCCGACTCACCGGCGGCGTTTCCATAACTGTGGAAAGCACATTCCGACTCACTGGCGGCGTTTCCATAAATGTGGAAAGCACGTTCCGACTCACTGGCGGCGTTTCCATAACTGTGGAAAGCACGTTCCGACTCACTGGCGGCATTTCCACAACTATGGAAAGCATGTTCCGAGTCACTGGCTGGGTTTGTAAGACTTTATAAACGGCATTCCGAGTTACTGGCGGGGTTTGTAAGACTTTTGGAAGAGAAAAAATGCGCTAGTCGCGGGTTAATCTGCCGTCGCCTGTTATCGGGATTTTCTCGCCCAAATACTTGGGGTGTCGAAGGTGCAAGGCGTCAAGGGCGACGTCGAAAACTGCTTTGACACGCGCCAAAACTTCGCGCGCTTCCCAACTCAACTTTACGCTTCTGGCGAATGGCTGGATTTCTTCGCTCACAAAACCTGTGGCATCGAGTCCGAGGGCGCGGGCTGTCCAAACGGAACGGGCGAGGTGAAAGCGCTGGGTGACGACGACGCAATCTGTGACGCAAAAAACGTCGCGGGCGCGGCGCATTGTATCGTATGTGGAAAATCCTGCGTGGTCAAGGAAAATGTCCTCGTCTTCAAAATTGTGCATGACGGACAAATATTTTAGGGCGGAGTTTACTTCGTCGTAATCTTTTCGCCCGTGGTCACCTGAGATGAGGATTTTTTTGACTTTGCCTTCTTCTTTTAGTTTCATTGCGCCTTCGATTCTGTCACGGAAGACGTGCGAGACGGTTTTCGTCTTGTAGACACGCGCTCCGAGGCAGATTGCCGTGTGACAGTTTTGAACGCTTTTTGAATCTGTAAAAATGTATTTTCTTGTTGAAAAAATAATGAGCAGATTGCAAAAAGCGACAAAACAAATCGATGCGAGGGCAAAAAAAGCGCAGATTTTCAAGAGCCGACGCATTTTTTTATATTCCTGCGAGCTTTCTGAACGCGGCTTCGTCGATAACAGGGATTCCAAGTTTCGCGGCCTTCACGTTTTTTGAAGAACCGCTTTCTGTATCGTTTGTGACGAGGTAGCTCAAACCTTTCCCGACGCTTGTTTTGACTGTTCCGCCAAGATTTTTGACGATTTCTTGCGCTTCGCTTCGCTTTATTGAAAGCTCTCCCGTAAAGCAGAACGAAAGACCTGAAAGCGCTCCGTCTGTGGCGATTTTCTCGATTGTTATCGTTCCGCTTTCAACAAGGGCTCTCATTTCATCAGCGTTTTCTTTCATTCCCTGAACGAATGTTCTCGCCATGATTTCTGCAAAGCCTGCGACGGAGGCAACTTGCTCTTCTGTGAGCGACAAAAGGTCGTCGAGGGTGTTGTAGCCCGCTGCGATTAGTTTTTCGACGAGTGTCTCGCCAATTCCTTCGATGTCAAAGCCAGCAACGAACGAGGAGAGTTTGACGGTTCGTCTTGCATTGATTGAAGCGGCGACTTTCTTTGCTCCGAGCGATTTTTTGTCTTGGGAAAGGCTTTCTTCGTTCAAAAAATATGGTGAGAGCGTTTCTTCGCTGAGCGCGTAAATGCTTGTTATCGACGAGATTTTTTTATCGGCGAAAAGAGCGCGGATGAGCGTGTCTCCAAAGTCGCGAATGTCGAGCGAAGAAACCCACTTGAAAATCTGGTGCAACTCTCTCTTCGGGCATTTTACGTTCGGGCAGTAAAGGCGTGTTCCCTCGTCCACGAGCTCAGAGCCGCAAGATGCG
>CACYWZ010000087.1:9605-13444 GCA_902778325.1 uncultured Spirochaetaceae bacterium
CGTCGAGGGCGTCTTTTGGCGAAAAGGAAACGCGCTCGATTTTCGGAATAATCTCGCCTCGCTTTACGACAACGACGCGACTTCCGATTTTGAGCCCGAGAGCGCTTATTGTGTTCGTATTCACGAGGCTTGCGTGCTGTACTGTCGTGCCGTTCAGCTCAACGGCGTCAAATGTGGCAATCGGCGTGTATGTCGCGCCAGATTCGCTCCACTCGACGCTTGTCACGATTGTTTCTGCTTCCTCAAGGTCGAACTTGAACGCAATTTGTCTGTCAGGGCGCGCGCGGGAGGCGTCTTGGCGGTTAATCGCCCGCTCTTTTACGACGAGTCCGTCAATGTCGTAATCTATTGATTTTCTGTTGTCCGAAACTTCTTTTCTGTAGGAAATCACGTCTTCTTTTGACGAGCAGATTTTGAGGGGAACGACTGAAAAGCCACAATGCGAAAGCCACGCGACTTTTTCTTCTTCATCAGCGAACGGACTTTTTGTTTCGTCTGCGGCTTGCGCGTCATAGCAGATGAAGTTCAAGTTTTCAGCGCCATCGCCGTCTTTTCGCTTCATAACGCCGTTTGCGGCATTTCGGCAGTTCGCTTTGTCGCTGTAAAGTTCTTCGCGAACTTTTTTGAACATCAAAACTTCTCCGCGAACGCCGCCCGTAAAATCTTCGCCCAAATCTTTTATGACACCACGCATTTTGAGCGCATTCGCTGTGATGTCGTCTCCGATTGTGCCGTCTCCGCGTGTGACGGCGCGCACCAGTTTTCCGCTTTCAAACTGCAACTCAAGGCTTGCGCCATCAAGTTTGTATTCAACGAGATATTCTGCGTAATCGTGTTTTTGCGCCCACGAAAGAAACTGCGCTGGATTTGCGGCTTTTTCCTGACTTCCCATCGGCATGACGTGGTGCGCCTTTTCGAATGAGCCTGAATCTGCGCCAACTTTTTTCAAAATCGGGTTTTCAGGGTCGATTGATTTGAGTTCGTCCCAAAGTCTGTCAAACTCTGCGTCTGAAATCTCGCCTTCCCCATTGTAATATGAATCTTGGTATTTTTTTATGAGTGTCGCAAGTTCGACTGCTCTTTTTGCTTTTTCATCTACCATATTTTCCATGTTTTTATCCTTTCACAAAAAAAAGTTCGCGGATTTCGTGTTCTTTGCTCAATCCTTTTCGCTCAAACTTTGTTTCAGGCCGCCATTCTTGATGTGGCGCAAAGCCGTCGTATTTGTTTTTCACGCCCTCTGTCGCGCTCAGTTCTTCAAGAGCAAACTCAGCATACGGAACCCAATCCGTCGCCATGTAAATGTAGCCGTCATTTTTTAGCTTTCTTGCAAGAAGATTTGTGCGCGGTCGCTGCATAAGACGGCGCTTGTGGTGCTTTTTCTTTGGCCACGGGTCTGGAAAGAACACGTGAAAGCCTGAAACAGAGCCATCACAAACCATTTTTTCCAAAACTTCGATTGCGTCATGCTCGATTATGCGAAGATTTTTTAGCCCACGATTTTTGATTTCGCCCAAAAGTCGTCCGATACCTGGCTTGTGAACTTCAAGTCCAAGATAATTCACATTCGGGTTTTCTGCAGCAATGATAGCAGTCGCCTGCCCCATTCCGAAACCAATTTCGATTACAACAGGATTTTCGTTTCCAAAAAGGCTTTTAAAATCAAGCGGAGCATCTGTATACGGCACACACCACGCTGAATAAAGCGTTTCATAATCGCTTTTTTGTGCGCTCGTCATTCTTCCTGCACGGATGACATAAGTGTGGATTTCCCTTCTCAGAGCATCAGTGTTTTTTGCTTCGATTTCTTCTTCATTCATAATTCATTTCCATTTGTAAAAAGATATAAAAAACAATCTGTCAATTTTTTGACAGAGAAACAGGAGGCATAAAGCATGCATATTTTTTTAAATTATCAACATAACAAACTCTCATAAAAGCGCCATCAACAAATTTCTCTCTCACAGCAGAACTGCTGTCATTTTCAAGTGGCGCAAAAAAAATCAAACTGCCATTTTCATCATAAACCGCAATTTTCTTTGAAAACGAGCCACGCTCAAGCGCTTTTGGAAAATCAGCCGCGCTAAGCGCCAAAAAATCAATCGGATACGAAATAGAAAAATCCGCTTCGGCTTCTTCCCCACTTGCATTCTTGTAAAAAATGCGATAATCGCCACAAGAAAGAACTTTCCCGTTTTCGCCCAAAAGATTAGTGCATCCAGCCCAATCTCCAGCTTTTGACGAAAGCAAAACAGGATTTTCAACTCGCCAAAAATAATCGCTGTTCAAGTCAAAAACCGTAATTTCCGCCGTTTTCCACGCATTTTCTTGCGTCTGAACAAAAACACAAGTGCGACATTCAGGCTTTTCATCTTCGGCTCTGAAATCAAAAACGACCGTCGCCTGCACATCAGAAATATCGCAAACAGCATTATTGCAGCCTGCAAAAAAAATCATAAACAGCAAAAAGACGACGGTTTTAAAAAATATCATCAGAAATCAAAATTAAGTTTTGTGGCGGTCAAATCATTGGAAAATTGATTGACCATTGACTCAAAGCGCACTCCAACCTTCTTGCAAGCCTCATCAACATAAGACAGATAGCTGAGTCCAAGATTCTGGTCAGCATCATCGCTGTAAAAGTCAACAAGAGTCTTTCGCTTTGAACCTGCGACAATCGCGCTTTCAACGCTCGCCTTAACTTCCTCAAACTCGCCAGCCTTATTGTAAAGCGTAATCTCAAGTTTTCCGCGGTTTCCAACAGAAGCCGTTGAGTTTCCGCCGACAAGTTGGTTGATAATTCTTATGCGCTCTTTTGGGTCCCGCAAAAGCTCATCGTAGTTCTCAACAACACCATTGAGCATTGAAGCCGCCTTTTTTCGCAAATTCGCATTTTCGTTGCTCAAAGCAAGTTCCATGACCATAAGCGAAATATATTCGGCGAGCTGCGACTTTTCCATGTATTCCATCAGCTTCGTGCGAAGTTCCCGCTCAATTTGCGGAAAGCCTTCATCTTTTGCGAACCTTGTGACAATAAACCAGCTGATACTGCTCATTCGGTCAAGGAATTTCTCAGTCATCAAAAGATAAAGATTTCGCTCTTCAGGCGAATAGTTTTTGTTCGCCATAATCTCTTTCCAAACAGGGTCAAGAATCAATTTTTTCGCTTTCTTGATTACAGAAGCGCGGTTCGGCATAAGACGCTGAAGTTCTTTCTCCGAAATCTGCGTTTGCTCATCAAGAATCTGAGTCGGATTGGAGCGATTGTACTTTCTGACACACTCGCAATTGACAAGACGTGAAAAAAGCTCGTGATTGAACTGCTTGTACATCAAAGAATAGACAACAACTTTCGACAAATCCATAACTTCCTGACGCTTTGAAACAAACTCAGGCATGCAAATTTCAATATTCTTTACATAATCGAGCAGAATCATCGTCTGCACAGAAATTGGCGAAAAATTATTCAGGCTAATTCCGAACTTTTCGCGATTGTCCGCAAGCTTTATTCTCATGAGCTTTTTGTTGTTGCTCATAAAATGACTTGTGCCTTCATCCGTCAAAATGACCTTAAGTGGAATGTTTAATAAAAATTTTTTCTCTTGCGCACACATATCGCGTTAACTCCTTACAAAAAATTATACAAGACAGCCCTCAAAAAGTAAACACTTATCGTTTTTTTTCCATTTGTATTGAGAAAAATCGCTTTTCTTAATTTTTTTCAATGTTTCGACCTTCAAATTTTCTTTCACGCATTGTGCAAGAGTGAAATGGCGTTCAAATATAAATTTTTTTCTTGCGCGGAACGGCGGCGAGCTTCAAATACAAATTTTTTCCTT
>CACYWZ010000088.1 GCA_902778325.1 uncultured Spirochaetaceae bacterium
ATTTACAGCGTAATGGGAAAGAGAATTGTCAATTCTATTGGCTTTAGTGGTTTCCGTTAACCGTCAGAGACGGTTTTTCTAAAAGATAAACTGTCTTATAAATAAATAATTGCTACAGATAAAAAACTGTGGCTGAGGAGTATTTTGTTATGAAAAGATGTTTAATCGCAGGAGCATTGCTTGCAGGAGCATTGGCATTGACAAGTTGCGGCGGAGAAAAATCTGCTGCTGGTGATGGCACAAAGAGCGGCGGAAAGGCTGTTACAATCCGCTATCAGCTTTGGGATTCAGCACAGCTTCCAGCGTATGAAGCGGCGGCTAAAGTCTTTATGGAAAAGAACCCAAACATCAAGATTGAAATCTCTCAACTCGGTTGGGACGATTATTGGACAGGCTTGCAGACAGAGATGGTCGGCGGCACGGCGGGCGATGTTTTCACAGACCACCTTGCAAAGTACGTTGATTTTGCCTCAAAGAATCAGCTCGTTGACTTAAAGCCATACATCGAGCGCGACAATGTGGATATGTCGATTTATATGAACGACCTCGAAAAGCTCTGGCAGACAAAAGACGGAAAGACTTACGGTCTCCCGAAAGATTGGGACACAATCGCAATCATCTATAACAAGAGCATCACCGACAAAGCGGGCGTTTCTGCCGACGAACTCAACAGCCTGACTTGGAACACAAAAGACGGCGGTTCTTTTGAAACAATGGTCAAAAAGCTCACATTCGACGAGAACGGCAACAACGGACTTTCTCCTGCGTTCGACAAAAAGCACGTTGCAAACTACGGCTTGGTTCTTGCCCGAAGCGATGACCGCGGACAGGCGCAGTATTCTCCGCTCGCATATTCAACGGGCTGGACATACACAGACGGACTTTATGACAGCAATTATCACTACGATGACCCGCGCTTTGTGGACACAATCAAATGGATGAAGAAAATGCAAGACGAGGGCTATCTTGCTCCATACACCGAAATCGCGAACGGAACAGCGACAATCTTCAATTCTGGTCGCTCTGCTTTAGTGTTCGACGGTTCATGGATGATTGGCACATACAAGGGCATTCAGGAATTCGACGTTGGCTTTGCACTGCTTCCAGAAGGAGAGGTTGGCAGAAGAAGTATGATTAACGGACTTGGCGATTCAATTTGGGTTGGCTCAAAGCACAAAGAAGAAGCATGGCAGTGGGTCAAATTCCTTGCAAGCCGCGAAAGTCAGGAAATCATCGGAAGCTATGGCGTTGTTTTCCCTGCCATTCAGTCGGGCGTAGATAAGGCTCTCGAGACATACAAGAACAAGGGCTACGACGTGAGCGCGTTCACAATCGAGGCAACAACTCCGAACTGCACATTCTTGTATCCAATCCTCGACAACTCAGTCGAAATCGGACAGATTATGCAGCGCACATTCGACCAGATTTTCTTGGGCGAGCTCGACGTTGAAACAGCCCTCAAAGAGTCAAACAAAAACGTAAAGGCTCTTTTCAACAAATAGAGCCACAGGCTCTTTTTGAAAAACAAAATGTCAAGGAAAGCCTCCTAAACCTTTAGGAAAAGCTCCTAAACCTTTAGGAAAAGCTCCTTGACCTTTAGGAAGAGTTCCTAACCTTTTAGGGAACTCTCCTAACCTTTTAGGAAAGCCTCCTAACCTTTTAGGAAACCCTCCTAACCTTTTAGGAAACTCTCCTAAACATTTAGGAAACATTCCTAAAACATTAAACAAAGAACTTATCAGAATAAACCGCGCTTTTCTCCCCCTCGCCTAAAAGGAGAGGAAACAGGGGGGGGGAAGGTTTGAAAAACAGTCTTTGACTGTGAGGAGAAAGAAAATGAGTATTGCTTTTGACGAAAAGAAAAAAGTCTTTTTGCTGAATACGCCACATTCGACGTATGTTATCCGCTTGTTTGAGGGCAGAGTGCTTCACGGCGGTTGGGTGAAAAAAATCAATAGCTATTCTGGCATTTGCGCAATGCCAATGATTGACCGCGCATTTGCGGCTGTTCCTGCGGATTTGCACGCAAAAGTGGATTTCTCGCCCGATACGGTGCAGTGGGAATTCCCTGTCGCCCTTCGCGGAGACAGCAGAAGCCCTGCGATTGAAGCAATCGGCAAAGACGGCACTGTGGAAGCCGAGCTTTTTTATGAAGCGCACCGCATTTACAAAGGCAAAAAGGCTATCGAGGGACTTCCTGCCACTTACGCAAAAGATGATGAAGCTGACACTCTCGAAATCGACCTTTACGACCCAGAAAGCCCGCTCAAAGTAACGCTTTTCTACACGGTTTGGGCTGACAAAGATGTGATTTGCCGCCACACTCTCGCCAAAAACACAGGCAAAGAGCCAATCGACATAAAGAGCATTATGAGCGCAAGCGTGGATTTCCCGCACTCCGCTTTCTCGATGTTGCAGCTTTCGGGAGCGCACGCACGAGAACGCCACGTAATCACGCGCGAGCTTGTTCCGGGAATGCAGAAAGTGGAAAGCCGCCGCACAGCGTCAAGTCATCAGCAAAACCCATTTATCGCGCTTGTTGAGCAGGGTGCAACCGAAGAACACGGCGATGTTTACGGCTTCAACCTTGTTTACAGCGGAAACTTCACGGCGCAAACCGAAGTTGACCAATACGGAGTTTCCCGCGTTCAGCTGGGAATCAATCCTTTCAATTTCTCTTGGAAACTTGAGGAGGGCGAAACATTCAGCACGCCAGAAGTCGTAATGGTTTACTCACAGAACGGCTTGGGCGAGATGAGCCGCACTTATCACGATTTGTATCGCACGAACCTTTGCCGCGGCGAATGGAAAGACAAGGTGCGCCCGATTGTCATCAACAACTGGGAAGCGACATATTTCGACTTCACGAGCGAAAAGCTCTTTGCTCTTGCAGAAACTGCGGCGAAGCTCGGAATCGAGCTCTTTGTTCTCGATGATGGTTGGTTTGGAAAGCGCAATAACGATTGGACTTCACTCGGCGATTGGTTTGAAAACTCGTCAAAGCTTCCAAAAGGCGGCTTGAAGGAGATTTCAGACGGAATCCACGAGCGAGGCTTGAAGTTTGGTTTGTGGTTTGAGCCAGAAATGGTTTCGCCAGATTCCGATTTGTACCGCGCGCATCCAGATTGGTGTTTGCATTGCGGAGAGAGAAGCCGCACGCTCGGTCGCCATCAGCTCGTTCTCGATATGAGCAGAAGCGATGTTGTGGATTATCTTTTCGAGAAACTTTCCGCCATTCTTTCATCTTGTCAGATTGACTATGTAAAGTGGGATTTCAACCGCAGCCCGTCAGACGTTGGTTCAGCTCTTTTGGGTAAAGACAGACAGCAGGAAGTTTCGCACCGCTTCTATCTTGGGCTTTACAACTTGCTTGAGCGATTGACACAGAAGTTCCCGCATATTCTCTTTGAATCTTGCTCTGGTGGCGGCGGACGATACGACCCTGCAATGCTCTACTATATGCCGCAGACTTGGACAAGCGACAACACCGACGCGCTCTCTCGACTCTACATTCAAGAAGGCACATCGATTGCATATCCTGCCTCTTCGATGAGTTGCCACGTTTCCGCAGTCCCGAATCATCAAGTCGGACGCGTTACATCGCTGAGCTTGCGCGGACACGTCGCAATGGCGGGCGCATTCGGCTACGAACTCGACTTGAATAAGCTCTCTGACCTTGAGCGAGCCGAAATTGCGGAGCAGGTTGCTTGGTACAAAGACATTCGCCACACGGCAGAATACGGCGATTTGTACCGCTTGAAGAGTCCGAAGACAACGCAGGCAAAAGATGCGTCTGTCTATGCTTGGGAAAGCGTGGAAAAAGACAAGAGCCGTGCGCTCGTTACGGTGGCTTGGGCTTTCAGTGAAGCAAATGCGAGCTATGAAATCTTGAAGCTCAAAGGGCTTGATGAAAACGCGACATATCGCATTAAGAGCCTTGCGGGGCTTTCGATAAAAATGCTCGTGCGACAGTTCTTCCCGACAGCTCCAGACAAGCAGTTCTGCGTTCTTGAAGACGGCACGGAGATTTCAGGCGCGGAATTGATGAACTTGGGCTTGTGTATCATCAGCCAAACAAATTACGGCGGAAGTCTGCATTTCAAGCTGGAAAGAATATAGAACAAATCCTTCGAAACGCATAGAAACCCCTTTGGCGACATTCTTGGTCTTTGCCTCCTTAAACCAAGAGTGTCGCCTTTTTGCATTTTTCCCGCTGTTTTTTGTGTAGGTTATTGACAAATGTCAGAAATGTATTTAGACTTTGCTCTGGTTATTGACAAATGTCAATAACTCTTTTATCAAAAGACTGTTCTGCGAGGTGAAAAAATGCCGCGTCCTGTTAGGTGCAGGAAAATCCATTCATTGCCTGAGTTTTACGCATTCGCGCCTGAAGACAAGTATTCAGGCGATGTGAAAATGTCGCTTGATGAGCTTGAAACGGTCAGGCTTCTTGATTGCGCAATGCTCACGCAAGAGGAAGCTGCTCGTGAGATGGGTGTTTCGCGTCCGACGGTGACGGCTCTTTACGAGAGCGCGAGGCGCAAAATTGCGGACTGCATTTTGAACGGGCATCGTCTTTTGATTACGGGCGGTTCGTGGAAAATCGACAACTCAACTATGCCGAAAATCTCGGCGAAGGAGGGCAATATGCGTATTGCTGTTACTTACGAAAACGGTGCGGTGTTCCAGCATTTTGGACACACTGCTTTTTTCAAGGTCTATGATGTGGCGGACGGCAAGGTTTTGAAGTCTGAGGTCATCAGCACAAACGGACAGGGACACGGAGCGCTTTCAGGCTTTTTGAAAAACGCTGAGGTCGACACGCTCATTTGCGGCGGTATCGGCGGCGGCGCTCAGTCTGCGCTTAACGAGGCGGGCATCAAGTTCTTTGGCGGTGTTGTGGGCAATGCTGATGACGCTGTAAACGCGCTTTTGGCTGGAAATCTTGTTTACAACCCGAACGTGAAGTGCAATCATCACGGAGAAGGGCACGAGCACGGCGAAGGACACACTTGCGGCGGAAAGTGCCACAACTAAAAGGAGAGGCTAAAATGACAATAGAAGAACGTGCTGAAAAGGCAGCGAATCTAAAAGCGACTGGCGCTTGCAACTGCTGTCAGGCGGTCGTGAGCGTTTTTGCCGACAAGTTGCCGTTGGCTGAGGAGCAGCTTCTTGCTGTTTCGGCGGGTTTTGCTGCCGGAATGGGCTCGATGGAAGCAACTTGCGGGGCTTTAATCGGCGCTTCGATGGTCGGCGGTCTTTTGACGAACGGAATGGGAAGCGTGAAGGTGAGCCGTGAGCTTTTGCAGAAATTCGGCGCAAAATGTGGCGCAACAATCTGCAAAGAACTCAAGGGCAGGGACACGGGCAAAGTTTTGTGCGAGTGCCCGATGTGCGTGAAGAACGCAGTGCTCACACTTGGCGAAGTGCTTTCGTTACAATAAATCTTTTAGCATTTCCCGCGCTGTTTCGACGAAAGCTCTCTCGATTAGCAAAGGAAATGATGAAGCGAGGTCTTCGAGGGCTTCGCTTAAGGCGGGAAAATCGCTTGCGGTGAGAATTACTTCACAGTAGCCTTTTTCCCGCTCTTGTTTTGCACCTCGGTTCTCGGTCTGGGCAATGTGAAAAACGTAGGGCTTTGCTTTTAGTGCCAAAAGATTTTCGTTGCTCAAAAGCGGAAACTTTATGTTCAGCGCTTTTTTTTGCTTTGTGCTCGCAATGTCGCAGAGCGCGGCACTGTACAAAAGTTCTGCAAGGCTAAAACCCAAACTTGCGGCGTAAGTCAGGCTCATTCCCGAAAGCCGCGGGTTAATCTCGATGACGTACCATTTTTTGTTTGAGAACACCAAATCAACTTGGGCAATTCCTTCAAAATTGAACTCACGCGCGATTTTTTCCATCATCTCAAACAAATCTTCGAGCCTGTAGCGCTCAAAATCTGTGATTGGACCAATTTTTATGCTTTGCTTCGGGCTTGTGATTCCGTAGGCGTTCACCGAAAACTTGAACGGCGGAAAGACCGTGTAGCCTTTGTCTGCGCTCCCGTAAATCTCAATGCCGAACTGCTCTCCTGCGATGTATTCTTCAACGATTCTGTCGCTGTTGTTTCGCTTTGAATGCAAAAATACTTTTGCGCTTTCAAAATCCTTGCAAACTTCCATTCCATACGAGCTCAAGCCCGTTGTGTCCTTGATGACCACAGGATAATTCATCGCTTTGATTTCGCTCAAAACAGCGTCGCGATAAACATTTCGGCAAAGCTCCTTGCGATTTCCGCCCGACACAAAAAGCGCGTGATTCACGAACACCGATTCTGCCACGTTGACGCCGAGCGCAGACAGGCGAAGATTTGTCGCCCTTTTGTCAAAGCAATCGAGCGCGCTTTTCATATTGTGACAGACGGTTTTCACGCCGTTTGAGCGCAAGATGCGACCTATCTCTGCGTCCTGAAGCGAAAGCCAGTCGAACGGAGCACCCCAAGCGCTTGCGGCAATTGCGATGTCTGGTTTTTGCGCCAAAATTGCCTCTGCAACTTCTCGGGCGCTCAGCTCCTCGCTCAAAATGTGCGTTTCTATTTCGGGAGCGATGATATTTTCGCCATCAGTGTCAAGCAAAAATGCGCCAGGCTTTTGCGCCACGATTGCGAATTGGTGCTCTTTGTGCTTTTTTGCCAACGATTGCCAGCCTTGAGAAAGAGCGGGAAGGTGAGTTGTTGTGAGTTTTCCGTCGAATCTGTTGGCGTTCGATGAATAAAATACGATTTTCATAGCGCTGCCTAGTATACAAACTTTGCGCTTTTGTAGCAAATAACCTTTTCACACTCGTTTTGGAAAAGAAAAAATGCAGATTTTTCGCCTCCGCTTCGTTCCTCTTCAGAATGATATAGCGCTAAATTTGCTTCGCTGGGTGTCAGGGAAGCAAATATTGAACTAAATTTCGTTTGCTGGACGGTAGGGAAGCAAATATTGAACTAAATTTGCTTTGCTGAGTCTCAGACTTCAATGTACATTTAAGACATCATTTTGCTGAGCCTCAGCGTTCAATGTACATTTAAGATATTGCTTCGCTGAGAGCCAGCGCTCAATGTACATTTTAGACATTTGTTTGCTGTGTGAAATCAAAGGAAATATATTCGATTTTAATGAAAAAAGTGCGCATTTCTTGGCAAAAATAATATGATGGTGCGTCCCGTGTGTGTCATGCTGAAAAAAAATATGAAGACGAAAATATTGTTTCATCGCTGTTTCAGAGCGTAAAACAACATTTTCACTAGAACTCAAAAAATGTTTGTGTTACAATCTGCACATTATGATTAATGTGAACAATGAATCTCGAAAAACGAGTCTTACAGTGAACGCGCTTTATTGGGCGACATTCATTTTGCCGGTTGTGTACGCATTCTTCTTTGCGACTTATTCTGATTGCTGCTATCCTGATTCGACAAAGTGGCTTATTTATCTTTCACCGCCTGTTCTTTTTTATTTTGCTTTTTTTGGGATTGTCATTTTTGCATTTGATCGCATCTCGACAAAAAAAATAGCCTCTTACGACGGGAGCGATGAAAGTTATCGGGAGGCGAAAGCGGCTTTTTTTGCAAAGACTTGCTTCACGCTTTTTGCTCCTGTCGTTCTCGCTTTTCTTTATCCAATCTTTGCTGTCATGGCAGCAAAAAGAGCGGGCGTTGAGGCTGCCGCATGGTGCATTGTTTACGTTTCAGTAAACGCTTCTTGTCTTGTCTCGACGTTCTTCAGCGCTTTGTGGATTGCAAAGTTTTCCGACTGGGCGACATTCCTCCCGCTCAAAGAAAAGAGCGTGAAGTTCGGTGTCTTAAACCGCATTATGCTCACGATGGCGCTCACTGTGTGGGGAATCTTCGCAGGCGTTATGGCGACAGTCGTCATTGCTCACCGCTCTTTTGGAGAGTCGACGACGCATTATTTTGCGTCAAACTTTGTCATCAAGTGGATTCCGTATATGGCCTCAAGCCTTATCTTCGGCGTTGCAAATATGGGCGTCATCGTCGGAATGATTTTCAAGCGCCTTATGAAAATCAACCGCTTTGCATATGACCTCGCAAAAGGAAACTATGCGCGTGAAAAACTCGTCGTTCAGGGCAGAGATGAACTTGGCGTTCTCGTCAACAATCTCAACCGCTTCTTCGATGAGACAAGAGCGCTGTTGGACGGGCTTCACTCAAATGTTTCGGGAACGCTCGGAATCAATGTGGACTTGAACGCGAACATCACTCAAACGAGCGCTTGCATGAACACAATCGTCGGAACGATTTTCAATGTTCAGCAGAGCATGGGCGACCAAGAAGACAAAATCGAGGGAACAATCCTTTTCATCAACGAGATTCTCAACAGAATCGAAAAACTCAACGAGAGCATTGAGACTCAAAGCGCAGGCGTTGAGGAGTCAAGCGCGGCTGTCAGACAGATGGTCGGCAATATCAACAGCGTCACAAACATTTTGGCAAAGAACCGCGATGAGTCAAAAAAACTCGATGAAGCAAGTGAACTTGGCCTGAAGCGTGTCGAAGACGCTGCTCGCCTTGCAAGTGAAATCCTTGGCGAGAGCGCAGGGCTTATTGAAGCGAGTTCTGTCATTCAAAGCATCGCTGACCAGACGAACCTCCTTGCTATGAATGCCGCAATCGAGGCTGCGCACGCAGGGGATGCGGGAAAGGGATTCGCCGTTGTTGCAGACCAGATTGGAAAACTTGCCGACGAGAGCAACCTTCAGGGACGAAAAATCGCTGAGAGCCTTAATAAGCTCGAAAGTGTCATCAAGGGTGTTTCTGAGAGCACTAAGGCTGTTCAGGACCAGTTCGCCCTCATTTTCAGTATGACGCGGAAGGTCAGCGAGCAGGAAGCCGTCGTCATGAATGCAATGACAGAGCAAAGCGAGGGCTCAAGTCAAATCCTTGAAGCGATGAAGAGCATTGACGATTCGACAATGGTTGTCAGAAATGAAGCGGCAGAAATGGTGAAAGAAAGCCGCAGAGTCGAAGACGAGATGCAGGCGCTTGTTGACATCAACAACAACGTGAACAACGCTATGGTTGAAATGACGACGAACACCGACGGCATTTTGCAGGCGTTGCAGAACATAAACGGCACAGTTGTTCGGAACACGGACACCGTAAACAACCTTGAGCAGCGAATGAACCGCTTTAAGTTGTAAGAAGAGCAAAAAAGTGTCTTGAAACTTTTGCAAAATCCTCAAGGCGCGTTATAATGTAAAGAGATATTTTTGCGTTATGAGGAGTGATTGAAGAATGAAGACAGATACCATATCGGTGAAAATGGACGACGGAGCGAACATTTGCGTTCATCGCTGGATTCCTGACGACAATGTGAGAGGCGTTGTTCAGCTCTTTCACGGAATGGTCGAGCATGCGATGAGATATGACCGCTTGGGCTCAATTTTGGCTGAAAACGGATACGCCCTTGTTGCCGATGACCATCGCGGACATGGGCAGACTGCACGCGATGCGGAATGGAACAGCAA
>CACYWZ010000089.1 GCA_902778325.1 uncultured Spirochaetaceae bacterium
GCAGATTTTGGCAACATTCGCACTGTAATGGTGGACGGCGAGCCGTGGTTTATTGGTGCGGACATCACAGAAAAGCTGGAGTACCAAAACGGTAGTCGAGATATTAACCGCCACGTTGACGAGGACGACAGACAGATAATTCCTCTTTTTGACGGAAAGCAAAACAGAAACACAATCGTTATCAACGAAAGCGGTGTTTATGCTCTTGTGTTTGGCTCTAAACTGGAAAGCGCAAAGAAGTTTAAGCACTGGGTTACATCAGAGGTTTTGCCGTCAATTCGTAAGACAGGCGGATTCAGAGTTCCGCAGACTTACTACGAAGCTCTTGCGCTTGCAGCAAATCAAGCAAAACAAATTGAGATTCAGAAAAAAGAGATTGCTGTTATCAAGCCAAAAGCTGACGAATACGACAAACTTGCAGGGCGTGATTATTGCCGCAATTTCAGAGATACCGCTGAAACACTTGGACTGAAACAAAAGGCGTTCATTGATTGGCTTTTGGCAAGTGGCTACATCTACAAGAAAGTTCTCAAGAAAGGTGATTTTGAATATCGTGCTTATGCAAATGCGCAGGAATATTTCAAACTAGTTCCGTATATTTCGCACGGCGGACATCAAGGTAATCAACTTCTTGTAACCCTTGTGGGTATTGCGTTTTTTAGAGAACAGTTGAAGAGAGAACAAACTCGGTATATTGCACTTAAAGGGAGTGAGGGAAATGTGCTTTTTACCGATACGGAGATGAGTTTATGAATTACAGAGAGTTGTTTGCAATGGCATTGCGTCCTGTTAATTTAACTGCTGCTGAATGGGATTCTTTCAACAATTTTTTCGAGAAAGAAAGTGATGAATTTAGAAGTGAAGCACCGCTGTTGTATCAAGCATTGTGCAAATTGAAAGCCAATCAAGCGAAACTTGAAACAATTGACTATCTAGGAGCGCAAGCAATGGCAATAAACGGGCTTGATAGTCCTTATATCCAAGAAACAAGGAGAATGTATAATGTAGGCGCTACGAATTAAGCGACAATTTCTTTTTCCATTGCACAAAATAGTATTATGCAATATAATAAAATACATATACGTTTAAATCCATTGTGAACCCAAGAGGTCGGATTTTCTCGAAAGAGATTCTGTCCTTTTGGGTTTATTTTTTTTGGTTTTGGCAAGAGAGAAACAATGGAACAACAGATAGAAGCACCAATAAAACACAGCACAGAAAGCATTTCATTCTCAAACACGCTTAATCCTGCGACAATTGCACAAATTATCGTGAATGAAGGTAAATTAAAGCCAGAAATCCGTGATATTAGAATTGCTCAGCGGTATTTTGACGGACACAATGACATTGAACGCAAAGAGCGTGTGTATTACGACAAAGACAGAAAAAAATATGATAATCCCGCAGCAAGTAATGTTAGGGAAAAATCAAATTTCTTTCGCCAACTCGTACAGCAAAAGCAAGATTATGCACTTGCAAAAACATTTATTCTCAAATTGTCGAATGAAAAAGCAAATGAAGTTGATTTGACAAAAGACGAATACGGCAAGGCGTGGAAAGACTTTTGCGACAATCAGCTTTTCAAGAAATCGTACGACCTTGCAGGGCAAGCCATAAACAACGGTATTGCGTGGGCTTATTTGTGGATTGACGGCAACGGCGATTTACAGATTAAAGATATTCCAGCCGACCTGATTTATCCTGTATGGCACGATAGGCAGCATACAAGCCTTGATTATCTTGTTTACAACTTCATACAGCTTCGCTATAACTCATTCTCTCCAGAGCAGATTGAGTATGCGGAATATTGGACAGCAAAAGAAAGACGGCTTTTTAATGTGTCGAATGGCTATGCTATCGAAAATGATTTTATAGACGATAGCGGAAACCCGATTTTCTCACAAATGACAAACGGCGTGAATTGGGGAAAAGTGCCATTTATCGCATTTAAGGGAACGACAGACGAAAAAAGCCTTTTGTTCTTTGTCAAAGAGCAAATCGACAGCTATGACAAACTCGACAGCCACAGCATAGACGCTCTTATCGATGACCTTGACCCGCTTTTAATCCTTAAAGGCATTTCTCCGAGTGTTAACGGCTTGGTAGAAGCAAGAGAGCTTGCAAAAATCACACGTACAATGGCACTTGATACCGACGGCGACGCTCATTATATACAGGCACAAACAGCAATAAACGCTTATCTTGAGAAAATGCAAGCCTTGAGAAAAGACATTTTCAAATTCGGCTATGGGGTGGATTTTGAAGACGCACGTTTTGGAGGAAATCCGAACCAGTTGACAATCAAGAGTTTGTATCAAGATTTGGACACATACACAGACGGTTTAGAGCGACATTTTCAGAACTTCATTGACCAGCTCAAATATTTCTTTGATATGTGGTGGGAGCTTACAGGGCGGGGAAGTTTCGAGATTGCGCAAAGTTACAAGGTGCTTGTGAAGTTCGACCGCTCAATGATGATAAATCAGAGTGCGCAAATTGCCGATACAGTGCAACTTATGAATACGGGCGTATCGAAAAAGACCATTATGGAATTCAATCCAGTTGTGCAAGATGTTGAAATGGAAATGGCACGCCTTGAAGAAGAGAAAAAAGCGCAGGAAGCCGAAAACTCACTTTTCAATTTTCCGCAATCAGAACAGCCAGAAAGCACAGAAAAGACAGAACCAAAAGAAACTGAAAAAGAGGAGAAGCAGGAATGAAAGATTTGAACGATAGCGACAACGTAAAACTCGAAGATTTTGAAGCGTTTGACACAAAAGAAAGCAAAAAGACAGGCGCAAAAGAATACTCTTTGCTCGGACAGATTTTTGCAGCATTGTGGATTATGGTATGGAGCGCATTGAAGTTTTACAAAAGCATTTCAAGCGGGCAGGCTGTTGAAGTAACGGATATTATCTATTCGGGGATTGCCATAGCGGCGTGTTTTAGCCCTGTGTATGTGTCTATTTTGTTCGACAAAATCAAGGCTATTCGATTTGGGGATTAAATGGCAAGCGATACAGATAACACACAGTATGCAATGCTTATTGATATTTCACGCGCTGTAGGTGAGCTGAAAGGCGATATTCACAATGTTGAAAGCAAAATAAGTCGAACAGACTCAAAAATTGAAGAAGTTTTTGACGCTTTGACAAAAAAACAGGATTTCTTGCGAGATAGCATAGAAGCTGAAATTGCAATCGTTCGCACTGACTTAAAAGACGCACGAGAAGAAATTAAACGCTTGAAAGAGCGTGTGGCAATCCTTGAAGAGAAGCCAAAGAACCGTATTTTTTCGATTGTAACACAGTTCAAGAGCTTGTTTATCACAGCAATTTTGGCGGCACTTGTTGGGTGGTGTATTAGTGTGAGCCGAGATGTTGCAAAGTCAATCAAAAGTACACACGGCATAGTGATAGAAAGTGCAGAGTAGCAAGGAGATATAAAAAATGTTTAGTCAAGTTTTGGCAATTATCACGGTTGTTTCTATTCTTGCGTTTTTTATTGCAGCAAAAGACGTAAAAGAACTTTTGAAACAAAACAAAGAACTTTCAAAAGAACTTGAAAAGCAGAAGCGAAACAGTGCGTATCTTGCCACACACGCAGCAGAAATGGCAAGAATTGAACGCAGTTCAAACGCATTAAAAAAAGAGATACAAGGAGCAAAGAGCGATGAAGAGATTGCTGACATTATCAATGCTGTTATTGATTCTAATAACAAGCGGGTGCAAAACAACGCAGATTGAAAGCGTGTTTTTACCACCAAAGCCAGAGCGTGAGATTTTACCCGCTGTTGTAACGGTTGAGGATTACGCCGAAACAATCATCTACTACGAAACACTTGTGCAGAAATGGGAAGCGTGGGGTGATACCGTTGAAAAGATTATTGAGCAGGAAGATACAGAATAAATGGACGACAAGAATATTTTTGAGCGTGATTTTTGGATTCTAGGACGACTTGTAAAAGCGATTGAGTATCGCACAGTTACCGAAAACGGAGAGTTTTATCATTTGAAAGGGCAATGCGAAAACTTCTTTTGCAATGTAATGGAATCAGAGCAAAAAGCCGCAGAAAAAGAGTTCATCAAAGCGGTAACTGATTATTTGAGAGGGTATAAATGACACTAAAAGAATTTGTGCAAAAGTACAACGGCAAGGCTATCGACTACGACAAAATGTATGGAGCGCAATGCGTCGATGTATTCCGCCAGTATTGCAAAGAAGTGCTGAACATCGAACATACAGGCGGCGTAAATGGTGCGAAAGACTTGTTTTTGGATTACTTCAAAATGAGCAAAGAGCAGAAGTATTTTATGCTCTTTGACGAAAAGAAAAATCCAACATACAAGGCGGGAGATGTTTTAGTATGGAACAGCACAAAGACGAACCAATACGGACACGTAGCTATCTTGCTTTCTGAGATGAGCGGAGATTTGCTTGTGTTTGAGCAAAATGGCTTTAAGCAAGACGGCGGCGCAAGAATCGTATTGAGAACAAAAGAGAATCTGCTTGGTGCATTGCGCTTTGATGTGTCGTCTAAACTGTAAATCGTAGACGGAATTTAGACATTTTTAGACATTTTTTTTTGAGAGGTATAGAGAATGAGCAAGAAAACTTACAATCTTGTTGTTGGTGTTTTGGGTGGCGTGAGCGCGATTGCTGGTGCTGTGGTGGCTTATTTGCAGGTAGAAAACACTCCAGCGATTATTGCTGCAATCGGAATTGCGAACACGGCAGCTGTCGAGATTTGCAACTTGTTTGTGTCCGAGAAAGTAGAGGAGCTTGAGCGGGCATAATGACTTTCTACTTTGCCGTGTTGATAGGACTTGTTATTTTTCTTGTAGGGATTTTTGCAGGGTTAATCATTGCTGTTTTTCTGGACGAAGCCGAAAAAGACAAATTTCGTTATGAGTTCAGCAAATTGCACGCACGGCAAAGTGTTTGCACGGAGATTTGATGTATGGAAGTGATAGGGCTTTTTTTGGCGTGGATTGCGTGGAAAATCAACAACAGGAATAACGACGAATGAATGAGCAAAAAATATGCACGATTGTTTTGACTGGAGAAACGCCGTCAAAGAAAAACAGCAGGATAAACACACGAAGCGGGCGGAGCTTTCCCAATGCAAGATATGTAAAGTGGCACAATGACGCTGTAGCGCAGATTTGCAAGCAACAAATGACAGGCAAAGTCTTATCGATTGGAAACGATGAGCAAGTCAAATTATCCGTAACGTTTTATCACGGAGATTTGAAGCGGCGGGATAGCGATAATCAGCTTTCGTCAATTCTCGATACGCTTGTAGACGCTGGCGTTTTGGTTGACGATAACTGGCGCATTATTCCGCAGAAAGAGATTTTCGACTTATTCGACAAGGGTAATCCGCGCTGTGAGATTGTGATAGAAACGATAGAGTAAAAAAAAGAGTGTCCATAGAAAACACTATAGACACTCAAAAGGTGGTATTTGTTATTTAATCATAATCATATTGCCATTCTATAACTTTATTTGTAACATCAGAACCATAACTTGCAAAAACAGGCTTTTTGCCATTCCAAAAAAAACATTCCTTTTCTCCAATTTGTTTGATTCTGCAATCTCATTTTTATAAAAACTTGATTACATACTACTACAGGATATTCCATAAAAAAACTACCTTAAAGCACTAAAATGCTTTACTCTATCCACTAACTATTTTTGCTAGTGGATAGATAAAGAATTTCAATTAGTCAACTGTATGCAAGAAATATCTCAAATCTTCATCTTTAAGATTATCCATTGCATAAGAGTCTGCATTTTCCCATAACTCATTATAAAGTTTTGACACTTCAAAATTTTGAACTTCATACCAATACCAAATTTTCCAATTCAAAACCAAAATAAGTTCAGTCAAATACTCAACATTTGTTTTCCACTCATTAAAAGCCCTTTGAAAAGTATCTCTAATGGCTTCTAATCCAAACTTTTCAGCAATAGAAAAATCTTGCCAAAAAGTAGTTTTCATTTGATAACCACTTTGCTCAAGTAAGTTTTCTAAATAAGTCATATAAACCACCTTGTAAGGCTTTTTTTAACACCTTACATTTATAATTATATACTTATAATCTATAATTGTCAATAGATTATAATAAAAATATTTATATAAATATTTGCAAAATATTATTGACATTATAAAAATATAGTGTATAATAATAGATATAAGGCAAGAGAAAAAAACTTATTCTTGCCTTACAAGGTGGTTTATATGTTTTACACAAATGGCTCTATGAAGTTGAGATTTGTTAATGAAATGGGTTCTTATGTTCTTTTTGAAAGAATGAACACTGGTAGAAATGATACAAGGTATTGGGTTATTGGTTGGTTGTGTGATTTTGCTGTTTGCAGTGATGATGTATCTTGGATAAGTGGTTCTTATTTTGAATGTGATTCAGAAAAAGAAGCCTTGCAATCATTAGAAAAAAAGGCTTGCTAAAATCCTTTATCAACACACTAACAAAAATGCTAGTGTGTTGAGTAAAGCATTTTAGTGCTTTAAGGTGGTATTTATGAGAGATGTAGTTATTACATTGGCTTTTTTGGTTGCAATTTTTGCGCTTGCTGTATTGTAGGAGGTGTTTATATGGCTAAAGTTTTAAGATTAACAGTAGCAAGGAGAAGAATGTGGGAAAAGGACGACCCGATGTGGATTAAAGAACAAGTAGAGATAAGAGCAGCTTGCTTTGGGTGGTGGGAAGAACACGAAAAACAAGGAAACTTTAAAATCTTATCTGTTGAAACTCTTTATTGATTATTGTTGTAAAAGGCTAGAAGTAAAAATCTAGCCTTTTTCTTTTATTTTGGACTCTCAATGCGTTCAGCAACATAGTACATTTGAAAATTGTTAAAAGCAAACATCAGCACAATATCGCCGACTTTCAGAGCGGGTTCAATGCAGATTGTAACGCCGTTTTCGTATTCAGAGCGCGGATAATGCACATCTTTTGTGTTTTGTCGTGGAATAATGTGCTGGTGTCCGTTGTCTGTGATTTTCAGCTGGTCGTTTGTAACGGTTGCTTGACCGCCGACAACAAGCTGTTTTTCTACTTTGCCACGTCCGAGTGTTTTTTCAGAAACAGTTTTCGAGATTTCTTGCCCGTCTGTCGCTTCGCCTGTGGGGTCTTGAAGTTGAGTGTAAGAAATCATATTTGTTTCGGCAGCTGTGTCGAGTTGTGCTTCTTGAATTGGAATTGACGCTGGCATTGTTCCTGCAATATGGTCGCCGATTGCCTTGCTCTTTTGCGTGAAGTGCGTATCGATGATATGAGAATGTGGAATTGTTACTTTGTGAGGACGGCACATTTGACCGAGAAACAAGAAATCTTCATTCAGAATGACATTGTTTCCAATATCGATTTTAAGCGGATTCACGGCTTTAACAGTGCCAAAAATCAGATTGTCTTTCTGCGGTTTTTCAGAAATATTCTTAATTGCTTGATACAGTCGAATAGCAGCAGTTTCGTTCATACTTTCTCTCCACGTTGCATAATGTACATCATAGTATAGCACAATATTGCGTTATGGTGTATAATGATAACTGCCCAGAGAACCCAAGAGGTCAGACGTTTTCGCAAGGAGCGTTTGAGCTTTTGGGTTTATTTTTTTTTGAGCAGGAGCAAATATGAAAAAGTCCGAGTTTACGGTTTCAATGCCGATTACAGCATACACAGAATACGAGGATTACAAGAACAAGTATCTTGCACTTGCAACGGCGCTTGCAGGGCTTTTTTCTCCGCACGAGCAAGGCAATTACAAATGCGTGAGCTACGATTCAGAAAAGGCGTTTGAACTTGCAAAGCAGTTTTTGCCGTATTCAATGCAGGGTGCAGACATTGAGCGGATTTAAGGGTTAGGAAATAGAATGGCAAGCGATGAAACACTGGAATACAGACAGCCTAATTTGACCTATCGGCTTGGGAAAAAGTCAGTAGCGGGCAAAGTGGATAAAATTGAAGCAGTCAAGCAAGCGATTTATCACATTCTTTCTACAGAACGCTATTCAAGCCCTATTTACGATGATGATTACGGCGTTGAACTTGAGCAGTATATCGGGCAAGACATCGGATTTATTGAAGCTGATATTGAGAACACGCTCCGAGAAGCCTTGTGTCAAGACGACCGCATAACAGATGTGCAAGTCAACAGCGTGGAAAAGAGCAAAGAGCAAGCGGGCTGTTGTGTTGTTGATTTTACAGTGTTTACGATTTACGGCAATGTTGAGGAGAGTTTGAATGTCGTACAGTGATGAGAATACTTTTGAAAAAATCCTTGACAAAATGTTAAGCGATGAACTTTTGGCAAATGTGGACAAGCGTGTCGGCTCGATTGCTTACGATTCACTAGCTCCAGTTGCTATGGCACTTGCAGACGCTTATCAAGCACTCGATATTTTTGAAGCACAGACTTATTTGATGAGTGCAACAGGAACAAATCTTGACCGCCGAGTTTATGACTATGGCATTGCACGAGTAGCGGCAACATATTCAGAGCGTATCGGCAGTTTCAAGAAATACAAAATCGACAGCAACGGCGAGTATGAGCTTGACGAAAACGGCGAGAAAATCCTTGTTGAAATGGACATTCCAGAGGGTTCACGCTTTACACTTCCAGACGACAGCACAACAACGTACATTTATGCAGGCAAGAAAGACGGCTACAATATTTTAAGGTGTGAGCAAGTCGGAAGCAAAGGTGATTTGCACGAGGGAACAATTTTGCCACTTACACCGATTCAAAACTTGATAGAAGCCAAAATTACAGGAACGTACACGCCAGCGCAAGACCGAGAGATTGATGAAGTTTTGCGTGATAGAACAAAAAAGCACTTGAATTATATGACTTACGGCGGAAACATTGCAGATTACATTGAGCGAGTAAATGCGCTTGACGGCGTTGGACAAACAAAAGTGTTTCCAGCGTGGCAGTATAACGGCAGTGTTTTGCTTTCTGTTGTTTCTCCGACTTTTGACCCGATTTCAGACGAGTTTTGCGAAAACTTGAAAAATCAGATTGACCCACCAGAAAACAGCGGGCAGGGTGTTGGTTTTGCTCCAATCGGGCATTATGTAACTGTTTCAACACCGACAAAAGCGTTTGTTGACATCAATATGGACATTGAAACAAAGTTCGACAGCGACGCAGGAGAAGTGTACGAAACGATTGTTGCTGCAATTCAGAAATATTTTCTTGAAACACGGCAAAGTTTCAAGCAGGACGTAAATCTTGCTATTTATCGCTATGGCATTACATCAGAAATCACGAGGGAAGCAGATTTTCCAGCAACACCTTTGATGACGAGGGCGGCA
>CACYWZ010000090.1 GCA_902778325.1 uncultured Spirochaetaceae bacterium
TGTGCGTCTTGAGCTTTTGGCTGAGTTCTATCGCCTTGTATGTGCTGCTGTCTTTTGTGCAAACGATTTCATAATTCGGATTTGCTTTTTCCAAGCTGTCGAACCACTCGGCTGTCACATTATCAAAGTCGTCCCCAAGCACCACCTTTGAAAGTCTTTTGCAGTCAAAAAACGCTTCCCTTTCGATTCTTTTCACACTGCTCGGAATCTTCACAGACTCAAGCGACGAGCAGACTGCGAACGCATACTCGCCGATTTCCGTAACGCCGTAGGGAATTTCCAATGACGAAAGCGATGTACAATGTTCGAACGCATTATAGTCGATTTTTTTGACGCTGTTCGGAATTACCACCGACGTAAGCGATGTACAATCCCCGAACGCATAATTTCCGATTTCCGTGATGTCTTCTCCAATCACCATGCTCGTCACGCTTTTGTCGAAGCATTTCGCGAAAACGCCGTATTCCACCAATACACTGGGTGTCTGCCATTCGCCGTCCGCACACTTCACGATCGTTGCGGGAATGTTCTTAAGAAGCTCCGCCTTTCCTTTCACTGCCTCCCACTGCGCCACCGTCCCGCCGAACTTCACCGACTCAAGTGCCTCGCAGCCATAGAATGCACTTCCTCCGATTTTTGTGACGCTTGCCGAAATCTGCACCGACGTAAGTTTCCAGTCGCGAAGAAACACCTTCTCGCCGATTTCCGTAACACCGTCGGGAATTGTTACGCTCCTCGCACACTTGTCCGTACATTCTTTCAGCACGCCTTCTTCAATCAGCAAGCCGTCCTCAATCTCCCAAATATCCGCCATTTTTTCTTCTCTCCCCTTTTGTCATGCTGAACTCGTTTCAGCATCTGTATTTCTGGATTCCCAAACAAGCTCGCCAATGACATTTTTTTCCCTTATATAACGCCACGATGCTTACGGCATATCACGCAAGCATAATGGCGTACATATCACGCAAGCATAGTGGCGTACTTCTGTGCAAAACTAAGCCAAAAGCGAAAGCGTCTTTGAATAAGAGCCTGTTTTCAAGGTTTTCAGCGTCTTTCCGTCACAGGCTGTTTCTCAGCCTAAGGCTGTTTATCAAAAATACAGGCTGCCCTAAAAAGATATTTCACATACCTCTAGGCAAACCTTTTATAGATAAATCATTGTCCGATTTATTCTGCTCAATTTTATCCAACAGTTCCGACACCTCATTTTTGTCTATTACAAAATAATGACCATACTTTCCGATTTCAAAAGCCTTACGACTGCTAAAAAGAATGATGTCTTGAGCCTTGTAATCATCAAGCAAATATTTTTCGTCTGCAAACTGCTTCAAAGACCTATAATAGTGCTTTTTGCCATAAGAATCGATAAAATTCAACGCTTCAGAAAAAGTCATATTTGTTACAGCAAACCCCTTTGCTTTTTCAATGCGATTAGTCGGATAGAACGTCGTGAGCGCACAAAATCCGTATTCATCGCCTGCGTATACAATACGGTTTTGTGCATATTCGCCGTTGTAATCGAACAGAGCTTTCTTGAGATAAACACCGTAGCCACAAACACCAAGCAACACCAAAACCAAAAGTGTTCCGAAACAGCCTAGGCAACTGCCTCCGCCCTTTTTTAAAGCGGCTTCTTGTTTTTCAGCTTCCCAAGCCTGTTTTTGTTTCTCATACCGCTCTTCATACTCTTTGCGTTTCTGCTCTTTCTCCTGCTGACGTTGTGCAAAATCGTGATTCCATTTTTCGCTAGACTCTTTGTTTTTCTTTTTCCAGTCAGCAAACTTTGTTTTTATGCTATCAAGAGTTATTCCTTTTTTCTCTGAAATTAAACATACCACAACCAAAAGCAATATAACAATTATTGCCGTCTGAATATTCATCAAAATCTCCTTTTTTCAACATTGTACATTATAATGGTGCAGTGTCGTACCATTATAATGTGCTGATTCGGCACAGCATAATGTGCTACACTGGCACAGCATAATGGTGCGGGTGTGGCACATTATAATGGTGATGTTTTTTATGCTTTTATGACTGTAAGAACTTTGTCAAACGAGCCTATTTTAAGCGTTTTTCCAATGCCTTTGTTGCTCGTCAGCTTTGTTCTCACCTCAACCGTGAACTCGCCCTCGGGAACGTCAGAGCCGAGCATGACCATGACTTTCGCGGGCTTGGGGTCGCCGACAGGAACGCAGCGGTATTCCTTGCCGTCGCTCGCTTTCACGAAAACGCCCTGCTCCGTGTCCTTCTTGTCGAACTTCAAGCGAGAGCCGAGAAGCTCCATGACAGAGCCGACTTTGACCGCCTGCGTGTCGCCAGAAATCGAGTCAGAGACCTGCGTGATGTACGGGTCTGTGCTGCTGCCCTCTTTCTTGTAGACTTTGGCTTTTTTGGCGGCTTCACGGAGCAAAGTGCCAGCCGTTGCATTGAGATTGACAGCGTGGCGTTTTGGGTCGAAGGTGTCGTTCATGTTGGTGAACACGCCCGAAACGCTGAAAGACGTGCTGAACAAGTCCGAGTTGATGACACCGCCGTCCGCGATGATGTCCGCACAGACTTTCGCCTCGTTCTTGCGCACCGCCGCCAATGCCGCCTCCGTCACTCCGCCGAGCTTCACGATTTCCGCGTCGATGCGCTCCTGCGTCCACACCTGCGACTTTTCGGGAACGACCTGCGCCATGCAGTCGTCTGGGTCAGCCGTCAAGAGGTTTTCCCTCAAATAAATTGGAATCATAAAATGTCCTCCTTATCAGCCATAGGCTGTTTTTCAAAATATTTTTTTACCCTATGGGTATAAATCACCTTGTGTTTACAAAACCGTCATCGAGTACAAAGCAGGCTGTGCCTTATAAAGCCGTCATCGACGGTTACTCTACGTTTTTGCTCTGCTCGCGGATATTCTCTAGCGCGTCTTTGGCGTTCACAACCATTGCGCCGACTTCCTTGAACTGATTCTTTGAGCCGATTGTGTTGATTTCGCGGTTGGCTTCCTGACAGAAAAAGTCGATTCGCTTGCCTGGCGTTTCGTTCTCGAACTCGCGATGAAGAGAGTCAAGATGAGAATGAAGACGCACAATTTCCTCGTTAATCGTGTAGCGAACCATCAAAGCCGCCGTTTCGGTCAAAACACGCTGCTCGTCCACTCTGTCGCCGAGTAATTCCTCAAAACGAGCGATAATCTGCTCCTTGAACTTTGCTTCCATCTTTGGCTGCCATTCCTTGAAGAAAGATGCGCACTCGTCGAGAACCGCGAGCTTTTTCTCAAGGTCAACTTTGAGCTTTGCGCCCTCTTTTGCTCTCGACTCGCAGAACTCCGCCAAAACCTCGTTAAAGACAGGCGCGATATGCTCCCAGTATTTTTCAGCATCATAGCTCTTGTCCACGTTCAGCACGCCCTCTTGAGCAATCACGAGCTTTAGCAACTCATCGCTGTAGCTTGTGCCGATAGCGTCGCTGACCTGCTTTATCGCATTCGCATACGAAAGAGCAGCCGCAGTGTTCACGCTGATTGTCGTCGCAGGCGCGTTGTCGTGCAATCGTATCGTGAGGTCGATTTTGCCCCGCACGATTTTCTCGCCCACAAGAGAGCGGATTCGGCTTTCAATCGGGCTCATAAAGCTCGGCATATTCACCGACAAATCCAAAAAGCGCGAGTTTACCGATTTTATCTCCACGCTAATCTGCAAATCTCCGTCTATCACCTCTTTGTAGGCGTATCCTGTCATTGAGTTCATTTTGTTACCCCGTTCAATTTGTCTAGCACTTTCTTTCCGACTTTCCAGTTATCGCCAGCTCCCATCGTTACCACAAGATAGCCGTCTTTGCACTCGCATTTCTTGCTGATTTCGCTCTCGATAAAAGCCGCCGCTTCGTCAAACTCGCCTTTGTAATGCGCGTTCTTGTGATACTTCGCGGTATGCTCTGCAAGCGTTTCGCCCGTAACATTCGCGGCACTTGCGTCTTCTCGTGCGCTTCCGTAAATCTTGTTGATGACAACCTCGTCCGCACTTGAAAAGCTCTGTGCAAAGTCTTCAAGAAGAGCGGCTGTTCTTGTGTATGTGTGGCTCATAAAGTCCACGATGATTTTTCTGTTCGGATAGAACGCGCGATAGCCCTCCAGCGTGGTCTTTACGGCTGTCGGGTGGTGTCCGTAATCGTCGATGAACACAACGCTGTCGCCTCTCTCTGTTGTCGCTCTGCCTGTAATTTCGCTTCTTCTCTTTCCGCCCGCAAACAGTCGGAGACTGTTTTTCAAAGCGTCCAGATTATCTTCGATGGTTTGACCGTCTTCTTTTAGCAAGGCAATAGCCAAAGCGATAGCTGCCGTCGCGTTTCTGATGTTATGCACACCAGGAACGCAAAGCGCGAACTCGCCAAAATTGCCAACGCTGAAGAACTGCTGTCCGTCTTCCACTTTGCCGATTGTGATGCGATAATCTCCGCTTGCACTCGTGCCGTAAGGGATTTCGTGAATATCGGCGCGTTTTGCTTTCACGATAGCAGCGACTTCGCACGCGCCCTTGTCGTCTGCGCAATAGATTAAATCTTCGCCCTCTGGCAATTTTAGGCAGTAATCAACAAACGCATTTCTGATGTCTTCGTATGTCGGGTAATAATCTTGATGGTCGCTTTCTACGCTTGTTAAAATTATCTTTTTTGGTGCGAACGCCATAAAGTGCCGCTGATATTCGCAAGTTTCCGCCACAAACACACGGAGTGTGTTTTCAAAAGATGTATTATCGGCTTCTTTAGCGTTTAGATTATTCATAACGCAAGAATCGCCAAAGCTTTTGATAACAGAGCCTGCTAAAACTTGGGCATTGAGTTTTAAGCCTTTGAGCAATGTGCCGCAAAGTCCTGTCGTTGTGGTCTTTCCGTGAACGCCGCACACGCCCGCGCTATAGGCTGTTTCGCTCACCTTGCCCAATGCTTCGCTGTAGAGCAAGCACGGCACGCCTTTTTTCACTGCGGCGATTAAATCAGGATTTTTGTCTTTGCTGTATGCCGATGAATAGATGACGAACTGCACTTCGTTTGTGATATTGTTTTCGCTGAAATCTAGTGCATGAATGTTGTATTTTTCAAGGATTTCGTCGGTGTAAAACCGCTCTTTCACGTCGCTTCCTGTGATAATTGCGCCCTGTGAAACGAGGATTTCCACGAGTGCGGTGCAACCTGTTCCTTTTATGCCAACAAAATGGATATGAATTCCCTTAAAGTCTTTTGGGAATGAAATATTTTCGTTACTCATAAAGCCGATTATAGCGCAAAATACGCAAATGGGCAAAGGTATCAAGAGTTTTGTTTAGCACAAAAAAAACGACTTCTCAAAATCTAAGAAGCCGTTTTGTGTTGTTAAAATTTTGTATTATGCTTGGAAAGAACTTTGTAATATACACCAAAAGAATAAGAAATAATTATTACAAGTATAAAAATTCCTATTCCAAATCCAATAACATACTTATTGCATGTGTAAAAGATTATACCTTCTATAAGTCCAAGAATAACATAAGCTGCACAACATATAAGATTTATCAGAACGGAATCTTCTTGCGGTATATACTTCCCAAATATCTTTTTCCAAAGAGTATACAAAAGAATTCCTGTTATTAAGCCAAAAAGTAAAAATTTACTCATGCTCTTTTGAGAAACAAATTATTGCTTTATAACGTGGAAAAAACAAACAACAACGTCCAATAATAGTTTCATACTGCTCAAATTTCCACCCCTGTTTTGACATATTATTGATACAATTTTGAATTGCATCACCTCTAAGAGTACCAGTACAAAGACCAGCATTCACTTCTTCAACTCTGTAATTTGTCATTTCTGACTCCTTAGACATAATATAATTTTAATGCTATACAGCACTAATTTACAGTTTTAGCCCTTATTACTTTTGCAAGCAATTTTTCTTTTGCACGTTCAACTCTGAAATTTTTCCCATTACATTTTTGTTTTAGCGTAAAATATTGATTTGAATATCCATTTGCAAAAAGCAAATCTCTTATTATCAAACGAAAACAAGGTTCGTGCATTTCACATTCAAAGTATGAATCTTTATACCCGCGAGTCTTTAGCCGATAAACGCTGATTTTGTAATAACGATATTTATAGTGAGATGAAAAAAGAATTCTCAGAAACTGAGCAAGCAAAGGAATTGATAAAATAATAAAAAACAATGCAACAAAATTTGCAGGAAACGGCAATTTGCAATAAATAAAGTACGCAAAATAAACAGTAAAAATAAAGCCAAAAAAACAAAGGTAACCAAATAAAAAATATTTTGTAATCATTTTGAAGATAAATACATACTTCAATTTCTTATCATTTAATTCAACTTTACTGTTCAACATTTATTAAATCTCCATCACAAAGGACAAAAGAAAGATATTCAAAACTGAATATAGTTATTCAACTTTGAATATAAAATCAGTATAATTATGGAGATTAGAATTGTCAATCTACATTTATTAGTCATTTATGAATAATAAATGTATGGGTTTTAGAGAAAACTTAAAAGATGAACTGATTTATCAAGATATAAAAGTCAAAGAACTCGCCGAGATGACGGGAATCAGTAAGCACACGCTTGACCATTATCTTGCAACAAATGGCAGTCAACCACAAGCAGAACTCGCTGTAAAAATCGCAAAAGCGCTGAAAGTATCTGTTGAAGAGTTGGTTTGTGGCAAAAATGAAAATATTGAAGCAGAAAAAGACACAAACGGTATTATGAATGAACTTGAAAAACTCAATGAAAGCGATTATTTGTTTGTGAAACGTTTAATCCACATTCTTTACAGTACAAAAAATAAATAAAAGCGCAAAAAAAACAGCAAACGATAAAACTTATCGCTTGCCGTGGAGTATGTTAGCGAACAACCCTGCGGTGTTCACTTATGATTATAGCAAAAAAAAGATTTTTTGAAAGCCTTTTTTAATCAAAAAGTTCGTGCAGTCGGCGATAAACTCCGTTTGCTACGGTCTTCTGCGCTTCTGTGAGCGATACTGAAGTTTCATCGACCAAGGCTTCAAGGCTCGCAAGGCTTTCGTTCAATGCGGTTGCAAATCCGCGGCTCACCTTGAACCAATACGTTCCCGCGCCGTCGGTGTAGAGCGTGACGAAGCCCATTTCTTTTCTTTTGTTGGTTGCGTCCGCCACACGAAGCACGCTCGAAAGAGATTTCACCAGCTCTTCTTCAGCTCCGTCGTCCTCGCCTAAGCGGATATTGAGCTTTCTGTTCCAGTTCGCCTCCGCAATAGGATTAAGGTCGAGCTTCTGCGCAAGTTTCAGGATAAGCTCCATCTTTTCGCCAGAGAGGAGCGACGAGCCTTTGATAAGCACTTTGCCTTTGAGCTTTGAAAGCTGCTTGATTTTGCCCTCGTCTTCGTCGGCGATGTACGGCGCGGCTTTCTGAAGGTCAGCAAGTGGCAAAAGCAGAGTTTTCTTGCCCTTGATTTTCTCAATGTTGAAGATAACGCCGCCGAGCTTGAGCATATTGTCGCTATCGTTGCTAGCTGTGGCTTTATCGGCTTTAGAAAGCTCTTTCTTTGTAGCTTTTTTAGACGCGAACTCTGCTTTCTTAGCCTTTTGCACTTCGGCGATGTCTTTGGCGCGTTTTGCTCTCTTTGCATTAAGTCTTTCGTCGAGCGCGGGGTCAATGCGATAGATGATGTTTTTTGTCAGCGGTGAAACGCTCATCGCGTACATTCGGCTTGTGCGAACGATTTCGCCTGCAACGATGTAAAGCGGGTCTTGCTTGAACATGCTTGAGCCTGGGTGAATCGAAATATGCTCGGCGGTCAGCGTGCGGTAATTCTCGCGCCCCTCTCGAACACACACGAACTGTATCATTCCCGCAGCGATACAGCAAAGATAATCTTCGATAGAGCCGCCACCAGTGAGCGGTATTTGCATATTCGACACGATTTCTTCGAGTTGCAACTTGATGTTCTCGATTTCCGCCATCACGCGCTCGTCAAGATAGTAGTTTTCGCAGAAAGTCGTCTTGTTTTTCATTGACGTGTAGGTGCGGAAGAGCTTGACGTAGCTCACGAAATCGCCCTGAATGTCGCGGAAAGAGTGATGCGCCTTTCGTGCGTCCATCTCCTCGCCCGGCGGCAAGATGAAAGGCGACTGCGCTGACAAGAATGCGGCTGCGATGAGCGACTCTTCGATAACGTCGGGATAATTACGGATTGCTTCCACGATAATGCGGCTGGTGCGTGGGTCAAGCGGGAAAAGACACATCATCTTTCCAATCGGGGAAAGCGTGTTGTCGTCTTCAATCGCTTTTAGCATTTTGAGCGTTTCAACTGCGCTCTTCATTCCCTCGTGTCCAGGAGGGCTGATGAAGTCGAACTTTTCAAAGTCGGTAATGCCCAGCTCACTCATACGAAGCACAACTTCGCTCAAGTCCGTGCGGTAAATCTCTTCGGTGGTGTACATTTCGCGCTTTTCAAAGTCGCTTCGTGTGTAAAGCCTGTAACACGTTCCCGGGCAAGTTCGTCCCGCTCTTCCTCGTCGCTGATTGCAACTCGCCTTGCTTACGGCGAGTTCGTTGAGGCTTGAAGTGAATGTGTGTGGGTTGTAGTGATTTAGCTTTGCAAGTCCTGAATCGATAACGTTCGTGATACCCGCGATTGTAACGGAAGTTTCGGCGATGTTCGTTGAGATGACGACTTTCTTTTTGCCGAAAGGTGCTTTGTCAAAGACTTTTTCCTGCTCC
>CACYWZ010000091.1 GCA_902778325.1 uncultured Spirochaetaceae bacterium
TTTTCCCGAAAGCAATTTCACAATATCGCACTTAACACTAAGTGCTGCTTCAAATCCATTTGCGTTTTTTCCAGCAACATGATTGTTGTTTATGACAGCGACAAAAGACGGCTGAAACACAAGCGAAACATAATCAGTTGCTTGCCAACAACCTCTGAGAGAAACGCGGTTTGTATATTTTGGGATTCCGCTCGGAGTTGAGGCATTCGCTTCATCCCATGTTGTCGGGAAAATCCACTTTCCGCTGTCACTAAAGCAAGTTTGGTCAAGGTCAGCTTTTTCTCCTTGTGCCAAGAACAAATAAACCAAATCCACGCTAAATTTTGAAGGGATTTCATAGCCAAAAGAAAGTTCTGCGCTAATCGTGTCAGGTCCAAAAGGAGAACCGACCCATTCATACAAAATATATTTTGTGTCGCCCATATTCTCGCGGTAATAGCGAACAAGGCTCCATTCAGCCGCTTCTCGAACATAAAGATAAGGCTGTGTATAGCACCCGTCAAGTGTCAGATGAAAATATCCGTCTCCGTATGGAATGTAAGATTCAAGTCCCAACTGTCCGCCAAGACCGTTCGGAGTTACGTCATCGCCATAATTATCAAGCTCATAAGGCGTCTGGTACTGGCTCATCGCAAAAAGGCCGTACACACGCCAATGTTTTGCAGGAATATAATTGAGCTTCAAGCCAAAATAATCGCAAGTGTATGCTTCGTTTAGACCATAATCACGCCATGCCGCATAACCGTGCATAATCGTAAGTGGATTTAAATAACGAAGCTCAAACGGTGCATAAACAGATAAGCCTTCAACAGCGGAAAGTGTGATTTTGTTGAAAAGGCGCGCCTCAAGTTGGTGCATATAAAGATAATAGCCACTTGAAGTCTCGTATTCAGAATATTCGCCAGAAGCAGTATCGTCAGCATTTGCATGTATATCTGCATAAGTGCCGAGTTGCGTTATACTTGCGCTGTATTTCAAATTCGGGGAATAAAGAGAAAGCTGACCTGCTGTTGCACCAGTTACTTTTTCGCTATAAATAATGCTGCTTGTTCCAGTTCGTCCGATTGAGCGCTCAGGGCTTCCAAAGAAAAACGAAACTCCACATTCATCATTGAAATTATATCCTGTTGAAATATAAGCGCTGTCCGGAAAGTTCACATCAAACTCGCTTGCGTCCAAAGGAACATTGCAATAAATGTCGTTTTCGAGCATTGTGTTTTTGTTTTGCGCCAAATACAAATCCATTTTCATTGTGACAAAATCACTCATTGCAAGTGTTACAGGCAATTCCAAAAACGGACTTCGCTCATAGCGGTCAAAAGTCCACGAAATATCATCGTTTGTCTTGTAATATCCTTCAAGATTTACAGAAGGCTCGGCAGTAAGCGACAAAAGGGAACTTTCAAGTCCAAGTCCTTTTTCATCGAAATACTCGAAAATACGGTCATATTGTTTTTTTCCCGCTTTGCTCAGTTTTTCGCGGTCAATTTCATTAAGATATGATTTTAGTTCGGCAATCGTCACAGGAGTGCTGTCACTAAAATTAACAATTCCAGCTTCAATCGAAATCAACGAAACAGCATCATAAACCCAAGAAGTCGCAGGAATAAGTTCCTGAGCACCACGGGCAAAGACAGGAAAACAAAAAGCGGCTAGCGCAGAAAAAACTATTTTTTTATAAGATTTCATAGAAAAACTCCAGATAATGGCTAAACACTTTTATATTGCCATAAATATACCCTATTGTTGCAAGAGGGGCAAGTATTTGGTATTCTATAAAAAATTGCCGAACAAGAACGGCAAAAATAATTTGCAGACTTTTTTACCAAATGACAGCACAAGAAAAATCCTCAATATATAATCTTCTCAGAGTAAGCGCGAGTTTTGAATGCGGATACACACCAGCAGTTTTTCAGCGTGAGATAACATTCAATGACGATATAGTTCAAGTTTCGCCTCCGACTGAAAAAGCACCAGCAAGTGAAAACAATGAACCAAAAAAAGCGCAAATCCAAGAAAAGCCTTCTGAAAACATCAGCGCCGTATCTCAAGAAAAGACTCATAATGAAATGAATACGCTTGAAGATGTCGTCTCTCGTGTCCTTGTCTGCCATGATTGCCGTCTTGCAGACAAAAGAACACATGCAGTTCCTGGCGAAGGCGTTGAGAATCCGCTTGTTCTTGTTGTGGGAGAGGGACCAGGACACGATGAAGACGTTACAGGTCGTCCGTTCGTTGGAGCGGCAGGACAACTTCTCGACAAAATGCTTGGTGCAATACAATTATCAAGACACACAAACTGTTTTATAGCAAATGTTGTAAAATGCCGTCCGCCAGCAAACAGAACGCCACTTCCTGATGAAGCGACAATCTGTCGAAAGTATCTTGAAGTACAAATCCGCATCTTGAAGCCAAAAGCAATTTTGGCAATGGGAAACACAGCGCTTTTGTCACTTCTTGGGCGAACGGGCATAACACGGCTTCATGGTGTTTTCGGAGAGGCTTACGGCATTCCAGTTATGCCGACATTCCATCCTAGCGCCCTTCTTCGCGATGTGAGCAAAAAGCGCCCTGCATGGGAAGACCTCAAATTATTCCGAAAGCGACTCATTGAAATTGCTGGCGATTACACGAACGGCGCATACAAAATGCAATGAAATACTACGAAATTGTTTTTAACACACCGCTGAACACAGCGTTCACATATTGTGCAACCTCTGACACAAAAGGCTTTTCGCCTTCCTTTGGAAAAAGAGCCGAAGTTCTTTTTGGAAAGCGAAAAGCAACAGGATTCATCATCAGTGAAAGCGATGAAATTCCAAAAGGCTGTCCTGTAAAAGCGGAGGAAATAAAGCCAATCCTGAACGTTATAGACGAAAACCCTGTGCTGACAGAAGAACTTTTTGAAACAGCAAAATGGATTTCGCAATATTATCTTTGCTCGCTTGGAGAAGCAATCTCGATTATCTTGCCGTCAGCAAAAAAAGAGACAAACACACAAGGTTTTTCGTTCGCCGAAGACGCACAAGCCTTTGAAAAAAAGACACTTTCAGAAGAGCAGCAAAATGCTGTCGATGGAATCTTGAGTTCTGACGGCTTTCATTATCTTTACGGAAAAACAGGAAGCGGAAAGACAGAAGTCTTTTTGACAGCAACAGAAAAATTGCTCGAAAAAGGAAAAGGCGCAATTTATCTCGTGCCAGAAATCTCGCTGACAGCTCAAGTCGCAAAAGCCGTCATAAATCGTTTCGGACAAACAGCAGCCGTTATCCATTCAGGGCTTACGCCAAAGCAAAAACTTTCTGAATGGCACCGCATTCTAAACCGAGAAGCGCGCATCGTAATCGGAGCAAGAAGCGCAATCTTTGCGCCTGTTCCAGATTTGGGACTCATCATCATCGACGAAGAGCATGACAGCTCTTACAAGTCAGGAAGCACGCCGCGCTATCACGCACGCCAAGTCGCAATGTATCGCGCGCTGAAAAACAAAATCCCGCTCGTCATGGGAAGCGCGACTCCAAGCGTTGAGGCGTGGATGTTGATGAATCAGGGCAAAATAAAAAAGCACGTTTTGACAGCAAGACTTGCAGGCGGAAAAATGCCAGAAATAAAAGCCGTGAACTTGAGCCTTCACAAAACAATGCAAGGCTGTCTTTCAAGCGAGCTCGAAGACGAAATCAGAAAAACGCTGTCAGAAAAAAGGCAGACGATTTTGTTTTTGAACAGACGAGGCTTTTCCCACTTTTTCAGATGCTCTAATTGCGGCTATGAGCAGACATGCAAAAACTGTTCTGTTCCGCTAACATACCACAAAGTCGAAAACCGCCTTCGCTGCCATTACTGCGGCTGGTCAATAGAGCCGCTTTCTGTCTGTCCAGAATGTGGCTCGGTCGAAGTCGGATACACAGGCTTTGGAACAGAGTTTATCGAAAATGAAGTCAAGGCAAAATTCCCCGAAGCGAGAACGATTAGAATCGATACAGACTCATTGAGCAAAAAAGGCGAGCTTCAAGACAAAATCGACGCATTCACCCGCGGAGAATACGATATACTTCTTGGCACTCAAATGGTCGCCAAAGGCTTAAACTTTCCAAAACTCAAACTCGTAGGCGTTGTTAACGCAGACACAGGGCTTCACATGCCAGATTTCCGTGCGGCAGAAAAAACGTTCAGTCTCATAACGCAAGTTGCAGGCCGCGCAGGTCGTTTTTTTCCAGACGGAAGAGTCATCGTGCAGTCGTTCAGCCCAGACCGAGAGCCAATCGCACGCTCTTGCATTTGCGACACCGAAGGCTTTTACAAAAATGAGCTCGAAATGCGAAAAGTGCTGAACTTTCCGCCCTACTCGCGTTTGATTCGCCTTGTCTTCCGCTCGCCAAGCGAAGAAAGCGCTGAAGAAAGCGCTGAAAAGGCGCTCGAAATGCTGAAAAAGATTAGCCCGCAAACAGAAATACTCGGTCCTGCCGAGTGTCCGCTGTTCAAAATTGCGCAAAACTTCCGCTTCCAGCTCATTTTGAGAGGCGCAAACATCTCCCTCTTGCAAAGCGCAGTCAGAGCCCTGCTTTCGACATTCCGCCCTTCTTCCCGCGTTTACATCGAAACAGACGTTGACCCCGTATCGCTTTTGTAAGCGTGAAATGTTGTTAATCAAAAAGAAAAAGTGTATCATAAGAGCCTATGAAAAGCGTTTTTGCAAAAGTGTACCTTTTTCTTTCATTGATTTTTCTCACTGCCGCCGTCGCGACAGCAGAAAATAGCGCACAACCCTCTTCCGAAATCCCAAAAGAACAGCTTTGGAACGCTGTTTTGGGAATCGAAAGCCAAATGCGGCAAATCTACTCTTGGGAAGAGAAAAATTACGAGCCAAACATTCCCGCAGACCTTTATGGGCAAATATCCGAAAAAGAAGCCTTCGAGGCGTACAAAAAAATGGCAGACTCAGGCGATTTGAGAGCACAATACGCAGTGAGCCTTTGCTATGAAAACGCGCTCGGAGTAAAAACAAGCCGAAAAAACGCCATCGCATACCTTGAAAAAGCAATGGAAAAGCAATATGCGCCAGCGATAAGCCGATATTGCGAGCTCATCGTAACAAGCAGGAACATCACAACAACAGACGCAAAAGTCGCAGTGCAGATTTTGGCAAACTCCCTTTCTGCCCGATATTCCGACTCGTATCGCGTCTTGTCAATGTGCTACAGAATGGGATTCGGAGTCAAAAACGACAACAAAATCGCAATCGACCTTCTTGAAAAGGCAAAAGGCGCAAAAGGCGCAAACATCGCGCAACTGGACAAGCTGCTTGCAGACATTTACCTTTCGATGTATCAGGACGACAAAACAAAATCGGATTATTACAACAAAGCGCTCCATTATTACGACGAAAGCGCGCACTACGGAGACACAGAAGCAATGTACACATTCGCAATTGAGTTTCCGAAAGCGGCAAAAGCGGCATACTGGTACAAAAAATACAAAAAATGCGAAAGCGAGCGCTTTCAAAAAGAGCTGGAGAGAAAAGAAACACTCTTTCCTTATTGGCTCACTCGCGCAGAAAAGGGTGACAGCAGTGCGCTTTACAACCTTGCAGACTTTTTTGACCCAAGAGGAATAACGAGAACGCCGAGCCTTGAAAAAAGCGTTTATTACAGAAAAAAAGCAGCCGACGCGGGAAGCGAAAAAGCCTGCTACGACATTTATCTTATGTATTTGAGCGGGGACGCAGTGGCGCAAAACTTTGCGGAGGCAAAAAAATACAGAAAAAAATGCGCAGAATATGGCGGAAACCTCGCGGACGACCTCAAGCGAATCGACGACGAAAAATCGTTCAAGGCGCTTGAGTCAAAAGAGACAAAAATCTTCAATCCGTCAGATTACGAAGGAGATGAAAACATCGAACTCCTTTATGAAGCAGCACTTCTCTACTACCTTTCAGACGCGAATACAACCGTTGAGAACTGGAAGGCAGTCTTCCCGTACGTCGAAAAAGCCGCGTTCAAAGGAAACTCCACAGCGCTTTGCCTTTTGGGTGACATTTACTACAACGGTCTTGGCGTTGACGGAGACGCAAAAAAAGGCTTGCACTATTACCGCATTTCCGCTTCCCTTTTGAACGAGGACGCAATGCTCAAAATCGCAGAATGCTACGAAGACGGCATAAATGTCGCGTTCGACGCCGACGAGGCGATGGCGTGGTACATGATGGCAGCCCTTCGCGGAAACTCCGCCGCAGAAGAAGTTTCGGCGTTCTATGATGAGCTTCATCTACTCTCAGAAAGCAATGCTGAAAACGTCGTTCCCGAAATCGAAGAGAAATGGTGGACAGAAGAAGACGATTCAGAAGAAAAACAAGCACAAAGCGAAGACAAGGAAAGCGAGAGCGCAGAGGAAGAGGAAGAAGAAGAAAAAATCGATTGGGCGACATTCGGAGAGCCAACAGTGCTGGATTTTGACAACGCCGCAGATTTTGCATACGACGTTGCCGTCATGGAAAGCCCTGAAAGCGTCGCATTGCTGCTTCTTTCGTCAAAAATGCTCTCGATTCCCGACTGGAGCGCCTATTGCGCCACAATCAACGACGGCGAAAAGCAAATCGACGCAGAAGCGGCTATAGAAGCGCTCTGGAACGAAAAAATCGCAGGCGCTGACGACCTTGTTATAAAAATCTATGGCAACACATTCAACGAAACAGAAAACGGCGGAACGCTCGTCGTCAACGTGAGCGGAAATGCGTTCACAGGCGAGTTCTCCAGTGATTACGCGCTCGATTTTGTCCACACAGAAGACTCAGGCTATCTCGTTTCAGGCATTCGTGAGCTGGATTTTGCCTATGCATATTATCTTTACATCGGACTTTTGCTAACAACGATTGGCGAATAAGCGCGAACTAAGCGATATATCGATAAAAAAAGGCGGCTAAATTTTTAGTCGCCTCATTTTTTTGTTTTTTCGACCTCACTAAATTTTTAGTGACCTCGTTTTACTCTTTTTTCGACCTCGCTAAATTTTTAGCGACCTCATTTTTCTCTTTTGTCGACCTCACTAAATTTTTAGCGAGCACGTTTTTCTCTTTTTTCGCACTCGCTAAATTTTTAGTGACCTCGTTTTGCGATTTTTTGACCTCACTAAATTTTTAGTCAGGAATGTGTGATTTCCTTCGCCTTTGATTTTACAGCATCAAAGAGTTTTTCTTTGCTGTCGCGGTTCTTGTCGATTAAGCGAACAAAAACGCTTCCTGCAACAACCGCCTCAACGCTTTTTGAAAGAGAGGCGGACTGCTCTCCGCTCGAAATGCCAAAGCCGCCGTAAATTTTTGAGCCGCCTGCTTTGACGCTGCTCAAAAACGAAAGCGTCGCGTCGTCGATTTTTGTGTCCGTTCCCGTAATTCCTGTGCGAAGAGCCGCGTAAATGTACGGGAAGCCCGCGTTTGCCATTTTTTCAAGGCGAGAGCGGCTCATGCTCGGAGCGGCAACGGGAATGTTTATCATTCCGTTCTTTTTGCAAGCCGCCGTCAATCCTTCGTCATTGTCGAACGGCAAATCAGGGATAATCATTCCCGAAACGCCCGCTTTTGACGCCTTTTGGCAAAAGTTTTCGACTCCCGGCGTGTAAATCAAAGAGCCGTAGCTCATAAGATAAATCTGTGTGTCAGGAAACTCTGATTTTATTTTCGAGATGAAAGCCAAGCCCTGCGCGCTTTTGTAATTTCGTGAAAGAACTTCAGTGCAAGCGCTTTGTATCGCAGGACCGTCGGCGCTTGGGTCACTGAACGGAAGCTGAATCTCAAGGATATCCGCTCCTCCCGCAACGAGAGCGCGGGCGGCGATGAATGATAGTTCGTCAGTCGGAAAGCCCGCAACAAGATGCGCCATCAATTTTATCTTTTCCATTGTTTTCTCCTTCTCACTTCATGCTTTTTGCGTCGTGGATATCATCTCCGCCGTCGAGTCGCTCGATTTCGGCTTTGAGGAACTCTTTCCATTCTGCCGGGCGGAAAACTGGAGATGTGATGAAAACGTCTTTGTCGCCTCTTCCGCTCATGTTCACGATAATCGCTTTGTCAGCACTGAGGCTCGGAGCGAGTTTTATCGCTTCCGCTCCAGCGTGCGCGCTTTCGAGTGCAAAAAGGACGCCTTCGTTTTTTGCGAAGAACTTCACGGCAGCAAGAGCCTCGCTGTCGAGCGCGCTCGTGAACTCAATGCGCCCTGTCTTTCCGAGGGCGGCGAGTTGTGGACCGATTCCGCAGTAATCAAGTCCCGCAGAAATTGAGCGTGTTGGCAAAGCCTGTCCGTCGTCGTCGAGCAAAAAGCGCGACTTGTAGCCTTGCAAAATACCGTCGCGGCTGGCATTTCCTGTCATTCGGCTGGCGTTTTCGCCTTTGTTCGGGCCAATGCCACCCGCTTCAACGCCGATTAAGCGCGGGGACGTTTCGTTGATGAACGGCGAGAAAAAGCCGATTGAGTTTGAGCCGCCGCCAACGCATGCGATGAGAGCTTCAACATCGAGGTTTCGCTTTTGGATTTGATCTTTTGTCTCGCGTCCGATGACGCTTTGGAAGTATCGCACGATGTCAGGAAACGGAGCAGGACCGAGAGCTGAGCCAAGGACGTAATGCGTTGAGTCAGGATTTGCAGCCCAA
>CACYWZ010000092.1:0-2402 GCA_902778325.1 uncultured Spirochaetaceae bacterium
GTCAGATGCTGAACACCGCCTGCTCTGATATTTATGTCAATGCCGAACTTTCGGATAATCTCGCTCAAAACAGGCTTTCCGATATCGTCGTCAATAAAGCGAATCGTGTATTTTCCCCCGCTCATAGACCAGCGCACAAACTTCTTTTCAGCCTCTTTCTCACCAGATTTCTCCTCGCTTTCGTCGAATGACTGAATATGCGACAAGAAATCCTTTGTGATAGCAGTCTTCGGATTTGAGAAAATCTCCGACACACTGCCCTGCTCCGCAATGCGCCCGTTATCGATGACAGCGACACTGTCGCACGCATCACGAACAACTTCCATCTGATGCGTAATCATAACGACAGTCAGCTGCATCTTTTTCTGAATCTCGCGGATAAGAGACAAAATCGAGCGCGTCGTCTGCGGGTCAAGAGCGCTTGTCGCCTCATCGCAAAAAAGAATGCGCGGCTCAGTCGAAAGCGCACGCGCGATTGCAACACGCTGCTTCTGACCGCCTGAAAGCGTCGAAATCGGAGCGTTTGCCCTGTCAGAAAGCCCCACAAGCGAGAGCATCTTTTTCACCCTCTCATCAATTTCGCGCTTCGCAAAACCTGCGATTTCAAGAGGATAAGCGACATTCTTCGCCGCCGTTCTTGAAGAAAAAAGATTGAAGTTCTGGAAAATCATTCCAATCTTCCGCCTTTCTGCAATCAGTTCTTTTTTCGAAAGATTGTCGACTCTCCTTTCTCCATAAAAAACAGCGCCGCTATCAGGCTTTTCCAAAAGACTCACAAGGCGCACAAGGCTGCTCTTTCCCGCGCCGCTTTTTCCAATAATCCCGAACACCGTATTTTCGGGAATTTCAAGCGATACACAATCGACAGCCTTCACGCTTTTGTCTGATGTTGTGTATGTTTTTTCAAGGTTATCAAGTTTAATTTGCATAGCGCAAAGTATACAAAAAAAAGATGTCTTGTCATAGTGCAAAAGCCTTTTTCAAATCAAAAATTGCCTCCGCAAGACTGCGGCAAGCAATTTTCGTTTGTATTTTCAATGTTCCATTAAGATTCAGCCTTTTTCTGTTTGTATTTTCAATGTCACATTAAGATTCGGTCTTTTTCTGTTTGTATTTTCAATATCCCATTAAGATTCAGCCTTTTTCAGTTTGTATTTTCAATATCCCATTAAGATTCGGCCTTTTTTCGTTTGTATTTTCAATGTCCCATTAAGATTCGACCTTTTTCTGTTTGGAAAATGTGTTTCTCGACTGTGAGGCACAAAATAAAAAAAATTATAAAATAGCGCAAATGCTACACTTACACCGAAAATTTTGATAAACTAGAAAAGCAAAAAAAATGCGGCAGAAGTTTGTAAAAATTACATTGTTTTTTTTCTCTGTTCTCGTGATTGCGGTGCTTTTGATTGTAAAACCGCTTTACGAGCGTCTGCTTTTTGAAGTTTCTTGCCGCACGCAAAACGCATTCGAAAATATTTCCCGCGAAATCGGCATGGATATTTCGTATGAGTCAATTTCGCCCTCGATTCTTTCGGCTTTCAACATAAAGGGGATTGTGATAAAAGACACGAAGGCGGACAGCGAGTCGATAAAAATCGAGCGGGCATCAATTTCGTATTCGCTAAAAAAAATCTTCGAGAAAAGATTTGATGAGTCTCTCACTTCTGTTTCGATTAGCGGCGTGGACATTTTTTATAGCGAGCCTGAGACAAAAGAGGCGATTTTCCGCATTATCGACTACTTTTCAAGCGATGAGAAAGACAAAAAAAAGGACGAAAAAGAAAAAAAAGATGTCCGCGAGGTTTTGAAGACTGTAACGAAATATCTTCCGTCACGCGTCAGCGCAAAGGACATTCGCGCGCACTTTTCATCAGAAAATCTCTCTGCGACAGCGTCTCTTCAATCGCTGCTGCTGAAAAAAGACAGCGCGGACAATTCTGTTTTTGCCTCTTTGAACGGAAGCGCACGGGCAGAGACTTGTGTTTTGAAAAAAACGGTCAGTGCGGGGCTTTCGCTTTCGCTTTCAGGAAATCTCACGTCGATAATAAACGAGTCCAGCGCGCGTGTTCACGTCTCTCCGCTCTCAAACTGCGATTATTCGATTGGAAAGACGGATTTTCTTTTTCAGTACAGCGAGGATTCTTTTTTGCTTCGCACTCTTCAGGGTGTGCTGCCGATTTCGGCGCTTGCTCAATACAACTGGAAAGAAAAGAGTGTCCATGCTGTCGCAAAAACTGACAATTTCAGTCCGCTTTCGCTTTTTATAATCAACAAAAAGAACTTTCTTGCCTCATATTTGCCCTATATTCGCGAGTTCAGGATTTCGGGGGATTACGAGGCGGATTTTGATATTGATAAACGGGAGTTTTTTTATAAGGCAGCGGGAAGCGCAAAAGGAAGAG
>CACYWZ010000092.1:2414-10722 GCA_902778325.1 uncultured Spirochaetaceae bacterium
GCAAATCTTTCGTATTCGCTTTCGGGCGACTTGAAGCGAATTATTGCAAAAAAGGCGAAAATCCGCTCGAAGATGATAGACGCGGAGTTTGAGGGAAGTTTTGACTTGAAGACTCTTTTTCCGTCTGGGAGTCTTTTTGTTGAAAAGTTCGTTGTTCCGACGTCAAAGAACGTCATCAGCGCAGAAATCTATGCAGAACCGAACGACCTTGGGCTTTTGATTTTGTCTCCAGAGGTTTTCTTTGGCGAGGAGCAAGGTGTTTCGGCGTTGCAGTTGCAGCTTATTCCGAAAAAGGCTTCGATTGATTTTTCTTTTGAGGCGAACGATTTTTCTCACTTGGAATATGATGAGGCGGCGCTTTTGGCTCTCAACGGGAGTATTCTTCTTGGGAAAAAGCCGTTCTTGCAAGCGAATGTTGATGTTTCTAATTTGTTCATTGATTCTGCGCTTGAAAAAGCCGCGTTTTTTTTGAAGGAAGAGACCGCCCAAAAGTTGCAAAACGCAGCCTCCCATCTTTCTCCTTACATTACGTCTGTGTCGCTTTTTGTTTCGTCTGATTTCAAGTCGTTCTCGTTCAATATTCCATACGCAATCGCTGCGAACACGAAGCAAGACCGTCAGATGTTCGTTTTTTCTGCCGACGGCAACGAAGACACGTTCAATATCACGGACTTGGATTTGGTTTTCGGAATGATGAGTGTGCAAATGGACACGCAAGCGAATCTTTCTGGCTCGATTCTCCATGATATTGGCGACATTTCTTTTCAGTCGCAGCTCGCTGTCAATTCTGTGCAATACGATTTGACGGGAAGTATTATCGACAAAAAGTGGGTGTCGATTGCAGGCGATTACAATCTTGAAATATCGTTTTCGCTTGAGCTTCCGTTCTTGGGGATTGTCAGAATGGACTCGCTTCCTTTTGCAATCGGGAAAAACACTTTTGCGCTCTCACTCGATGCCGCTGTCGCATATACTGCTGAAGAAGGGCCTGTTGTTGACTTTCAGCGTCTTGAGTTGAACTCGGTTTCAAGTTTTTTTATCGCAGAATCTCCTTCTCTTCTTCTTTCTGGGCGACTTGACCGTCTTGGCGTTATTTTTGACTCTCTTTTTTACAGCGACTCGATTTCAGCTCTTGAAGGCTCTCTTTCTCTCACTTGGAACCGCGAAGAGGGGATTTTGAACTCCGCAGACTTGCAGGCGTATTTGATGAACCCGCTTTCAGCTGAGCAGATTTCGCTTTACGCTCTTGTTTCAAATCCTGATGCCCTGCCTCTTTCCTCCCAAGCGATTAAAAGCGGCTTTTTTTATTCGGCTGAGGCAAAAATCGACTCATTCCCGATGTCGCACTTTCTTTCTCACCAGCAAGCAAGCGACACGTTGAGCGCAACTCTTTCTGCGTCCGGAACTATCGAGGACACTTTTCTTTCGCTGTCTCTTCAAAACTTGTCTATAACGCTTTTGCAAAAGCCTCTTTGCGCAAGCGGAAACGCTGTTCTTGAAGGCTCTAATCTCAATGTTTCGCCTTTGGACATTACTTGGGGAACGACGAAGATAAACGAAACATCTGGAACTTTTGACTTGAAGACGCTTTCTGGCTCGCTTTTGACGAATATTGAAACGAAATTCTTGAAGCAAGAAGCAAAGATTCCTCTTGCTGTTGAAGTTGAGTCGATGTCAACGACAGGCGCAAAAAAGCCTGATGTTGTAATGTTTTCTGTGAACACTGACAATATTACGACAACGTTTTTGAATGAATCGCTTGCTTTTTCAATGAGTCTTATTCGTTCTGCAGGACGCTTTGACCTTCTTGTTGATGGTAGCGCCGGAATTACGGCGTACAGGCTCGACTCAGGGGAGTTCATGCTCCAAATGACAGAAGACTCGCCTGTTCGTGCAAATGCTGACGGTTTCTTGAGAGCAGATTCTATCGATGTTTCTGTTCATGATGTTTACATTGATTTGTCGCATCTTCAATGGGTGATAAATTCACCTGCGTTCGCGGTTTATAACGGTATTGTCAAAGGAAACGCAAGAGCCAACGGTATTCTTTCAGACCCAGAGCTTTCAGGCGCATTCACGATAAACTCTATGGAAATGACGAGCCCCGCATTTTTGTCAGAGCGAATGGGGTGCGATTTTATTACGGCAACGCTTGAACACAACGAAATCTCTATGCCAGAATCGCTTTTTATCGCTCAAAAAAAAGCAGGCGCTGTATTTGCTACGATAAAGGTTATTTTCGACCGTTTGCGTTTTGACCGCATTGAAGTCAAAATACGAACCCCAGAGAAAAACTTTTTGCCAATTGATGCGAAAATTGACCCGCTCAATGTTAAGGGAAAAGTTGCTGGAAATCTTTTTTTGAACATAACACTTGAGTCTGTCGATGTTTCGGGTTCTTTGAGCGCTTCTGACACGACGCTCGAAATCGACAATCCTCTAAACCAAACATTAACGCAAACTCTCAATTTTGACTTTTCGGGCAAAGGCAAAGATGTTGCAGCACAGCAAACTGATACTGGTGCGCCTGATATGGATATTTCGGTAAATCTCGATTTTATTGCTGGTCAAAAAGTGCAGATTCTGTTTCCGCCAATTCTGAGAGCGCTTATTGCTCCGAATACAGCGCTTTCTATGAGTTTTGACAGTGCTACGGAAACACTAGGCATTGAAGGCGATGTGACACTTAGAGGCGGAGAGGTTATGTATCTAAACCGAAACTTCTATCTTCGTGAAGGTCGTGTTTCATTTGACCGCAACAATTCTTTTGACCCGCGTCTTACTGTAAGCGCTGAAATCAGGGAACGTGACTCAAAAAATGAAAATGTTACGATTATGTTGACCGCTGTTGACCAGAATGTAAGCACCTTCTCTCCGCGACTTTCTGCAAGTCCTGCAAAAAGCGAAGCGGAAGTTATGGCTCTTCTTGGTCAAGCAATATCTGCGGACTCAGATTCTGCGGGGCAAATCGCTGGTTCTCTTTTGGATTATGGGGTACAAACGCTCGCATTCAGAAAAGTTGAAAACACATTGCGCGACTTGCTCAATTTTGATATATTTTCGATACGTGTTACCGCATTGCAGAATGCGCTTGCGCAGAATTCGAGCCAGAAGAACAAGGAATCCGAATATACTCTCGGTAACTTTTTTGACAACTCGACTGTTTATATTGGTAAATACTTTGGCAGCTTTATTTATGTCGATAGCCTTATGCGGTGGAACTACGATAAAAATAAAGTAGCGGACGGCACTTCCACGACAGGACTTATTTTCCAGCCTGAAATTGGTTTTGAAATGCAGTCTCCGTTCGCAACTATCCGTATGGATTTAGCGCCTGATGTCAGTAGCAATCAAAGTCTTTTGTCATCGAACCTTTGGGTGCAAGCGACATCTTTCACGCTGTCATGGAAAATTAATTTTTAGTAAACGCTGTTAAAAACAGGAGATTGTATGTATTTTAGAAAAAAGACTGCTTGTGCTGTTCTTTCCGCAATGTTTTTGTTCGGAATGCCTTACATTTCTTTTGCCCAAAAAGCAGACGAAACCACTTCTGCAGAAGAATCAACAGATTGGTACTATGGAAAAAATATCCGCGATGTTCGATTCAAGGGGCTTGTTACAACAAAAAAGAATGAACTTGATGGAACGATTTCAAGTTTTATCGGGCAACCATTTTCTGACGAACTTTTCGCAAGCCTTTATGACCGTGTTTATTCTCTAGACCTTTTTGATTCAATTATTCCAAATGCAGTTGCAGGCGATGAGCGCAAAAACACAGTTGTTGTTGAGTTTACTGTTGTGGAAAAACCAAAAATTTCAACAATCCGCTTTGTTGGAAACAAGCAAGTTCGTTCATCAGAACTCAAAACAGCAATATCACTAAAGACAAAAGAAATTTTTGTAACAAGCAAAATGCTTGTTGATGAGCGCTCTCTTCGTGATTTTTATGTGAAGAAGGGATATACAAACGTTTCTGTTTCTGCTTCATACGAAGAAAAAGATGATGGCATTGAAGTTACATTCAAAATCGATGAAGGACATACAACCGTTATCTCTAATATCACTTTTGAGGGAAATACTGTTGTCACAGACAAAACGCTCAAAAAGCAGTTATCGTTAAAAGAAGTTCGCAAAATCGGAAGCAAGGGTGAGTTTCAAGAAGCATCTCTTGACAAAGACAGACAAGCAATTCGCTCATACTACACCGACCGCGGTTATGCTGATATGCAAATTCGCGATGTGGTTCGCACAATTGAATACAATCCCGACAAGAAAAGAGATGAAATGACAATCCATTACGTCATTCAAGAAGGTTCTCCTTACACGTTTGAAGGCATTACGTTCAATGGAAATACAATTTTCACTGATGAAGAACTTTCTAAGGGATTCAAAATAAAAGAAGGTGAAGTTTTCAATCAGTCAAAGTTCCAGCAAGGAATGATGGACGTTGTTAATATGTATTATAATAACGGATACACTTCAAATGGCTTTAATCCAATTCCTGCAAAGGATAGCGAAAAAAAGACTCTCAGTTATACGATTATTATTCAAGAAAATCCTCGAAGCCATATTGAAAACGTCGTTATCAAAGGAAACAACCGCACAAAAGACCATGTTATCAGACGTGAAATTATGCTTGAAAGCGGAGATGTCTTTACAGCGAACAAACTTCAGACAAGTCTTAGAAACCTTTACAATCTCCAATACTTCTCAAGCGTTGTTCCTGACGTTCAGACAGGAAGTGAGCCTGATTTAGTTGACTTGATTTTCACGGTTGAAGAGCAATCAACAACATCTATCGAGTTCGGTGTTACATTCTCAGGAGTTACTGACAGTGACGATTTGCCAGTATCGCTTTTCGTAAAATGGACAGACAGCAACGTCGGTGGTTTGGGAAAAACACTTTCTGCTTCTTCTACTCTTTCAACAACAGAAAAAACAGTCGGCCTTGAATACTCTGAAAACTGGTGGCTTGGATTACCAATAAATATGTCCTTGAGCGCAAGTTATTCGTATTCAGACCTCGTAACATACAGAAACTATACAGACCCAACTGGTGCAGCATACCGCAGTTCATACTATATGGACTATCAGCAACAGACAGCAAGCGCAGGACTCGGACTTGCACACCGCTGGACGCCAGATTTTGCAATTCTCACTCTATCAGGCGGTATTTCAGGAAGCCTCATTAACAATATGTATGATTCAGCGGTTTATGTTCCGATCGATGCGACAATCGAGGATTATCACAACAACTGGACACCGCTCAACAGCGTTTGGACATCATTCTCTGTTGATGACCGAGATATCAACTACGACCCTTCAAAAGGTTGGTTCGTAAGTCAGGGCTTAAGATGGTATGGTCTTATTCCTGCGATTGAAAATCAGTTCTTCTTAAGAACTGACACAAAACTTGAAGGTTATCTTACTTTGTGGAACTGGCAAGTTTCAGAGTCTTGGGCATTCAAGGGCGTACTCATGGGCTACTCAGGAGTTTCAATGCTCTTCCCGACAGCAGATACAACGCTCGGACGAAGAAACAAACTTTACATCGACGGTATGTTTAATGGACGCGGTTGGTCTGTGTCAAGCAATCGCGGAAAAGCACTTTGGAGCAATATTCTTGAGCTCCGCATTCCGCTCGTGCCGCACATTATTGCGCTCGACGGCTTCTTTGATGCAGCTGCAATCGCTTCAGAGCCAGAAGATTTGGGTAGTCTAACACTACAAGATTTCTATTATAGTACAGGACCTGGAATCCGATTCACAATCCCGCAGTTTCCGCTCCGTCTTCTTTGGGCAAACACATTCCAACTCGACGAAAACAACGACGTGAACTGGAAAAACAATTGGAAGTTCGTACTTTCGTTCAATATGGTTAACAAATAAGTACCAAGCAAAAATATAACGCCCGCCTTTGTAGCAAGCAAAAGACGGGCGCTTTTTTATTCTCTACATTTTCCAAATCGCTTAGGGCAAAAAAGACTATTCCAAAATAGTGATTTCAACACGACGGTTCTGAGCGCGTCCCGATTCTGTTGCATTTGACGCGACTGGCTTTGTGCCTCCCATACCGCGAGTGATGAAATTAGTAGCAGGGATACCACGCTTTGCCAGTTCCTCGGCAATTTTATGCGCACGTTGCTCGGAAAGAGTCTTTTCCCCTTGAGGTTTTCCGACCGCTGCCGTGTGTCCTTCAACAAGGAACTGCGAATCAGGAACCATCTTCAAAACCTTTGCAATTTCGTCAAGGCGATACGACTCAGACGGCAAAACCTCATCGCTATCAGCCTTAAATCGAATATCACGCATGCTGAGCCTTATTCCCGCAGGCGTCTCTTCAACAATCATATTGTTCTTCGCAGAGCCATCGTCGCCCTCTTTCGCCGCTTCCGTAATCTTTGCGAGGTTTTCAGCCTTCACTTCTTCCTTTGTCTTTTGCTTTTCGCTCTTCGTCTCGCTCTTTGCAACCTTTTGCTCTTTGGCGCTATCCTCTGACGGCTGCTTTTCACTAACACCCTCGTCTTTTTTCTTACCCTTCTCCTTTTGTTTCGCCTCTTTCTTCTTGGATTTTGAGCCGTTCTCGCCACTCGTATCACCCTTGTCGCCGTCGCTCCATTCAATCATCGTAGAAGATGAGTCTTTTGTCTCAGGCGATGTTTTTTCCGAGACGATTTTCGTTTCAGACACATTGTCCTTCGTTTTTTTCTGCGTGTTTGAAGAGCCTTCCTTCACAGTAGCGATTTTTGCTAAGGCAGGAAGAATTTTTTCGTGCTCGACAGCAGGCGGGAACTCCGTGAAAAGCGTAATTTTTCCCTTGAACTGAACATGGAGCCCGTCCTTATAAACAAAAGTCTCGTCAACATTGTCAAGAACAAGTATCGCCTCTCCAGTTGACTGCCTGACAATAATGTCCGCCTTGTGTCCGCCAAGTGCTTTGATAAGCTCAGCGTCTCCTTTCCGGTCAATTTTGTTCGCACCATAGTTCGTCTGCCACATTGCACGGATTCTGTAAACCGCCTCGCCCTTGTAAACCTCAGAGCCCACGAACTCGTACTGCACAAAAATGGGAATGCGTGTAAAAATGCCCTTGTAGAGCGGGTCAACAGCACGCTCGCCCATTGCGTTCCACCGCTCGCCAACGCTCACAGGCACAGTCGGGAACGACGGAAAGGAGCGGAACGACGGATAGCCATTGTCCTCAAACATCGTAAGCTTTCCGTTCGCGCTAATCCTAAAAACTGAAGGAATTGAATCGTGAATGCCAGCCGTGACAGACTGCGAGTTTCTGAGAGTCTCCTCATTTACATAAAAACTGCCGTCATACCACCGCTCGTTGCTGAATGAGCCGTCAGGAGAGAGCGAAGGGGAGATAAAAGAGCGAACCTCGCGGCTCGTAAGACCCTTATATTTTCCGTTTTCATAGCGTCGGAGGTCTGTGCGCTCCACAAGAGAATATCCGCCGCTTCCACTGTATGTGATTGAAGTCTGCGAAAAAGACGCCGATAACACAAAACAAATAATAGCCGCTTTTGCAAAAATGCTTTTCATACATTTGATTATCGGCGGCTTTTGAAAAATTATGCTCTCACTCCCCTTTATTTCCAATTCTTCCAAACATCACTCTCTGCACCTGCCGTTGCCTCTGCAGAGCCATTGCGGCAAATCGGGAGCTTCAAAAGTGTCGTCTGACACTCAAAGAGCTTGTCCACTTTGTCCTCATCATCAAGATACGACAAAAGAGCAAAATCCTTTGACTTCGTGTCCGCCATCGCTTCCACAGCCGCCTCTCGTGAGCCGAGCCTCTTTTTCAGAGCGCTCACCACAGAATCAAACTCCCCGCGCGACATTTCTTTTTCCTTTAAGTCAATAAACTGATTTTGAAGCCTTCTTTCCTTGAAAAAGCGAATTGCCGCCCTCGTGTCAGACGATTTTGTCGTTCCAAAAACCTGAATCATACATTTCTCCCATTTGTCTTTAATTGCAACAATTTTGCCACAAGGCACAATTTAGTTCAAGCGAGCAAAAAGCAACACAAAAACTCAAAAAAAATAAAGGTGAGGAAATGCCAGAAACACAAAAATTGGCAAAACCTCACCTTTTGACATTAAAAACGCTTATTTTTTCTGCGCGTTAAGCCACTCGAAAATGCTATTGTACTCAACATCGCCATTTTTCGCCTTCCGTGAGCCGCCGCCGTTATTGCTAGGAACAAAATCAAGCGACTTTGCATCGCCAGACGAGAGCACTTTCGCCTCCTGAACAGCATTTACTTTGTCATTGAACAAATAAACCCAGACCCAATGCC
>CACYWZ010000093.1 GCA_902778325.1 uncultured Spirochaetaceae bacterium
TTTCGGAATTGGTCATTACATGATGTTTTGGCATTTAAATTCTGGAAAATGACATTTCAAAATGTTTTGTCATTTTCCAGTTTCGGAAAAAGTCTTTTCTATGAGTTTTTCCACAAATCGATAAACTCAAGCATATACTGCTGAATATTGCCAAACCATTTTTTTTGCATTTCGGCAGCTTTTTTTCCGACATAGCGGAAGTGCCAGCACTCCCACATATAGCCCGTAATGTCCTCATAGCCACGCGGGAACGAAAGCGTCCAGCCATATTCTGCAGCATGATTGTAGACCCATTTACCCATCTTTGTGTCAGCAAAATCGTCCGTGATTGAGCCAAAATCCACAGCACAACCAAGTTGGTGCTGACTTGTTCCTGGTCGCGCGCTATAGCGTTCTGCCGCCGCAAGCCCGTCAGCCTGAACATAGTTGTTAAAGAGGCGCTCCTGATAAGAATACGAGCGGTATGCGGAACTCACAAGCAACTTCACGCCATCTTTTAAAGCGCCTCGGCACATTTCAAGAAGAGAGTCGTAAGCGTCAGCGCGAAGCGTCATATTCGCCTTGTTCACGTTAAAAAGAGCATTGTTCTCAAGAAGAATCTGCTTTTTTGGCGCATAAGTGGCTGCCACAGAATGTTTTTTGTCAATCAAAAAATAAAGGCTCAAATCGTCTTCGGGAAAGTTTTTTTCTTCAGCAAGCACGCTTTCAAGGTCAGAAAGGAACGCCTTTGTGTCGCTGATTTTTATTTCGCGCCTTGCACGTTCCGACATTTTTGAAATGACTGAGTTGATTTTCTCTTCGCCACTTTCACAAACAGCACTCACTGCAGTAAAAATCGCGACTGCCAAAAACAAAACGTATTTCTTCATTTTTCTTCTCCAAAATTATCTTTAGAAATCATTTCTTCACCGCTCTCTTCGACACTTTCGATTATCACATTTTTCTCGCTTTCAGCTTTTTTAGCACGATGCTTTTTGAACTTTCGGCGAATCACTTGTATCGTAAAATCAAGAAGCCCAAGCCCTGCGCTTATCGCAACAGAGGTCGCAAGAAGCATTTTCTGCTCGCTTTCGTCAAGACCTGCGCCTGCAGATGTGTTTGAAAGCGGGTTTGGAACATAATTCGACGAAAAATCGTTATCGTAGTATCGCCAAAACGAATAAACAATCGTCGATTGCAAAAGAACGAACGGCAAAGAACCACACGCAATTATCTCGCCTCTGCGAAGGTCTTTCGCCCATTGCGGAAACTCGTCCTTTGCGTAAGGAAGAGCTTCTGACGCATTTTCATCATCTGATGAAGAAGCGCTGTTCTGTGAAGACGTGTCCGCAAAAAGCAGCGAAAAGGAAAAAACAAACGCAACAATAAAAGAAACTGTGCGCTTGACTTTTTCATTCATAATGTCGCTCGCCAAAAATCGCTGTTCCGATTCTCACCTCAGTCGAACCTTCTTCAATTGCGATTTCAAAGTCGCCTGACATTCCCATCGAAAGCTCATTCAAAGGAAATTGCGGATACTCTTTTTTGAGCGCTTGTGAAACTTCGCGCAAAGTTATGAACGAGCGTCTGACAAGCTCTTTGTCGTCTGAAAAAGGAGCCATCGTCATAAAGCCAGAAGGAACAATATGAGGAAAAGCGCCGCTTGCAAAAAGAGCGAGCGCCTCACGGATTTTCTCCGCGCTCTCAAAGCCGGCCTTTGACTCTTCGCCCGTGTGAAGCTCAAAGAAAACGCGTATCGCCTTTTCGATTTTTGCGCATTGCTTTTCGATTTCTTCCAAAAGTTCGATTCGGTCAACGCTTTCGATGACGCTTGCAACTTTTACAGCGTTCTTCACTTTGTTGCGCTGCAAAGAGCCGATGATGTGAAGTTCAGCGCCATCGATTTGCTCGAACTTCTCGACAGCCTCTTGAACGCGGTTTTCGCCAAACGATTTTTGCCCCGCTTCCATCGCTTCCAAAACAGCTTCCTTCGGGTGAAACTTGCTCACAGCAAGAAGTTTTACGCTTCCCTCAGCCCTTCCGCTTCTCGCTTCAGCTTCCCGAATCTTTTTTGTAACACAGTCAAGATTTTCTTTTATTGTCATTTTATTTCTCCTGCACAATCAGAAAGTTTCAAAAGTTCCTCAATAGAAAGCTCCTCAGCTCTTCGTTTTTCATCGATGCCAGCAGCAATCAAGGCTGCTGATGCTTTCTCAGCATTGCACAAAAATGTTGTGAGATTGTTTTTCACAGTCTTTCGCCTTGAGGCAAAAAGAGAGCGCTGCATTTTCATAAAAAAGTCAGGATTATTGCATCTCGGAAAATCGTCACGGCGACTCATAATGACAGCGCGGCTTGCCACATTCGGCTTCGGCCAAAAGTTTCCGCCAGCAAGGTCAAGGAGCGGCTTCACATCATAAGCCCACTGACAAAGAACCGAAAACGATGAATAATTCTCAGTGTTTTTTGAAGCGCACATTCTCTCTGCGACTTCCTTTTGCACCGTGAAAACCGCTTTTTCAAATCTCACCCCAGCGCTTATCGTGTCGGCTATAATTGTCGCGGCAACATTATATGGCAAATTGCCAAAAAAGCGTGTCGGCATATTCTCTTTTTGCGCTTCCGCTCTTGCTTTCCATGTCTTTAGAACATCACCTTCAACAAGCGAAAAGCGATTTTCGTTTATTTCGTCCTCAAAAAACTCTTTCAGGCAGGCAGCAAATCCTCTGTCAATCTCGAACGCGCAAAGAGATGCTCCGCGAGACAAAATCTCAGATGTCATTGAGCCAAGCCCCGGCCCTACTTCCCACACAAGCGTTTTTTCATCGATATCCAAAGCGTCAATGAGGCGTTTTCTAGCCGTTTCGTTCAGCAAAAAATTTTGACCGAACTTTTTCTGCATTGCCATTCCACGCTCTTCCATAAAGGTCTTCAGGGCATTGGCTGAATTGTAATCTGGATGTTTCATTTTCGCTCCTTGAATATTGCAAATATGAAAGAATTATATATTTTCTAAAAAGATTTGGCTATTGTCTTATTCATTTTGAGCAAGGTAAAAATAAAAAAAATCTTGAAGCAGATGCTGAAACGAGTTCGGAATCTACTTAATAAAAAAAGGCAATAAATTTAAATTTTTTACTCGCCCAGAGCAAAAGGAGCCAATAAATTTGAATTTTTTACTCGCCCAGAAGAAAAGGAGGCAATAAATTTGATTTTTTTGCTCGCCCAGAAGAAAAGGAGGCAATAAATTTGATTTTTTTGCTTCCCCAGAGCAAAAGGAGCCAATAAATTTAAATTTTTTGCTCACCCAGAAGAAAAGGAGGCAATAAATTTGAATTTTTTGCTCGCCCAGAAGGAAAGGAAGCAATAAATGTGAATTTTTGCACTTTCTAAAACCAAAACGATGGTAAAGAAGCAAAAAAAAGCGAAAGAGCGGCGATTATTTTGTATAAAACGCCTGTGCAAAACGCGAAGAGCGGCGAAAGGAACGGAAAAAGAAGGCAAAGCGCAATTCCCAAAAGTCCCACGAGCATAAAAACGCTCACGACAGGGCTTATCACGACGGATGCAACGAGCGAAAACGGCACGACAGCGTGAAAAATGAGGGCAGAAACGGGAACAGTGAAACTTTGAGCGCTAAGTGAAAGCGAAACATCTGAAGAGAGTAACTTTGGCAATCTGGAAAAAAGTTTTTTCTCAAAGATGTCTGCGAAGGCGAAAATGCCAGCGCAAGCGGCATAAGAGAGCATAAAGGAGACTTCAAAAACGTGATTCGGGAAAATAATCGCGTGAAAAAGGAAAGCGAAAGAGAGAAAATTGAGTCTGTGATTTATTTTTTTGTAGCAAAACGCGCTCATTATCGAAAAGAACGAGCAAAGGAGAGCGCGAAAAAGAGATGGCGAAATGCCAGCAAACCACACGAACAAAATCTCAGATGCAAGAAGAGCGACAAGTTTGTATTTTTTTCCAAAAGCGCTGTAAAAGATGAGCGCAAGATTTCCGGAGATAAAAACAAGGTGCATTCCCGAAAGCGCAAGGATGTGCGAAATGCCTGCAGAGCGAAAAGAAGAGGCAGTTCTTTGCGGAAGGTATTCGCGACAACCAGAAACAAGAGCGAGCAATAATCCTCCCGCCTCTTTCCAAGAATATAAAAGTCGTCTGAGGCTAAGGCGACAAGAAGCGCGGAAGGCATTGAGCGCTCCAAAAGCGCCCTGATAGCCGAGCGTTTTTACACTTTCTGCAAAAAAAATGCCGTCTCTTGATTTTCCCTCAAGAGCGATGCTCTCTCCGACATCAAGATAAACGGCTGAATTGTAAAGTTTTCCAGGGAACATCGATTCTGCGATTTTCGATGGAACAAGAACTGTTATGTGCCCCGAAGCAGACGCTCTTGTTTCTTTTTCACCCACAAAGCCTTCCGCTGAGCGAAGGGCACATTCTGTCTTGTAATACCTTCCAGATGATGTTTTTGTGGGAACAGAATATATGACGCCTTCGATTTTTTTCACATTTTCAAGGCTGAGAAGCGAATTGTAAGGATAGCGCTCAACTCTTTTCACCGCACCAGAATAAACAAGGAGCGCAAAAATGAGTGAAGCAATCACAAAGAGCGAATGTTTCAAAGTTTTAGCCTCGCAAGAGCATCGCGAGCGGCAATGATAACTTCTTCCGGATAGTTCAAATGCTGCACATTGAAAAGATAGTCAAACGCCACTTTGTCGCCAAGAGAACCAAGTGCATTTATCAGTGCAAGCGCCACTGAGGATTGCACATTCTTGCCATTTTCCATATCGTGATTCAGAACGTTCAAATACGACGAAAGAGTCTCACCAGCGTCAAGAGAGGCAAGCGTTTCAACAGCCTTTATCACGCTTATAAACTCAGAATCACTCAAAAGAGAAGTGCCATATTCTTGTTGGGAAAGCGAGAAAAAGCGCGTTACAAGGTCGCAAGCCTGCGTCCAATGGTGCTTTACAATCACATCAAGCGACTCCATTTGAAGCGCTATCGTATCCTTTGAAACTTTTGACAAATCTTCAACGCTGTAAATCGCTTGAGTCAGCGCGCTAACAGCCAGCTCTGGCAAATACGCGCTATCGTCAGGCTTTCCGCTGGCAATCTTGAACGAAAGGAGTTTTTCCCTTGCATTTCCATTCGCGATTTTTTCTTTTATCACGTCCTTGTAAGAAGACGACATATTAACAAGCGATGTTTCGATTAGAGAGCCATATTCTTTCCAGACATTTTTTTCATAGCAGTCAAAAAGAGTATTAAAAGAGTTTTTTGAATTGACTTTGCCCAAAAGCACAATCATTTTTCCATGCAAAAGAGTTGCTTTGTCGCCATTTTGAGCACTTTTTTCCAAAAAATCCGAAACAGAGGAAATAATTGGCTTTGATGAGTCTTCAAGAAGCATTTTGTCAGAATATTTTGAAACGCTATCAAGAACAGCCATTCTTACAGCAGCAGAAGAAAACGTATTGAAAACATTTGCAAGCACATTTGAATAATTCTCGCCAGAAGGCAAAATCTTTATACTCTCGCAAGCAAGATTTTCCAAATCCTTATCGTTTTGCAAGTACTTGTAAGACTCACAGCAAAACTCAAGCGACTTCAGCGCAATTCCGCCATTTTTGTCAGCGCTTTTTCTCACAGCCTCAATTTTTTGAGCGATATTTCCCTTCAAAAAGTCCGCATAATAATCAGCAGCAAATGCAAATGAGCAAGAAAGAAAAAACGAAAGCGCAAATAGTTTTCTCAACATTTATAAATCGTCCTCATCTCTTTCAAGAATATGATTAGGAAGACTTTTCAAAAGCGCGTCTTCTTTCCTCATAATCTCTTCCATGTCCAAATCCTCATCTTTTTTGGTCAACTCCATAGCATCAAGTTTTTCCTTCTGAGAAAGAGGCACAATATTGTAAACATAGCCAAGAATAACATTGCGCATTGATGAATCAAGATGAGTACATTCAAAGTGCATAAGCGAAATATTTTCTTTCTCGTCAAACTCAACGCTCAAAACAATTCCATACATCAAGATTGTCTGTCCGAAAAGCTCAAACTGCAACTTGACAGCCATCTTTTCATATCCGTGCCCGCCGACCTTGATGAGAGCGCCTGATTCAGAAATGTTCAAAAGAATCACTTTGTAACCCGGCAAAGTCTCAACCGCAGAATAATTTATCGAAGCAAAATCAGAAGGCTTAAGAATATACATATCCGAAGAGATTTCGCAATTACAACGGATAGACTGTCGCTTTTGCATGCGCTCAAGATTTTCAGAGTGGCAAAGAACAAGAATTGACTTACTCAAAAAAGCGCCAGAACTCAAAACCTTTGTGTCAAAAACATAACTTGCATCGCTTTTTCGCCAAAGATAAACGCTGATTTTCTTTCCAATCCACTTCTCGCCCGTGATAATAATCGCACCGTTTTTTTTCGGAACAGCAATAATCAAATCCTTGCCGTTATTGACAACCTCCGAAGTAAAAACGCCTCTTCCAGAAAGAAGAATATTGAGCTTCTGACCATTTTCAAGAGCCCTAGAAGACAAAATTCCACGGAATTTTTGTTCGTCAATCGCGATTTTAGTCCTGTAATCGTAAACTTTCGACAAAAGTTTTTGTGTTTCAGGCAAATCAAAAGTCCCGTCCGCTTTGCAAAGCTCAATGACACGCGAAATTGCGCTATTGAGGTCTTTTTCTGAATAATAGAGCTTCGTCGGCTCTTCAATTCCGCAAAGACGAGCGACTTTCCAAAGAGTTTTCAAGTCAGAAATCGAAAATTGGGAATCAAGACCCTTTGAAAAGAAAGAAACTTTTTCTCGCAAAACAACAGAAAGCCTGAGAATTATAATAAGCAAAACAATTATAGAAATAATAGCAATGTACAATTTTACCCTCTATAGTTATAATACCACAAGAATGAAAAAAAACCTACTTTTAGCACAGTTCCTTGTAATATTTTTTTTCCTTGCAGTCCCCCCGCTTCTCAAGAACAGTGAAGCGCAAAAAAGCGTGACAATAAGATTCGGGCTTACCTCGCTTTTGTCGCTGGCAATAGCCGTTCCGATTTTGCAAGAAAAAAAGCGGCGGATAATAAGCGCGCCAGAAAAAAAAGACGCGAGAACAAAAGCCATAATGACAGCTCTCTCGTTTTTCGCCCTTCTTCTGACAGCCTTAATCATCATCTTTTTCGCCCGCCTTTTCAGCAGCAAGACAAAAAGCGCCGCCCCGCAAATCCCCAAAGGCGCTTTCGAGTGGTTGAACTTTGCCACAGGAACGCTTCTCGCCGCCCTTTACGAAGAAGTCATCTACAGAGTTTTTCTTCCGGGCGCCGCAGAAACTCTTTTCGTGAAAGACAAAAAAAGAGAGCGATTTCATCTCCTAATCATTGAAGGTGCTGTAATCGCCCTCTTTGCGCTCTCGCATCGATACCTCGGAATCCCTGCCGTGCTCAATGCGCTTGCAGGAGGAGCAATACTCAGAGTCTGCTACAAAAAAACAGGCTCGATAATCCCCTCCCTCGCCTCCCATTCGCTTTACAACTTGAGCGCAATCATCTTCACGGCAATCGCCCTCTCGCTTTCATGAGAATATCGAGGAAAGCTCGCTGAAAGTCCACTCGCTCACCGAAAAGCAATAGCTCGCTTTTTTCTCACCATGCAAAAAAACATCAGAGCGCACAACATAATGATTGTCCGCGACGAAAAAAGTGAGCAGCGTTTCCCGCCCGCCCAAAAACGAAGCGCGCACTCTCACCTTTTCCGCCGCCTCATCGACAGCGCCCTCGACAACAAGACCGCGGCTCAGCGCCAAAAGAGCGTGCTCAGCATCTTTGAGCCTCTCGCCCGAAAGCAGTTTTTCGCCCATCGAAACTGATTGCAAATCCCCCTCATTGACCTTCCCGACAGTCGAAAAGAGAGACTTTGAAGTCCAAAAAGACAAATCGGTTTTCAGATATGAGGCAAAATCGTTGCCGCACTGATAGACAAAAGGCGATGAAGAGGAGCGAAAAAAAACATTTCCCGCGCCGTCAAAGCCGTCTCCGAAGAAAATTGAGGCGCTCTTCCCCTCGCCAAAGTCAATCGAAAGCGAAAACAATCCGTTGTCGCCGACTCCCGTCCCGCTCCAGCTAGATTTTTTCTCCGAAACAACAATGACGTCTCTCTTTTTTGAAAGATTGCTCAAAAAAGAGCCGACGAACTCATTTTCCGCAATGAGTCGCTCTCCTGACGGCAAAACCACAAAAAAATCCTCCCCTTCTTTCTCGATTG
>CACYWZ010000094.1 GCA_902778325.1 uncultured Spirochaetaceae bacterium
AACCGCGTCGCCTAATCCCTCTTTTTCAAGGTTGAGCGGCACTTCGTAAATGCTTTTTGCCTGCAAATTCTGAATCACGCAGTCAGTTTCCACGTTGCAAAAAAGCGCGAGCTTTTCTCTAACCGCTTCGTCAATGAAAACATCGCTTCGGAGCATCAAAATATCTGGCTGAATACCAAGCTCTTGAATGTCTTTAACGCTGTGCTGAGTCGGCTTGGTCTTGAGTTCGTGCGCTTTTTTCATATAAGGCACTAAAGTGAGGTGAATATAGCAGCAATTCTCCTCGCCCACTTCATATTTTATCTCGCGAATAGCCTCGATGAATGGAAGACTCTCAATATCGCCCACGCTACCGCCGATTTCAGTGATAATCACGTCAGCATTCGTTTCGGCAGTCGAAAGCAACATTCTGCGCTTGATTTCTTCGGTGATGTGCGGAATTACTTGCACCGTTCCGCCGTGAAATTTGCCCTCGCGCTCTTGATTTAGAACACTCAAATACACGCGACCCGCCGTAGTATTGGAACTTTGGCTCAATGTTGCGTCAGTAAATCGCTCGTAATGCCCCAAATCGAGGTCAGTTTCAGCTCCGTCGTCGGTGACAAACACCTCGCCATGCTGCTTCGGGTTCATAGTGCCCGGGTCAATATTCAAGTAAGGGTCAAACTTTTGATTAACAACCGTCAAACCGCGACTTTTGAGGATTAAACCCAAAGAAGCGGCGGCAATTCCCTTTCCCAAACCAGAAACAACACCACCAGTGATAAAGATGTATTTAGTCATCGACCACACTCCAGAAAAATTTTGTCTATTGTAGCAAATACGCCTTTTTACGACAACACAAATACATATTTTTTTCAAAGCCAGAATAAAAAAGTATTTTTCTAATCACGTTCTGGCTGTTTTTTTGAAAAAACATTTGTTGCAAGGCCATTTTGGTGAGAAAATGCGCAAAAAACATTTATTGTAAGACTGCCAAAATGAAAAAATGCGAAAAAACATTTGTTGCAATGCAATTTTGGAAAGAAAATGTGCAAAAAACATTTATTGTAAGGTTGCCAAAATGAAAAAACGCTAAAAAACATTTATTGCAATGCCATTTTGGTGAGAAAATGAGCAAAAAACATTTGTTGTAATGGTGTTTTTGTGAAAAAATGCAAAAAAAACTCTGATTAAGAGAAGTTTCTCAACCAGAGTTTTGTCAAAAAAAAGAAATCAGACTTTGAACTTGTCGACTTCCTCGCCGATTTGCTGAATAGCGCCCTTCATCTGCTCCGAAAGCTCTCCCAAAACAGAGCCTGTTTCGTTGATTTTGCGCGCTCCGTTAGACATTTCTGTCATTTCGTCCTTAATCTCAAACGTCGACTCTTGAAGGCTCTTTATCTCGTCCAAAATTGCCTTGTTGCCCTCGCTCATCTCGACAGAGGCAGTCTTGACCTCGTTTGAAGTGTCGTTCATCGCGTTCAGTGCGACGGAAATCTGCTTTGAGCCTTCGTTCTGCTCCAGCATTGCGCTAGAAATCTCGCGCACAAGGTTCGATGTATTGCTGATTTCAGTTGAAACCTCGCCGAATGCGTCGGAGGCGATTTTTGAAACAGACACGATTTCTTCAATTGCGCTCGTGATTTTCGTCAACTCCTGACCGATTGTCTGCGACTGAGAACCTGAATCTTCGCTGAGTTTTCGGATTTCATCGGCGACAACCGAGAAGCCCTTTCCAGCCTCGCCCGCGTGAGCCGCCTCGATTGCCGCATTCATAGCAAGAAGGTTCGTCTGCTCGGCGATACTTGAAATAACAGTGTTCGCTTCTTTGAGCGCCTGACTTTCGCGCTCGATTTCATCGATTCTCTCGTTCACCTCGTTCTGTCGCTGAACACCGACAATCGCCTTTTTCTCAAGCTCTTCAAACGAAGTCGCCATTTTCTCAACAGAGTTCGTGACAGAAGTGATGTTTCCAATCATCTCCTCAACAGCCGCGCTCGCTTGCGTTACACTAGAAGACTGCGACTCAATCATTCTGTTGAGCGATTCGATATTTCCAGCAATCTGATTTACAGCACCCGCGGTCTGATGCACGCTGTCAGTCTGATTATCAACGCTTTTTCCCATCGACTCAATTTGTGCGATAATCTGCGTGATAGCCGACATCGTATCGCTTGTGCTGTCGTTCAAAAGCTCGCCTGCGTCCACAAGCTGCGCCTTTGAGTCTTTCATCGTCGCGATAATCGACTGCAACTTTTCGGCAAAGAGATTAAAGCCTTCAACAATGCGCCCGATTTCGTTATTGCTCTTAAGCGCAATTCGCTTCGTCAAGTCAGCGTCTCCCGTCGCAATGCCGCGGATTGTGCTTTCAACGACCGCAAGAGGCTTTATCGAGAAATACAAGACCAAGCCTGTAACAACGATAAGAGATATCACCAGCAAAACCATTCCGATTGAAAGAGTTGTTCTGATTGCCGTTTCTGCCGCAAAAAGATTGCTTTGATAAAGCACGAGGATAAGAGTCCAAGGTGTATACTCGACTTTGTGCGAAATGTAGATGACTTTATAAGAATTGCCCTTTCTGCTGCAAACATAGCCGTCATGAATTTCATCGAGTTGATTTTTGTACATATTTTCGATAGCAGCGAAAGAATCAGCCTTTTTTGTCTTTGTAATTTCAAAGCCCTGCTTCACTGATTCCAAAGCCGCACTAGCACCAACATAATTGCCGTCGCTTCCGAAAACCACAGCATAGCCCAAATCGCCCAAATCCATTTCTTTCAAAATTTCAGAAATCATCTCAGAGTCTGCCGCTCCGAAAAAAAGCCCTGTTGTAACGCCGTTCACTTTTATAGCCTTGCAGACGTGGACAGTCTTCAATCCTGTTGAGCGCGCTACGACAGGATTGTCGATATATGTGTCCGCTCCCGCCATAATCGCCTGAAAATAATCGCGGTCTTTCACGTCGCTTGTTTTTCCTTCGTCAGTAACGTTCTCGCCTTTTGCATTCACATAACCAATGTAATTGAAAAAAGAAGGTCTTGTCGAAGAGCTTTCTTTTATGAAATCAATAATTGCATCATCATCGCCAGTTTTTACAACTTCTGACTTTGCGTAAAAATCAAGCGCATTGAAATAAGACTCAAGCAAGTGCTTCATAGAAATAGATGCCTGATTTGAAACCTCTTTCGCCTCAACAATTACCGTGTCTTCGATTTTTGACTTTGCGATACCAGATGTGATGAACATTTGCACCAGATTCAAGCAGACGACCATTACGCCTAATATCACAACGATAAACAAAAATAATTTGCTTTCTTTTCTTTTCGCCCTTGTCATTTTGCTATGACTCCTAAAAAAAATATTTCCCTGCTTTTAATTATAACCCGCTTGTATTATTAAAAAAGAAAATAATAGTTTTTTGGAGGCACGAAAAAAATTTTAGCAAAAAAATAAGTTTTGACTTTTTGACTTCACCAAAAACAGTTGTCGTGGAAGTTTTGACTTTTTGACGCTTTGAGCCAAGACAAAAAAAAGTAATTTTGACTTTCGATGACTTGGCTCAAAAGCACATCGTGGAAGTTTTGACTTTTTGATTTTTTTCACAAAGAAAAGCAAAGTAAGTTTTGACTTTCGCCCTCTTTGCACCAAAAAAAGCAAAATCAATTTTGACTTTCGCTCTTATGGTGCAAAGGCGGCTCGTGGAAGTTTTGACTTTTTGAAATTTTTCACATTCTAAAAAAGTATTGAATAACTCTACACTTTGAACTTGTCGACTTCCTCGCCAATTCGATAGATTGAGTCTTTCACATTCTTTGAAAGCTCAGAGAGCACTGTGCCTGTTTCGTTGATTTTGCGCGCTCCGTCTGACATTTCAACCATGCCGTCTTTGATGTTGAATGTGGCATCTTGAAGGCTCTTGATTTCGTCCAAAATTGCCTTGTTGCCCTCGCTCATCTCAAAAGAGGCGGTTTTGACTTGGTTTGACGTGTCGTTCATCGCGTTCAGTGCGACGGAAATCTGCTTTGAGCCTTCGTTTTGCTCCATCATTGCCAAAGAAATCTCACGAACAAGGTTTGATGTGTAATTGATTCCAGAAGAAACATCGCCGAACGCTTGGGAAGCAAGTTGCGAAATCGACACGATTTCCTCGATTGCGCTCGTGATTTTCGTCAGCTCCTGTCCGATTGTCTGCGACTGAGAGCCTGAATCTTCGGACAACTTTCGGATTTCGTCGGCGACAACAGAAAAGCCTTTGCCCGCTTCTCCCGCGTGAGCCGCCTCGATTGCCGCATTCATGGCCAGAAGGTTCGTCTGCTCGGCAATGCTTGAAATAACAGTGTTCGCTTCTTTCAGAGCCTGACTTTCGCGCTCAATATCGTCGATTTTCTCGTTAACTTCATTCTGTCGCTGAACGCCAATAATTGTCTTTTTCTCAAGTTCATCGAATGCGCCCGCCATTTTTTCAACTGAAACCGACACTGAAGAGATATTTCCAATCATCTCCTCAACCGCCGCGCTCGCCTGTGTTACGCTTGAGGCTTGAGATTCAATCATCTTGTTGAGCGATTCGATATTTTCAGCAATCTCGTTGACAGCGCTTGCCGTCTGCGAAACGCTGTTGTTCTGAACGGCGACGCTTTTGTCCATTGAGTCAATCTTGGTGATAATCTGCGTGATAGCCGCCATCGTGTCGGTTGTGCTGTCGTTCAAAAGCTCGCCTGCATTGACAAGCTGGCTCTTTGCGTCTTTCATCGTAAAGATAATCGTCTGCAATTTTTCCGCGAACTGATTAAAGCCGTCCACAATGCGACCGATTTCGTTATCAGATTTTACTGCGATTCGCTTTGTCAAATCAGCGTCTCCCGTCGCAATGCCGCGGATTGTGTCTTCAACGGTTGCAAGAGGCTTTGTTGAAACATAGATAATGCAGCCCGTAACAACCAAAAGCGAAATCACAAGAAGCACCATTCCAATCATCAGCGTTCTGACAATCGCGGTTTTGGCAGCAAACAGGCTTTTTTGATAGAAGACCAAAAGCAACGTCCAAGGCGTATTGGCAATCGGCTTTGAAACATAAATAACTTTGTGTCCCTTTCCGAGCTTTCCGTCAAAGACCTCATCTTTTTGGTTCTGGTACATATCCACAAGCGCTGAATAAGATTCTGAAAAAGATGCTTTTGTTTTCTCAAACTCCTGTTTCACTTTGTCCATATTTGAGCTGCTAGAGCCGACAAAAGTGCCGTCGCTTCCAAAGAGGACACCAAAGCCCAAATCGTGCAAATCCATCTCACGCAAAAGCTCATTCAAGACGTCAGGGTCAAGAGAGCCGTAGAAAAGCCCGACAGAGCGGCCGTTTACCTTAATCGCCTTGCAGACATGAATGGAGATATTGCCAGTTGAGCGAGCGATAGTCGGATTATCGATGTAAACATCAGCTCCTGCCATAATTGCCTTGAAATAATCACGGTCTCTTACATCGGTTTCAGAGCCTTTGTCTGTCCAGTTATAGCCTTTTGAGTTTACATAGCCGATGTAATTAAAACATCTCGGACGAATTGGAACAGCGTCTGCCATGAACTTGATGATGGTCTCATCATCTTGGCTTTTTGCTGCCTCTGACTGTGCGTAATATTCGAGCGAGGCAAAATAATAATCAACAAGATGATTCAAACTTATTGCTGCTTGGCTTGATAACTCACTCGATTCAATCAAAACGGTGTCTTCGATTTTTTTCTTCGCGATTTCAGTTGTGATAAACATCTGCAACAAACTTAGCGCTATAACCAAAACACCCAGCATAGCAACGATAACAAGAAAAAGCCTTTTGCCTTTCTTTCCTTTCACTTTCGCCATTATATTCTCCGAATTAAATATGTTTTTCTTGTTTTATATATAATATATAATAGAAAAAAAGAGAATACATTTCTTGAAAAAAGAATATAATAGTTATAAATACGAAATATAACAAATATTTTCATCTATATACAAAAACATTCAAAACATTTCACAAATCAAAACCTTTTTGGCTCGCAAAAAAAAAGCGTAACTAAAAATATAGCTACGCTTTTAACTTGGAGTTATCTTATCGTGTGCAATTATTTTTTTTAAGAAATTTTATTCAGTAGGGCGTTTCTTGAAAGACTTGCTTTCTTTTACAGCCTGACCTTCGCCAACACTCTGCTCCATCATTGCGCGCACCTTAAGCGGCAATCCAAAGAGAGTGATAAAGCCCTGTGCGTCTTTGTGGTTGTAAAGCTCGCCTGTCGTGAAAGAAGCAATGCTTTCGTTGTAAAGGCTGTACGGAGAATGAGAACCTGCACCGCGGATTTGTCCCTTGATGAGCTTGACCTTTGCCCAACCTGTAACAGTTTCCTCAGTCTTGTCAACGAATGCCATACAAGAATCAAAGAGCGTTGTGAACCATTTTCCGTCGTAAATCAATTCTGCAACCTTGATAGCAAGCTGCTGCTTGTAATGATAAGTGTCGCGGTCAAGACAAATGTGATCCATCATTCTGTGCGCAAAGTACAAAATCGCTCCGCCTGGAGTTTCGTAAACGCCGCGGCTCTTCATACCAACGCAGCGGTTTTCGCAGATGTCGACCAAGCCAACACCGTTTCTGCCTCCGATTTCGTTGAGCGTTGTAAGAATTTCAAGAGCACTCATCTTCTTGTCGTTGACAGCAACAGGAATTCCCTTCTCAAAGTCGATTTTGACATACTCGCCTTCGTCGCTTGCTTCTTCTGGAACAGTCGTGTTCTTGAGCATATGCTTGTAGTTAGGCTCGTTTTCGGTCTTCTCAAGCTCCAAACCTTCGTGGCTCAAATGCCAAATATTCTCATCACGAGAATATGACTGATCTTTCTTCATCGGAACTTCAAGCCCGCGGTCTTCAAGGAACTTAATCTCTGCTTCGCGGCTGTCCATGTTCCACTTGTCATCACGCCATGCAGCAATAACCTTGAGGTCTGGAGCAAAAGCCTTGATTGCAAGCTCAAAGCGAACCTGGTCGTTTCCCTTTCCTGTTGCACCGTGGCAAATCGCAACTGCGCCCTCCTGACGAGCGTATTCAACGAGAATCTTGCCAATCAAAGGACGTGCTGTTGAAGTGCCGAGCAAATACTCGTCTTCGTAAACAGCGTTTGCCTTGAGAGCAGGATAAATGTATTCAGTGATGTACTCTTCGCGGGCATCTACGACGTAGCAAGCAGAAGCGCCAGTCTTGAGCGCGCGAGATTTGATAGCCTGCCAATCATCGCCCTGTCCTACATCAATGCAAACCGCGATAACATCGTAATCGTAATTTTCTTTGAGCCATGGAATAATGACAGTAGTGTCAAGTCCGCCAGAATAAGCCAAAACAACCTTATCTTTAGCCATAGAATGCCTCGTAAATGTATATTTATGCACTCAATACTAATAAATTGTGCAAAAATATGCAAGAGTTTTTCTAAAAACACTAAAAATAAACCAATTGCAATTTAACAAAAAATTACTGTATAATTTTGGAATGGACAGCAAAAAACTGCAGAAGAATTTTCATGACATAAAAGTCTTTCTGATTCTTGCATCTTTCGCGCTAATTCTTGGTGTCTCAGGAACTTTGCTTACTGAGTCTTATTTGGAAAAAAAATCCGAAGAGCATTTCAATCTTGTCTGTACCGAGCGTTCGTGGGAAATAAATACTTTTTTTGAAAAAACAGCCGCTTCAATGAACGCAATCTCCGCGGTTGTGCAAGCAAATCTTGAGAACGAAAGCGACTTGTATCATGATAAAGTACGCTCAAGATTTGTAAAACGCATCAGAAACGTTTTGGGAGAATATCTTTCGAATTCCGTAGCAAAAAGCGCAGAATCTCTCGATTATTCCGTGCTGACAGCATACCTTCGCTTTGACCCGCGATATGAAAAAAATGGAGCGGCAGGTATTTTCTTGGGTGTCGAAAAAGGAGAAGTAAAATCCTATCCAATTACGGATTTGGAAATGTTTGAAAAAGACGACATCGAGCATGTCGGCTGGTACTACATTCCTGCGAACTCAAAAAAAGCACAATGGCTTGAGCCTTATTTCAACAAGAACATTTCGCGCTCAATGATTTCTTATGTTGTCCCAATCACCAAGGGAAAAGTCGTCGTAGGCGTTCTT
>CACYWZ010000095.1 GCA_902778325.1 uncultured Spirochaetaceae bacterium
CGAGGCAAAATGTCCGTCAAGCGAAAAAGAATATTTTTCGCAAGTCGTGCTGAACGCCGTTCTTGGCGACACAATGAGCAGTCGTCTTTTTCAGTCATTGCGCGAAAAAAGCGGTCTTTGCTACAACGTTTACAGCTTTATCAGCCTGTACGAAGACGTTGGCGTTCTTGGCTCTTATTTGTCAGCAGAAAAGTCAAATGTGAAAAAGGCGTATTCGGCACTGACGGCTCAAATCGAAAACTTGCTGCAAAACCCGCCTGACGATGACGAGCTGGACTTTGCCAAAGAGCATTTGTGCGGCGAGGAAATCATGGGAGAAGCGGATATGGAAGCGCATCTAAAGCGCCTTTACCGAAATTACGCGATGGGATTTCCGCAGCGAAGCGCCGATGAGACAATTTCGCTTATCCGAAGCATAAATGCAAACGATGTGAAAGAGGCGATAAGCGCGATTTTCAAAAATCCTTTCATTTTTTTGTACGGCTCAAAAAGCAAACTTGCTTTGTCATGCTGAACTCGTTTCAACATCTGCCTTGATTGACTAAATAATATTTCAACTTTTGTTGACGAAAGAGTATAGTGACAATATACTGTTTATATGCAACAAAAAGGTACTTCCCAATTTGCAATTCGAATAAAATCGCCCGTTTCAGTGCGTCGTTGACGTGAAGATACGGGCTTTTTATATTCCCGCGTTAAGCCACGAGAATGAAAATTTCTTTTTTAAGGAGCTTAACCAAAATGGCTAAAGAACATGTGTGGGACGTGTATTTGCGTCCGAACTACCTCACGACAGACGACTTGAATGACTGCATCGCCGACGTTTTGACTCGCCTTCAGACACAGCACAACGAAGACATCGCTGCCAAAATCGCCACAAAAACAGGACAGGACAAAGACTCTGTGCTTGCGATATTGAACCAGCGTGATGGCGAAGTGAAAAATTGCCTTCTTGACGGAAAGAGTTTTGCCGATTCCCTCGTGCAGATTTCACCTCGTGTCACAGGCGTTTGGGCAACTGCGAAATCCCCCTTCGAGCCAGCCGTTCACAAGCGAACAGTCGATTTGACGATTACCGTCTCCTTCCGTGACGCGCTCGAAAATGTGGGAGTTCGCATTCTTGGCACAAAGCAAAACGGTGCAGAAATCGCTCTCGTTACAGATGCGTCGACTGGCAAGACAGATGGCACAATTACCGCAGGCGACGATATCGTTCTTGATGGCGATAAAATCAAAATTCAAGATGAAGCCGACGAAACACAGGGCGTGTTCTTCATTGATAGCGATGGCAAGGAACACCGCGTAACTCGACGCTTCACTGTGAACAGACCAACACAGGTCATCGCACGAGTGCCTGCCGACGTGTCAGGCGAGGTCAAAGTCGTCATCAGAACGAAGTTTACGAACGGAAAGAATATTCTAAAAGATGTTCGTTCAATCGAGTACCCTCTGACGTGCAAATGCGTCAGCGCTTAGCAGAATGTTCCGTCAAATGCTTGACGCGAAATGCTGTCAGTGCTTGACGCAAAATGCCGTCAGGGTTTGCCGCAAAACTCTGTCAGTATTTGATTCTCCCTCAAGGTTTGCTCTGATTTTCACTCAAGTCTTGGGGGATTTTTATGGGAGAAGAAAATGGAAAATGAAAAAGCAAGAGAAAACGCAAAAGAAGAGAAAATCAGTCAAGTTTTGAGCGCTGTAGCAGAAGCGATGGTCAAAGAGGTATTGTCAGATGTTCCAGATTCATCGATGACAGTAGTTTCTGGCAATAGGGATTCCACAATCGTTAATATTTGTGTAAACGGGAACAATGGCATTTTCAGTTTGGCAGCAGACTCTTCAAAATGGATTGATAAACTGCCTGCTGTTGTAAAAGTCCTTTGTGATAGCGAAAAAAGCGGAGAAGAAATATATGATGCCCTTTTGAAAGTCGATTTGCCAATAGCGGAAGTTCCAGAAAGTCAATCGGAGAAATTCTCGTTGACAGCGAGCAAAACAGGCTTCCTTCGCTTGTTTTGCAAAGGAACACTCTGGCAGATTACGCCCAAAAACGTGAAGAGTGTGGAACTTTTTGGAGTTTCCCTTATTAGCGATTATGCCTTTAGTGAATGCAGTTCACTTGAGACTGTCGAAATACCGTCTGGCGTGACTGAAATTGGAAAGAGTGCGTTCAGTGACTGCCGTTCGCTTAAGGCTGTGGAGATACCGTCTAGCGTTACGGCAATAGGCGATTATTCGTTTAAGGGATGCAATATCAATGCGCTTTCGCATAAGTGCCTTACGATAAAGAACGGAGTGGCAGTTAAAGACGCTGTAGCCTTGTATTGCGCAAGTCAGGCAAGCAAAATCACTATTCCCGATGGCGTGACTGAAATCGCTGAAAGTGCGTTCTATGCGTGCTACTCGCTTGAGACTGTTGAGATACCGTCTAGCGTAACTGCAATAGGCGAGCTTGCGTTTAGGGGATGCAGTTCTCTTAAATCAGTGGAGATACCGTCTAGCGTTACGGCAATCGGTGCTTATGCGTTTAAGGGATGCAATATCAATGCGCTTTCGCATAAGTGCCTTACGATAAAGAACGGAGTGGTAGTTAAAGACGGTGTAGCCTTGTATTGCGCAAGTCAGGCAAGCAAAATCACTATTCCCGATGGTGTGACTGAAATCGCTGACAGTGCGTTCTATTCGTGCTACTCGCTTAAGGCTGTAGAGATACCGTCTAGTGTGACTGAAATTGGAATTGGTGCGTTCGATAGATGCCGTTCACTTGAGACTGTTGAGATACCGTCTAGCGTGACTGAAATTGGAGGTGGTGCGTTTAAGGGATGCAGTTCGCTTAAGGCTGTGGAGATACCGTCTAGCGTGACTACAATCTGCGCTAGTGCGTTCGAGGTATGTATTTCTCTTAAGGTGGTGAAGATACCGTCTAGCGTAACTGCAATAGGCGAGCTTGCGTTTAGGGGATGCAGTTCTCTTAAATCAGTGGAGATACCGTCTAGTGTGACAGAAATTTACGGTTATGCGTTCGGAGATTGCAGATCTCTCTCCGACGTGCATTTCGGAGGAACGGTGGCGCAGTGGAAAGCCGTGCAAAAGGGCGGAGATTGGTGTAAGGACGTGAGCGCAAAGAGCGTGAAATGCACTGACGGAGAGGTGTCGCTGTAGCGAAAAGCCGCCACTTATGCGAAAGGTCATAGGCGACGGCTTTTTTTATGCTCGTATAAGTTTACCCTAAATCTTGAACTTGTCGATTTGCGTTCCGATTCGGTAAATTGAGCCGTTGATAGCCGTCGCAATTTTCAGAAGCGAATCGTCGTCGTCCTCCATCTTTTTGATGTTGCCTTCCATGCTCTCAACCTGCGACTTCACCAAATCCGACGACTGCTTGAGGCTGTTCACGTCGCTGATAATTCCCTGTCGCGACTTGTCCACCTCTTCAGAGGCGATTTTGACCTGAGAAGTCGCGTCGTTCATCGTTCCAAGAGCATCGTTAATCTGCTTTGAGCCTTCTGCCTGCTCTTCCATCGCGCCCTTGATTTCCTGAACGAGGTTTCCCGTGCCTTTGAGCTTTCCGACAACAACCGAGAAAATCCTGTCTGAAAGTTCCGAGGACTGAAGAACGCCCTCAATGCTGCTTCGAATGTCTTTGAGCTGTGAGTTGATTTTCTTTGACTCGTTCGCGCTTGTTTCCGACAACTTTCTGATTTCGTCAGAAACGACCGCAAAGCCCTTTCCCGCCTCTCCCGCGTGAGCCGCCTCAATTGCGGCATTCATCGCAAGAAGGTTCGTCTGATTTGCGATTGCGGAAATCGCACGGTTTGCCTCGTTGAGCGTTTTTGACTGTTCCACAATCTGCTGGATTTTGCGGCTGACTTCTTGCTGCTGCGAAATACCTCGCCCGACATCGCTCTCAAAGTTCGTGTAATCGACCGCGAGGCGCTCCGTTGACGAGGAAACGTTCGTGATGTTGCTAATCATCTGCGTTACAGCTGAAGACGCTTGCTCAACGGAGGAAATCTGCTTTTGAATCAAATCACGCAAAAGTTCCACCGATTCCGAAATGTTTCCGACCGCCTCGACTGAGCTTCCGACTTTCTGGTGCTGGTTGTGAATCTCGGTGTTGACGTCCGTGATTGAGCCAATCATTGAATTGAGGAAGTTCGTGTTGTCCTGAACCATGTTGCCGAGGCGCTCGCCATAACTGTTCAAATCTTCTTTCGAGCCTTTGAGTTCCGAAACCATCATCTGAAGGCGCTCCGTGAAGAAATTGAAGCCCTTTGAAAGTTGCCCGATTTCGTCCTCGCCGTTCACTTTGATTCGCTTCGTCAAATCGGCGTCCCCGCTTGCAATGCCGTCGATTGCAGAACTGACGCGGTTGAGCGGCTTCATTGCGATATTGACAGCGAAAAGCCCCATGACAAACGCAACGATAAGCGAGAGAATCGCAATGAAAATCATGCTCGCCAAAAGCTGTCCGATACCTCTGAAAAAGTCGGAGTATGGCGCGACGCAAACAACCGCCCAATCACAGCCAGGGATTGGCATAAACGACGCTGCCATTTTTTTGTTCACTTTTTCATCAAAGAAAATAGCGTTTCCTGTTTCTCCGCTTTTGATTCTTTGGATTATGCTTTTGAAGCCATTGCTTGTGTTGTCTTCGATGCCTTTTCCGTCTTTGACGATTTGCGAATCAGAATGCGCAATGTATTTTCCAGTTGTTCTGTTTATTACGAACGGATGCGAATCTCTTCCGACATTGATGTTTTTTACCGTTTTGCACAAATCCGTGCTGTCAACAACAGCAACGACTTCACCTATTTGCTTTCCTGATTTGTCTTTGAACGCAAGTGCGTAGAACGTGGAAAGATTGCCGTTGACGGGACTCCAGTTCGGGTCCATAATCGCATTTTCGCCTGTCATTGATTTTGCAAGATATTCGCGGTCGTGCAAATCGCTCCATTTTTCTGTCGTTGTCCAACCAATGCCTTTTTCGTTATAAATCGCCATTCCAAGATACTTTTCGTTATCGCCTGTAGCGCTGTTGATAAGCCGCCATTTTTCGTGCATCAGGGATTTTTCATTTTCAGGAACTCGAATCTCATCAAGATTTGCCAATGTCTCAAGCATTTTGAACTCGCGGTCGTTAATGTTGAAAATCTCTTGCGCTGTCGCATGGGCAAGACTTAAGTTGCCTCTTTCGACTGCCTCAATTAACTCAGCCCTTGATTTCTTCCACGAAAAAAGAACGATGCTCGCGCTTGCAAGAGCAACAATCAGCATAATCGCACCATTTATTTTTTGTCGCAAACTCATTTTTTATTGTCTTCCTCCAAATTTGTATTTTCTTTTTATGAGTTTTATTTTCTGGATGCAGAGGCTTCCAGTTTTTGCATATTATTTTTGATGACGATTTGCGAAATCTTTTTGTTAAGAAGCCTTGCTTTGTCTTCTTCGAGCGCTGGCGAGTCATCTGCCTTTATGAACATAAAAATATAAAGGTTTTCCTCGGTTGAAATGCGCTTCATGATAAGAACTGCGTCTGTTGTGAGGCTGAACTCGTTGATAGAGAGCGTTATGTTTCGTATCTTTTCGAACACTCCGAAATCCTTCTCGCAGTTTTTGATACTGCACGAGAAGTGTGTTTCATTCACGTCCAAAAGCCGCGCATTATAAGAGGCGCCATTGTGCGTGAACTTTGCAGAGCTTGACTCGTCGCATTCGGCTCGAACCCAGTTGCGCCTTCCTCTTGCCCCGCACCTTGAAAGCACCTTTCGTATGATAGAAAAGTTCTCCTCGCTATCTGCGTTAAGTTCAAAGAAGCCTGCGTCAAGTTTTAGTTTGTCGACGAAATTGAGCTTTATTCGCTCTTCTTCGGCTTTTGGCTTGTCCGCGCAAAACACCCCGATACGAATATCAGAGGGCAGCGTTCTTCGGAGTTCCCCGATGTATTTCTGCCAGTCGATGCCAGAAACGCTCTTGTCGATGTTGAAAAAAAGAATCGCCTCTGGAAAAAGGCGCACAATAGCGCTCACTTTTTCTTTCAAAGGCGTTGTCGAATCCTCTTTTACAATGTAAGTCTCGTAGCCTTTCTCGATAAAGTCCGAAAGATAGCTTTCGGGAATCAAATCTGATGTCGCCTCTATAAAGAAAGTCTTCCTGCCGAATAAATCTAAATCTGTGTTAGCCATACAAGCATTATAATATGGAAATGCGCATAAGCAAAGAAAATTCCGTTAGAGATGTGTGCCATAAACTGCAAAAACTTGCCGAAACCGCATTTTTATTTGTACCTTATAAGTATTCACGAAGGAGAATAATATGACAAACAACACATTGACCAACCAAATGGAAAACACCGTGGAAGCCAAAATGCTCACGGGCGAGAGAGCGATGTTTTTTGCACACGACAGCCAGATTCAAGATTGCACGTTCGCAGATGGTGAGTCGCCTTTGAAGCACGCAAGCGACATCGATGTCGCGGGAACGAACTTCCGCTGGAAATATCCGATGTGGTATGCCGAGAACGTCAAAGTCGCCGACAGCGTCATATTCAAGGACGGGCGCGCGGGCATCTGGTACACCAACGACATCACAGTGCGGGACACAGTGATAGAAGCGCCAAAGAACTTCCGCCGTTGCACGAAAGTCTCGCTTGAGAACGTGGACTTTACAGACGCTTCGGAAACACTATGGCACTGCTCCACAGTAGCGCTGAACAACGTCAGGGCAAAGGGCGATTACTTCTTGATGGACTCCTCAGACCTCAAAATCTCCCATCTGACTCTCGTCGGCAATTACCCGTTCGATGGCGTCAAGAACGCAGAGATAAGGTCGTCGCGCCTCATTTCCAAGGACGCATTCTGGAACGCGGAGAATATAACCATCTATGACTCCTATATCTCGGGCGAGTACTTTGGGTGGAACTCACGCAATATCACGCTCGTGAACTGCACCGTGGAAAGCCATCAGGGCTTTTGCTATATTGATAATCTCGTGATGAAGAACTGCAAGATACTCAACACAGACTTAGCCTTTGAATACTCACGCGTGGATATAGAGTCCACAACACCGATACAGAGCGTCAAAAACCCTCTTGGAGGCACAATCCGCGCACCAGCGATAGAAGAAGTCATAATGGAAGAAGAGCGCGTGGACACATCGCGCACAACAATAATCACGGACGCCAAGCATAAGGAAGGCGAAAAATGAGCGATACAAAAGAAAAGAGCGCTTGTTGCTTCGATACAGTCATCGACAGACGAGGAAGCGGCTCTCTCAAGTGGGAAGTGGGAAAAGATGAGCTTGCGCTCTGGGTCGCCGATATGGACTTTCAGACAGCGCCTGCCGTCCGTGAGGCTCTTGAGAATCGTGTGAAGCACGGCATCTTCGGCTATGCAACAGTGGGCGATGAGTGGAGAGACGCCTATTGCTCGTGGTGGGAGCGAAGACACGGCTTTTCGATGAATAGAGATTCCCTAATCTTTTGCACGGGCGTGGTGCCTGCCATCTCCAGCGCTGTAAGAAAATTGACATCGGTCGCGGAAAAGGTCGTCATAATGACACCTGTGTACAACATCTTTTTCAATTCCATAATCAACAACGGGCGCTACGTCGTCGAAAGCCCGTTAAGATACGAGGAAGGCGAGTATAGCGTGGACTTCGAGTCTTTGGAGCACGATTTGTCCGATGAGCAAGCCACGCTCTTGATACTCTGCAATCCGCATAACCCCGCGGGCAAAATCTGGAGCAAAGACGAGCTGGAGCGAATTGGTCAGTTGTGCGAGAAGCACCATGTTACAGTGCTGAGCGACGAAATCCACTGCGACATAACACGGAAGGGAACATCATATACCCCGTTCGCCTCAGTCAATGAGACAAACAAAAGGATAAGCGTCACACTTCTTT
>CACYWZ010000096.1 GCA_902778325.1 uncultured Spirochaetaceae bacterium
TGCTGCACAATGGCGCGAAAGGGCGGCGTTCCTCGCACACACATCATCGACGGACGCGTTCCGCACTCGCTTTTAATCGAGATGTTCAGCAACCGCGGTATCGGCACAATGATATACTAACAGGCACAGCCTGTTTTTCAATTAGCGTCAAGCACTGACAAGAACTCGCGTCAAGCACTGACAGAAAATCGCGTCAAGCACTGACGGGAAATTGCGTCAAGTTCTGACAAGAAAATGCGTCAAGGTTTAACGCTAGGTTATGGAGGAAAATAATGGCAAGCAAATATGTTGTTAACAATTATGGTTCATTTGATGTAACGTTCGTGAAAGGCGAAGGCTCTACACTTTACGACGCAAACGGCAAGAAATACATCGACTTTTTGGCAGGTATCGCGGTCAACGCGCTCGGACACGGCTATAAGCCTCTTGTGGACGCAATCAGCGCACAGGCTGCGAAGCAAATCCACATCTGCAACTACTTTGAAAGCGACATCGGCAAAGAATACACCGAAGCTCTTTTGAAAGCGACTGGCTTTGATGGCGTGTTCTATGGCAACAGCGGCGCAGAAGCAAACGAAGCGGCGATAAAACTTGCTCGAAAGTACGGCTATATGAACGGCGGCGAAAAGCGTCGTGTGATTTACACGCTCGAAAGCTCTTTCCACGGACGCACTCTTGCAACGCTGACAGCGACGGGACAAGTGAAGTTCCACCCTGCGATGTTCGCGCCTTACGTTACCGAGATGAAGACAATCAAGGCTGGCGACTGGGAAGCAATCAAGACGGCTTTTGACGACACGACAGCGGCTTTGCTCATCGAGTGCGTGCAGGGCGAGGGCGGAGTGAATATCCTCGACAAAGAATGGGTGCAGGCAGCGGCAGAAGCGGCTCGTAAGGCTGGTGCAATCGTTATGGCTGACGAAGTGCAGACAGGAATGGGGCGCACAGGCACAATCCTTGCAAGCGACCAGCTCGGCTTTAAGCCAGAAGTCGTAACATTGGCAAAGGGCATTGCGGGCGGCGTTCCGATGGGTGCGTGCTTGTTCCGCGGAAAAGCGGCGGGCGTGTTTGCGGCGGGCGACCATCAAAGCACATTCGGCGGAAACCCGTTGGCGTGCGCTGCGGCGAAAGTCGTGCTTGAAGCATTGCAGTCAGACGGCTTCTTGGCTGGAGTCAAGGCAAAGGGCGAAAAAATCGTCAACACGATTAAGAGCTGGAATTGCGCTTGCGTGGGCGATGTGCGCGGAGTTGGCTTGATGATTGGAGCGGATATCAAATTGCCTGTCAAAGCCTTGGACGTGGAGAAAAAGCTCCTCGAAGCAGGACTTTGCACTTCAACTGCTGGAGCAAACACACTTCGCATTGTCCCTCCTCTCAATATCAGCGACAAGGAGATTGAAGAGGGCTTGAACATCTTGAAAAAGGTGCTTGAGAACTGCTAATATAGCAGTATGATTCAGACATTTTTCAAACGTTTTGCGCTTGAGATTGCTGTAATCCTGGCTCTTGTGGTGATTTGCGCCGTTGAGCCGGGATTTTTGTCAATGCGCAATTTCAGAAACATTTTAATGATTGCCTGCCCTTTGATGATTATGGGCATTGGCTTTTCGATTTGCCTTATCAACGGTATTCACGATTTTTCTTGTGCGTCAATCGCTGCTCTTGCGGGAGTGATTGCGGCAAGTTTGAGCCAAAGCGAAGAAGCAAGCCGCAAGATGTTTTCAGACGTCATCACGCTTCCGCTTCCCGCAGTCTTAGGCGTGGCTCTCGTTATTGCTCTTGCCGCCGCTTTGCTCCATTCCGTTTTTACAACCTTTGGAAAAGTTCCGTCTTTCATCAGTTCCATCGCTTTAGGAGGTGCTTTCACGGGAATAATTTCCTTTTACCTAGAGCTTCCAGAGGGCGGCTACCGTGTGCTTTCTGGCTTCAGCGAAGGCTTTTCGGCTTTGGGCTCGCTTTTCTTTGGTGGCAAAGGAGTCTACGCGTTTCCGCTACAGGCTGTCATCTTAATCGCTTTGCTGGCTGCTTTTTTCGTGGTGATGAATTATCTAAAAATAGGCACTTACTTCAACGGGCTTCAAAACTTTAACGCCCCGAACAAACTTGCACTTTTTATCAAAATATTTATCATTTTTGCTCTTGCAAACGTCTTGTACACTTTCGCAGGCTGCCTTGAAGCTTCAAGACAAAACCGCGTCGGAGTGGGCTTTTGGTCAGACGCGCTTTTCTCCGTCGTTGCAGGAACTCTGCTCGGCACGGTGTCGGTCAAGGGCGGCAAAGGCACAGTCATTCACGCCGCTGTGGGAATATTTTTAATCTCTGCCCTGCAATACGCCCTTGTCTTCATTGGAGCGCAGTCTGGAATTCAAAAAATCGCCATCTGCGCTCTTATGATTGCCGCTGTTATCGTAGACCGAACTCAAACTTCAAGACGCGCGACTCCGTTTCCGCTTGAGCAAGAGAAGAACCCTGCTGAATAGCCGATTTTGTCGGTGTAAATCTTCTGCACGGCTTCGATAAAGTCGTCAACCTTGTCTTTGTGAACAAGGGCAATCGCGCAACCGCCGAAGCCTGCACCAGTCATTCTCGCACCAATGCAGCCATCTTGTGCTTGGGCTGTTTCTGCGAGCGTGTCAAGCTCAATGCCTGAAACTTCGTAATCGTTTTTAAGAGATTCGTGTGAGGCGTTGAGCAATTTTCCAAGCTCAAGCAAGTTTCCCGCTTTAAGCGCGCTGACTGCCTTGTTCACGCGGTCGTTCTCGGTTACAACGTGGCGAACTCTTTTCAAAATAATCGGGTCAGTAATATATTTTTTAAGCTCTTCAAACTTCTCAACGCTCATTTCACAAAGATTTTTCAAGTTTGCACCGTTCTTGTTCAAAATCTCCAAGCCCTTATCACATTCGCTTCGGCGTTCGTTGTACTTTGAATCAGAGAGCTTTCTCTTTTTGTTGGTATTCATCACCACAAAGCGATAATCGCCCAGAACAAGAGGTACATGCTCATATTCAAGGGTAGCGCAGTCAAGCACTTCGGCGGTGTTCTCTTTTGCCGTCGCGATAATGAACTGATCCATAATTCCGCACTGAACATTCATAAACTCGTGTTCGCTCTGCTGACCGATTTTTGCGATGTCGATGCGGGAAAGATTGAAGCCGTAAAGCTCGCTCACAGCATATGCAAAACCGCACTCAAGCGCACTAGAAGACGAAATTCCGCCGCCAGCTGGCACGTTTGAGCACATCAAAACCTCAAAGCCGCAATCGAGTTTCTTTCCGCGTCTAGCCAAAATGGACAAAATGCCATTGAGATAGTTTGCATAATCGTTTTCTTTTTTGTAAGAAAAATTATCGTTGATGTCAAACTCGAATGTCCCCGGGAAACGCAAATCATTATAGATGATTTTGCTGTCCGCTCTCTTTCGCATAGCCAGATACAAATACTTGTTGATAGCCGCAGGGAAGACCTTGCCTCCGTTGTAATCGATATGCTCGCCGATGATGTTGATTCGAGCAGGAGAAGCAAAAAGAGAGACTGAAGAGCTCTCGCCACCGTAAAGTTTTACGAATTCTGTTGGTAAAATGGAAGGGTCAAATTCCTTTCCTGTGAGTGAATTATTAGCCATAATGTTTTTTATTTTATACTAGGTTTTTCCAGAGTGCAAGCGAGCAACTCAGTTGCGCACATCTTGCAAATTACATATTGTGTGCTACAATTTGCTTTACGGAGTTTTTATGAACGCAACATTGCAACGAAAAAGGTATTTCGGCTCACCTTCATTTTACAAAAAAGTGCTTCTTATTGCGCTTCCTGTTATGGCGCAGCAGCTCATTCAAAATATGGTGTCGCTCATCGATAACTTTATGGTTTCTGGCTTGGGCGACGTGAAGATGTCGGGCGTGAACATCACGGGTCAAATCCTGTTTATCTTTATGGTTTTGATGAACACCGTGTGTATGTCGGGCGGTATTTTTATGACGCAATATTCAGGCGCAAACGACAAAGACGGTATGAAGCAAGCCTTTTGCTTCAAGCTGATTTTCGGCTTTTTGGCGACTTGCCTCTATTCTGTCGTTTGTTTCGTTTTCAATCGCAGAGTTTTAAGCCTTATGGTCATCGGAAACTCGCAAGCTAGCGAAATACTCGATGTCGCTTCTGAATATATGTTTCTCATGGGCTTTATGGGCATTCCGATGATGATTAGCGCGTCAATTTCCTCCTCACTTCGCGAAATCGGACGCGTGAAAGTGCCGCTTGTCATTTCTGTTATCGCGACTTTGGTCAACACTTTTCTAAACTTCGTCTTGATTTACGGAAATCTCGGCGCGCCTCGTCTTGAGGTAAAAGGAGCAGCTTATGCAACGCTCATCGCGCGCTTTATCGAGCTGGGATTGTTCTTGGGCTACGTCCTTTTGAAAAATCCGCCGTTTAGAGCGAATATCACAGACTTCTTGCGCATCAATTTCAAGCTCATTCTCGAAATACTCAAAAAAGGCTCTATGATTCTATTTTCTGAAATGCTCTGGGTCTTGTCCGAAACCGTAACAACCGCGCTTTACAACGGACGAGGCGGAGCTGACGTTGTTTCTGGAATGGCGGCAAGTTTTGCGATTGCAAACCTCTTCTTTGTGTCTTTCGGTGGCATTACGACTTCAACGGGCGTTATCATCGGGCAGACTTTAGGACAGGGAAAGCTCAACGAGGCGCGAGAGCAAAAACGATATTTGCTAAGTGCGGCTGTCGTTTTCGGCATTTTCATGGGCGCAATCGGCTTTTGCACGCTTGGGCTAATTCCGATTGTTTTCCGCAACTTGAGCGCAGATGCTCGGCACATCACAAACTTGATGGTGGCATTGATGGCAGCTTTAATGCCTCTTTGGGTTTATGTAAACGCGCAGTTCGCAGTTTCCCGCGCAGGAGGCGACACAGCTCTTGGTATGTGGGTTGACGGAATCGTGAACTTGTGCTTTGTATTGCCAGGAATGTTCTTTATGGCGTTCTTCACAGACTTTGGACCTGTGGCGATGTACGGCATTATCAAATCGTCAGACATCGTGAAGATAATCATCGCTCATTTTAGGCTCAAGCAAGAAAAGTGGGTGAACAACCTTGCCGAAAAAAACGCAAGTTAAAAAAATCTTAGCGGTTTATAACAGAAATTATCCAATCTTGGAGCGTTTCTTCTTTGCCGCCTATCGTTATTCCTGTTTTGTCTTTGAGTTCTGCAAAGAAATGTCGGCGTGTTGGGAATTCAACATATCGGCTGTCTTTGCAGAAACGTGCGCAAAGCTTTCCTGTAGGGCTTCCTTGCTCAAAAATGCCTGCGTCGTTTGCTGCAGTGGTGAAGTAGAACGAAATTGGCAAGACTGAAAGCAATTCTTTTTTTGAAATCTGATAAAATCCACTTCCAGAAATCACGCCCTTGAACAATCTTGGCTCAGTGCAAGCAAGTTCCACCACAAATTTGGCACCTTGCGAAAACCCGTAGCCGATTATGTTTTCTTTGTCGATACATTTGTTTCGGATAATCACGTTCTGAATAAAAAGGCTCATACTGTGAGGGTCTGTAAAGTAGTCTTGGCGCGATTGCGGCACAAGAACGGCTGCTCCGTCGGGGAAAACTTGGCTCTGAAAGCTTTGGTTTGTGAAAAACCGCCCGTAAGACAGAGCTTTGCCTTTTTCGCAAGAACCGTGGAATGTTACGATTAAAGGCAGCTTTGCGTTTTCGTTGTCTTTGTCATTTTTGTATTTTGGAGGCAAATACAAAAAATATTTGTAGCCTGCTGGGTTTTCTTCGTACTTCCAGATGCCCGAAACAGAAGATTCTGTTACCCAATAATATGCTGCATCAAAGTTTAGCTCAGGCAAAGTCTTTCGCTCATATATTTTTTTGTAGCCGAACGCACAAACTGCAATAAACACAACCATTATGCTTGGAATAAGAATAAACTTTTTCATAGTTCCTAATTATATCACTGAAAAATGCAGATATCATAGAAAAAAGTTCAGAAAATAACCAAGAAAAGTATATTGCAAAGAACTGGAACTAATAGAAAAAAACGATAATGCTTGCAAAGTATTTCAGAAAAGTAGTAAGATAGACTCGTTATGAAGAAGACAGTTTACATCATCGGGCATAAGAACCCCGATACAGATTCAGTAGTTGCTGCAACCGCTTATGCAAGGTTGAAGCAGATTTTGGGATACAAAGAGTACGTTGCCGCTCGTGCGGGGCATCTGTCACCACAAACAGAATATATTTTCCATCGCTTCAAAGTTCCAAGCCCGCAGTATTTGCCGGAGCTTGTGCCGAAAACTGCATATTATATGAGCGGTGAGTGCGAGACAGTAAGCGAGAACTCATCTCTTTGGCACGCAGTCCACAAAATGCAAAACAGCGCCGACAAGGTTCTTCCTGTTGTTGACGAAGAGGGACACTACAAGGCGCTTTTGCACTACAACGCATTTGCGCAAAATGTTTTGGGCATCTTGAACCCAGAAAAAGAAGCGGCTATTTCAACAAGCATTTCACTTATTCGCGACACATTGAACGCGCAGCCTTTAATCATCAAGAATGAAAACGAGATTTTCAAGTGCACCATTTTGGTAAGTGCGAGCGAAATCGAAACATTCAAAGAGATTATCAACGAGCATTTGAGCGAGAACATCGTCGTCATCGCAGGCGACCGTCGCGAGATTCAAGAATACTGCATCTCAAAGGGCGTTCGCGCAATCATTATGACAAGCGGAATGCTCTTTGACAAAGACTTGCAGGAAAAGGCCGAAAAGAAGGGCGTCAGCGTTCTCTCAAGCCCTTACGACACATCAGCGACAAGCATGCTCATCGCCTATTCAACGCCTGTTTCAGTCATTGCAGACAAGAACGCGCCTGCCGTAAAGAGAGTTGACACAGTGCAGAAAATCCGCGGACTCCTTCGCGAAAGCCCAAGCCGCTGCCTTCCTGTTATCGACGAAAAGAACTGCGTCATCGGCTTAATCAACGAAAGCGACCTTGCGCACGAGCCGAACGTGGAGCTTATCCTCGTTGACCACAACGAAAAAAGCCAGGCTGTTAAAGGACTTGAAGAGGCGGAGATAGTTGAGATCATAGATCACCACCGGTTAGGATCTATCGAAAGCTCCGGACCTATATTTTTCCGTAATCAGCCTCTTGGATCAACCTGTACGATAATCTATCTGATGTACAAAGAAAACGGAGTGGAGATAGATAAGACGACAGCGGGTCTTATGCTTTCGGCTATTTTATCGGATACGCTGATTCTAAGGTCTCCTACCTGTACGGAAATCGATAAAGAGGCGGCTCAGATTCTTTCAAAGATAGCCGGTATAGATTACGAAAGCTACGGGCGAGAGATGTTTAGAGCCGGCGCAATGCTTGATGAAAAGTCCGCCGAAGAGATAATACATCTCGACTACAAGATATTTACGGTAGACGGACAGACCATCGGAATCGGCCAGGTTAACTCTATGAGCGATGATGAGCTTGATATCATCAGAGAAAAAGTTTCGCCCGAGCTTGATTCGGAAAGAGAAAAGGACAAGCTTGATATGCTTTTCCTTATGCTTACAAATATCACGGAAAGATCTTCGGACATCATATATTCAGGAGATAAGGCTCTTACAACCTTAAAGAGAGCCTTTGGAAAAGACGCAAAAGAGGGAGTAGTAAGACT
>CACYWZ010000097.1 GCA_902778325.1 uncultured Spirochaetaceae bacterium
TTTGCTTTGCTGAGAGTCAGGGACGCTTCGAACGAACAAAATTTGCTTTGCTGAGTGTCAGGGACGCTTTTAACAAACTAAATTTTGTCCGCTGAGCCTCAGGCTTCAATGTACATTTAAGACATTGCTCCGCTGAGTGCCAGCGTTCAACGTACATTTTAGACATTTGTTTGCTGTGTGAAATCAAAGCAAATATATTCGATTTTAATGAAAAATGGTGTTAAGTCGGACGGTTGCTCAAGTCGCTCCCTGAGCGGAGTCGAAGGGGGGGGGGGCGCGAAGTACCGAAACGGGGTCGGAATGACAGTAAATATAGGAGTTGAGAAAATGAAAATCTTGGTAGTAAGCGATATTCTTGAGCAAAAACACATCGAGCAAATCAAAAAGGCTGTCGCTTTGATTGGAGCAACAGTTTCGTTTTTCAAAACTGAGGCGGAAATCCCCGAAAGCGATTTTGACGCGGACGTCATCTATGGCTTTGCGCCAAAAATCGTGTCGACGAGCAAAACGCTCAAGTGGCTTTGCGTGCCGTGGGCGGGCGTGGATTCTCTGATGAAAGAGGGCTATTTTGCAAACGAGGACTGCATTCTGACCAATTCGGCAGGCTCTTACGGCGATTCGATTGCTGAGCATATGATTGCTCTTTCAATCGTGATGATGCGAAAACTCGACGAGTTCTTGGCTGAAACAAGAGATGGAAAATGGCTTTTGCCACGAGCGCAAAAATCGCTCAAAAACAGCCGTATTACTGTGCTTGGAACAGGCGACATCGGAAAAAGTTTTGCAAAGCGGGCGCGCGCTTTTGAGCCGTCTCAGATTGTGGGCGTTTGCCGAAGCGGAAAGTGCGACTCTCCTTATTTTGACCGCATTTTGAGCGTGAGCGAGCTGGACTGCGTTTTGGGCGAGACAGATTTGCTTGCGATGTGCCTTCCTGCCACGCGCGAGACTGCGGGGATTTTGTCGCGAAAGCGAATCGAGAGCCTTGCTGACGGCGCTTTTGTGGTGAATGTCGGGCGAGGAAGCGCAATCGATGAGGAGGCGCTCGCGGACAATCTTGAGAGTTCTCATTTGGACGGCGCTGCGCTCGACGTGTTTCAAACAGAGCCGCTTCCGAAAGAGAGCCGTCTTTGGAGAACGAAAAACCTTTTGATAACGCCGCACGTTGCTGGAAAACTGACGCTTGATTGCACAAAAGACAAAAACGTGGAAATGTTTTTGGAAGATTTGCAAAACTTCGCTTCGGGAAAGGCGATGAAATACATTGTTGATAAAAAACTTGGATACTAAATGGAGTGAAAAATGGAGAAAGTTATTGACGGGATTATTTACTCAGAAGATATGAGCGAGGTTCTCGGCGTGGAGAGCAAGAGCATAAAAATTGCTCGTGTTGCCGAGGGCGTGAAAATCATTCGCTCCGAAGCATTCAAAGACTGCACCGAATTGACCGAGGTCTATCTTCCGTCGAGCATCGAGCGAATCTGGTATCAAGTCTGGAAGAACTGCAATTCGCTTTTGACAATTCATTTTGGAAGCGATTTTGTGCGACTTGTAACAAAGTGGTTCAACTTTTTGAGCGCTCAAGTTGAGTTTGATTGCGAAAAAGATAGCAAGACCTACAAGCTGATAAAACGAAGCTCTGTTCTTCGCTCACACATCAAAGAGCTTTCGATGATGAGCGCCAAGACAGAAAAGAAAAAGCAAGTGCAAAGCGCAAGCGCAGAAGCCCTTTTGTCATCAGCGTTCGAGCAATATGAAGACGCGGTTTATCAGCTAATTGCAAGCCGAAAATCTGGGATAATCGTGCTTGTCGCGCTAAAAAAGTTCTGCGGCATTTTCAGTTTTGGAGTGGATTACGAAAAGTGGCTTTCAAAAATCCCGACGATTATCCAAATCTTTTCTGACCAAGAAAGAAGCGCTGAGGAAGTTTTCTCGCTTCTCAAGAAAAACAAAATCTCGCTTGCAGAGCTTCCAAGTAACAAGCAGCCAAACGTAAAATTGAGCGCAGACCTTGTTTTGTTCACAAAAGGCAGGTTGTATCCGCTAAAAGTGCCGAACTTGAAAAGCATCGAGATTTTTGGCATAAAGGCAATTGAGCCTTGCGCGTTCCAGAAGATGAAAACTCTTGAATCCGTAAAACTTCCAGACAGTCTTGAAAGCATTGGCTATTTGGCGTTCAAAAGCTGCACTTCGCTAAAATCGGTGAATATCCCAGAAGGCATAAAAGAAATCGAGTGGTCGACTTTTGATGATTGTCCTGCACTCTCTTCAATCGCTTTGCCGTCTACAATCGAAAAAATCGAAAAAAGCGCTTTTGAGGGTGCAGAGTCGCTCGAATCAATCTTTATTCCCGATACAATTGAGGAAATCGAAAAGGACGCTTTCAAAAACACCCACATCGAAAATCTTGGCTCGACATTCAAAATAAAATCGAATTATTATCGCGTGATGAACGGAAAAGAAAACTTGGAGTTCACGATTAAAGACGGCTTTGCTTTTGACAAGAGCACTCTTCTTTATCCCGCAATCTTGTCAGAAAATATGGTCATTCCAGAGGGAACGACATCAATCGAAGAAGACGCTTTTGACTATTGCCACAAAAAAGTAAAAACATTGACTCTTCCAAAATCGCTTCGCTCAATTGGTCGGCATGCGTTTTTCTATTTTTTCGTTGAAAAGATTGAATACAAAGGAAAAGTCAAAGACTGGAAGCGTATCGCTAAGGGCGAAGAATGGAATCATGGGCTTTGTGTCAATTTCGTGCAATGCTCCGACGGCGAAGTAGAATTGTAAAATAAAAGCACAGATTCCGAATCGAGTTCGGAATGACAATAAAGAATGAGGTTTATCAAAAATGGAAAACGAAGAAAATGTTTTGACAATAGAAGACGGCGTTGTGAAAAAATGCAAAAAAGACGCAGTGAGCGTGATTATTCCAGTGGGCGTTCATACTATCGGAGTCTATGCGTTTGGTGATTGCACTCAACTTGAAGAGATTTCTATTCCGAGCGGACTTCACCGTGTGAGAGCGAGAGCGTTTGTGAATTGCACATCGCTTTTGAAAGTGCATCTTGCTGACGACATGACATACTTGAAAGCTGATTGGTTCAAGGACTTGCCAGAGCAATACGAGCTGATTTGCAACGAGGAAAGCGAGACGTTCAAGATAATCAAGCGAAGCACAAGGCTGAAGGCTCACGTCAAATCTCTTGCGCTGTCGGACGCAAAAAGCGAAAAGAAAAAGCTGGTGCAAAGCGCAAGCATTGACGCAGTTCTTTCAACTTCGCTGAACGAAATTGAGGGCGCTTTTTATAAGATTTTGTCAAAGCGAAAGACAGCGACAAGCGTTCTTGTCAAGATTGGCAAGAACTGCGGCTCGTTCAAGTTCGGACAGGACAGCGCAAAATGGCTTGGCAAAGTTCCAAAAATCATCGAAATCTTGAGCGACCAAGAAAAAGAGGGCAGTGAGATTTACAAGGAGCTAAAAGAGAGCAAAATCACGCTTTCGGATTTTTCATCGGCGTATTATATTGATGTAAACGCGGACTCTTGTGGCAATTTGAATGTTTTTATGAGCGGAAGGTTCAAAGGTCGTGGATTGAGAATCAAAGGCAACAACACGCTTTCGATATTTGGAGCGCGCTCGCTCGGCTATGAGCTTGTTGAGAGCGTTCGTGATTTTGAGCAGATTGTGCTAAACGAAGGGCTTGAAAGCATCGAAGCATATGCGTTCTCTGATTGCGAAAACTTAAAGTCAATTACTATTCCTGAGGGCACAAAAAGAATAGATTATGCCGCATTCAGGCTCTGCACTTCACTAACGTCGATAAAATTGCCAGAGAGCATTGAAGAAATCGTCTCTTATGCTTTTGAATGCTGCACATCGCTTTCGTCGATTCACATTCCAAAAACGATAAAGAAAATCGGCGATTTTGCGTTTCAAGGCACAAATATCAAGAACCTTGAGCAATCTTTTTGCATTCAAAAAAACGAGAACTGTAACGTGGACTTCACGATAAAAAACTCTCTTGTGACTGAAAACAACACGCTTGTTTATGCGACTTCAAACATTCAGGAACTCGTCGTTCCAAGCGGCATTGAAAAAATCGCGAATTACGCCTTCCGCGACTGCAAGTTCCTGAAGCGCGTCAAAATTAGTGAGGGCGTCAAGAAAATCGGGACTGGCGCATTTAAAGGCTGCTCGTTTTTGCAGGAAGTTTCGATTCCAGATTCGATTGAACAAATCGAAGGCTTTGTTTTTGAGGACACCGCGGTTTTAAGCCTTGAAAAAACGTATCGCGTCAAGTCTGCCCAAATCAGAAACGGCGGCAAAGTCGTGGATTTTTCCATAAAAGACGGCTTTGCGATGGAAGACGACACGCTCGCTTACGTTGCTTTCAACAAGCGAAAACTCTTGCTTTGCGAGGAAACGCTCGTCATTCCGGACTTTGTGAGGCGAATTGACACAATTGGAGATGCCTGCAAAAATGTCGTGAGCATTTTTGTTCCAGCGAGCGTTGAAGAAATCTGCTCTGCATCTTTCAGAGAATGCGAAAATCTTCTCAGCATCGAATACGGCGGAACAAAGAAGCAATGGAAAGCAATCCAAAAATCTGGCAGCTGGGACTTGGACTTGAGCGCAAAGAGCGTAAAATGCACTGACGGCGAAATTTCGCTTTAGGATATAAAGGAGAAAAGAATGTCTAGTTTAGTAATATTGTTGTTTGTTTTGACCATTTTAATCGTGCCAATTGTGGCAGGCGTGATTATCGCCAAAAAGAAAAACCGCTCTCCGCATTGGTTTTGGCTCAGTGTCATTCCGGGCATGGGCTTTTGGGTTTTCGTGGTGATGCTCTTTTTGCCGCCGCTTGCCGTCTGCGAAAACTGCAAGCAAAAAATCCCCGCTGATGCAAAAATCTGCCCGTTTTGCGAAACGAAAACCGCGCGCTACGAAAGAACAGCCGAAGAAATCATGGCAGACAAAAAGAAGCGGAAAAAGACAATTTTGCTCTCGGCTTTTGCCCTTGTTGCGATTGTTTTTGTGATGTGCTTTGCTTTGATAAATAGCGTTTTCTTGTCATTAAAAACTTGCGAGCCATACAAACATTCAATCGAATTGCTTGAAAGCAATGAGGAAGTCATGGAATATTTGGGCGAAAATTATTCGAAAAAAGGCGTTATCAGCGGCTCTTTGAAATCGAACACAAACGGTACTGGAAGCGCAGAGATTACGTACAAGGTTCGAGGCAAAAACGGAGATAGCGTGGTCTATGTGAGCGCAGAAAAAGAAAACGGCGTTTGGATTTACAAAAAAGTGATTTTCTACAAAAAGCCCAATTCAACAGACGCAATCAATTTGCTTCCAGAGAGCGAAGAGAAGATGATTGCGCTTCCTGATGGCGCTGAGAGCATTGCGAGCGCTTTTTGAAAATCAGAAAATACAGAAAAAATTGTATACGCTTCTTTCAATAGAAAAAGTGAGCCGTATACAATATGTATACGAGGTGAAAATTCTACAAATCAGAGCGTATACAATTTTTCAAGACTTCAAAACCTGCCGTTCAAGAGCGCAAAGAAACTGGAATAAAAAGGATTTATCTAAAACCTATTGACTTAGTAGGGTAATGTTGCTATTATCGCCTTAAATCATATTAAATTACTATGTAATTAAATCGGAATATGATTAAAGGAGTTCTCTATGAAAAAAATTGGCGCTGTTTTGCTTTTGGCAAGTCTGTTTTCTGCAAGTTCTTTGTGGGCTGCTCCAAAGAACAAAAAGGCTTCAAAGGAAAAGGTCGTGATTGTCGGAACTGAGGGTGCGTATCCGCCTTACAATTTTGTGAACAAAAAGGGTGAGGCTGACGGCTATGATATTGATGTAATCAAGGCGATTGACGAGCGCATTTCAGGGATTACGTTCAAGTTTGAGCCGACTGCTTGGGACGGGATTTTCGTGGCTCTTGAATCAGGAAAATTCGACATTATCGCAAGTCAGATTTGCAAAAATGCTGAGCGCGAGAAGAAATATCTTTTTTCACAGTCGCCTTATTTTTACGGCTACTCTGTGATTGTTTTCAAAAAGGGACGCACTGACATCAGGAACACAAAGGATTTGTACGGAAAGACTGTTATTGCGGGCGTCGGAAGCTACAACACGACATGGCTTGAAGAATACAACAAGAAAAACGGAAATCCTATAAATATTGCCTATGGCGACGGAAATGTGGCTGTCGGCTTTAAGGACATTGCTGACGGAAAGGTTGACGCGAATCTTAATGACCCGATTACAGCAAGCACTTTTGCAAAGGAGAACAATTTGCCTCTTGATTGGGTTGTTCTTGATGAGCAGGAAACTGCTCCTGTGTATTTCCTTTTTGCGAACAACAAGAACGGAAAGCAGTATCGCGACCTTATTGAAAAAGCCTTGCAGGAAATAAAAGCGGACGGAACGCTTGCAAAGATTTCTCTCAAATGGTTCGGCGAGGATTATTCAGTTCCGCCAAAAAAGAACTAAAAACGATTGTCAAAAAATTGGGGTATCTTCATGTTTGAACTGAATTTTATGATTTCATCTGTGCCTGAAATAATCCAATACATTCCTGTAACGGTGCTGATGGCTATTGTTTCTTGTGTAATCGGTGCTGTTCTTGGAATGGTGCTTGCTCTTGTCAGGTTTTTCAAAGTCAGATTTTTATCGCAATTGATAAGCGCATACATTTCGTTCATCAGAGGTACTCCAATGCTTGTCCAGCTCTATCTTGTCTATTACGGGCTTCCTCTTGTTGCCCGCGGCATTGTTGAGGGCTTGGGCGGTGAGTATGACGCAAACGCAATTCCAAAGCTTGTTTATGCGTTCACGGCGTTTTCTCTTAATTCTGCGGCTTATATGTCAGAGACTTTCAGAAGCGCGCTTGGTGCTGTTGATAAGGGGCAGCTTGAAGCCTGCTACAGCATTCACATGACCACGTTTCAAGCGCTTCGCCGTGTTATTTTGCCTCAGGCATTCGTTATTGCTCTTCCTCCTCTCGGAAACTCTTTGCTTTCGCTCGTGAAAGACACGTCGCTTGCGTTCAGCATTTCAATTATTGATTTGATGGCAGGAGCAAAAATCGTGGCTTCGCGCTCGTTTAGGTTTTTTGAAATCTATATCGTTGTTTCGCTGATTTACTGGGTGATTTGCTTTATTCTTGAGCGTCTGATTGCTCTTGTCGAGCGCAAAATCAAAAGGTATGAAAAAGGAAGTCTGAAATGATAAAAATTACACATCTTTCAAAACGTTATGGCAAAAATCAAGTTCTAAAAGATATTTCGCTCGAAATAAAAGATGGCGAGATTGTTGCTCTTATCGGTTCTTCTGGAGCGGGAAAATCAACTCTCATAAGGTGCTTGAACTATCTGGAGCAGGCTGAGAGCGGGGAAATCATTTTTGATGAGCTGAAAATAGATTTGTCCAAGGTGAGCAAAAAGGAGATTTTTGAGCTAAGGCAAAAGTCAACGATGGTTTTTCAGAATTTCAATCTTTTCAAGAATAAGACTGTTCTTGAAAATGTGATGGAAGGGCTTGTCGTCAATAAAATCCTTTCGCCT
>CACYWZ010000098.1 GCA_902778325.1 uncultured Spirochaetaceae bacterium
TATACATATTGTATACGAGCAGAAAACACTCCAAGTCGACTCGTATACATATTGTATATGAGCAGAAAATTCTACAAATCAGAGCGTATACAATTTTTTTTGAGAAAAAGGTGCAAAAGCGTTTTTCTCAAAATCTTATATACCAAATTTATGCCAGCATTCTACTTATTTTTCCTATTGTCTGTTACAAAGTGTTTCAAGTCTTGCTCGTATGTCATTGTCTTTTTGTATTCATCTGTCTTTGCGACTTTGATAAACATTGTGCCACGAAAAAGTTTTTTGGGTCTTTAAGTTTTGCTTTTATTGCCTCAAAAAAACAATTGCTGTACACGTTTTGCCTCCTAAAAAGTATGTATTTTTGTTATTCTAAAGTATTTTCAATATTTTTTCACAAAAACAGCAAAAAATGTTTGACATATATATATATACTGTATGTAATACTACTTTATTTTTATTCAGGGGGAAACAATGAATAAGAAAGTTCTTGCTGTAACAGCAGCATTGCTCGTTGGCGCTTCTGCAAGCATGTTTGCAGACAACATCGGACCAGGTCTTGGACGCGTTTTGCTTTCTGGCAAATCAGGAAAACTCTGGGAATTTGTTGGAACCACATTAAACGGCATTTGTGGAAACGGAATGTTCGCTATTACATTCGGAACATCTGGATACGAAGAGGGCGCAGAAATCGCTCTTGCTGACACAAACCGCTTCATTGCTGCTAATATGGATAACCTTGCAAACGACATTGCTGCAGGTGACGGAGAATACTTGGAAGTATTGTCTGATATGCTCAAGGTTTCTGACAAGGCTGCTTTCAAGAGCTCATTACAGGCTAACTTCAGCAACATCTATTCATCAAGCGATGTAAGCGCACAGGAAGTAAGCGCAAAGATTTATGCTTTGGTAGGCTAATTCCTTGTTTTTTGTTAACACAAATGGAAGCAAGCGGCTTTTTTACCGTTTGCTTCTTTTATTCTTACTATTTTTTCCAATAAATATTTATTCTCAAGTTCAATATGCTGATAATTTAGTAAAAAAAGCAAATGAACTTTGTCTTTATTCTGACAGTTATTGGCTTTTGCTTTGTCATTACAAAAAAACTCTTACAGGTTATAAAAGTCTTGTTGACGGAAAAGATTTTTTTCTTGCAGAAAAAGGAAAAACAAATCCTAAAGCAGAACTAGAGGCAACAATCCGCGCTTTTTTCATCCCTAAAGAAAATGGAAAAGAGCATCCAACCTACGCATTTTCTGCGCGCTACAAGTGGCTTTGTGAAAAACTTGATATCGATAAATCGCAACTTTTATATGATGGCGATGCTGATTATAATCGACTAAAAGAAACAATAAATCCTAAAGACCTTTATCTTATATTTCCAGCAGCGTATATGAACAATCCTGCTTCAATGTTCGGGCATTTGTTTTATCTCATTGAAAGCAAAAACGCGCCTCATTTAGCAGGGCTTTCAGTGAATTATGGTGCAATTACAACAGATCCTCCAAGCTTTATTTTTGCGATGAAAGGTCTTTTTGGAGCTTATCCTGCAAAATACGATATCATTCCATATTACCAGCAAATCACTAAATATAGTTATATAGATATGCGCGATACATGGGAATATAAACTGCTTTTGAATGATGACGAAACAGATTATTTTTTGCGTCACGTTATTGAAATGACTTTCACATATTCTAGGTACTATTATTTGAGTGAAAATTGTGCATACTGCATTCTTTTTCCTCTTGAAATTGCGCGCCCTGATACAAAATTAACTGATAGTTTTGGAACTATTGTCGAACCGATTCAAGTAATTTTGAAATTACAAAAAGAAAACTTACTAGATGCAGCACAATATAGACCATCTCTTTACAGCAAGATGGAAGCCGAAAAATCGTTTTTGACAAAGAAGCAAAAGCGATTTGCGAAAAAACTATGCTTTGGAAAAACTGAAATATCTGAACTAAATACTGAAAATATGAGTAATGAAGAGCAAGCAAATCTTTGGGAGTTTTCTTCTGATTATTTAAAATATCTTCTGACAAACAATAAAATATCTCTAAAAGATTATCAAAAACGTTTTCTTGCTGTACTTGGAGAACGAAACAAACTAAAAGACACACCTTCGATTTCAAAAAATATACCGATTCCAAATGAACAACCACAAAAAGCACATGGCTCTGCACTTTTTTCGTTAGGAGGTGGCATAAAAGACAAAACTCCATATGGCGAAATAAATTTTAGACTTCTTGCACACAATATTACAGACACAGATAGTGGATATACGCCAAACTCACAACTTGAGTTTTTTTCAGGTTCAGTTCGGTATAGTTTCAACGAAGATTTTGATAAAAAAGAAATCAAAGAAAACTTAAAAGACAATCTTTATTTGCGTTATTTTGATATTGCGAATATAATTTCTCTACCGACTAGTGACAGTCTTTCACTGAAAAAATGCTTTCAATTTCGTGCAGGTTTTGCGCAAAATCTTGCAAAAGATTCAGACGACGAAATAAACGAAACTTTAGCAGGGCATATAAAATATGCTCTTGGTCTAAGCACACTTATAACACCGTATAATCAAATTTATGCTCTTTTAGGTACAGACATATTTATTTCGCCTGAATACAATTACTGTACAGATGCACTTGCAGGCGGAGAACTAGGGCTTCTAACAACTATTGGAATATGGAAGCAAAATATTTTTGCAACACTTTATCAATCTCCTTTTGATAAGGAGCACACACGATTCGATATTTCTGTGCAAGAACGTATTTCGCTACATCAAAATGTTACATTAAAAGCATTTTACACGTTCGCAGGTGATTTCAAAACAAATTGGCATGAAGCAGGCGGTTCTTTGAACATTTATTTCTAACTTCTCCTTCAACACATTTGTTCATACATTTTTTACTTTATATAAAAAATGCTATAGAGTTTCCCCTATAGCATTTCGATTGCAAGCATTAAGATATCACTTTTTGCGAAATCTTATATCCATTATGCCCAAGTGTTCGGAATATCCTCACAAATGTTAAGCTCATCCTCATCTTTTCCTTCAGGGCTCTTCATAAAGAACTTAGATTTCTCCATGTTCGGAACGAAGTTAACCATATCGCCAAGAGTGAACTTGTGTTCAGGTCCTGTGATAGCGATAATGTTCTGTCCCTTTGTTGCAAGGAAGAGGTGTGTTGAAGCTCCAAGAGGCTCCTGGTTTGTAATCTTCATCTGCATGTTGTTCTTTGCAGCTGGTGTTGGCTGATACTCCAAATCCTCTGGACGAATTCCGAAGAATACTTCCTTACCAACATAAGCCTTCAAAGACTTCTTCTGCTCTTCAGTTGGCTCAATCTCGAATGAACCTTCATCTGCAACGATTGTTCCGTTCTTCTCAACAATCTTCACTGAGAGGAAGTTCATCGGCGGTGTACCAATGAAGCCTGCAACGAACTTGTTAATTGGGTGATTGTACAAGTCAAGTGGAGCACCAATCTGCTGGATCTTTCCACCTTCTTCGCCACAACCCTTCATAACAACAATCATGTCGCCCATTGTCATAGCTTCAATCTGGTCGTGTGTAACATAAATCATTGTAGCCTGCAATCTGTTGTGCAAGTCACTGATTTCTGCACGCATCTGAACACGAAGCTTTGCATCGAGGTTTGACAAAGGCTCATCGAACAAGAAGACCTTTGGATTACGAACGATAGCACGTCCTACAGCAACACGCTGTCTCTGTCCACCAGAAAGAGCCTTCGGCTTTCTGTCGAGATACTGTGTCAAGTCAAGAATTTTTGCAGCTTCATCAACACGGCGCTTGATTTCTGCTTTGTCAATCTTGCGAATCTTCAAACCAAATGCCATGTTATCGAATACGCTCATATGCGGGTAAAGAGCGTAGTTCTGGAAAACCATTGCGATGTTTCTGTCTTTCGGCGGAACATCGTTCATCAATTCTCCGTCGATATAAAGTTCACCCTCAGAGATGTCCTCCAAGCCCGCAACCATACGAAGAGTTGTAGATTTACCACAACCAGACGGTCCGACGAAAACACAGAACTTCTTGTCTTCAATCGTGATGTTCGAGTTTGAAACTGCACGAACATTGCCATCGTAAATCTTACCGATACCCTTCAATTCTACCTTAGCCATTAAAATGCCTCCACATGGGGTTATATTATATTTTTATGATACGATACAAATTTTTACTTGTCAAACAAAATTTTTCTATATTTTCAAACAAAGATAAATTTGTCTATTTTCGAAAATCAATGCAGAGTCAAATATAGGGCAAGAATAAAATGATTAGCATTTCTCTTTAGAGTGTGGTATATTGATAAATATGAAGAATATTAGAAATATCATTTTGGCTGCATTTATTGCATTAGTGTCGGTTTCGTTTTTTTCGTGCGGTGAAACACCATCTGCAAAGTTTTTGAAAGAATACGAAGCATTCGTAGTTTCAGCAGAAAAAAGCGCAAAGAGCAACGATTTCTCAAAGCTAGAAGCGCTGGCAAAAAAAGAAGCGCAGTTCACAAAAAAAGCAGGTCAACTTTCAAAAGACACATCTTCTTGGACAATTTCTGACGCAGGAAAATACACAGCACTCACAGCACGCTGGACAGCTGCAGAAGCAAAACTTTCAGCGCTCAAAGTGAAAAAAGAAGCGGGAAAAGCGGCTGAAAAGACAGGTGCTGCCCTCAAGGATTTGGGCTCAAAGCTCAAAAAATAACGTATGTTCAGGCGAAAACGTCTAGCGCCGCTTCTAGTGCCTCTTATCATTGAGCAACTTTTGAACTCAATGATGGGCACTGTAGACACAATTATGGTTGCACGAGCGGGTTCTGCAGCAATATCAGCAGTATCGCTCGTGGACGCAATAAACATTCTGGCAATTCTTGTTTTTTCGGCAATGGCGACAGGCGGCGCTATTTTGACAAGCCAGTATCTTGGAAAAGGCGAGAATGAAAACGCAAATCACACAGGAGGCCAGCTTCTTATCGCGGTCACAGCATTTTCGCTCGTGACAACCGTTCTTTGCGTGATTTTCACGAAGCCACTTCTTTCTTTGGTGTTCGGAAAAGTTGAAGAAGACGTAATGAGAGCATCGGAGACGTATTTTTTGATTACGGTTCTCTCCTACCCTCTCATTGCAATTTTTAATGCAGCGTCATCACTTTTCCGCGCTGACGGAAACTCGAAACTTCCGATGGCGATATCAACAGCGTCAAACATCATCAATATCGCAGGAAACGCGATTCTTATTTTCGGCTTCTCCATGGGAGTTGCAGGAGCGGCATGGAGCACTTTTGCTTCCCGCCTTTTTTGTGCAGTGATTGTTCTTTTTTATTTGAGAAGAACAAAGCAAGCAATCGGCATAAAAAGTTATCTCGCGCTACGCCCTGATACGTCCATTATGCTGAAAATATTGAAAATCGGAGTCCCGACAGGAATTGAAAACGGAATGTTCCAGTTCGGAAAACTCGCGATTCAGTCAACGATTTCCACGATGGGAACAGCGGCAATCGCAGCAAATGCGCTTGTTTCAATCCTTGAGGGGCTCTCAAGTCAAGCGCCAATCGCAATCGGGCTTGGGCTTATGACTGTTGTCGGGCAATGTATTGGTGCAGGCGAGCAAAAAGAGGCGACTTACTACATAAAGCGCCTCACTTTCTATGGCTGGATTTCGCTTTTGATTTCGTGCGTTGTAGTGAGCGCTCTTGTGAAACCATTGGCGCTCATTTCAGACATGGACACTCCAGTTATGACGCTCGCGGTCAATTTGACACTGTTCGTTCATTTGATAAAGCCTGTCGTGTGGATTCTTTCATTTTTGCCAGCCTACGGAATGAGGGCTGCAGGCGATGTCCGATTTTCGATGATTGTGTCCTCGATTACGATGTGGACTTGCCGTGTCGCAGTTACGGTGATTTTGGCGCATTGTTTCGGCTTTGGTCCAATTGCAATGTGGATTGGAATGATTTGCGACTGGTCGGTTCGCTCTGTCGTATTTGAGTTTCGCTTCAGAAGCAAAAAATGGCTTTCGCATGACATTTTGAACTGACAACAAGTGAATTCGGAGGAGTTATGAAAAAACACTTTATCACAGCGCTCTTTTTTTCCGCCCTTTCTTTTTTCGCATGCTCACTAAAAAAAGAAAATGCGACAAAAAGCGCAGAAAAAGAAGTGCAAAATGAAGATGCAAGTTTTTCAAAAAGCGAGCAAACAGAAAAAGTTATAGAAGAAAAAAGCGAAGACAGTGTTTTTTTCAATGGCGAGAAAGTTTTGGACACACTTTTTGTCCTCGACGTAAACGGCGCAAACATCACGCTTGAGCCAGACGAGAAAAGCGTAGTAATCGCCTCAGTCCCGTTCAATTTTCCGCTAAAAACACTTGAAATCACACAAAGCGCACACACAAAATACGCAAAAGTGAGCGTTCCGCGCTATCTTCGCTCTGACGGAAAAGACGAAGGCTTTGTGCCTCTAAGCGCTCTTTGCGCTCAGGCTAATCCGCTTCTTTCGCTTCCAGATGGCTTTCGCGCAAAAAACTTGCACGATTATCTTTTGGGCGCGCAATGGAAAAAGCAAGACGCTTTCGAGTTTCTGATTTTTGACGACGGCACATTCCGCCGATATAGACAGGGCGAAGAAGAGCGAATCGACGGGAAATGGCGAACACTCGGCGGCGGCAAAATCGAAATGTGCGAAAACGGCGAAAAGAAGAGCGTGAGTGTTGAAATATTGAGCAGCACAAGCGCAAAAATCGACGGCGTTGTTTTTGAAAGCAAGTTCTCAATCGACTCTCTTTCCTCAGAAATCCTCGACACACCGCGAGCTTATCAAAAAGACAACAACGGCTACACGCTTTTGGAATACGCATATCTTCTCGGCGCAGACTTCCAATTCGTCGACGCGCTAATCGCTTCAGGCGTGAGCGCAGGCATTTCGCCATACCACGAGCAATACGACGAGTTTTGGAGCGAAAAAAAAGAAGTGAAAAGCGCCATAAAACTTGACTGGACAGACTTGGGAGAGCTTTGGGCAGAAAGTTTCGAGTATCTTTTTCAAGGACAGGACATAGACGCGGACGGCAAGAACGAAGGGCTTTATTTTTGCAAAGACAACAAGAGAGTCGCGCTCGTGAAAAACAGCGAAGCAAAGGGCGTTTTTCTTGATTTTGGCGATGAAAATCCAAAAAAAGACAGCTGCTCTTTTGAGTTTTTCATGCCCTATAACCTCGAAAAAAGCGCTCCGTTTTTGCGCCTTTGCGACGGAAAAAACGACACACTTTCTGAAATATGCGACAACGGCGTTATGAAAAAAGTGTTCTCGCTCGAAGCAAAAGACGAGCAGCAAGGCGCTTTCCGACGCATTTTGTTCAGCGAGAACTCAATTATCGTCGTTGATTTTCAGACGCAATACGGCTGTATCTTGAGCGACAACGTTCTGACTTTTCCTCGATAAAACGGGAAAGGGCAAAAACAAATGTTTTTTGTCTTTTCCAAAACTACGAAGCGCAAAAACAAATGTTTTTCGTCTTTCCCAAAACTACGAAGCGCAAAAACAAATGTTTTTCG
>CACYWZ010000099.1 GCA_902778325.1 uncultured Spirochaetaceae bacterium
GAGGCGGGGAGAGCTTCGCGCTGTCTTCACTGCAAGCGACCAGCCTCCTTTTTATTTTGTGGGCGAGAGCGGCAAGCTTGAGGGCTATGATGTGGATATTGCTTCCAAAATCGCGGACGCTCTTGGCGTGAAACTCGTTGTCTCTCGCGACGCGCCTTCTTTTAATGACCTTGTGACCCAAGTCTCGCAAAAAAAGGCGGATATTGCGGTGTCAAAGCTCAGTCGCACGCTTGTTCGGGCGAAGGCGGTGAAGTTTTCTGCTCCTTATATGACGTTCAGGCAAGGGCTTTTGTTCAACCGCCTTCTTCTTGCAAAGGTCACGACGGAAGAGAAGGTGAAGAGTTTTGTGCGAAACTACACAGGCTCAATCGGCGTGATTGAGAAATCTTCGTATGCCTCTTTTGCAAAGGTGAACTTTCCGAATGCACAAATCAAGGAGTATGCGACTTGGGAGGAGGCTGTGGAAGCTCTTTTGGGCGGGGAGGTGCTTTCGCTTTACCGCGACGAGCTTGAGATAAAGAAGGTGCTTTCATCAACGCCTCAAAGCTCTCTTATCCTAAAGCCGATTTATTTCACCGATTTGACTGACCCTATTGCGATTGCCGTGCACGCGGATAACTCGCAGTTCCTTTATTGGCTCAACATCTTTTTGGACAACCAGAGCAAGTTGTCGGCTGATGAAGTGCTTGAAAAATACAAAAAACAATAAGGAGATGATATGTTTGGAAAAATACTAAAAAGCCCTTTCACGATTATTATCTCGGTTATATTGGGCATTCTGTTCGGGCTTTATGAAAAGGAAATTGCGCTTTCTTGGGGTGTTGTGGGTGACGTGTATCTAAACCTTTTTCAGATGACTGTCATTCCTATTCTTGTAACGTCCATCGTTGCAAGTCTTGCCAAGCTGATGAAAGATTCAAGCGCCAGAAGGCACATCACAAAGATTCTGCTCACTTTCCTTATTGTGCTTTTCGCGATTTCGCTTTTTGGCACTGCGGCAGGCTATTTCTCTCGCCCTGGCTCTAACCTCGGAGAAAGCACGACAGCGGTTCTCGACAAGATTATCAAAAGCTCGGCTGACACGTCCAGCAATGAGATGGCGCTTTATGACGCGAGCGAGGATTTTGGCGAGAAGAAGTCGTTCCTTGTGGACTTCTTTGTGAACATTGTGCCGTCGAACATCTTCAAGGCTTTCAGCAACGGCATTGTTTTGCAACTCGTGTTTTTCAGCATTATCTTTGGTGTCGCGATAGGCTTTATCGAAGACGATTCGTCGACACGGCTGATAAACGGTGTCGTGTCGCTCAAGGACTCGTTCCAGAAACTCATCAACTGGACGATGTACGCTCTTCCTTTCGGGCTTGTCTTCTTGATGGGAAAGCAGATTGCGCAAGTCGGCGTCGAAATACTTTTGGCAATGGTGAAGTTCATTGTTGTCTTTTATCTTGCAGGTCTTGTTGTTATCGCTCTTTCCACGCTGATAATCTGGATAAAGTCGGGGATAAGAAACCCGCTTGTCGTGGTTCAAAAGCTCATTGACCCGCTCATAATCAGCTTTGCGACACGAAACAGTTTTGCTTCCTTGCCGTCGTCTGTTGCCTCTCTCAAGGGCTTGGGCTTTAACGCGAACATGGTCGACCTTGTCTTCCCGCTAGGTCTTACGGTCTTAAGATTCGGAAACATAATGTATTTTGCGATTGCTTCCTGCTTTGTCTCACAGATATACAACACGACGCTCTCTCCTGCGTCTCTGGTGCTTGTCGTGGTTGGCTCTCTTTTGGCAGGAACTGCTACGGCGGGCGCTTCGGGGCTTTTGACGCTGCCGATGATTTCTCTTATTCTTGACCCGATTGGGCTTCCTGTTGAGTCGATTCTCATCGTCTTTATGGCGATTGACTCTCTCATTGACCCGATGAGAACGCTTCTCATTGTCTATTCGAATATCGCAACGACGGCTCTTGTGTCCTCAAAGCGGGACACGGAGGACTTAGAAAGCGCCTTTGCCTCAAAAAGTCCTGAGGTTGTGAGCGCTGAAGAGGAAAGGCTGTCATCTCCGATAGCAAAAATGGTTCAATCTCCGCGCATCGAAAGCCTCTCGCCAAAGAAAGAGACGGTGCGTCCTGCTCGCAAAAACGCCTTCAAAATCCGTATTCGTGACTCGCTCGTTATGATAAATACTGTGCTTTTGATTTTGACAGCGGTTGTCATCATGCAGATAAATTCCCACAGCACTCACGATTCTGTTTATTCTGTGTCTGAAAAGCTGGTCACGGAAATCTTGAAGAGCGTCGACACAAAGCTCGAAGCCTATTACACGCCGGCTTCTCAGGAGATTCAGAAAATCGTCTTTCACTATTGGCAAGAGGACTCTTATCACTTCAAAAGCGACAGTGAGGCCGCTCTTGAGTACTTTATGCAAGTGCTCGATTTGCACTCTGAGTTTGCGATGATTTATTTCAGCGACACGAAGGGCAACTTGATAATGGCGCGCCGTATGCTCGACGGCTCAAAAACAAAGCGATATATCACTCGGACTGCCAACTCTGTCATAACGAATTACGTTCACGAGAACAGGAACTTCAATGCGTCATTCCCGAACACTGTCGAGAGCTTGGAAAAGGGCTATGACCCGCGCACTCGCGGTTGGTACAAGAAGGCTGTGCAGAAAAAGCAGATTGTGTGGACGAATGTTTACATTTTCGCAACCGACAATATGCCGGGCTTCTCTTGTGCCGCTCCGATTTACGATGACAATGGCGAGCTGTTGGGTGTGGCTTGCATCGACATTGGAATAAGGGATTTGTCGCTTTATCTTGGCAATATTTCAACGACGGAGCACTCGAAGCTTTTTATCTATGACCAAGACAATCAGATAATCGCAAAGCCAATAAGAAAAGAGGAGTCTATCAACACGCTCCTTTCTATGTATCCTCAGGCAGATGGCAGCAATGCTTTTGCGATGAAGAGGGTAGACGACAGGTCTGACCCGATTATCAGTGCTGCTTTTGAGAACAGTCAAGGCACGAAAGATATATTTTCGTTTTCAATCGATAACGAGAACTATTTTTGCAAAATCGATTCAATGCCGCTCGATGACGGGCTTTCGATAAACGTCGGAATGGTTATTCCTGACGAAGACATAATGGGCATTGTCTACAAGAACAACAGAATTGTCCTAATCATTTCGCTTAGTGTCATAATCGTCGCTATCGTGATTTCTATCGTTCTTGCCTCGTTCATCTCAAAGCCAATGAACGTTCTTGCAACCGAGATGGACAATATCAGAAAACTTGATATAGCTGAAAACGAGTCTGTTGTGATAGATTCTGGCATTCAGGAAATTGACACAATGGTTGATTCGTTTGAGGGAATGAAGCAAGGTCTTGTCAACTTCAAGAAATACGTTCCGTCAGACCTCGTCTCACAGCTCATAAAGGACAATCAGAACGCCAAAATCGGCGGCAAAAAGCAAGTGCTGACGCTGTTGTTCTCTGATATTGAAAACTTCACGGGCATTACAGAGCAGACAAAGCCTGAAGAATTAGTGAGCCGTCTTTATGACTACTTTTCGATATTCGCGCATTCGATTAGCGAGAACAAAGGCACAATCGACAAGTATATAGGCGACTCGATTATGGCGTTCTGGGGCGCTCCGACGGAGATGGACGTGAAAACACACGCGCATCTTGCTTGCAAAGCGGCTCTTTCGTGTCAGATACAGGGCTTCAATCTTTCGAATGTGTGGGCAAGAGAGGGAAAGCCGCGCTTTAGAACAAGATTCGGCATTCACACAGGCGAGGTCGTCGTCGGGAATATGGGCTCTGATGAGCGCATAAACTACACTGTTTTGGGCGATAATGTTAACCTTGCCAGTCGTCTTGAAGGCATAAACAAATACTACGGCACTGAAATCATCGTCAGCGCAACGACTCACGACTTGGTCAAAGAGGATTTTGAGTTCCGTGTTCTCGACAAAATCACCGTGAAAGGCAAAACTCAGGCAATCCTCATTTATGAGCTTCTTGCAGAAAAGAACAAGCTTGATATGAAGCTGCTGAAATCATACAAGATGTACGAGACAGGCTTGAAATATTACTTCATTGGCGACTGGGACAACTGCTTGAAGTATATGAGCGCTGTGATAAAGAACCTCGATGACAGTGCTGCAAAAGTGATAAAGGAACGCGCTGAGAACTTTAAGGTGAATCCGCCTAAGAACTGGAGTGGTGTTTATGCGTTCGACAAAAAATAGCAGCAGAAACAAGATTATCGGCATTGTGGGCGGCATGGGACCTTATGCTGGAATGGACTTGGAGATGAAAATCTTTAACTGCGTGAACGCACAAAAAGACCAAGATTTTCCTGATGTGATAACGGTCAGCGTTCCAAGCCTTATTCCCGACAGAACGCAGTACATCTTAGACCCTGAAAATGCCGATAACCCAAGCACAGGAATAGAACTCGCGATAAAAAAGCTCGTTGACGCGGGAGCAACTCACATTGCTATTCCCTGCAATACCGCCCATTCGCCGATAATCCTCAAGCAGATAAAGAAGTTCATCGAGCTGAATGAGTTTGACATTGAGTTTTTCAATATCATCGAAGAAACATACAAGTGGACAAAAGCGAACTGCAAGGGAAAAAAGATTGTGCTTTATGCCACTTTTGGCACATATCACTCAAAGGTCTACAACACGTTTTTCGACAAAGAGAGTTCGATTGAGATTGTTGAGCCTGCCGAAGATGACAAGCAACTCATTTGGGACGCAATCTACAGCCAGTCTTTTGGCGTAAAAGCCTTTTCAAACCCCATTAGCGATAAAGCAGTGGAGAACTTCAAGATTGTTACTGAAAAAATGATTGCGAAGGGCTTTGACACCTTTATCATGGGCTGCACAGAAATACCGCTTGCAATGGGGCGTTTGCGCTTGCCAATCACAACTATCGACCCTGCAAAAATCCTTGCACGTGCTTTGGTGAAGGCAGTCTGTCCTTCAAGGCTGAAGGCATAAAAAAAGCCCGCAGTGTAAAGTGCAGGCTGATAAAATTACATATTCTCGGTAGTTGCGCAATTCTCGTGCTGATTTTCACCTTTTGCGCTCACAACTCCGTCAGCTCCAGATTTGAGCATCTCTTCCATTGTGTGCCAGCCCAAGACAGCGCACTTCACGCGAGCAGGCATATGCGCAATATTCTGCAACGCCGCCGCTTCATCGAGTTTTTCCAAAGACGCTTCGTCAGCATTTCCCTTAATCATATTCATAAAAAGAGAAGATAACTCACACGCCTCTTCAATCGTCTTTCCTATAACATCATCAAGCATCATATCAACAGAAGCCTGACTGACCGCGCACCCAGAGCCGTTAAACACTCCGTCCGTGATTTTGCCGTCCTCGATTTTGAGCTGCAAATAAATATTGTCGCCACAACTTGGGTTCACGCCACGAAGCTGCATTGACGGGTTTTCCATCACGCCTTTGTGAGTCGGGTTCAAGTTGTGCTCGTTCAATATCTCGGCATAAAGCGATTTCATGTCCATTTTGTTCCTCCAAACTCGTACATTATGCTGTACGATACTCGCGCATTATGCTGTACGACTCTTGTACATTACCTTGTACGACATCGGCACAGCATAATGCACCGCGTTAATCTTTGTAGCCCATCCAGCTTCTGACTTTCTGCAACTTTTCAACAAAGATTTGAGCTTCTTCTTCAGTGTTGTAGAAATAGCAGCTCGCCCTCGCTGTTGAGCCGACTTTGAGGAACTCCATCAAAGGCTGTGCGCAATGATGTCCCGCGCGGATTGCGATGTTCTCGCTGTCGAGAATAGAAGCGATGTCGTGCGGGTGAACGCCGTCAATCGTGAATGTAACAATGCCCGAATGTTTCGCGCTGTCGCTGTTTCCGATAACGTGAATATACGGATTGTCCTTAATGCCGTCCATAATGATTTTAGCGAGGGCATTATCGTGCTCCTCGATTTTGTCAAAGCTAATCGCGCTGATGTAGCGGATAGCTTCGCCAAGAGCCACAGCGTCGCCTGCGTTCACTGTTCCAGCCTCGAACTTGTGCGGCACTTCGGCATAAGTCGCGCTTTCCCGCGTTACATACTCAATCATCTCGCCGCCAGTCAAGAACGGTCGCATAGCTTCAAGCAAAGCCTTTTTGCCATAAAGAACGCCGATACCCATCGGAGCGCAGAGCTTGTGACCAGAGAACACAAAGAAATCCGCGTCCAACTCTCTCACGTCCACTTTGATGTGCGGTGTGCTTTGAGCGCCGTCCACAACGACAACCGCGCCCTTTCCGCCGTTTCCGACGCGGTGCGCATAATCGATAATCTCTTTTACGGGGTTCGTGATTCCCAAAACATTGCTGACGTGTCCGATAGCTACGATTTTGGTTTTTGCATTGATTTTCGCTTCGTATTCAGTCTTTTCAATAATGCCTTGAGTGTTTGGCTCTAAGAAAACGAGTTTTGCTTTCTTTGCCTTTGCCACATCTTGCCACGGAAGCAAATTGCTGTGATGCTCCATAATCGAAATCACAATCTCATCGCCCTCGTTCACGTTGTCGTAGCCATAGCTGTGCGCCACAAGGTTCAAGCTCTCGCTTGAGTTTCTTGTAAAGACGATTTCAGAAGCTTGGGCGGCATTGATGAACGTTGCAACTGTCTGACGCGCGTTTTCGTATTCGTCGGTTGCACGAACAGACAAGCCATAAAGCCCGCGCAATGGATTTGCGTTGTTCGTGGCGTAAAAGTGGCTGATTGCGTCGATTACGCACTGCGGTCGCTGAGCGGTTGCCGCTGAATCAAAATACAAAAGCCCTTCGTTCTCTTTTGAGGAGAAAATAGGGAAATCTTTTCGAATATTCTTGAAAAAATCATCACTCATCGCCAAAACTCTCCTCTACATAGTCCTGAACTTGCTCAACAAGGTCTTCATCTGGAATATAGCGACAAAGAGAGGCGATTTTTGCTTTAATCATCATCTTCTGCGCTGTTTTTGCGTCAACACCGCGTGTCTGCATATAAAAAAGCAAATCCGCTCCGAGTCTGCCCACAGAAGCACCGTGCCGCCCTTCAACGTCTTCCTCATCGCAAAGGATTACAGGAAGCGACTTGTTATGAACGCTCTCGTTCAAAAGCAAAACATCTTCCTGCTCATCGCCAGTAGAGCCTTTTGCGCCTTTCACAAAGTCGATTGTACCGCGCCACGTCTTGACGGCATTGTCCATCATCACGCCATCAACTCTCATTTTGCTGTCGCTTTCATGTCCCGTCTGA
>CACYWZ010000100.1 GCA_902778325.1 uncultured Spirochaetaceae bacterium
CTGCATGTGGGATATATGCAGGAGTATGCGTTACGCTATCTTAAGGATGAAGGAATCCTCCCAATCGCCTGGAGCCCCCTCGGCAGAGGAAGCCTTTTGGGGGATGAAAATATTCTTAAAATGTCCGCAAAATATGGTAGAACTAATGCGCAGATTCTGTTAAAATATTTATTGCAGCGCGGAATTCCCGTTGTTGCCAAGGCTTCGAAGATAGAGCGTATGAAGGAAAACCTCGATATCTTCGGGTTTGAAATCGGTGAAGACGATATGTCCTTCCTTTCCTGTCTCCCCGAGAGGGGTTGGTCGGGAGAGCACCCTGACCTTCCAAATTTATATTAAAAAAGTTGTTGTTACTTATGCTCCAGCAATTCCATACACAATTACTCTTGGTGATGACAATACAACGCTAACGGAAACTTCTGCTGGTGTCGGCGTTGAACTCCCTGTGCGTGAAAATGTCGGCGTTTATACTTTTGCTGGTTGGTATTTAGACAAGGATTTAACACAGCCAGTTACTGAATCATCTGTAGTTTTGGACAAAGACACAATGCTTGAGAGAGTCAGCGCAGGAGACGCGGCTATGAGCGCTTCGGTGAAGGCTGAGCGAAAGAGCAATTTGCATTGGACTCTCGTTTATCTTTTGCAAAATCCAGAGTGGACTGGAGACGCTGTTTGTGTTGACATTGTTGGAAAGCAGGCGAAATTCCTAATTCCGTCGATTGCACAGGAAACAACGCTCATTTCGAACAATGCTGTTCAGCTCAACGATGTTATAAAAGTGAAGGCTGGAAAAATCGATATTCCTAATCTTACGGTTACTTTTAATCAAATATCGGTATCGGAATAATGAATTTTTTTTCGTTGTAGTCCGATATTCTAAAGGAATTGATATTTTTTCTAAAAATAGGGGTGTGATGTGGCTAGTCGAAGTGGTGGAGTAGGGAAATCTATTGTCCTGCTTGTTTTGATAATAATATTGACGTTGTTGGGATTGCTTTGGTTTGATTTCCTCGGAGTCATTCATGCAAAAAAATATTTTTCTCCTCTTTACAAATTGATGGGGCTTTCTCCGCAGACATCTGTTTCTGGAACTGCGGAATTTCCTATTGTTGCAGACCTTGACGAAGACCGTCTTGCGGTCAGACTTGAGGCGCTTGATGCCCGCACTGAGGAACTCAATCAGCGTGAAGCGGAAGTGAAGCGGCTTGAGAGCGAGAACCAGCAAATTGCTCAGGAACTTGAAGACAGGCGCATTTCGCAGGATGAACGCGAAAAAACATTCAACAATACTTTGAAACAACACGATGATAGAGATAAGAACATTGCACAGATTTCAGCAAATCTGAACGGTATGAACCCAGAAGCGGCGGTTAATATTCTTTTGGCGATGGACGACCAAGATGTTATCGATGTGCTTCGAAAAACCGAAGAAGATGCCCAAGCGAGCGGAAAGAGTTCTATGGTCGCTTATTGGCTTTCGTTGATGCCGTCAGAAAGAGCGGCAAAGATAAGTGAAAAGAGCGCGAATAAGCCCATTTCATTAGATTAAGAAAAGGTTAATGCCTGCTGAAAGCGATTCTTCTGTGCGTTGTGTATGGAGGTCAGCCGATGCAGGCATTAAACATAAAAGCGGATTTATCAAATACAGCACTCAATTTGCAGAGTGCGCCTTCCAAAAATATGCCGGACAATGCAGTATCGTTTGCATCTCTTGTTTCGGCAGAAATCGATAAAAGTTCTTCACCAACAGAAAAGAGCGTCAGTGAAAAAGAGGTTGTTGCTCAGCAGACAAAATCAGATGCGAGCAAAGAAAGCGTTTGTGAAAGCAAGTCTGCTTCTGAAGCAAAAAACACTGAAAAAGATATTTCCAACGATGTAAAAGAAGTTGCAGATAATGCTGTTGAAAAGAATGTTGCCGAAGAAACTTTGGCAGCAGATGAAAAGGCTGAAAAAACTATTCTTGCTTCAAACTCTGAAAAAACTTTGAAGAAGGAAACTCTTTCAAAAAGCAAGAATGTTGCTTCATCTGAAAAGAAGATTGCTAAGAGCGAAAAATCTCAGAAAACTGTTGCTCAAGAAAAAGACGTAAGTATTGATGAGGCTATTCTTTCTTCACAGAACGTTGCGTCAAAACAGGAAATCGTTGCAGAGAATGTTGCTGAAGATGGTACTGAAGCGATTGACGAGAGTAGCGTTGCTTCTGTTTCTGACGCTTTGGCAAAGAAAATCGACAATAGTGTGCAGAATGGCGAGATTGCTTCTTCTGTTGTTGATGAGATTTCAGAAGAAGGCGAAAAACTTATTGCTTCTGCAATGGAAAGCCTTGAGAGCAAAAATGAATCTGATGAAAGTGGAGAAAAGGACTTTTCTTCAGATAATCGTAATCGCTCTGAAAAAACAGTTGTGGCAAAAAAAGGTGCATCTCTTACTGTTCGTGACGAGCGCACAACTGTTGATGACAGCGCTTCTCAGAAAAAAGTGGTGCCAGAGGCAGAGATAAAAAGCGTCGGAAACAATGCTGTTGAAATGACAATGGCAAATGTTACTGACGTTAATGCAAATATCACGTCTTCAAATAGCCAGACAGCAGGCGCAGTTGGTAGCAATTATCAGTCAATGCTTGCAAATCAGATTCAAAACAATGCGCCAGAGTTTGTAAAGGCTGGTTCTATTGTTTTGCGCGACAACAATCAGGGCACAATTAACCTTATTTTGCACCCTGAATCATTAGGAAATGTTAAGGTCAGTCTGCAATTAACCGATAAAGTAATAGCAGGTCAAATTGTGGTGCAAAGTCAAGAAGCGTACAACGCATTCCGCGACAGCATTGACAGTTTGAAACAGGCATTTGCACAAAACGGTTTCGATACAGCGAACTTCAACTTGGCGATGGGTGGAGACATGATGAATGGTAACGGCGGAAACCCGGAACAGCGTGCGGATGCTCCGTTTGTTGCTAGTCGTGCTTACGGCGATTACGCGGAGAGTGTGAATGTCTCAGATTCTCCAAGCGCCAGTTATGCAGGAGCGACTGACGGTGTAGACATTGTCGCATAAGGTTAAAGTTAAGACAGAGGTGAACTGATGGAACTGAATACAGCTATGAGTGCATCTGAGAAAGCTCAGGTTGAAAACGCGGTTAATACATTTAATGCAAAAAATAATGCAGTCATCGGACGACAGACAAGCCAGTCTCTTGGAAAAGATGATTTTTTGAAGTTGCTGATTACTCAACTTTCAAATCAAGACCCAACAAATCCAGTAGAAGATACACAGTTTATTGCGCAGATGGCACAGTTCTCTTCATTGGAACAGATGGCAAACATGAATCAGCAGTTCACAAAAATGACTGCAATGCTTAATTCGTCAGAGGCGATGTCAGTTCTTGGAAAAACTGTAGAACTGAATGTAGGGGATACAACAACAACTGGTGTTGTAGAGGGAATTACTCGCGGAGAAAATCCACAGATTAAAGTAAACGGCGCTTTCTATGATATGGAACGTATCAACGCTGTTTATGGCGAATAAAAAAACGATTTATTTTAGCAGTAGATATAAATTAAGAGACAGCCGTTCCGATAATAAAAACAACAAGGCTGCGAGATTTTTAGAGTTATTAATCAGAGGGTAGTTATATGATGAGATCACTTTATGCTGGCGTTTCAGGTTTGCAGAACCACCAGACAAGAATGGACGTAATTGGTAATAACATTGCGAACGTAAATACTTATGGTTTCAAACGCGGACGCGTTGACTTTCAGGATATGATTAGTCAGCAGCTTAGCGGTGCGGCAAAACCAACTGAGGAAAAAGGCGGTGTAAACCCGAAAGAAGTCGGTTTGGGAATGAGCGTTGCTGCTATCGACACTATCTTCAATCAGGGCAACTTGCAGTCAACTGGCGTTGCAACTGATGTTGCAATTCAGGGAAACGGCTTCTTTGTTATGCAGAGTGGCGAGAAGACTTATTATACTCGCGCTGGTAACTTTGGTCTTGATATGAACGGAACTCTCGTAAATCCAGCAAACGGAATGAGAGTTCAGGGTTGGATGGCTCAGAACGTTAATGGTGAGCAGATTGTTACAACTTCTGCATCTCCGACAGACCTTGTTATTCCTGTAGGTTCAAAAGACCCTGCACATGCAACAGAGAATGTTGACTTTATGTGTAACCTTAACAAGAACACTCCTGAGATTCTTGAAGGTGCAAGCAGAGCTGATATCATAAAGGGAACTTGGAGCACAGAGTTCAAGATTTACGATTCTTTCGGAAATGACCACAACTTGAGCGTTTCATTTGCCCGTGTTGCAGGTGAGCCTAATGTTTGGGAAGCAACAGTTCTTGTTGACCCAACAAAAGACGAAGAGGGAAATCTTGTTGATACAACAGAAACTCGCGTTGGAATCGGCAATACAGATGGTGCTGCAACAACATTCCGCGTTCAGTTCGACAACACAGGAACTCTTCAGAGAGCATATGACCCGAATGGTGGCGAAACAAACCCAACAGGTCAGGTTGTGCTTCAGGCATCATTCAATGTTCCTGATGCAAACGCTGATGCAGACGGAAACCCTGCTCGCCAGACATTGAACATCAATCTTGGCACAATCGGCAGCCAGAAAAACACAATCACACAGTCTGCAGCTTCTAGCTCAACAAAGGCGTTCTATCAGGACGGCTATACAATGGGCTATCTCGACAGCTACAAGATTGACTCAAGCGGAACAATCACTGGTGTTTATTCAAACGGCACAAACCGCACAATCGGACAGATTGCTCTTGCAACATTCGCAAATCAGGGCGGTCTTGAAAAAGCTGGTGACAACACATTCGTAGAGTCAAACAACTCTGGTTTGGCAAACGTTGGACCGAGCGGAATTGCTGGCAAAGGTTCTATCCTCGCTGGTGCATTGGAAATGTCAAACGTTGATTTGAGCGAACAGATGACAGATATGATTGTTACACAGCGTGGTTTCCAGGGCAACGCTAAGACAATCCAGACAGCAGACACTCTGCTTGAAACAGTTCTCGGATTGAAGAGATAATTTGATATTTTAGACAGAGGCGGGCGATAATGACTGAGCAAAGTTGTTATCGCCTGTTTTTTTATGAAACAAAAACTTCTTGCGTTTCAGATTTTGTTTTTTCTCTTTGCGCTCCTTCCACTTTATGCAGGTCTTTACAGCAAGCCGCACAAAATGTATTTGCTGAAAACAGAGCGTTTCTCTATTATTTTTCCAGAACAAAGCGCCTATACTGCGCGACTTATTGCAGAACATTGCGATTCATATTTTGAAAAAGCCTCAGAAAAAACAGGGCTTGGTGAAAAGTTCAGCATTCCTGTCGTCGTAACGCCCGACACCGCAGAACTCTCCGCGACATATACACAACAGCCGTACAACAGAATCGTCGTTTGCGATGCGCTTGCGGGAAAAGAGGCTGTTTTTGAAAGCGAAATGCTGCTCGATTTGTTTTACAAAGCCGTCCTTGAAGCCACAGCATATACAGTGAGAAGCAAAAACTGGAAGTTTGTCCACACAATAACGGGCGTTGATTTGTTCCAGCCGATTTACCTCGTGAACGTCACGAGCGCCTTCGTTTCAGGCGCTGCATATGCCCTCGATGATAGTCCTGCGTCAAAGTTGACCGACAGAGCGTGCCTTGATTATCTGTATCAAGCAAAATACGCAAAAAAATTCCCCACATGGAAGCAAGTTTGCGGAACAAGCGACCATTACAATTACGGCACTGTTGAAAAAGCCGTGTGTGCCGCATTTTCAGCGTACATCATGCAGAGGTGGGGAGCTGAAAAGTTTGGCGAATACTGGCAAAACTGCGGCAAAATCCATTTTTTCTCGCTGATGCCCGGCATCTTCAAAAAAGTATACGGAATATCGCTGAAAAGCGCATGGAAAGACTTTGAAGACTCAATCGAACTTCCAGAAGAGATGGCGCAAGTTTCCGTCGTGAAAAATGCCTCCGAAAAAATCATATCAAGACATGATTTGCACTTCAAAAGCCCCGTAAAAAGCGCGAACGGCATAATTTGGTATGACGACGTAAAAAAAGAAGTGTCGATAGTTTATGATTACCGAAAAAAAAGACACAGCCGAAAACTTCAGCGCCTCTTTTGCGCGGACAATGTGACAAGACTGACGATTTCGAGCGACAAGCGCTATCTTTGCGTTTGCGCCAAAACAAAAAAAAGCGAATCGGCTTTGAGCGTGCCGTACACAAGAGTTTACGACATCGAGAACCGCACGTTCCTTAAAGGCTCGTATCCCGTTTCAGAAGCGTGCATCGTGTGCCTTCCGTACCGAAAATACGCCGTCGCAGGCGTGTACAGCACAGGACAGAACAGCGAAATGCGCCTATATCTTGTCAACGACAGAAATGGTGACGACATTCTTTTTACGCGAAAGTTTGCCACAGGAAGCATCGCCCATCAATTTTGCTCAAGCACGCGAAACTCTCTTTATTGCCTTTTGAACGAGGACAATGAAAAAAAACTCCTTTCGATTTCGCTCCCAGACGGTGAGGAAAAATGCTATAAAATGCCGTTTTCCGTCTTGGAAATGCAAGGCTCTGACGGCTTCGTGTCGTTTTCGTACTTGAGCGAGGAAAGCGTGTTTTTGCGAATGGGATATTTTTCAGTGACCCCCGAAGGCTCTCCGTCGGCGCTAAAAATCGTCAGCAGCACGAACGACGCAAGCACGCTCTCTCCGTTTGTTGCAGGAAGCGACATCATTTTCACATCAAACCGCGTGTTTTACGATGAGCTTTATCGGCTGAAAAGGGGAGTCGCTCCAATCGAAGAAATCGCTCTTGAGGACTCAGATGCCGCAAAACGCTTTGAGAAAGCAGACTTGCCGAAAATCGAAAAAAAAGCCGTCAAAAAAGAGAGCAGCGACAAAATCACAAGTGCTCTTTTTATGGACGACTGGCAAATAAAGCGATACAACCCGCTCAAGTTCATGGCGCGAAAACTCATCTATGTCTTTTTGCCGATAACATCGCTCGACGTTGAGAACGGCTATAACATGACGCTCGGTGCAGGCTTCTCGTACTTCACGAATGAGGACGCGCTCGAAAACTCCTCTGCGATTTTCTCGTACAGCGCTTACGCCGTTGACCCAGAGGACGATTACACGAGCGTTACAGGCGACAATATTTTCACCGTGATTGTCACAAACTCAATGCTTCCCGTCAGAATCTCGCTCGGCGGAAGCTGGGCAACAAAAGAGAA
>CACYWZ010000101.1 GCA_902778325.1 uncultured Spirochaetaceae bacterium
GAACGGCGAACTCCTGGCTTCTTCGAATGTTCATGTCAGACAGATGCTCAGGAGCGCTCGCGAAAAGCACCTTCGTCACAGGCTCGTAATCATAAGGCGTAATCCAGCCGATTGGCGTCAAATCATAGTTTTTGCCCTTCGTCGCAATAATCACAGGCGATTTCACAAGCTCATACGCTTTTGTAAGCTCAATGTCCATAAGTTTTCTCCTTGTGCCTTTTCTGCACACAAGAAGTATAGCACAAAAGCGCGCTTTTCAAAAAACGCTTTCAAAACAAGTTTGTCATGCTCAAACTCGTTTCAGCATCTTGAGCTCAGTTTTTTGTAATCGTGAACTTGGAATGGCTGCTTCCAGATGCTTGCGTTCTTGCTTTTGTCAAAAACTCCTCCGTGGTTGAGCAAGCTGTTCCTCCAAAAGTCATATTAGACACAGTGCAAGTATTCAAAAACGAAAATGTTGTTGAAATGCTGTCTTTAACCTGTAAATCTGGTGTACCGTTGTCTTGGCGTCCAAACTCAAAACTTCCTGTCGAAGTTGAAAAGAAAATAACATCAACAGACGAATTTGTAACAGAACTATTTAATGCCGCAATTACAAGTCCGCCGTGATTTCCGCCAATGCTCTTGTTTGTTCCGACAATGTCCACATACAAAGTTGCGTGTATATCAGAGGTTGCAAGATTACAATAAAGCGAAGAAGCCCATTGACCGGCTGTGTAGTTGAATCCGTTGAGCCTTAAAATATATGTTGTGCTTTCTGGAAGAGAAAAAGAGTAATCTGCTGTGTTAGAAGTTGGCACCTTTACATTGTCGTTTGCAACCCATTTTGCAAGAAGCAGTGTGTCCTCGACAATCGGCGTTGAAAAATCAAAAAAATCCCTGTCGCTTGCGTCAGCGAACCAGCCCAAGAACGTGTATCCGTCCTTTGTCGGTGCTGTTGCTGGCTCAAGTGCGCTTTCTCCAGAAAAAAGAAGCTGGTTGTCAACTTCTGTTCCGCCGTACGTGTCAAACGCAACTAAGAAATCTGCCTGCTTTTTCAGCAAAAGCTCAAGAAAGTTCTCGTCTCCCTCCTCAATCGTGATTTCTTCGCTCTTGCCATTGTAAAGCATGATTTTTCTTCCGTATGCGTCTTTGAAAATCTTTCCCTCCGCATAGATTTTTGCGCCTTCGGGAATGTCAGTGAAGATGATTTGCGCTCCGTTCTCAGAAATTGTCGCGCTCTTTTTGTCTGAATAATCGCCTTTTATCTCGACGTCAATCTCAAATCCCCCCCCCTCTTCGCTGCCCGTAATTTCGGCAGCACGGGAGGAGAGGCGATGATACAAGTCGCTTCCGATTCTGAGCGTTACGCGTGTGTTTGCCCCGTCTTTTCCCGTCAGAAGCGAGCAGGAGGTGAATACCAGAAATAATCCTAGAATTGTGAGTGATTGTATCCTTTTTAGTGCTTTCATAGAAAAAACTCTATCTCATATTTTGCGCTTTTTCAATGCGTCGTCATTGCTGAACTTGATTCAAGCATCTGCCTTAAATTGTTTAAACGAATAATGAGCAAAACACGCGTGAAAATGCATTGTTCATATGAATAATGGTCAAAACATGCTTGCGATGATGATTATTTGTTCAGATAATGAACAATGCACGCCTGCTTAGACAATTATTCGTTTGAATAATCAGAAAAACATGCTCGCGGAACAATTATTTTTTTGAATAATCGAAAAATCACGAGTGCAATGCGGATTATTCAAAAAAATATTGCAAAAAGCGCATTTTGGTCGCATTATGTAATCAAAGATTCTTTGAGGAAGTACTTTTATGAATGAAATTTCAAAAGTGAAAGGTTCAATTCAGATTGGAGAGTTTGCGCATCTGACGCAAAACTTCTCTGTGTGGTACAACGAGTATCCGGAGGCGCAGAAAGACCGCTTCTGGAAGTCTATCAACGAAGAGTTAGAAGAAAAAACTGCCAAACTCGTTACAGCGTTCAAAAAAGACAAAACTGTTTCGGGCTTGCAGGCAGCCGACGCGCTTCGCGATGAGAAAATTTCGGCTTTGTACGCCGCGATTGACGGCTACAAAAAATTACCGATTCAAAAAAAGGCTGAGGCTGCAAAAAAGGTGAGTCCGTGCCTTGACAAATACCGCGGTATCTCCCGTCTTGATTTTGCAACAGAGTCAACGCAGATTGCGAGCCTGCTTGAAGATTTGGCTATGAGCGAAATCGCAGAGGCTTTGGGCGAGTTGGACGGAGTAGGCGAAATTGTTGAGGCTCTTAAGGAGGCTGAAAAGAATTTTTTGGCAGAAGAGAAGGCGCTGACGATTGGCAAAACTGAGGGCGGAAAAACCGCAAGCGAGCTAAGAAAGCAGCTTTTGTCGACAGTGAACGACAAGCTCATTCCGTATTTGAACGTTGCTGTTTTGATTGACGAGGCAGTTTATGGCGAAATTGTGAAAAAGGTTTCGCTTGAAGTCAATGAAGCGAACTCCAAAATCGCCCAAAGAGCAAAGAAAACGAGCGATTAAGTCGTGTCATTCTGAGCGAAGTGAGCAAAGCGAACGAAGTCGAAGAATCTAGCCGAATAAATCAAAATCGCTTGTGAAAAAAGGAGCGGATTCTTCGACTCCAAACGGCTAATTACAAAAAAAAGGGTTGAAACTGAAAATAAAAACGTGCTAATCTCGCGTCTATGAGTGAATTGAAAAACATCGAAGCAGTAATTTTTGATATGGACGGCGTGCTTTTGGACACGGAGACAATCTCGTTTCAGGCATGGCGAAAGGCGGCTCTTGAATCTGGAATCGACACGGAAGAGGGCATCGACGCCGTGCAGAAAATGTGCATGGGACGAAACCGAAACGACACAATCGCGCTTCTTAGTGAACATTACAAAAATATCGGGGGCTTTGACGCGCTCTCGTTCCTTGAGCGCTGCTCCGCGATTTTCCGCGAGATTGCCGACAAGGACGGAATCCCTTTGATGCCGCACGTTGTTGAGTGCCTCGAAGCGCTGAAAAAGCGCGGCGCACAGATTCTTCTTGCCTCATCGACGAGGGAAAGCGTTGTTCGAAAGCAGCTGACGGACGCGGGAATTATCGGTTATTTCAAAACTATCACGACGGGCGATATGGTGGAGCACTCGAAGCCGGAGCCTGACATTTATCTTTTGGCGGCAAAGACTGTCGGTGCAAATCCTCTGAACTGCGTTGCCGTAGAGGACAGCCCGAACGGTGCGGAAAGCGCTGTCAGAGCGCAGATGAAGTGCGTCCTCGTTCCCGACAAGATTATGCCTGACGAAGCGCTCAAAAATCGCGTGTGGCGCGTCATTGACTCTCTCGGCGAATTGGAAAGCACTCTTTTTTAGAGCGAAAATCAGCAGAAAATAAATCGGGTATACAAAACGCGATGAAAAATATATAATCGGTTTTATCAATACAAACCGCACAGACGGTATTTTTGGAGGAAATCTCAATGGCACGTACACATTACATTGCTGGCAACTGGAAGATGAACACAAGCAAGGCTGAGGCTGTAAAGCTCGCTACAGACCTTGTTGCTTCTCTCAAAGGAAAGACAAACAAGTTTATGATTGGCGTTCCTTTCGTTTATCTTGACGCTGTCGCTCAGGTTGTAAAGGGTTCAAATATTCTTTTGGCGGCTCAGGACTGCGCAGCAACTGACAACGGAGCTCACACAGGCGAAGTTTCTACAACTATGCTCAAGGACATCGGCTGTCAGGCTGTTATCCTCGGACACTCAGAACGCCGCCACGAAATTGGTGAGAGCGATGAGCTTATCAACAAGAAGGTTCGCAAGGCTTTGAACGACGGTCTTGAAGTTGACCTTTGTATCGGTGAGCTCCTTAGCGAGCGCGAAGCAGGAGAGGCAGAGCAGGTTTGTGCTTTCCAGCTTTCAGCAGGTTTGGCAGGCGTTACAGAAGAGCAGATGAAGAGAGTTACAATCGCTTACGAGCCAGTTTGGGCTATCGGTACAGGAAAGACTGCAACTCCAGAAGACGCACAGGCTATTCACAAGTTCATCCGCTCATACATCGCAAAGCTCTACAATCAGAAAGTTGCTGACGAGACAATCATTCAGTACGGCGGTTCAATGAAGGCTTCTAATGCAAAAGACCTTCTCGCACAGCCAGATATTGACGGCGGTCTTATCGGTGGTGCTTCCCTAAAGGCTGAAACTTTCGTTCCAATCTGTGAGTGCTAAGCTAAAAGCGGTGTGATTCACCTTTATAAACCCCTCTTCTGCTTTTGAGGAGGGGGATTTTTTTGTTAAAAAATATGCTTTAGAAACTATTGCCATGCTGAACTTGTTTCAGCATCAGCCTTGTTTGAGCATATTCTTAAAACAAGCTCGGAATGACAAAATATAAAAAAACTATTGATTGACTTCAAATCGATATTAGGGTATTATGACCCTAATCTATAGACAATAAATTTTGGAGACAAAAATGGGCATAGTTGGTGGAATCCTTCTTGTGGCATTCATTATTGTGTGCGCGTTAATCGTGCTTTTGGTACTTTTGCAGGACGATGAGAGTAACGGTATGGGTGGAATGATTGGTAGCGGCAGCGCTGCTTTTGGTTCTCGTTCTGCTTCCGTTGTTACAAAGACAACAGGGGTTCTTGCAGCTCTTTTCTTCGTTATCGCGTTTTTCCTCGCGCTTACAACTTCTCGCAACTTCAAAGCACGCCAGCCAAAAGATTTGGACGCTGCAGCAGCAGAGGTTCAGGGAACAACTTCTACAGAAAGCACTTCAACAAAGAAATATTGGGAAGAGAGCGCTGAAGTAAGCGCTCCTGCTGTTGAGAATGTTGAGTCTGCGACAGAGACTGAAGAGTCTGCTCCTGTTACAGAGTCTGGCGAAGAATAAATAAGAGGCTGATATGGTACTTGGACAGGTGTTCTCTCCTAAAACTATTATCACGAATCTTGAAAGCGAAGATAAAGATGAGGTTTTTGAAGAGTTAGTTGAGTCAATCGTTTCTGTCCAGCCTCAATTAAACAGAAGCGCTGCTGTAAATGCTTTGCAGGAGCGCGAATCAAAAATGAGTACTGGTATTATTCATGCTGTTGCTGTTCCGCACGGAATTGTTGACAGCGTGAGCGGGATTGTTGGAGCGGTTGGAATAAGTCGAAGCGGTATCGATTATGATGCTCTTGATAAGGCTCCTGTAAATTTGATTTTTATGCTTTTGATTTCTCCTGAAGAAAGAGAAAAGCATTTGCAAGTGTTGTCATCTCTTTGTAAGGTGTTGCAGAATCCTGATTTTGTAAATGAGGTGATTGGAAAACAATCTTCTCAAGAGGTGTATGATTTTCTGTGTTCTTTTGATAAGTAAGGTGAGTTTTCTATGGCTGAAAAAGAATCTGATGTGATTAAACATTTGTTGGGTCTTGAGCAAGAAGCTGCTTCTTTGCTTTCGGAAGCTCAAGATGCTGCGAATAAGCGTATTTCTGAGTCAAGAACGGTAGCAGAGGAGTCTTATAAAAAACAATATAGTGAACTGCTTGCTAATGCGGATGTTGAACTGAAAAGCGAGTGTGATAAGATTAACAAAAATCATGAAAACTCGTTTGCTGCATATCGGGATAGAATTTCAGCTAGTGGAAAAGACATTGATGCCTTTAATGCATTGCTTGATAAACTGTTTTTTGCAGAATAAGCGTGAGGTAGATTATGGACAGGTCTGCGGCAAATGCTTATGTTTATGCAAAAGTTTGCGGAATGCTTTCAAAATCTTATGTTGGAGAGCGCGCTGCAAAACTTTTTTCTGTAAAGAGTTTGAATGAACTTTGGGGATTGCTTTTTGCAGAAGAAGTTCCTGCTGTGCCTGAGACTCTTCTTGCACGTCAAATTGAAAAAAAATCAGAAGAAAAATTTATTTCGGAATATATAAAACTCGTTTCTTGCTATTCTAAGCCTGCAAAATTGTTGGTGAATTTGCTCCGTTCGTATGATTATGAAAATATAAAAGAGATTGGAGCGGCTCTTTGTTTCAAAGAAAATAAGTTGCCTGAAGTTGTTGATATTGGTTCGTTTAGTGAAATAAATTATGATGAATGGCCTAATATCGCTAAAATGACTGAAAATTCTGCTTTTGCGTGGTATAATAAAATACCAGATATACATGAGCAGCAATTAAACGATACAAAGTTGGATCAGCAATTTGTATATGAAATTTTCACGGCAATAAAAGAATTGCCTGCTGAAGAAAGAAATATTGCTTTGAGTTTGTTCAAAGAAGAGTATATACTACAGAATATAGTTTGGGTTATGCGATTAAGAGTGTATTATGGGCTAGAAAAAGAAGATATTTTAGCTCGTTTGGCATATACAACTTTTAATCATGATGTTGCAGATGAAATTGCATCTCCTGCTATCAAAATTGTTGACTATCCTGTGGATAGTTATTCTGAATGGGCAGAATGGGAATATAAGGATTTGCTTAACCCAAATGAAGAGGGAGTTGTCTGGAATCTTGATCCAAGATGGTTTGAAGGTGAGGCACGAAAAAAAGTTTGCAGAAGTGCTGAGAAATTACTTCATCGATACCCTGATTCTGTAGGAGTTCTTTTGTGCTTTTTCAAGATGAAATCGCATGAATTGGATTGTATACGCTCTATTGCAGAAGGTCTGAAAATGAGTGTGGACGCTGGTCAGATTATGTTAGCGGCTGGAGTAAATAAATAAAAATAGCGCGGGAGAAGAATCGATGGCGAAAACTACTGCAATGCGACTTGTCGAATTAATGATAATGAAAGACGATGTTAGCCGCGTTATAGAATTTCTTGGTAAAAAAGGTAACTTTCAATTTCAATCAGGGCTTTCAAGTGGTACGACTTCTAATAGCAAAGAAAAATCTTTGTTTGAGTCATTGCAAAAGGTGAGAGCATACTTAAATATTCAGGATTTATATGAATACTCAGAAGAACCAACTCTTCCTGAGCAAAAAGACTTTGAGAGCGCTGAAAGTATTATAAATTCTGTGTCAGCGCTTAAGGCAAAAGAAACTGAAAAAAGTGAGGAGCTAAAAAGAGTTTCTTCCACTTATAAAGAAGCTCTTGCATTTGCAAATCTAAAAGCTTCTTATTCAGAATTGGAACATCTTTCTTTTTTGACTCTTCGTATAGGAAAAATTGATCCAGCGATATTTGAAGAGTTGAAATTTGCAATGGGACAGGACAGAATGAATCTGTTAAATCTATACTATTATGATCAAGATAGAAGGTCAGGGCGTTCCTGATGATGTTCTTGCTTCTTTGAAAACTCAAGTTGAAGAAACTGAAAAAGAGACAGAGTCTTTTAATATTGAGCGCCACAACTTTGCAGAAACACATAAGGCAATTCTTTATCACCTTCTTACAGTATTTTCTGTTGGTATGCAGGTTAAGTTGGTGGAAGATTCTTTGGAGTCGACACAACTTGTATACAGGGTTACAGGTTGGATTCCTGCTGATGAGAGTAGAAGTGTTTTGGAAGAACTTGATAAACTTTCTGAAGGCAGAATCGCTATTCGAGAATATACTCCTAATGAAGTTCCAGCTGTAATTGCAGGTCATGAAAAAGTACCTGTTAGTTTGAAGCATGGAAAGTTTATTGGTAGTTTTGAGCGAATAATTTTTAGTTACGGGTCTCCATTATACGGTACGATTGACCCAACTCCTTTTGTAGCAATCTTCTTTACGATTTTGTTCGGAATTATGTTCGGTGATGCTGGACAAGGACTTGTGTTCTTGCTTCTTGGCATTTTGATGGAAACAAAAGTTGCTAAAGTTGGTGGGTGGAATAAGTTTGCTCCTGTCTTTATAGCTATAGGTGCTTCAAGTTTTATTATGGGACTTCTCACTGGAGAATTCTTTGCAACTGAGACAGTTCTTGAACCATTTTCGCGTTTTGTTACAGGGTTGTTTGGAGAACCACGTCATGCAATTTTGCCAATGATGCCTACAGGTTCAAAAGAGTCTATCATACGAATGTTTACATTCTTTGGCTTTACCGTGGGAGTTGGTTTTATAATTAATTCAGTTGGTCTTCTTATTAATATTTGCAACCAATTTACTCTTGGCAAAAAAGGTAAGGCTTTGTTTGGAAAAACAGGGTTGAGTGGTGCATTATTCTTTTGGTTTGTGGTATTTGTTGCTATAAAAGTATTTTTGCTCAAAAAGCCTATATATATCATTGATTGGGTAATCATTGGAATAACGCTTTTCTGCTCTGCCTTTGGCGAAGTATTGGAACGCATTATAGACAAAGAACACCCTATCCTTGAAAATGGTCTTTTGTCGGCGATAATTGGTGCAGTAGTTGAATTGTTGGAAACTGTTATCACATATCTTTCTAATTCAGTTAGTTTCTTGCGTGTTGGTGCATTTGCGCTTTCACACGCTGTTTTGGGAACGATTATTGCTCGTCTTATGGAAATTGTTCCTCTTGTGACGGGAAAAATATTGGTTGGAATTGTTGGTAACGGAATTGTTATTGTGCTTGAAGGTATGATTGTTGCAATTCAGGTTATGCGATTACAGTATTATGAGTTCTTTTCTAAGTTCTTTAATGAAACAGGAAGAGAGTTTAAACCTTTCAAATTCGAGTATAATGCTCAAATATAATAGATTTTAGTGAGGTCTTTGTTATGAAGAAGAGAATTTTTGCGTTTGCGTCTGTTCTGTTTACATCTATTGCGTGTGCTTTTGCAGAAGGTGAAAGTGCTGTTGCAACATCATCTTCTAGTTTGAAGTATTTCGCAGCTGCTTTGGCTGTTGCTGTTGCTTGCGTTGCAGGTGGAATGGCTGTTGGCAAAATCGGTTCTGCTGCTATGGGCGCGATGAGTGAAAATGCAGAACTTTCTGGAAAAGCATTGCCGTTCGTTGGTTTGGCAGAAGGTATCTGTTTGTGGGGATTCCTTGTTGCTTTGCTTATCATCATCATGTAAAACGGATGACGAAGGTTTTTAGTGGAATATTTTATAATTGGCGAGAGAGAACTTGTTCTCGCCTTTAAACTTGTAGGAGTTGACGGAACTGTTTGCGAAAATAAAGACGAAGCTTTAGATGCTTTTAATCGTATTACAGGCAAAGGCAGTTCCGTTAATGCTCCTGTAGCTGCTGAGAGACCAAAAGTATTAATCCTCACAGAAAATATTTCTGATATGCTAGAAGATAATGTTTTGTCTCATCAGAAAAGCGGTGAGTATCCGCTAATTGTGGAAATACCAGGTATCGAGGGGCATTTGAAAGGTAAAAAGACTTTGACAGATGCTATTCGAGAGGCTATTGGTATTCAAGTTTAGGAGTGTTTAGTTACAATGGAAGAACTACGTTCTACAGATATTCTTGACAAGGAAATACAATCCGATGCTCGCAAGAAAGCGGAACGCATTTTACAAAATGCAGAAGCAGAAGGGCAGAAAATAGAAGCTGCGGTTTCTTCTCGGATAGAAGCAGCGAAAAAAGATATAGAAGCCACTTATGCGGAAAAACTTGCTGTATTCAAGAGAAATGTTGAAGCTGCTCTTCCGCTGGAATGTGAACGCTATCTTGTTGATTTTGAAGGAAAATCAGTTTCATCTGCGATAAATGATTATTTGTCATCTCTTTCTCAAGAAAGAAAAATTTTGCTTTTGAAGCGTATGATAACAAGTGGAAAAAAAGTACTTGCGAACAAATGCATTATTGCAAAAATTTATGGTGATGAGAAAGATTTAGAACAGATAGAAAAACTTGTAAAAGATGAGTTTGGAAGTTTCTTGAAGTCTTTAGAAAGGATTTCTTTTGTGCAGTCAAGAGAAGAGGTTGTGCCTTTCTTGGAAGTGCATGAGGGAATTATTGCAACAAGCGAAGACGGGGAAGTGAAATGCAGATTCTCGTTTGACCAACTTGTTAGCGAGCTTGAAGATAAGTACAGCTATGAACTTGCTAGTACATTATTTGGAGGGAGGCTTCCTGAATGAAAGTCGGTAAGATAACTAGAGTTTCTGGACCTATTGTCTATGCATCAGGACTTGACGGATGTGGTCTTTATGATGTTGTTGATGTGGGCGAAAAGAAACTTATTGGCGAGATTATTCGCCAAAACTCTGGCAATGCTACGATTCAGGTATATGAGGAAGATACTGGTATGCATATCGGCGAAAAAGTCGAATGCAGTGAAAGACCTCTTTCTTTGCGCTTGGGACCTGGACTTGTAGGTACTATTTATGATGGAATTCAGCGCCCTCTTGCTACTATGTATGATGATTCTGGAGCGTTTTTGGCACCAGGACAGAGAGCTGAGCCTATCGATGTAAAAAAAATCTGGCATTTTGAAGCTGAAAAAGAAGAGGGTGCGCCTATTGCTCCTGGTATGGTAATCGGAAGCGTGCAAGAAACTTCTTCTATTTTGCATAAGATAATGATTCCGCCGACTGTTCGTGGTAGGGTGCTAAAGACATTCTCTGGAAGCGGCGATTATACGATAGATGATGTAATCGGAAAAACAGAGCTTGATGAAGAGATTAAGCTCTCTCAATATTGGCCAGTGCGCCGAGCTCGTCCATTTGCACATAAACTCACAGTTGATACACCTCTTGTTACAGGGCAGCGCGTTATCGATGTGTTCTTCCCTCTTTCAAAGGGTGGTACGGCAGCGATTCCAGGCGGTTTCGGTACAGGAAAGACGATGACTCAGCATGCTATTGCAAAGTGGTGCGATGCTGATTTGATTGTGTATATCGGTTGTGGTGAGCGCGGAAACGAGATGACAGACGTTTTAACAGAGTTTCCAAGCTTGATTGACCCGCGCACAGGGCGTTCTTTGATGGAACGTACTATTTTGATTGCGAATACTTCTAATATGCCTGTTGCGGCTCGAGAAGTTTCTCTTTACTCTGGAATCACTTTGGCAGAGTATTATCGCGATATGGGAATGCACGTTGCAATTATGGCGGACTCCACTTCTCGTTGGGCTGAAGCATTGCGAGAACTTTCAGGTCGTATGGAAGAGATGCCTGCGGAAGAAGGTTTCCCTGCGTATTTGCCGACTCGCTTGGCAGAGTTCTATGAGCGAGCTGGTCGTGTTATCAGCTTAAATAATAAAGAAGGCTCTGTTTCTGTTATCGGTGCAGTTTCGCCTCCGGGTGGTGATTTCTCTGAACCTGTTACTCAGCATACAAAGCGATTTATCCGCTGTTTCTGGGGACAGAGAGCTTGCAAACGCTCGACACTATCCTGCTATTGGTTGGATTGATTCATATTCTGAATATGCAGAAGAAGTAAAAGATTGGTGGGACAAGTTGGATTCTCGCTGGGCAAAAGTGAGAATTGAAGCATTGAATTTGCTCAAAAATGAACAGAGATTGCAGCAGATTGTGCGCTTGATTGGACCTGATGCACTGCCAGATAGCGAGCGACTTGTTTTGACTGCGGCAGAGATGATTAAAAACGGCTTCTTGCAACAGAACGCTTTTGATGATATTGATGTTTATTCTGTTCCAGAAAAACAGATACAGATTTTGCTTTTGATTATGGATTTCTATACAAAATCTCTTGCAGTAATTAAGCAGGGCGCTCCTTTACTCAAGATTATGCAACTTCCTGTGCGCGAAGAGATTATCCGTATCAAGACAAGCGTTCCGAATGACAAACTTGAGATGATAAACGATGTGAAATCTCATCTCGAACAGCAGCTCGGTGAATTAGAGCGGACTTATCATAAGGTGGCAGTAGTATGAAAGGCATAGAATACCGTGGTATTACATCTGTAGACGGTCCTATTATCATTGTAAAGAGAACTGAAAATGTTTTTTACAATGAAACTGTCTATGTCCGTGATAGATTTGGTGAAAAGAGAACTGGTCGAATCATAGATTTGTCGGAAGAAGCGGCTGTTGTTCAGATTTTTGGTACAACAACAGGGCTTGATTTGCACGATACCACGATTGAGTTTTTAGGTGAGCCTCTTGAGCTTCGTGTTGGAGAGGGCTTGCTTGGACGTATCTTTAACGGTTTGGGAGAGCCGATTGACGGTCATCCGCCAATTGTTTCAAGCACAAAAATCGACGTAAACGGTATGCCGATAAATCCTTATGCTCGTGTGTATCCTCGTGATTTTATTCAGACAGGCATTTCTTCTATCGATGGAATGAACACGCTGATTCGTGGTCAAAAGCTCCCGATTTTCTCTGGTAACGGCTTGGCTCATAACCGCCTTGCCGCTCAGATTATTCGTCAGGCAAAAATCCGCAACAGCGACGAGCAGTTCGTTATGGTTTTTGCTGGTATGGGTATCAAATACGACCAGTCTGAGTTCTTCAGAAAGTCTTTTGAGGAATCTGGTGTTTTGAGCAAGGTTGTTATGTTCTTGAGCCTTGCTGATGCACCTTCTATCGAGCGCATTATGACTCCACGCTGTGCGCTGACTGCGGCTGAATATCTTGCTTACGAAAAGAATATGCACGTCCTTGTCGTGATGACGGATATGACAAACTACTGCGAGGCTTTGCGCGAAATTAGTACGACACGCGGAGAAGTTCCTGGCAGAAAGGGCTATCCTGGATACTTGTATTCAAACCTTGCCGAATTGTATGAGCGAGCGGGAAAAATCAAGGGAAGCACAGGTTCTATCACGCAGATTCCGATTTTGACAATGCCGAACGATGATATTTCGCACCCTATTCCTGACCTTACGGGATACATCACAGAAGGTCAAATCGTTCTTGACAGAGAAATGGCGCAGAAAGGCATTTATCCGCCTGTGTCTGCCTTGCCGAGTTTGAGCCGTTTGATGAAAGACGGTATTGGTGAGGGAATGACACGAGAAGACCACAAAGACGTATCAAGCCAGCTCTTTGCGGCATACTCAAAAGTAAAGAGCATTCGAAACCTTGCTGCGATTATTGGTGAAGAGGAGCTTTCAAAAGAAGACCAGCAGTATTTGCGTTTTGGTGACAAGTTGGAAAAAGAGTTCTTTACTCAGGGCGAATACGAAAATCGTTCCATTGAAGAAACTCTTGATTTGGGCTGGAAGATTTTGGCTGAGTTGCCGAAAAGCGAGTTGTACAGAATTAAGCCTGCTCTTATCGAAAAGTATTTGCCAAAAGCAACGGAAGAAAAGGCGTAAACTATGGCGAAACTCAATATTGCACCAACAAAGTCAAATCTCCTCATGGTGAAAGAGCAACTTGCTGTTTCAATAAACGGTTATGATTTGCTCGAACAAAAACGCGAAATTCTCGTAATGGAATTGATGCGTATGGTTGAGAAAGTCAAGTTGCTTGAGCGCGATATAGATGCGACAATTCAGGCTGCATATCCTGCTTTGCGCAATATGCTGATGCGTGTTGGTGGCGATAGAGTTGAGCGGATTGCGCACGCTGTGGATTACAAGTTCACTTTGCGTGAGAAGCCTGTGAATGTGGCAGGAATGGGCTTCTCGTCGCTGGATGTGGAATTGCCTAAAAAAGAGTTGTTTTGCTCTTTTATGGGCACTTTTGCAGATAGCGATAAAGTCATGTCTGAGTTTTTCAAGCTCTTGACCTTGCTCACCGAAATGGCTTCAATTCGCAACATCGTGTGGCGACTGGCGAATGACGTAAAAAAAACACAGCGTCGCGTAAATGCGCTTGATAAAATGGTTATTCCGCAGACGCGCGATACAAAAAATTATATTGAAAGTGTACTTGAAGAGCGCGATAGAGAAAATGTGTTTGTTCTAAAATCTCTTAAGAGCCGAAATAGCAAGTAGGAGAAGTTATGATAAAACCTTTGTTTCAAAACATCATCGTTGCTGTAAACGGCTCTGAGCAATCAATACATGCAGCGATGTATGCTATTCTGATGGCGAAATTATACAAATGCCATTTAAAAATTGTTTATATAGTTGATACTGCTACATTAAAAAAACTTACGCTTAGCAAATTCTTCGTTTCTGATGAAAGCGCTTCTTATGAAAAGAATTTAAGTGAAGATGGAACTCGTTATCTTTTGTATGTTGCAGAACTTGCCAAATCAAAAAGCGTCAGCGTTGAAACTGAACTTCGCAAAGGTGCTGTTTGGTCTGAAATCATAACAGCTGCTGATGATTTTAAGGCGAACTTGATTTTGCTTGGTGGAAAACCTCATGGAAACGATATTGAAGGCACACTCCATCATGATGCGACTTCTATGGCGAACAGCGAGATAATCGGTAGCGCGCATTGTTCTGTGCTTGTTGTCAGAGAGCCAAAAATCGAACAGCTTTTCAAATTGGCGTAGGGATTTTTCGGAGTTCTTACATTGGATAATTTTTACAAAATATTAGGTGTTTCCCAGACTGCGACGGCAGCGGAAATAAAGCGGGCTTACCGTCAAAAAGCAAAACAATATCACCCGGACGCGACTCACAACGAAGCCGATGCTGCGGCATTTCACGAAGTCGTACGCGCGTATGAAATACTTTCTGACCTAAAACAGCGCTCTATTTTTGACGAGGCGTTTAATATCAAGTACGGGTTTTCGAAAAAGAAAAAGCAAGAGTTCAATTATCGCGAATGGCTTTTAGCGCGAGAAGACGAAGAGAGCCGCTCAAAACTTATCTTTTTTGACCTGATGCACAACCGTGAAGATGAAGCGGTCTCAGAGTTCAAGCGAATGAACATGAATTTCCCTCATTTCTCGCTTACAAAATGGTTCACAAGAGAAGATTTTATGGATTACGGTTTTATCCTTGCCGAAGAACTCGTCATAAGACAAGAATATTACGACGCCATTTTGCTTCTTGAACAAATAATAAGAATGGAATATTCTTTCAATTACTTTCGCTTCTTCTTCCCTGAAGTTATGGATTTGACGCGACACGTTTTGAAGAATCACCTTGAGGGAAAAATCAACGATGAACTTGCTCTGGACGCTTGGGAAAGGGCACTTGATTTGAATTTCGGACGCAAAGACGATGCGTTTTTCTTGCAGAAAATGTCGTGCGCCTACTCTCGGATTGGGGACGAGCGAACCGCCTCCCTTTGCCTTGAAGAAGCGGCAAAACTTATGGACACAAGGAAATAGCAATTCAAGGAGAATTGTAATTGATACGCTTAAAGAATGAAAAAGAAATCGACGGGATAAGAAAATCCTGCCATTTGCTTGCGGATTTGTTCCGCACAGTTGTTCCGATGGTGAAGCCGGGCGTTTCCACAAAGGAAATCGATACTTGGTGCTTCGAGTTTATGAAAGACCACGGCGGAAGCCCTGCCTGGTACAAAGAGGACTTTCCTGGCGCTGCGTGCATAAGCATCAACGATGAAGTTATTCACGGCGTTCCGTCCAAAAAGCGAATTGTCCGCGACGGCGACCTTGTCTCGCTTGACATTGGAATTGACCTCAACGGCTATATCAGCGATTCTACGCACACAGTCATGGTCGGAAACGTTCGCCCTGAATACAAAAAACTCGTTCGTGTAACACGCGAGTGCCTTAACGCCGGCATTCAGGCATGCGTTGCAGGAAACAGAATCAAGGACATCTCGAAAGCTGTCTTTGACATCGCGGACAAAGCGGGCTACGGCGTTGTCTACGACTATTGCGGACACGGCGTCGGTCTGGACGTCCACGAAGACCCGTCTATCCCGAACTGCCTCTCATACCCTGACGGCAGAGGCTACGGCGCAAACCCTCGCATTCAGGCGGGAATGGTTTTGGCGATTGAGCCGATGATTAACCTCGGAACTCCTGACGTGTACATTGCCGATGACAGCGATTGGACAGTTGTTACCGCGGACGGAAAATGGAGCTGCCACGAAGAGCACACAGTCGCGGTTTTTGCAGACCACACCGAAGTTTTGACCGAGTGCCTGGACTTGCCTCCGAACTGCTAAGCGCAATATAAAACAAAAGTCAGCCATCGTAATAGTGGCTGATTTTTTTGTCCCTTTTTGTTTTTTAGGCGATAAATTCAAATTTTTTGCTTCCCCAGTGCAAAAGGAAGCGATAAATTCAAATTTATTGTCTCCCCAGCGCAAAAGGAAGCGATAAATTTAAATTTTTTATCTCCCCAGTGAAAAAGGAAGCGATAAATTCAAATTTTTTATCTCCCCAGTGAAAAAGGAAGCAATAAATTCAAATTTATTACCTCCCCAGTGAAAAAGGAAGCAAAAAATTTTTTGTAATGCGCTTTTTTCAAGAAAAAATGGCTTTTTGCGCATATTTTTGTCGAGTTTTTTCAAAATATTGCCTATGACGAAACAGCATTTTTGTACGCGAGCGCAATCTCAAGAAAATACTCCAGCTGCGAGTCCGAAAGGTCTTCGACAATCAGTTTTATCTTTTTTTTCTGCCAGTCCGCTTTTACGCTTTGAGATGTGCCCCCGAAATTTGTGCTGACTCCTGTCACCAAATATTCTGTCGTCGTGTTGAGCACTTGCGCCATTTTGACCGCGATGTCGGCGGCTGGAATAGAGCCGCGGTAAAGATACATATTCAAAGTGCTTATGCTTATTCCGACTTTTTCAGCAAATTCCTTGTACGAAATCCCTTGATAATTTAATTCATCAACTAATCTTTCTTTGAATGTCTTTTCCTCTTCCATTGCACTGCTGAATTTAAAATTATTATGTAATTGAAAGTTGACAAAATGTGTTATTGCGTATATAAACTATGTAATAACACATTTTACAGCGGTGTTTTTATATTTAATTGTGTAATTACATAAAATCGCTTTGCTTTTAAGAGGGATAGATTTGAAACGTTGCGCGTTAGGAGTGTTCAGAACGCCTTTTTTATGCTGACAATCATTTCTCGTATTGAGCGCTGAGCCTGTGGCGGCATTTCTTCAAGCGCGTCTATAATTTCTTTGTTTCTTCTATATAAAAGTTTCTCGTCAGGACGGTGCGAGATTGTTTTTGCTGTGTATTTTGTATTTTTTGTGCCTGAACTTCCATAGACAAGATATTCGATAGATGTTCCAAGCGTTTCTGCAATTCTCAGGGCAACATCTGCGCTAGGAATGCTGTTTCTTTCGCTTCCGTTGTGAATGCTTGAGTACGAAATGCCAACGGCGGTTGCAAACTCTTTTCGTGAAATATCTTTGCTGTCCAAAATGTATAAAACTCTGCCCCAAAAAGTATTATCCATGTTCACAGAATACAATTGTATTTTATTTTAGTGTTAGTATTGATATAAATGTATTATACTGATACAATTGTATCATAAAAGGCAAGGTATAGATTTGAAACGTTGCGCGTTTCTTTGCGGTTCTGCAAAAGAAGGTTTCCAGCAGAAAAAGTTTTCTCAAATGTATGAAAGGCTTCTTTCGGAAGGCTATCTTGAGCGCGAGATTACGCTTTTCCCGAATGGCGTTGATGAGCTGATGCTTGAGTGCGCGTTAAATGGCGCTTTTGATTCAGAGGCTGATGAAATCTTTTTGTATTTTTGCGCTGAGAGCATAAAGAAAGGCTCTGATACTTTTTTTCTTCGTGATGAGGAAATCCGCTTTGATGTGATTTCGT
>CACYWZ010000102.1 GCA_902778325.1 uncultured Spirochaetaceae bacterium
AGCGAGAAAGAGATTCCCAATGGTTTTATAAAAACAACAGAAAAGCCAGTAGCGGGACTCACTTCAGAGCAAAAAGTGCTTTTGAATCGCAAAGGCAATGCGCTTTATAATCAAGGCAAATATGAAGAAGCTTTAAGCATTTATATGACAACAGGCTATTCAGACGGGCTTTCGAGAGTTGGCGATGTTTATGCGGAAAAAAAGCAAACTTTAAAAGCCTTAAAACTTTACCAACTTGCGCACAATAAAAAAAAATCCGAACCTATTATTCAAAAAATAGCGGATGTATTATCAGTTCTTATTCAAGAGGAAAAAAGTGAGTGATTCTATTATCACCGACGAGGATTTTTCACCAATTCCAGAAGATTCTCAGGTTAACGAAATTTCAGAGCTTTCCAAAAAAGGCTATCAGTTTTTGAAAGAAAATCAGATTGCAGCCGCAAAAGACATGTTCTTGCAGATTTTAAATATCGAAGAGAACAATAATTATGCTCTTGTGGGCTTAGGCGATGCAGAGCGTAAACAAAATCATTTTTCAAGTGCAATCGAATATTATTCAAAGTGTTTAGCCTGTCACCCTGGCAACAATTATGCGCTTTTTGGGCTTGCAGATTGTTACAAAGCACAAAACCAATATCACAAAGCAATTGAGATTTGGGAACAGTATTTGTTGCATGACGATCAAAATATCACTGTTTTGACTCGTGTTGCAGATGCTTATCGCAAAATACGCGATTTCAAGAAATCAAAAGCGCTTTACCTAAAAGTATTGGATATGGAAGAAAACAATGCTTATGCGCTTATTGGTCTCGGACATTTGCATTATGATTTCAAAGAATACAAAGATGCACTTTTCTATTGGACAAAAATGCTTGATTTGAATGAAAGTGCAGTTGATATTCGTGTTTTGACTTCAATTGGAAACTGCCATAGAAAGCTAAAAACATTTAATGATGGCGTTTATTATTTTGAGCGTGCACTCAAGATGGATCCGAGCAATTTCTACGCACTTTTCGGACTTGCAGACTGCTATCGTGGTATGAATATGCAATTCAGAAGTGTTGAATATTGGAATAAGATTCTTGAGATGGATCCACGCAACAAAGTTATTTTGACACGTGCTGGAGACGCATACAGAAATACTGGCGACTACAAAACTGCAACAGACTATTATAACAAAGCGCTCGATATCGATTTCGATATTTATGCAGCTCTTGGTCTAGCACTGATTTGCAAAGGCGAAGGAAAATACGAGGAAGCTGTAGAAAGACTCTATAAGCTAATCCGAAACGATGAGAAGAACTACCGGCTTTATATTGACCTTGCAGACTGTTATCTAAAGATGAACCAGAAGCAAAAAGCAATAGATGCGCTTGAAAGTTTCCAAAAACTTGGCATTAGAAGCACAGCAATTTCAGAAATGCTTTCTAAAATCCAAACAAATAGTTCAGTATTCTAAATTCCTTTTACAAAACCGCTTGCAAGTCGTGAGCGGTTTTGCTATTTTAAACGAATGAAAGCAATTTTAACGGGGCTATTGCCTGAAGAAATAACAGAAGTTCTGTCGCTAAAAGAAAAATTTCGCGGTAAACAGATTTTTTCTTGGATTGGAAAAGGAGTTCGCTCAATCGATGAAATGACAAATTTGTCAAAACAGTTACGTGAGGAACTCGCTGAAAAAGCAGAATTATATTCATCATCAGTTACACAAGTTCTAAAAGACCCAGACGGCACTATAAAATTACAAATTACCCTCCATGACGGCTTGGCAATTGAAACCGTGCTTTTGACAGACGCAAAGGGGCGAAAAACCGCGTGCGTCAGCTGTCAGGCTGGTTGCGCAATGCACTGTGCTTTTTGTCAGACCGGGCAGTTGGGCTTTGCGCGAAATCTGAGCGCTGGCGAAATCGTGGAAGAGTTTTTGTTCTTGGAAAGGGAAGCAGGCACACTCGACAACATCGTTTTCATGGGAATGGGTGAGCCAATGCAAAACCTTGCAGGAATCCGAAAAGCTGTTGAAATCTTGTCGCACAAAGATGGTAGGGCTTTGGCCACACGAAGAATAACGCTTTCAACATCAGGCGTTATCAAAGGCATTTACGACCTTGCCGACAACGGGCCAAAAATGCGACTTGCAGTGTCGCTCACGACAGCCGACCCAGAACTTCGCGAAGAACTTATGCCAGTGACAAAGACGAACCCTCTTCCTGAACTGAAAAAGGCAATCGCATATTTCAGCGAAAAAACAGGAAAGCGTGTCACCCTTGAAGCCGCATTGCTCGCAGGAAAAAACACAGGAAAAGAAAGCATTGCGCGAATGAAAGAGTTTGCGCGCAATCTGAACGTGCACGTCAATCTTATTCCTTGGAACCCAGTCGGCGGACTTCCCTACTCGCGTCCGAGCGAAGAAGAATGCTCTGCAATGCTCAACGCACTTGAGCGAGCGGGAATCAACACGACGCTACGAACTCCGCGCGGGCGCGAAATCGGAGGCGCGTGCGGACAGCTTGGAAAAGTTTCCGTGATAAAAAAAGAATAGCGTTTCATCGAAGAAAAAAAAGGCGCACACAGAAAAAACTGTTGCGCCGATTTTGTTTTGAGGGATTTTACTTGATCCTTGTCCAAGTTTCCGTCGTACCGTCAATAGTTGCAGTCGCAGAGTTTCCGTTGATTGCAAATTCAATCCGAGAGCCGTCTGCAAGTTTCAGCGTAACAGTGCCGGACGTCAAAGCAGGATTTCCGACATAGTCAATTGTCGTATTCTCAAACGATGCCATTCCGTTCCTGTAGAATATAATGCTGCTTTCACCGTCTGACCAAATTGCAGCAACATCCACATCCACCGATGAAGAAGCAGAAGATGTATCGTCATCATCAGAGCCGCTGTCGCTGGAGCAGGAAACAAATGCTGTTGAAACAAGACAAATTGCGAGAAGAGCCGCAGTCACGTTCAAAAATCTTTTCATAGAGCAAACCTCTTTTCAATAAAAATTAAACAAGTCTACCCCCCAGACATATTGTCAAGTAATTTTTTGCCATAGATATGATTTTTTCAATTTTTTCCTTTCGGGATTTTTCCGAATGCTGACTTTTTAAATTTTTGGCTTTCGGAGTTTTCCCGAACGCCGACTTTTCAAATTTTTGGCTTTCGGAGTCTTTCCGAATGCTGACTTTTCAAATTTTTGGCTTTCGGAGTTTTTCCGAACGCTGACTTTTCAAATTTTTGGCTTTCGGAGTTTTTCCGAACGCCGACTTTTCAAATTTTGGGCTTTCGGAGTTTTTCCGAACGATTGACATTTGGCAAAATAAAAACTTTTTATAAGAATTTTATAAAGCATAGCAATTAGCAAAGAAATATGCTATAATGCAGTCTATGGAACACAATATGATTCTGTCAGCATCTGGCTGGCGAAAAATTTTTGCAGAGTCAGGCAACGAAGAAGATTCAACAACTGAAATCGGAGATGAGAATTCCGCTCTTGTTGCTATTGCTGCAAATACATACATAGACTATATCACAAAAAAAACAGGGCTAGAGCAGCCAGTAATCGTAATGGGTATAGACACGCGCCCGACGGGGCCTGCGATTGCAGATGTCATGATGAGAGTTTTCGCTCAGCGAAATATTCCTGTGCAATACATCGGAATTACTGCCGCGCCTGAGATTATGGCATACAGCAAAACTCAATCAGGGTTTGTTTACATTTCGGCAAGTCATAATCCAATCGGTCACAACGGGATAAAATTCGGTCTTGGTGATGGTGGTGTTCTTCCTGCTGACGAGGCGGCTTTGCTCGCAGATGATTTCAGGATGCGCTGTGCAAGTGATGACGCTTATGAGAATGCTGTCAGAATGGTGCTTTCAGCAAGCAATGAGGACACAGACTGGCTTTATGCAGAATGTATGGCGTACAAGAAAGCCGCAACTGCTGAGTACCACAAATTTGCACGTGAGACTATCGCAAATACTAAGAGTTTTGTTCAACAGAACAGCCTTTTCAGTCAGATTCGCCAAAAAGCAAAATCAAGTTCCATTGGCATTGTTGTCGATATGAATGGTTCGGCAAGAACTCTTTCGATTGACAAATCTTTTTTTGAGGAATGTGGAATAAATTATTATTCAATAAATGACCAGCCTGGTCAAATTGCGCACGGAATTATTCCTGAGCCTGAGAACTTGGTGCATTGCGCTCGCGAGATGGAAAAACTGCATGCGGAAGGGCACAATGATGTGATTTTGGGCTACATGCCGGATTGTGACGGAGATCGCGGAAATATCGTTTTCTGGAATGAAAAAAGTGAGAAAGCGGAAGTTTTAAATGCGCAAGAAGTTTTCGCGCTTTCTGTCCTTGCAGAACTTTCGTTCTGTGAGTATATTCGCGATATAAACAATGGCGCGCAAATAAAATATGCTGTTGCTATAAACTGCCCTACTTCTATGAGAATAAATGAGATAGCAGATAAATTCGGCGCAAAGGTTTATCGGGCAGAAGTTGGAGAGGCAAATGTCGTGAATCTTGCACGAGCGCTCAGAAGCAATGGCTACACTGTTCGCATTTTGGGCGAAGGCTCAAACGGTGGAACGATTGTGCATCCTGCGGCTGTGCGCGACCCGCTGAACACGGTCTTTGCGATTATAAAGCTTTTGATGCTGCGCGACCAAGTTATGCCTGACGGACGGATTTGCAAAGGAATGTTCAGAAGATGGTGTGAAGCAAATAATTGTGAATACAAAGACAATTTCACGATTTCGGATATTCTTGAAACATTCCCTGTTTACACGACAACAGGCGTTTCGGAAGACAGAGCCGTCCTAAAAATCAACACTAAAAATCACAGTGAGCTGAAGAAGAAATTCCAGCCTCGCTTTGAAGCGTCTTGGAAGAAAAACCTGAGCGCTTTCAAGCAGCGATATGGAATTTATTCTTACGATGTTGTAAGCACGAACGGAATAAAAGAGACCACAGGGCTTACGGATTTTTCTTTGAGCGGAAGCGGTGGGCTTAAAATCATTTTCAAGAACGAAGCAAATCAGCCTGTCGCGTTTATCTGGATGCGTGGAAGTGGCACAGAGCCTGTTTTCCGCGTGATGTGCGACGTAAAAGGCGACAACAAAAAGCTTGAAAAACTGCTTTTGGAATGGGAAACAAGAATGCTTCTTTGCGCCGATAAGGACTAATAACAATTAAAATTTAGGACATTTTAGTTTTATAAGGAGTTGACATAATGGAATCAGCAGAAATCATTGCACGTGCAAAAAAGTACGTTGAAGAAGAGAAGGACTCAAGATTTCGAAAAGAAGTCGAGGATTTAATCGCAAAGAACGATCTGAAAGAACTTGAAGACCGCTTCTATCAGTCGCTTGAGTTCGGCACTGGAGGACTTCGTGGCATTATGGGCGGTGGCACAAACAGAATGAACACGCTCGAAATCAATCTTGCAACACAGGGCTTGGCAAACTACGTTATTAAAGCGTTCCCAGAAAAAGCAAAGAACGGAACTTTGAGCGCGGTTATCGCGTATGACAGCCGCTTGAACAGCGATGTTTTTGCTGAAGCAACAGCTCTTATTTTGGCTGCAAACGGAATCAAGGCGTATCTTTTTACAGGTCTTCGCCCTACTCCAGAGCTTTCGTTCGCAATTCGTGAGCTTAAAGCTGATACTGGCGTTGTTGTTACAGCAAGCCACAACCCAAGAATGTACAACGGCTACAAAGCATACTGGAACGATGGCGCACAGGTTATTGAGCCGCACGATGTCGGTATCATCAAAGAAGTTAACGCTGTTAAAGATGTAAAGACAATTTCAAAAGAAGATGCAATCAAAGCAGGAAAGCTCGTTCTGATTGACAAAGAAATCGATGAAAAATTCTGGGCAATGTGCAAGGCTCAGCTTTTCCGCCCAGACCTCATCAAAGAAAAGGCTGGCGATGTGAAAATCGTTTACACACCACTTCACGGAACAGGCGCAATGCACGTTGAGAAAGTTCTTGGCGACCTTGGGCTCAAAGTCATCACCGTGCCAGAGCAGAGAAAGCCAGACGGAAACTTCCCGACTGTTGAAAAGCCGAACCCAGAAGAAGCACCTGCATTGAAGCTCGCGCTTGAGCTTGCTGCAAAAGAAAAGGCTGACGTTGTTATGGCAACCGACCCAGACGCAGACCGCTTCGGCACGGCGTTCCCAGACAAAGACGGCAAGTATGTTCTTGTTACAGGCAACCAGATGGGCGCGCTTTTGTTCGATTACATCGTTCAGAGCCGCAAAGAACTTGGAAAAATGCCAGCAAATCCTGCGGTTATCCGTTCTATTGTAACATCTCCGTTTGTTGATAAAATCGCAAAGAAAAACGGCATTGAGCTTATTGAAGTTCTTACTGGATTCAAGTGGATTGCCGCTGTGGAAGCGATTTTTGAGAAAGACAACAGCAAATCTTATGTGTTCGGCCTGGAAGAAAGCTACGGCTACAAGGTCGAGCGCGAAGTTATGGACAAAGACGGTGTTTCAGCGGCTGCAATGTGCGCAGAAATGACGCTTTATTGGAGAAGTCAGGGCAAGAGCTTGCTTGAAAGATTGAACGAGCTTTACAAAGAGTTTGGCTTCTTTGAAGACAGAGCAATTTCCCAGAACTTCCCAGGCGAGAGCGGCAGCGCAGTTATGGCAGGCATTATGACAAAGCTCCGCACAGAAGGCTTGAAGACACTCGGCGGTAAGCGTGTTGTAAAAATCCGCGACATCAAAGAAAGCGTTGAGTTTGACCCAGCAAATGCAAGTGCAAAAACTCCGCTTTCGTTCCCAAAGAGCAATGTTTTGCAGTTCTTCCTTGATGGTGGCACAATCGTGAGCGCACGCCCAAGCGGAACTGAGCCAAAGATTAAGTTCTACATCAACAGCACAGCAGTTGTCGCAAACAACAACGATGACGGTCTTGCAGCAGCACGCAAAGAAACGGCGGCTCTTTGCGATGCGATTTCATCTGAAATTAAAGCGATTTTGGATGCCGCAGCAAAATAAGTTTTTCAAGAACTACGACAGACTCTCTCAATTTGCAAACAGCGAAGAGAGGGTCTTCGTTGCTTTTGACACCGAAACAACAGGATTGAGTTCAGAGCGCGACCGCGTTATTGAAATTGGTGCCGTAAAATTCACAGTAGACAGAGAA
>CACYWZ010000103.1 GCA_902778325.1 uncultured Spirochaetaceae bacterium
GGTGCAGAACGTGAATCGGAAGCACACAAATCTCGCTTTCCTCCGACGTTTCGACAATCACATCAAAGACAACACTGTCCATAAGGCACGACGCTGAAATATTTGAGCGAGGAAGGCTCGATAAAACTTTTCCGCTCAAAAATCGAGGTTTTGTCTGTCGGCGCTTTGAAAAGGATTGCGGGCGAAAAAGACGCCTAGAAATTCCAGATTACGCCGATTGACGGTGAGAATACGTATTTCCCGCTCAAAGACAAATCGGTTTTGACGCTTTCGCTCTTTTTCATGTTTCCTTCTTTCCATTCGTTTCGGACTTCGTCTTGCCCGTCCCCGAAAAAGATGTAGTGGGCGGCGACGGAGGTGAAAAAGCCAAAATGTTTTGTGACATTGTAGGCGAAAAACAAATCTGCGCCTACGCTTGCGGTGACGAGTGAGGCGGACTGCGTGACTTGAATGTCTTTGCTTGCTTTAGAGTCGCTGTATTTGTGCGTGTATTGCGAGACTTCTACTCCTGTGGTGATTGCGCTTCCGAGCAAAGCGGTGTCTGTGTTCAAAAAGGCAAATCCCGCTCCGATTGAAATGTTTTCATAGATGCCGACGTTTCTTGATGAGCCTTGTATTTCAATGTCCTCGCTCGTTGCCGCTCCGAGTGCCGCGTCTGCCATGAGCAAAAAGCCAGAGGAATGAACGCCGATGTAAGTGAGTTCCGCTCCTGCTCCCATTTGCGAGATTTTTTCTTCTTGCTCTGCCTCTTCTGCTTTTGCGCTCGTTTGTGAAATTGGAGCGTTGAAGGAAAGTCCCGCGTAGTTTTTCCACGATTTTGCAACGCTTTGAAAAGCGAAAATTGTGCTTAGTGCGAGTATAAAAAATATTTTGTTCATATAATTTCTCCTTACACAAATAATTTATCACGGAATTGCTGAAAAATCACTCGTTATGTGACTTTGTTACATACTCATTTTTGTTTATCCGCTATTGTTTTGAAAAATCAATTTTTGGGAGTCTTTTCGTGAAAAAAATTGCTCTTCCTGATGTTTCAAGGTGTGTCGCTTGCGGCGCTTGTGTCGCTGTTTGTCCAAAAGGCGCGATTAGTGTGTTTCGTGGCTCTTTTGCAAAAGTGGACGCGGCAAAATGCGCGGGCTGTCTTTTGTGTGCGGCGGTTTGTCCTGCGGGTGTGATTTCTGGTGTGGAGGCTTAAAGATGAATAGAGCGAAGAAGTGGTACAATTATCTTTGGATTTGGTCTGTCGTCTATTTTGCGCTGGGTTTTTTCAACATTGTTTTTGCATGGCTTGGAATGATTGATTTCGTCGTGCCGCTTTTGTTTGCGATAATCGCAGGCAACAAGGGCTTTTGCAACCGCTATTGCGGGCGCGGGCAGCTCTTCTCGCTTTTGGGCGAGCGTCTCAAAGGAAAAAAATCCCGTGTGATGCCGAGATTCTTTTCCGGAAAGTTCTTCCGCTACGGCTTTCTGGCGTTTTTCATGACGATGTTCGCTAGTGTCTGCGCCCAGACTTACTTTGTCGCCTCTGGAAAAAGCGAGCTTCGCCAAGTCGTGAAACTTCTCTGGACATTCAAAGTGCCGTGGAAGTGGGCGTACTCAGGCTTCCTTGGCGAAAATCTTTCGTGGGTGGCGCAGTTCTCGTATGGCTTTTACAGCCTTATGCTCACGTCCACGATTGTCGGTCTTTTGTTCATGATTTTGTGGCGTCCGCGCTCGTGGTGCGCTTTTTGCCCGATGGGAACGATGACTCAGAGCATTTGCAAGCTGAAGTCAGATGCCCGAAAGGACAAAAACTAAAAAGACGGCTTTGGGCAAATGCCCGAAAGGCGAAATTGGCAAAAAAATGGCTTCGGGCAATGCCCGAATGGCAAAATTCAAAAAAGCGGGCTTTGGGGCAATGCCCGAATGGTCAAATTCAAAAAAATGGCGCTTTGGTAAAATGCCCGAATAGAGATTTTGGAGATTTTGGGCTTCGGGCAAATGCCCGCGAGGCAAAATTCAAAAAAACTGCTTTTGGGCAAATGAGCGAAGGCTAAATTTGAAAAAGTTACTGCGGGCAATTGCTCGAAAAATCCCCTTGTTGTAGAAAGTATGTCAAACTTGTATACTTTCGCATATGAGTGAAACAAAATCAAATAAAGCCTCCGTTTTGGCAGAACTTTTTTTTACGTTTGCCAAAATCGGTGCGGTAACATTCGGCGGCGGTTATGCGATGCTCCCGATTTTGGAGCGGGAACTTGCGGACAAGAAAAAGTGGACGACAAGCGATGACCTTCTTGATTATTATGCGATAAGTCAGGTTACTCCCGGCGTCATCGCTGTCAACGTGTCGACTTTCATCGGAAACAAGAGGGCAGGCGTCGCGGGCGGCATTGTTGCGACGGCGGGCATCGTTTTCCCTTCTCTTGTGATTATCACGCTCATTGCACTTTGTATTTCCAATTTCTCGGACATAGTTTGGGTTCAAAAGGCTCTTAGGGGGATAAATGTCGCGGTTGCTTCTCTTTTGACGTATTCTGTTTTCAATTTTGCAAAAAAGAGCGTGAAGGGTGCGATTTCGCTCCTAATCCTTCTTTTGTCGTTTCTTTCGATTTTCGTTTTTAATGTCGCCTCTGTCGCTGTCATTGTTTCAGGAGCGGTTCTGGGCATTGTGATTTCGTATTTCAAGGCGAAAAATCAAATGACGGAGGAATCTAAAAAATGAATGAAATGATTGCTTCTTTGATTTCCTCCCAGAGCGTTCTTGGCGTTTTCGTTCTTTTTGCGATTTTCTTTTACATCGGACTTTTCACTCTCGGAGGCGGGCTTGTGGGCATCACGCTTATGCAGCAAGTTCTTGTGACGCGCCTTCATCTTATAAGCGAGGACATGTTCTACAGCATGGTTGCGATTAGCGAAAGCACGCCAGGCCCGATTGGAATCAACATGGCGACGTATCTTGGAACGGAGCTTTACGGAGTGGCTGGCGGCTTAATCACAACGATTGGTCAAGTTTCGCCTTCGATTATTACGATAATCCTTGTAGCGCGCTTTTTTTCAAAAGTGCAGGACAAGCCTCTTGTAAAAGCGGCTTTCTCTGGTCTTCGTCCTGCGACGAGCGGAATTGTGGCTGTTGCCGCTGCGAATGTGTTCCGCCTTGCGCTTCTTCGCCCTGAGCGCTTTATGATGACGAAATCGGTTTTGGATTTTTTTGATTTCCAGTCGATATTTTTCTATGTAATAGGTCTTATAATTTTGTTCAAGGCGAAGATTCACCCGATTTTCATGGTTGTGTTGGGTGCGGCATTCGGGATTTTGTTTTTGTAAAAGAAGTGTTTTTGCAAAAGAGCTTGATTTTTAATAATTTCATCGGAGAAAAAAATGAAATTCGGAGTTGATACATTTGGAAGCGACCACGGGCGCTCTGGAATCGGAACTTATCTTGCGTCTATAATGCCGCATCTGCTGAAAGCAGAGGATACTGAGTGGCTTTTGTATGGCTCGGAGCTTGACCGCTACACATATTGCGATGGTTCTGCGTCGCAGTTCGTGGCTGTTGATTTGCCGCAATCTCTTTCTGCGGAGCGAATCTGGCATTATTTCAGCGAGCAAAAGTTCATCGGCGACAAGAGCTGCTCTGCTGTTTTGTATGCCGCCTCTTCCCGTGTTGCGCCTCTTTTCCCGAAAGTTCCGAGTGTCTTTGTCGTCAACGATATTGCCTCCGTTTATCTTTCTTCGCAGATGGACGCGATTGCAAAGTTTATCATAAAGCGAAGCCTTCTTTCTTCTCAGTTCATAATTGTTCCGAGCGCGTATATTCGCGATGACCTTGTGAGGCTCGGTGTCAAAAAAGAGCGAATCTCGATTGTTTACGACGGCATAAACCACAGCGAATTTTATCAGCGCGATATGATGGACGGCGATGTCGTGAACATAAAGCCGTTTGCGATAAAAAGACCGTACATCATTTACGCTTCGAGCATGCACAGCAGTGAGAAAAAGCACATTGAGCTAATTCACGCCTTTGAAAAGTTCAAGGCAAAGACAAAAATGCCTCACAAACTCGTTTTGTCAGGAAGCGACGGCTCTGCGACAGAAAGTATTCATCAGACAATTCTTCACAGCGAGTATGCAAGCGATATTTTGATGACTGGATATTTTCCTCACGAGGCGCTTCCTGAACTTTACGCAAGCGCTGACGCTTTTATTTTCCCTTCTGCATGCGATGGCGTGGGCTTGCCTGTGATTGAGGCGATGGCGACGGGAATTCCTGTGACGTGCGCCTCTCGCTGCGCGCTTCCGGAGATATCCGGAAACAATGCGCTTTTCTTTGACCCGGACAATATCGATGAGATGGCTGATTGCATCGAAAAGATTTTGACCGACACGCCTTTGCGCGAAAAACTTATTTCAAGCGGCTTGGAATGGTCTAAAAGGTTCACTTGGGAAAAAACAGCCGAGCAAACGCTTGAGATTTTGAAAAAGGCAGCAAAGAACGCGAAGTAGGGGATTTTTGCGGAAACAAAAAAAGGCTTTTATCGTTTTTGATAAAAGCCCCTTTTGTTTTAAATCAAAGCCTAGCCCGTAAGTTTTGCAGAATCGTTTTCGCTCTTAATCACGCTCTGAACGTCAATCGGCGTTTCTTGCGCGACAAGTTCCTTTGTGATTTCGATTTTCTTTTTGCCCTCAACGCTTGGCACTTCATACATAAAGTCCATCATCATCTTTTCAATGATTGCGCGAAGACCGCGAGCGCCTGTTTTCTGCTTGATTGCAATGTCGGCGATTTCCTCTATTGCATCGTCTGTAAAACTCAAATCAACATCGTCAATAGCAAAACTTGCCTTGAACTGCTTTGTGATTGAGTTCTTCGGCTCTGTGAGAACCCTCTTCAAATCGTCTTTTGTAAGTTCTTTGAGCGCAACCGTAATCGGCATACGTCCGATGAGCTCTGGAATAAGACCGAACTTGACCAAATCGTCTGGCGTACACTGACCCAAGAGTTCGACTCGCTCCTCATCTGTCATGTTTGTTGAACTTGCGCCAAAGCCGATTGATGAAGATGCAACACGGCGCTCGATGATTTTGTCCAAGCCGACGAATGCGCCACCGCAGATAAACAAGATGTTCGTCGTGTCAATCTGGAGCATTTCCTGATTCGGGTGCTTTCTTCCGCCCTGAGGAGGAACAGAAGCAAGAGTGCCCTCGATGATTTTCAAAAGCGCCTGCTGAACGCCTTCGCCTGAAACATCGCGAGTGATACTTGTGTTCTCGCTTTTTCGACCGATTTTGTCGATTTCATCGATGAAGATAATTCCGCGCTCAGCCGCTGCGATGTTTCCGTCAGCCGCATTGATTAGCTTCAAAAGCACGTTTTCGACATCTTCACCTACATAGCCTGCTTCAGTGAGAGTCGTTGCGTCTGCGATTGCGAACGGAACTTTGAGCTTTTGAGCCAAAGTTTTTGCAAGAAGCGTCTTTCCGCTTCCTGTTGGACCAATCAAGAGAATGTTTGATTTTTCAATCTTAACATCATCTCCATTGAGCTTTTTGTTGTCGCTTGACATACGCTTGTAGTGGTTATAGACCGCGACAGCAAGTGCTTTTTTTGCGTTGTCCTGACCGATTACATACTGGTCAAGATATGACTTAAAATCGCGCGGTGTCGGCACTTCGTCAAGTTCGATTGCTCCAATATCTGCAGAAGATTCGCGGATAATGTTGCGACAAACATCAACGCAATTATTGCAGATATAAACATTTCCCGCAGGATTGGAAACCAGATGACGCTTGTCGTCAGCCGGCTTTCCGCAGAAAGAGCAAACCTGGACGCCGCTTTGTCTTCCGAATGCCATTTATTTTCTCCTCTGCATGATATGGTCGATAATTCCGTAGCTCTGAGCTTCTTGTGCGCTCATGTAAAAATCTCGCTCCATATCACGCGCTACTTCTTCTTCGCTCTTGTGAGTTGCGTCAGCAAAATATTTTATGCTCAGCTTTTTGAGTCTGACAATCTCTTTTGCCTGAATTGCGATGTCGCTTTCCTGACCCTGAGCGCCACCCCATGGCTGGTGAATCATAACGCGGCTTGAAGGAAGCGCATAGCGTTTTCCCTGAGTGCCGCCTGCGAGCAAAATTGCGCCCATTGAAGCCGCCTGACCCATACAGATTGTCTGAATATCGCATCTGACATACTGCATTGTGTCCAAAATCGCCAAACCTGCCGTAACAGAGCCACCAGGCGAATTGATGTAAATGCTGATATCTTTCTCTGGATTTTCACTTTCAAGATACAAAATCTGCGCTACGATAACATCAGCGCTTTCATCACGGATTTCACCGTCCACAAAAATAATACGGTCTTTGAGCAATCTTGAAAAAATATCAAACTGACGTTCGACGTTGCCGCTCTTTTCGATAACCTGCGGCAGTCCATAGTACATTCGTTCTATCATCGGGATTATTGTCCTCCTAAGACTCTTATAATACTTACAGAAAAATTGATAACTCTATAAAGATAAGGAACGGCGCGCCTTTTGTCAACCATTTTGAAAAATTGACATTATTTAATGTCAGTCCAAAAAAATCAAAAAACAAAGCCGCATTGTTTAATGTGAGAGCAAAAAATCAAAAAGTCGACCTCACATTATTTAATGTCAGTCCAAAAAAACAAAAAACGAAGCCACATTGTTTAATGTCAGCTCAGAAAATCAAAAAGACAGCGCCACATTATTTAATGCGAGTCCAAAAAATGAAAAGTTGACCTCACATTATTTATTGTGTGATTATGTGGCTTTCGTTTACGGCTCTGTATTTGTTTGAAAAGACTTGCACGCTTGTGGCTGGAATGTAGCCGTCTTTGACGAGATACCACCGCTCTCCGTTTTCGATTCCGACGCCTTCGATTTTTAGCACATCGCCTTTTCTGCTGTAGCCTGAAGAATCAGATTCTTCTGAAGGAGAGGAGCGAATTGTGACGTACGGCTCTTTTACGAGCGCCCATTTTATGAGAGGGGAGAGGGCTGAAAAATCTTCTTCATCGAGGACGATTTCAGGCATTTTTCTTGCACAACCTGTCATAATCATCGACGAAATAGAGATAAGAATGATGAAAACGAAAAATGATT
>CACYWZ010000104.1 GCA_902778325.1 uncultured Spirochaetaceae bacterium
GAGCGCGTTGCTTCTTGCGTAAAAAAGGTAAATCCGCTTAAAAGCAATCTGCTCACGCTTTATCTTGTGGCAAGAAAATTCGAGAGAGAATCCAACGAAGATGACTGGACTGGCGAAATTACGCAGCACACGCTTTCTCATAAAATGACAGGGGATTGGTATCATTACGCGTTTTATTTTTCGAGGGAAAAAGCCGAAGAAAAAGCACGTCAAAACACTGGCTCAATTATTCGCAAATTTGTCCTTAATCAAGAAGATTCAAATATAATTGATTTTTCTTGGGAAACCGAACTTGAAAAAGTTCTTGACGTAAAATAAAGGGGAAAAATGAAAAAACTGCTTTTGATTTTTGCAATGATTTTTACACCCGGATTTTCGCTTACGTTTGCGGAGGAACACACAAAGATGGATATCCGCTACAAGCAAACGTGGTGGGACGGAGAAATAAACTATGTCGATATAAGCTATATTGACAACTTCGTTTCTGTCACTGCGGATAATAATGAGTCAGAGTTGTTCATACGCTTGAATGCCCCCAGTGTCGACTATCCGCAATCGCCGTATGATTCGCTTAGGGCATCTTACACGCGATTCGGGAAGTTCTACCCGACATTTTATTCAGACACGGGGACTTTTTCGGATTTTTGTTATGGTGACCAAGGAGCTCCTGAATCAGAGATTGAAAAAAAATATGTGTACAAAGCTAGTGAAGAGGATGTCAGATTGCTTTTTAGGAAAATTGCAGATTCATTCAGAAATAAATTCCTAAACTGCGAAAAAGAATATGACATGATAATGCTCTCAAGGTTCTGCGAATTGCTTCCCGCATTCACCAAAAGCCAGCTCAGAATCCTTCGGAACACGATTTATGCTAATCACGGCTACACATTCAAAGCCACTGACCTGAATGATATTTTCAAAGAGTGTAGTTGGTACGAAGTTGACCGCTACTTTCATGAATATAATTTCACCGAAAAAGAGCGCGTCTACCTCACGCTGATAAAACAAGCGGAAGAAAACACAAAATAAACGGAGATATGAGATGAAAAAACTGCTTTTGATTTTTGCGCTGATTTTTACACTCGGACTTGCTTTTGCGGAGCCGAATTATTCTTTTTATCTGACTTGCCGTGATGAAATGAGCCACAAACGATACTGGGCAACAATTGCTCGTAATGGAGAAAAATGGTCGCTTCGTCTTCCGCTTGCAGATTTTGAAGCAAAAAATCTTGCACCTCCGCAATTTAGTGAAACTGACGAAGGATTTTCGCTTTTCTTTAGCTGGGGCGGCGGACGATGGTTTCAGCAGGATACTTTCTTTTTTAGGGACGAAGAAGACGAGCCTGTTTTGTACAAAGTGCAGAGCAACACTGACGAATACGGACGCACAAAAGACGGCGATTTAGAAATAAATCCGCCAATAAAAATCAGCAGGCTTGGAACAAATAAAATCCTGAATCTTTTTAGCGGCGGTTACAAGCGGTTGCCAAAAGTCACCTGCGCCGATTCAGATTATGACAAGCCGATTAAAGACAAAATCATGCACATTAAAGTGAGCAAAGACGGTAATCTCATTCAGAATCTGGAATATGTTTATGAGGCTGACAATCATCCTGAAAAAAAGCATTTTGAACTTGTTGATTTGAACTTTGACGGCTTTGACGACATTCTGATTCTGGGAGGTTACACGATGAAAGGTTCGCAGCCATATTACGACGCATATCTCTGGAATTCCCACGAAGAACGATATGATTTTAATCCACCTTGCTGGGAAGATGTTTGTACTCTTTATGTAAAATGCGATGAAATCAACAGACTTTTGTATTCGAGCGAGAATACAACACATGGATTAATTTATTATTTCATTTACGAATACGATGAATCAAAACAAAAATACATTGAGATTGGAACCCTTTATTACAATTACACGACAGATTTTTATTCCGAAAATGAAAAATATGCAGAATGGGGAGAAGACTGGGATTTTAGAGACCCTACCGTAGTTGAGTTTGAGGAACTTCCTGAGCACTGGAAAAGGTGCTTAGAATTTAAAAGCCAATAGCAACATTTCTTTACTAAAAGGAGCGAATGATGAAAAAACTGATTTTGATTTTTGCGATGCTTTTTGCGTCGGGCGTTTCTGCGTTTGCGGATGTGGAAAATCCTTTTGATGTGAGTTTTCCACGCTTTTCTGATGCGGACATCTTCATAAAAAGTCAGAAAATCGTATGCACAGGAGACCATCTTTTTATCGATTATGTGATTTCTGGCAACGTTGAGAAAAGTGTTTCGGCTGTAATAAATTGCGAGATTTTAGGATATCAACGTTGTTGCAACGACTTTGCGATACCGAAAGATTTTTGCATAAAGTCTGACGGAAAAGAAATCCCATTTGAAGTCTACAGAAACGGAAACCTTATGGAAAAAGGCTCTTATTACAGCGATTTTGAAAAATACAGCGGAGAATATCCAATCTCCGATAAAATCGAGATAAAGTTTGATTTTGACCTCGACGGCGAAAAAACAATAACCGTGTCATACGAAAATCTAAGCATCCATGGTATGTATGGCTCTAAAATCCAGACAATGCTGGCGAAAAATCCTGACGGAAAACCAATCGATTACACTTTTATTTATCAAGTCGATGACAAGGCGAAACTTGACCAGAGAATACTTTATCCATTTCAATTCAATCTCCAAAGAGATCGCTATGATTACGCCGGTCAAAATAGCGAATTAACTTTTTTTCCAAAGAAAGAGAAATCATTTTCACTGGAAGCAGAGTTAAAGCAATACACTCTCAAGTACGAAGAAGAATATTTTTCAATATGCTTTGAGCCGATGTTTATCGATGTTATTGATTGGTCAAATCCGCATAATCTTGTCCTGTCTTCTGAAGGGTATTCCGTTAGTTTGACAAATGAAGAACTTTCCGAAGACTTCCTTTTGTATTTGACAAAATCACAACTTGCCTTTTTGAGAAACGCGATTTATGCTTTTCACGGCTACAAGTTCAAAAACAAAACATACTCAGAGCTTTTTAGCAGCAACTATGAACACTGGTACAAAATAAATCCAAACTTCACAGAAAAAGATTTTAGCGAGATAGAAAAGGCAAATATCAATCTCATCAAGAAATACGAGGAGCGATGATGAAAAAACTGATTTTGATTCTTACGATGATTTTTATTTCGGGCGTTTCGGCAAGTGCGCAATCTTCTGCGCTCTGGCGCTATGTCAACACGCTAGACGGCGTAAACGTGCGCGACAAGCCGAGCCTTAGCGGAAAGAAGAAGTTTGCGCTCAAATGTAACGAGCGTGTTCAACTCATTGAAGAAACTGCGGAAAAAGAGACAATCGGCGAGTTTGAAGAGCCTTGGTGCAAAATCCGCACACAAGACGGCTCATGGGGATTTGTCTATGGCGCGTATCTTTCAAAATCCCTTGCATCAGCCGCATACTTTCGCTGTTACGAGGCATTGCACCCTGTGGCAGATTATCTTGAAGGTCTTGCAGACGAATTTACTTCGACGATGAACATCGAAAAGAATATGCGCAATATTTCGAGTTTTAACGAAGAGGACACAAACAGAGTTTACGGTCAGGGCATGAACTTTATCTTTTACCCAACAAAAGACAACGAGAGCGGAAAAGAAGGCTATTTTCTTTTGGGCGTTTATGTTTTTGACAATGGTAGCTTGCCAAAGGATTTTCCGATACGGCTTGGCGATTCACTGGAGAAAGTTTACGAGATTTTTGGCAAAGAGCCAAACGGAGAGCGTTATTATCTTGATGACGGCGAAGAGATAAAGGCTTGGGAAGGCTGGGGAAACATCTGCCATGTGGAAATGCTTGTTTTTGACAACGGCGAAAGCGTTATGGGCATAAAGTTTATTTTCGATCCTGGCTGGTAATGGGAAAAGACCTTTGATAAAAACAAGGTGGAACAAAGTAGTGAGGTTTTATGAAAGTAATGAAAAAGCAGATTGCAATCACGGCACTTTTGTTTTTGCTGACCGCTTTTGTGTTTGTGACACAGGGCTTTTGTTTGGACGAAAGAGGGAGTCAAAATCCTTTTGAAATTTCGTGTCCAGTTTTTAATGATGAAAGCGTTCTGGTAAAAAATCAGAAAATTGTTTGCACTGAAGACTTTGCTTCAATTGATTATGTGATTTCTGGCAAGAAGAAAAAAAATATTTCGGCTGTGATTGACTGCAAGGTTTTGGGCTTTCAGAGGCTTTGCAACGACATTCTGATTCCGCTTGATTTTTGCATAAAAAGCGGTGGCAAAGAAATCCCGTTTGAAGTCTTTTTGAACGGAACGCTGGCGGACAAAAGCGTTTATTACAAAAGTCTAAACGAGGAAAACGGGGAGATTTATAAAACAACAGACAAAATCGAAATAAGATTTGACTTTGAGATAGACGGCGAAAAAACGTTGAATGTGTCTTACAAGAATCTTAGTTATCATGGCATGTTTTGTTTTTTATATGATATTCCGCTTGCAAGGAACACAGGCGGAGTGCCTGTAGACTACACTTTTGTTTATAAGGGAATTGAAAATTCAGAGATTTATCCGAGCGAAATCGGGATTTCTTTATATGATAAAGCGAATAAATATTTTAGCAAGGCAGAGGATATAAAACTGGATTTTGCTCGTTTTACAGAGGGTGAATTTTTCTGGAAGGCGGACTTAAAGCAACATTCTTTTTCTGAGAACGCAAAATTTGATATTACGTTTGTTCCATTTAACATATTTTATGAAACTTCTGTTTTGTTTATTCCCTACTGGGAAAAAAACGGAAGAATTGTTACACACAATACAGAAGGAAATCTTATCGATTTCTCAAATGAAAAAATCAGCGAAGACTTGCTTTTTTTTATGACAAAATCCCAACTTGCGATTTTTAGAAATGCTTTTTATGCCATTCACGGCTACAAGTTCAAAAATAAAAAATACAAAAAATATTTCACTCTGGAAGAATGGTACAAGGTAAATCCCGATTTCAACGAAAGCAACTTAAACGAGATAGAGCGAGCAAACGTCAATCTAATCAAGAAATACGAGGAAAGATAAAATGAAAAAACATATTTTGATTTTTGCGCTGATTTTGCTCAATGCCTTTTGTGCTTTTTCTGCGAACAAACGGCGCTTTTATTTGAGCGGAAAACTGCACGGGTTTTATGTGGACTCAAAAGAAGGCTTGAACGTCCGAAGCGAGCCGAGCTTGAGCGCAAAGAAAATAGCGACTCTTTTGGACTCGGATTATGTTATCCCTGTGGAAATCGGCGAAAAAGCGACGATTGACGGAACAGAAGATTATTGGGTGAAAATTCTGCTTTATCCAGAGCATCGCAAAGACAAGAAAAAAGACGAATACGGCTGGGTTTTCGGTGCTTATCTTGATGACGCATTCCCAAGTTTTTACGCTGACGAGCTAAAAAAGCAGATAAAACAGCGCGGCTTCAATCATTTTCCAGATTTTTGCGATGATTTTGAAACAAACTATATGATTTATGACGAAGATGATGAGTTTGCAAAGTGGGCTTTCAAGTACTCGCAGTATTCTGTTGGAAGCTGGCGGGACAAATATCCGTATTACAATCGCGCGCTGCCGAATTACTTTGCCACAAGAGAGACAAGCAATGTTTTTGTCCTCACCGTGCGCGAAGCCTTTTTCTTGGACACGGACACAGACGGAAAAAGCGCTGAAAATCCAAGATACCACACGATAAAACTGCTTCCTCCTTTTACCCGCGTCGGCTTGCTTGGCATTTGCGGCTGGGGAATCGAGCTTAAAACAAAGACGCTTTATCCCATTTATTCCGCCCTCGTGAATAACCGCGCAGGCAAAATCCGCGGAATCGACATCGCAAACATTTACGACTCTTCTCACGCATTCATCTCGGAAGAAAAAGGACTTAATTTTGTTTATCAGACAGCATACACGAACGTTCGGACAGACGAAAACGGCGGAGTCGGCTTTTACAAAGAGGAGTTCGAAAAAGTTTTGAGCGACAAAAAAACTTACGATTTGGCTTTTCTTAATGGCACAACCGAGATTTCTGCGATGTGTTTCAAGGACAAAGACAAAAAGTGCTACTGCCTTTCGCCAAAAGATTTGACCAAGAAAAACGGCTTTCTTCGCATTTTGTGCCCAAAAAATCTTGCCACAGCAAATCCCCCTGCAATTCTTGAGCAAATCGCGGTCGGAGATTTCAACGAAAAAACAAGAACCATAAATCAATCCACGACGCTCTATTCTCTAAAAACAAGTGGAGACGAGGTAAAAGCCAAAGAAATCTGCACTTACTCAATAACCACTTCCGACAATTCCAGAAAAGCCCCAAAAGGCATTGCAAATCATTTCTTTGTCTCCTCTTCTGAGCATTATGCCGATGCGCTTTATGTTTATGAATACCAGACGGACGAGAGCGGCAAAGTCACCAAGAACGAAACAAGAATCTTTGAGGACAAGGATTACGACAATACTTTCCGCTTTGTAAAAAAATGCGTCGGAGAGCCAAAGCCTGAACGCCCCGCTGGTGAGCCTGATTTTTATGTAAATCCGATTTGCCGCCTTAAAATGAGAGCAGAGCCGAACCTTGACGCTCTTGTTTTTGGCACTCTTGACGCTGGCACGCTGCTGAAAATCGTTGACGTTGACGGTAACAACTGGGTTGTGATTGACGGCATAAAAGGCAAATGGCTCAAGGTTGAGGCGGTGAACGAAGAGTATTTTGTTGAAGGTGGCGAAGTCAGTACTGGCTGGGTTTTCGGCGGATATTTGATGTAGAAGAGAAAGATGATTTACAAAATTACACGTCGTTGCATTCTTTCCTTGCTGTTTTTCGTAGTTCCCTTGTTCTCGCTTTTTGCTGATGTCGTTGACCGATACGAGCTGAACTCTGCGAGCAAAATGGTCTTGTATCATCACAAAAAAGGCTGGTCGCCCATTCCTCGCACAATCGATGCAAAAGAGCCTCTCATCGTGCTGTTTTATCCCGGCTTTTACCGTGGCTTTATCGGCACGCTGGACTTTAATCTGCACCTAAAGCTCTTCCTCTCGCTAAGCGAGGACGTCGGGCTGTTCCATGTCAAGAGCATTCGCGTGCAGGGAGAATCGGGCTGGACGTATTACAACATAACGCAAAACGGCTATTATTCAGGGGATTTTCGTGAAGAGAACCTTTTGTACAACGAGGACGGGACACTTTTTGAGACAGAGGACGGCAAAAACTTGTATTGCACTTTGATTGATTTGCAAAAAGATATTTATGGGAGGAAAGTACACGGCTGGGGCATAAAGAAAATGAAAGTCAGCATTGAATACACGCTTGGCGACGAGGAGCATACTTCAAAGTTGGAGTATCTTTGCGCCCCGCACCATTTTACGCTCTTTGATTTTATCGCGCTTTTTGCAATGCCTTAGAGACAACGCTCCGCCATGCTGAACTCGTTTCAGCATCTGCTGTTCCCTGAGCTGTTCCCTGAGCGTTGTTGAAGGGAGTCGAAGCACAGAAAGCGAAACAAGTTCGGGGTGACACCCTCTCAAGTTGGACGAACTTCATCCCAAGTCGGACGGACTCCATCCCAAGTCGGACGGACTCCATCCCAAGTCGGACGAACTCCATCCCAAGTCGGACGGACTTCATCCCAAGTCGGACGAACTTCATCCCATGTCGGACGAACTCCATCCCAAGTCGGACGAACTCCATCCCAAGTCGGACGAACTCCATCCCAAGTCGGACGAACTCCATCCCAAGTCGGACGAACTTCATCCCAAGTCGGACGAAGTTTGTCCGATTTTTTTTGGCTGAAATGCGAAAAAAGAGATATACTATACTCAAAACTCATTCATTCAAGGAGAATATTATGAGTAAATTTTCGTATGCGGATTTGTTGGCTGCCGCGCGCATTATGGCGGACGGACTGAAGCAAAAGGCAGACGCTGTTTCTGGCGTGGGAATCACAGAGGCGAAGGTCAAGGAGCTTGAGGATTTGACCGCGCTTCTCACAAGCCAGAACAGCGAGCAGGAAGCGCTGAAAGCGGCTCTCAAGAACAAAACGGCTGCTGTTGATGATACGCAGAAAAAGCTTTCTGAGTGTATGTCCACGCTCAAAAAACTTGTCAAGGTCGCCGTGGACAAAAACGATTGGGTGGCGTTCGGAATTTCTGACAAGAAGTAATAATCTCAATCTCTTTTTGTAGTCACAACTTTTTTTCACGCTCAGCGTGTTTTCTGTGAGCAGTCTTTGGCTGCTTTTGCGGACAGGCGCAAGAAACTTGCCCGCGTTTTTTTTCAATGCTGCAAAAAAGTTCTTCTGAACTTGGAAAGCAAAAAACGAAAAAGCACTGAAAATTATCACAATTCTGATGATTGCATCTATCTTGCTTTCTGCCGTTTTTGCAAGGGCAGAAGAGCATGAC
>CACYWZ010000105.1 GCA_902778325.1 uncultured Spirochaetaceae bacterium
CAAAAAAAGATTGGAGAATACTTATCCAATCTCGACAACCTCGTTACTCTTCATCAGAATCAATATGAAGCTATGAAGAAATATAAAGCAGGCTTGCTTCAGCAGATGTTCATATAAACATTTGCTGTAACAAGCCTTTTTTGAAAAGGGATAAGAAGATTTTTCTTGTGAGATAAAAAAAACCTGCCAAAATTTAGCAGGTTTTCTGACAAATTACGCTTGCTTTATGCTGAAAGGGCGCTTATTTGTCCTTTGCGCGCTCCACGAATGAACCGTCGCGTGTATCGATAACGATGCGGTCATCTGTGTTGCAGAAAAGAGGAACTTTCACCTCAATGCCTGTATCAAGAGTTGCAGGCTTTGTTGACTTTCCAGAAGTATCGCCCTTGATGCCTGGCTCACAGTATGTGATTGTGCGAGTTACATTGATTGGGAGGTTGATACCGACAGCCTTTCCCTCGTAGTAAGTGATTGTAACATCGTACTCGTCCTCTGGAGAAATGTATCCAGCGTTATCGCCGAGGTCTTCTTTTGTCAGGATAACGTCGTCGTAAGTCTCCTGATCCATGAAGTGGAAATCCTCTCCGTCGATGTAAGAAAGGCGAGTTGTCTTCTCTTCGAGAGCAACTTCGTCGAACTTCTCGCCAGCGTCGAGTCCCAAATCCTGCGTTGAACCTGTAACGATGTTCTTTACGCGAAGTTTTGTAACCATTCCTGCGCGTCCTGACTTCTGACCGAGAAGTCTCTGTACGATAAACGGCGCACCGTCATACATAAAAGCCGTTCCGACTCTGATTTCGTTTGTCTGTAACATATTGTATCTCTTAAAAAAAGGAATTAGTTCTTATACAATAACCGATTTCACCTAGAATTGCAACCCTGCTATAAAATTCACTAAGTTTTCCGCGAGGTTTCCGTTTTGGATTATTTCTTTTGAAAACTTTTCGACTCCGCTTTTTATCTCGTCGTAACTTGAGAATATCTTTTCCAAAAGAGATTCCTGCTTTTTGTTATCTGCATTGTCCTTGTTGTATTCCCTCATAAACTCGGTGTAAACAGCGGCTGTGCTGTCGCTAAAATATAGAGCCATCTTCTTCATAAGCGCATTCACCTTGACCGTCTGCCACTGTGCTTCCTGCGGGTATGCGTGCCACACAAAAGGAACGCCGCACAAGCAAGCGCGTGCCATTGAGTCCTCGCCGCGCACAAAGTTGAAGTCGCAAAGAGTCAAAAGTGCGTCCCAAGTTGATTGCGTCAAGAAAGGCAGCTTTGTCAAAATGAAAGACGCAGTCTCTTTTTTCTCAGCAACTTCTTTTTCAATTGCGCCCAGAAAAGATTTTCTGCTTTTTCCCTCTGTCAAAAACACTCTCACTCTTTTTCCCTTCTTTTCTGCAAGGCTTTCTGCAAGAGCCGACAACGCCCTGACGACAGGAGTGAAATCGCGCTCATAGCTGAAAACGACAACGTTAAAATCATCGTCCTTGACTTCGATGTTTGCCTCTTTTTGCAACAATGATTTTGCGTATTCACGCTCAGAAAGAGATTGCATAAAACTTTTGTCCAAGACAAGACCGCCCGTCTTTTTTGAAAATCCCGGCATAAAGTTCACTTTTTTCACAAACTTGCTTCTCGTCGCGGACTTCAGGCAGTGAAACTCGTCCGCCCAATCTTCCGCCGTAAGATATTCCACGTTTATGATGTGAGCAATATCCTCTCTTTCGCCATAAAACAAAATCTCCTCAAGCCAGTCAGGGCGTCCGCACTGAAAGCACTCAAGAACAACACGCGGACTCTTTTCTCCAAAAGCCTTCTTGCAACGCTCGGCGTCGTTCCAGTCAAAGACCTCGATGCCCGAAACGCTCTGCACAGACTTTGAAGTGTCAATACGATTGTCCAGAGCCGAAAAAGATGCAAGGTCGCTCACCACAAGACGAAGCGATATTTCAGGGCAAACTTCAAGCAAAGAGCGCGAAAGCCGCCAGCAAAAACCAATATCACCAAAGTTGTCAACAACACGGCACAAAACAGTTATGTCGCGCTGATTTTCGTTCAGCATTTATTTTTTCTCCAAGTGTTTTTTCTTTTTGTTTTTGTCCTTTTGAGCGCGCGAAAGAACATCAAAAACGCTCTCGTCAATCAAGTCGTCAAAAAGCGCATAGCCTGCCGAAGCGCTAAGCCGCTCCCATTGAGAAAGATTCTCGTCGTTTTTGCCAGCAGCGATTTGAGAATTGAAATCGGCAACAAGCGATTTGATATTTTTGTAATCGCTGTCTTCAAGAATTGCCGCAAAATCATCGCCGCCGATTCTGAACACAGGCGAATGCTCAAAAACGTGGCAGACAATGAAGCAGAGCTTCTTTATCGCAATATTGCCCTTTTCATGTCCGAAAGTGTCGTTCAAGAGCTTTATGTCGCTCAGGCTGATTATCGCAATGCCAAAATCGCTGTAGCCCTCAGACACCTTCTTCTCCATTTTCTGCATAGCGCCGTCGAAAGCCTTTTTGTTTCTGATGCCCGTAAGAGCGTCCTTCAGGCTCATCTCGTGGTCCAGAGCATTGTGGATATTCTTCGCTGACAAAATCGTCATATAGTTTTCAAGCTCGCGAATCATATTTGCAAAACTGTGCGAAAGAAAGGCAATCTCGTTTTTTCCCTTTGTCCTGTCCTCGATTATCTTAGCGTTCCGAACATTCTTGTCGAAAGCATAATCGTTCACGATGCCGTCAAGTTCCACAATCTTGTTCAGATACAACTTTTTGAAAAACCCGATGACGACAGAGCCGACAACAAACAAAATCACAAAGATTTCAGCAAAAAGACGAGCGCAAGAGAACAAAATCTCATTTCGCTCCTCCCCTCCCACCTCAGCATTCGCGCACACAACACCGAGTTTGCGCCCGTTGACAATCAAAGGCTCGTAAGCAAAAATACTCTTTTTGTCCGCGCTAGTGTCAACAAAGCCTGATGCCTTTTCGTTCTTCCACGACGCCCAAAGAGCCTCGTTCTCTGCCCTTCCCTTTTTCTCTTTGGAAAAGACGCTCACATATTTTTTCCCGTCCGAGACGACCTCTTTTCGCTCAGCATTCAAAACCGTGAAAACCATCTCGTCTTTTTCGTCAGGAACAAAATAATAAACGCCACAAATGCCGAAATCAGATTTGACTTTCTCGAACAAATCCAAAAAATACTCGATTTTGAACACAGCAAAAGCCTTTTTGACATCGCTTTGCATTTCTGAAAACTTCACATTGACGCCAAAAATCTTGTTCGGATAGCGCTCGGCAAAAAGCTGCTCAAAAATGCGCTTGTCCGCAGCGCTGTCGATAAAATCGCTTCGCACAAGCTCCTCACCCTTGTTCTGGAAAACGAAATCTTGCGTATAAGCGATATTTATGCCGTCAGAAAGCATAATATCGCCCACAATCGAACAGATTTTCTTGCACAACTCTTCCTTTTCTGCTCGAAAGCGGGAAGCCTGACTTTGAAAGCAGACAAAAGACGCAAAAAACGAAGCAAGCAGAGCAAAAAACAAAAAAGCCAAAGCCGATTTTGTTGCGATACTGTCGATTTTTCTCAAGTTGTCCATATTTGCCTCCAAAAATCACGCGATACTTTCATCTTAACGCACAACAACAGCGTTCTCAACAAAAATCTGCGGACTTCATCTCAAGTCGGACGAACTCCATCCCAAGTCGGACGAACTCCATCCCAAGTTGGACGGACTCCATCCCAAGTCGGACGGACTTCATCCCAAGTTGGACGGACTTCATCCCAAGTTGGACGGACTCCATCCCAAGTCGGACGAACTCCATCCCAAGTCGGACGGACTTCATCCCAAGTCGGACGGACTCCATCCCAAGTCGGACGGACTTCATCCCAAGTCGGACGGGCTTTGTCCAAGATGATAAGGAAATTATCTCAAAATGAGGTCGGCGACTTTTGAGGAGTCTGTGTCGAGCGTCAGGTTTTCGAGGTTTTCTTTCAGGGAATTGTATTTTTCGCTGTCAGAGAAGATTTCTTCGATTTTGCGGCTTATGTCAGCGCCCTTTCTGATGAAAAATCCGACGTGGTTGTGAAGCGCGAACTCCACGTTTCCGAGTTCCTGTCCGTGAATGTAGCGGCAGATGATGACGGGCTTTTTCTTTAGGAGGACTTCCATTATTGTCGACGCGCCGGGCTTTATGACGGCGCAGTCCGAGAGGGAGATTAGCTCGTCCATAAAGTCCACGAAGCCGTAGACGTGCAAATCGAGGTGCGGGTTCATTTTTGCAAGGACGTTCATGTAACTTTGCGCTGTCTTGTCGCGCCCGCACACGACGGCGACGGCGAAATCGACTTTTCGGAGGGCAAATGTGTTCACGATGCGTTTTGCATGCGGAAGTCCGTCGCCGCCTCCTGCGAGAAGGACGATTTTCTTGTTTTTCTGGAAGCCGTGCTTTTCGCGAAGGTTGTCGATGTCGCTTTGGGACGGAAGAAGGCGGAATTTCTTGTCGAGCAAGAACGGAATGACTGTCACTTTGTCCGCGCTCATTGAGCATTCGTTTATCGCAAAGTCGCGCGCGCGGTCGCTGAAGACGTAATAATTGACGCTCTTTTCATAAAACCACGCTTTCGGCAATGTGAAGGGGTCTGTTACGACGCAAGAGAGTTTTATGTCGGTGTTCAGCTCACGAATGGCTGAGACGAGGCTCGGAGTGAGTCCGAAGTGGAACGACACGATGTCGGTCGCGCCGCTTTCGACGATTTTTTGCTTGAGGTAATTGAGGACGGTCGGTCGGACGCACATCGCAACAAGGTTTTGGACGAAGGAAAAGCGAGAGAGGTCATAGATAAGAGTCCATGCGCCTGTGAGGTAATTGCTCGTGATTCTGTAGAGGCGCTCAAAGAGGAGTTTTCCGAAGATGTTTTTGTTCTCAAAGCCGTTGACAAGCTCAACTTGTACATTCGGCTCTTTTTCAAGCAGCGCCTTTTTCAAAACACGGGCTGGGCTTATGTGTCCGTTTCCGGTATTCAGGTAAAAAAACAAGAATTTTCGATTGCTCATAGTCGTCTCGTCTAATATACAAACTTTACTGATAGCGAGAAATAATGGTTCACGCAATCGTGAAGGCGTGAAAGCCATTCTTCATACTGAGAGTCAATAACCGCCGTATAATCTGCATTGTCGCTAAGAGCGGCATTATACGCTTCTTCAAATTCTTCGTATGTGTTTCCTGCGTAAAGATAAACTTTGTTTTCGCTGTCGTAGGAGAAAAGAGAAGAAGATGAGGATGTGAACATTTGGTTCTCGACGCCTTCGTTATGAACATACTCAAGTGTGTAGCCCGCCTTGAATATGACGCGGTGTCGTTTGCTTGCCGACGGAATTGAATATGTTGCGCTAAGTCCTGTCTGGAGCGTTGTTTTTAGGTGCTCCTGGTCCATAAACATTGAAGTGTTCCATGCGCTCGGAAGATATCCGCGCTCTCCCCAACCTGCGCTCGCGTTTGCCTTTGAGTGATTGTTTACGCCGCCTGTTGTGTCGTAATAGCCGATGTTGTCCATCGTGTAATACGCTTTTTCTTCGTCAGAAAGCGATTCGTTGACGTTTCCGTGCATTATGACGCTCGTTATAAAATCGATTGACAAATGTGAGACTGGCTCAAAGTTCATCGACATCTGGAATTTCAGCGAGTTCGGCGGGATTGATGCACCGATGCAAATGTTGTTGTTTGTGTAGCTCTGGTAATTGACTGTCGTTGACTCTATTGACTCGTCATCATCGCTCAATTCCCAGTGCGTGTATGCGTAAGGCGCGACGAACATCGCCGAAAGCGACATCATTTTCATTATCGATTCGCTTGGCGCATAAAGGAGTCCGCCTTGAGCCGCCATTCTTATCTTTGTGTTGAACTTGAGTTTCATCAAGTCGTTTGCGCTTAAGTCATCGATGAAAAAGTCACCTACGAGTTTTACGCCCTTTCTCGCTCTCGACTCAAAGAAAAGTCCCATCCAGACGTTGTCGCTTGTTCCGTTGAGACCTTGCACAGCCATAAAAAGAGACGGGAACATATAGCCTGGCTCAAAGCGTTTTTCAAAAACAGAGGCTTCATAAAATCCGACCCAGAAATCAGGGAAAAGCTGGTATTTTAATGACTGGAACGCAACGAGTTTTCCTGAATAAAGGTCTTCGCCAATATTGTTTGTGGCTCCGACTGATTCAACAACATGCGAATAACTCAAATTGTCAGTATCGATATTGTAAATCATGTTCGCAGCATGGAAAGCCGTTGAGTTCAAAGCGATTTCATCACCATAAAAATATCCGAAGCCAACTCTGCTTAATCCGCCCTGCAGATATATCTTATCTGTGCCAGCCGCACCGTTGAGATTTGCATCAAGAAACATATCGAGAGGTCCTACAGAGGACGCGTCTGTTACTGAATCAAAGTCAGAGTTTGTGCCATAAGACAAAAGTGTCGTATCGTCGTAAATCGATGTTGCAAAAAGCCCGACATCAATTCCGACTGATGCCCAATCACCAAGGAAAAGAGCGTCTCCAATGATTGAAGGAGCGACATAAACTTGCTTTTGAAACTCAGATTCTTTGTCAATTTCGCCGCTTTCTGTGAAAACGGTTTTCTCGTTTCCGTCTTCGTCTGTCTGGGTAGTTTCTTCCCAAACAGGAGATTCAATAAACGATGTTTTTGTTCTTCCTCCAACGTTCATTGCAACATGAAGCCAGTGTTCTCCAAAAAAGCGCTCATAGTATTCTTGCGCTTGCACAAGGTCGCTTTCTTCGGTTGCTTCATTTTCCAAAACTTGCGACAAAATACGCTTCACGACTTTCATCGGATAAGGGCGAACTTGAGGAAGAGGTCCTGCAACGCCTTTCAGTTCCCATCGCAGTGCATCTGTGTAAAACGAATCAGAAGGGTCTACTGAAACTTGCGCAAAAACAGGCAATGAAAACAAAGCAAAAATTATCGCAACAAAA
>CACYWZ010000106.1 GCA_902778325.1 uncultured Spirochaetaceae bacterium
CGTAACGCTGCGTCAGACTGATTGCCTCAAGAATCTTCTCGACACAAATCCGAAGGCGATTGTTCTTAATGCCGCAACTCCGGGCGGTTTGGGCTTTTTCAAGGGCGTGCGCGAGAAATACGCTGAGCGCGGTCAGTTCATCGATGTCGGTATCGCAGAGGAGAACGCGACGGCGATGGCGTCAGGAATTGCGAAAGCGGGCGGTGTTGCGGTGTTCGGAACGTTCGCTCCGTTCTTCCAGCGCACTTACGACCAGATGAGTCATGATGTCGCTCTCAACTCATCTCCTGCGACGTTCCTCGTTCTCCAGCCTGGCGCTTACGGAATGAACTCGAACACGCACACGGCATTGAACGATATTCAGTTCTTTTCGAATATTCCGAACTTCGTTTATCTTGCGCCAGCGACACGCGAGGAGTTCGTGGCGATGTTCAATTATGCCACAACGCAAAGAAAGAATCCTGTCGGAATAAGAACGCCAAGAACTTTTATGGCTTCAAATGCTCAAGACACAACGGATTATCGCGTTCTCAAGAACAAAGTGCTTCGGAAGGGAAGGGATGCGGCTATTTTTGCAGTCGGCTCTCTTGTTCCGATTGCGCTTGCTGCCGCTGACAAAATCAAGGAGCAGTCAGGAAAGGAAATCACTGTCGTCAACCCGCTCTTCTTGAACGGCTTGGACACTGAGCTTCTCGACAATCTTTCAAAAGACCATTCTTTGATTGTGACAATCGAGGACGGAATCGTCGATAGCGGTTATGGCGTTAATATCGCCTCGTACTTTGGGGATAGCAAAATCCGTGTGAAAAACCTTGGTATTTCAAAGGCGTTCCACACGGACTTCGACGCTGATGAGCTTTTGTCACAGAACGGAATAAGCGCTGAAAAGCTCGCTTCTCTCATTTTGGGCTAAGACTTTTTAGCAAAACCGTTTAAAATAAAAGATGCGGCTTGATTATAAGGCGACGAGAATCAAGCCGCTATATTTTTTTAGCAGTGTTGCTTTTACAGTTCGCCGCTTTCAACGACTAAACTGTCAGCATCACTGTCTTTTCCATAAACATCGCGCAATGTCGCTTCGTAATCCTTGTGGAAGAACTGCTCTTTTCCAATAGCGCGAATCTCGTTGTCGAGCCAAGAAAGCAAATCCGTGTTTCCTTTTTTGACAGCCGCATTTATCGTGTCCAAGTTTCCAAGAGAGTCGATTCCGACCGTGTAACCAGGGTTTTCGATAGCCCATGCAAGAACTTCAGTGTTGTCAGTGCTGAATGCGTCTCCGCGTCCGTCAAGAAGTGCTTTGTATGTGTCAGCATAAAGGTCAAATTTGAGCAATTTCACCTCAGGATAGTTTTCTGTGAAATAAGTTTCTGCTGTTGTACCCTTTGCAACAATCAGCGTCTTTCCGTTGAGTTCAGCAGGGTCTTTGATGAGCGCTCCGTCAGGCGAAACAACGCCAAGCGCCACCTTCATGTATGGGAGCGAGAAATCGACTTTTTGTGCGCGCTCTGGTGTTTTCGTGAAGTTTGCAAGAACAATATCAACCTTGTTTGTCTCCAAAACTTCAACGCGGGCAGCAGGCTCAACAGGAACATACTTCACCTTGACTCCCAAGTCTTTTGCGATTCTTTCTGCAAAGTAAACATCGTAGCCCTGATACTTGCCATTCTCATCAACATAGCCAAAAGGCTTTTTGTCGCTGAATACGGCAATCTTAATCTGCTTCGATTTCTTAATCTGCTCAACTGTGCGACCAGCCTTAGGCTTGGCAACAGCCGTGAATGTTGACGCAAGAGCAAAGGCCGAAACAAGTGCTGCAACAAAAATAGATTTTTTCATAGTTTTCTCCCTCGGGGTAATCCCGTTTTCATACAAAGTTGGTATGGTTTTACAATATAAAACCTATGTTGTCAATAGGTTTTAAGTGAAAACGACTATTTTTTTCTTGTTTCAAAAGTGAAATTCTCCAAGAATTGCCGTCCGCGCTCGCTTTCTGGGGTCACAAAAAAGCGCTCCGGCTCGCTTTCCTCGAGGATTTTGCCGCCGTCCATAAAAACAATCCTGTCTGCGATGGCTCTTGCAAATTCCATCTGGTGCGTCACGATGAGCATCGTCTTTCCGTCTCTGGCAATCTCCATGATGACGTCGAGAACCTCCCTGACCATTTCGGGGTCAAGAGCCGCCGTAACCTCATCGAACAAAAGCACTTCGGGATTCATCAAAAGAGAGCGAACGATTGCGACACGCTGCTTTTGTCCGCCTGAAAGCTGGCGCGGAAACGCCGTTGCTTTTTCGCTAAGACCAACACGCGAAAGATATTCGAGCGCTTCTTTTTTGACTTCGGCTTTGTCCCTCTTTTGCGCCTTTGTTGGCCCTAGCAAAAGATTGTCGAGAACATTAAGGTGGGGAAAAAGGTCGTAACTTTGAAAGACCATACCGATTTTTGCGCGAACCAAGTGCAAATCTTCTTTGCGAACGGACGAAATCGCCTTACCGTCAAGAAAGATTTCCCCGCTGTCAATGCTCTCAAGCGCGTTAATACAGCGCAAAAGCGTTGATTTTCCGCAACCGCTTGGACCTAGAATCACGACAACTTCGCCTTTTTTTACATCAAGCGAAATCCCTTTCAAAATCTCTTTTCCGTCAAAAGATTTTTTCAAATCACGAATCTCAAGAATGCCCATCTTTTTCTCCTTTTAGGCTCTTTGATGTTTTTCAATTGCACGCGCCAAAAGCGAAAACGCATAGCAGACAACAAAATACATCGCAAAAATCAGCGCATAGACAGCAATAGAGCAACTCGGCACTTTCAAGCGGTTTCCCTCGATGATTTGCTGCCCGATTTTCACCACCTCAATCACTCCGACAAAAACCACGAGCGAAGTCGTTTTTATCATTCGCGTGATTAAGTTCATCGAAAGCGGAACAAGACGCTGAACGGTCTGAGGCAAAATGACGTAGCGGAAAATCTGTCCTTCGGTGAGCGAGAGCGAGCGGGCGCTGTCGTATTGATGAAGAGGAATGCTCAAAAGAGCGCCGCGAACCAAATCGCCCATCTCCGCAGTTCCCCAGAGCGTGAAAACAAGAATGCTAGCAGCGTCGCCCGAAAGCGAAATCCCGAAAGTTCTTGTAAGACCATAATACGCCATAAAAAGCAAAACCATTTGCGGCATAATGCGCATAAACTCAAGATACGCCTTGAGCACAAGACGCAGAGCGCGGTTTTTCTTCGTCATCAAAATCCCCATGAGCGTGCCGAAGAAAAGCGAGAGCGCCACCGAAATCGCTGCAATCCTAATCGTTACAAGAAGCCCTAAGACAAGGCGCAAAAAGTTTGTCCCCTTGAAAAACACACTGAACGCTTGGGACAGAGCGCTAATTATTTGCGAATTGAGCATAGCGAAGCCTCCTTTCTGCAAAATAACTCAAAACCGTAATTGGCAAAAGCAAAACGAAATACGAAATAGCGAGCATCAAAAGCGCTTCGTCCGTCTTGTAATAAAGACCGATTAAGTCCTTTGCGACATACATCAAGTCGGCGACAGCAACAATGCTGAACACCGACGTTTCCTTTATCAAGAACATGACATTCGCGCAAAATCCTGGAATGCTCACACTCAGCGCCTGTGGCAAAATAACGTAGCGCATCGTCTGCGCTCTCGTGAGGGCGATAGACATCGCGCTTTCAATCTGCGTTTTCCCGACGCTTTCAAGCGCGCTTCGGAACGTTTCCTCCATGTATGAGCCGCCCAAAAACGTCAGCCCTATGACACAGCATTGAAGAGAGGAGAGCTTTATCCCAAGATTCGGAAGCGCGAAATAAAGAAAAAAGAGCTGAATCAAAAGCGGGGTATTGCGCGAAAGCTCGATATATGAGCCGACCAGATGCTGCAACCCTTTGATTTTGTAGTATTTGACGAGCGCGCACAAAAGACCCACCACAATTGAGAGCAAAATCCCTGCTAGCGCGACCCAAATCGTCAAGAGCGCCGCTTTTGCGTACATCGGCGCAAACTTTTCTATGAACGAAATATCCATTTTTCCCCCTTTTCAAAAAAGAATACGAGAAATATATATTATTACCTAGTGTTTTACAAGGGAATTAAGCGAAAAAAAATAAAAAACGAAAAGATTTTTTTCAAAAAAAAGCGCAGGGATAAAACATTCCTGCGTTGTTCGTGTGGTCAAATATGGGTGTTATTTACTGACAACGCCTGTGTTTGCTTTTTCAATCAAAGCACTAAACTCGCTCTTCAAGTCCGAAAGCGACTCGTCAAGAGCGCAAAGTGTTTTCACATAAGGAATAAGAGTATCGTTCGCATAAGAAACGAGCTCCTTTTTGACGAGAGTCGCGCTTTCTTCAATCGTCGCTCCCGCCTTGAGATACTCAGCCGATTTTGCTCTGAAGTCCTCCTCTGCCTCAGAAAGCTTTTCAATCGTCTCGCCGACTCCCGTCAGGTTTTCGATGTCCGCCTTGAAGTTTTGAGCGCTCAAATCCTCAAGAAGACTCTTTACCAAAGCAGATTCTCTCGCGTAGCTTTCGGCAGTGATTTGCCTTCCGTACTTCAGGAACACGGCAAGGAGGCGCTTGGCGCTCTGTGAAATCTTTTCGACTGGAACGACCGCGTAGCCTTCAAGCATCGTGGCAAGCACACGAAGAAGCTCATCTCGCTTGCTGTCCGCCTCGTCAAGATTTGAGACCGTCTTGTCGCGCTTTATGGCAGTTGTGAGTTTCTTTGAAAGTGAGTCGGCCTTTTCGATAATCTTGTCGAGTTTGGCGTCCTCAATTCCAGCTTCTTTGAGCATCTTTACCGCTGCGTCCGCAAAAGTTGCCACATTGGTAACCCTAAGTTCACGTTTAATTTTTTTCATTGGTGTACCTCCAAAAATAAAACGCTCATACCTCGAATATACTATTTTTGGACTCAAACGGCAAATTTTTCTGGCAAACTTTTTTCTCGGTAACAAGAAAAAATTGTATACGCTTCTTTCAATAGAAAAAGCTGGTCGTATACATATTGTATACGACCAGAAAACACTCAAAGTCGACTCGTATACAGTTTGTATACGAGCAGAAAACGTTCAAAGTTGCTCGTATACATATTGTATATGAGCAAAAAACATTCAAAGTCGGCTCATATACACTTTGTATACGGCTCAAAAACGCACTGGCGGAGTCGTGTACATATTGTATACGGCTCGAAAACGAAAAAAGCGAGCGTATACAAAAACGAAAATGAATGAGATTTTTGTCTTTTTAATTCCCTCTATTGACATAGTGAATTAAAACCGATAATATCCTAGCAACTTCATAGGAAATAAGGAGAGAAGAATTATGAGCGAACTGTCTCTTGAAACAAAATGTATCCACCTTGACCGCCACGCGATTGCCACAGACGAGAATGGCGCTTTTGGCGCGCAGAAGGCGCATTATGGCGCTGTGAGTTTTCCGATTTTTCAGACTGCCACATTCGCTCATGACATGTACGGCAACAGCACGGGCTTTGATTATTCGAGGGTGCAAAACCCGACGAGGGAGCATCTTGAAAAGATGATTGCGAATCTTGAGGGCGGCGTGGACTGTGTTGCGCTTTCGTGTGGAATGGCGGCGATTTCGCTGGTGATGGAGCTGTTTTCGATTGGCGACCACATAATCGCGGACTCCGACCTTTATGGAGGCGCGACTCGCTTGTTTGACGCTGTGAGCGCGAAGAACGGCTTGAAGTTCACGAGGGCGGACTGCTCGAAAGATGACATCGACTCTCTTTTTTTGAGCGAGACGAAGGCTGTTTATATCGAAAGCCCTACGAATCCGATGATGAGGGTGAGCGACATTCGCTCAATTGCCCAAAAAGCGCACGCGCACGGTGCTCTTTTGATTGTGGACAACACTTTTTTGACGCCATATTTTCAAAATCCGCTTTCTCTTGGCGCTGACATTGTCGTTCACAGCGGCACGAAGTATCTTTCGGGGCATAACGACACGCTTGCGGGCTTTGTCGTGACGTCGATAGCGGATATCAGCGAGCGTCTTCGCTATTTGTTCAAGACGACGGGCGCTGTTCTTTCGCCTTTTGACAGCTGGCTTGTTCTTCGTGGTCTGAAGACTCTGGCTCTTCGTATGGAGAGGGCGGAGGAGAACGCGAAAAAAATAGCGCGCTTTCTTGAAAGTAGCGCGGACGTCGTTCGAGTCATTTATCCGGGGCTTGAAAGTCATTCTGGCTTTTCGCTGATGAAGGCGCAGTCGAGGGGCTTTGGCGCTATGATTTCGTTTTACGCAAAGAGCGCCGAGCATGCCCGCCGCATTCTCACATCTGTCCGCCTTATTCAGTTCGCCGAAAGTCTTGGCGGGGTTGAAAGTCTTATCACTTATCCTGTGACGCAGACTCACGCGGAAGTGCCTGCATCTCTTCGGGAAGCGAACGGGATAACGGATTGTCTGTTGAGATTATCAGTGGGGATTGAAAATGCCGAAGATTTAATAAGTGATTTGTCGTCCGCTCTTAGCGCGGCTGGAAAGGAGTAAAAAGGTGAAAGAGTTAAACTTGGATTTTGACACTGTAATCAACAGATTTGGAACGCACTCGATAAAGTACGATTTTGCAAAACAAAGGGGACACGATAGCGATGAGCTTCCGCTTTGGGTTGCCGATATGGATTTTCGAACGACGAGCAGCGTTCAGACGGCGCTCAAAAATGTTACGGAGCACGGCATTTTTGGCTACTCGGAGGAGTTTGAGGATTACTTTGACGCGATTGCTTCTTGGCAAAAAGAGAGGCACAACTGGAGTGTTGAGCGCGACTGGCTCGTCAAGACGCCTGGCGTTGTCTTTGCTCTTGCCACTGCGATAAAGGCGTTCACGAAAGAAGGCGACTCTGTGCTTATTC
>CACYWZ010000107.1 GCA_902778325.1 uncultured Spirochaetaceae bacterium
GTGTATTTTTCTTTTTCGCCTGTGTGCGGAACTTCGATTCTGTATGCGTGAAGAATGAAAGGCGTGTTGTTGTGCGAGAATGTTTTTTCGCAGATGAAATCTTTTACTTCTACTTTTATGCCAAACTCTTCTTCAAACTCTCTTACGATTGCTTGCTCATAAGTTTCTCCTTCCTCGACTTTTCCGCCGGGGAACTCCCAGCGCCCTCCCATTTGACCGATTGGGTTTCTGTGGGCGATAAGCACTTTCTTTTCGTTAAATGCAATGCAGGCAATAGAATGTTTTGGCATAATCTTCCTCTCTAATTCTTTTTGACTTTTGTCAAAAGTTTTTTTGATTTACCGTAAATCTCAACGTTTGCTTCTATGTATGTAATTCCATTATCGTCAAATTTTACTCTCCACGAAAGTTCCTTGCCATCAAAGAAGTCGCTGCACTCTGCGCTCGCAATTTCATTTTTGTCATCATCGAGCGCCAAAATATATGCGGACGCATCATCGCTTTTTGCGATTGAGCCGTCTTTTTTTGCGCTTCGGATTTTTGTTGAGACATACACTGTGTCTTCAAACGAAAAAGCCGCAACTTCGGCTCTAGCGTCATCGATTATGTCCACCGAGCTGTCTGAGCCGAACTTGCTGACAAAAAAAAGAGCCGCCATGCAAAGCGCTATTGAAAAAAGCATATAACGATTTGCCTGTGTCGCAACAAGCGAGCGAAAGATTCCGCGCTTTATGTTCATTTTTCCGTCGTAATAATCTTTGACACTTTGAGGCGCTCTTTTGAGGCGCTCTTCTCTGCTGTAGTGAAAGTTTAAGACTTCTTCGCCTTCTGTATATCCGTCGATTGTATCTTGCATTTAGTTTTTTCCTATAGCGTCAATCTGCTGGTCTGTGCGCCACCAATTCACGATTGCTTCATCTTTTTTCGCAAACAGCGCGGAAATAATTCCCGTCTCGCTCAAGTTGAACGAGTAATATAAAATCTTGCTTCTGTCCACGTCAAAATGTCTTTTGAGGATTTTCTGTCCGTCTTCTTGAACCATCTGCACCGTGTAGCCCAAATCGTCCGCCGCCATAAAGAAAAGCCAGCCGCTTGCCGTAATTCCCAAAAAGTTGTAAGGCTCATTGTATTCAACTTTCGCAAGCGAATCCGAAAGCACTTGTGTGTATGGCGAAATGTTGAGCGCTGATGTGTACTGCAAAGACTGAATGTCGAAGGTGTGGAGAATTGTTGCATCGTAATCAACACCTGCAAGCACTTTTGATGCAGAATCGATAGAGCTTTTGTAATAATCAGCTTTTATATGAAGTTTTCTTGTATTGTAATCAGGAACAACATTGTCGAGCGTTACGAAAATTTCATTCTCGCTTTCTTCGTATGGATTCGGGATGTTTGATGGAGTGAGATGAATTGTGTAACGAAGGTCTCCTGCTGACGAAAACCAAAACGTATCAAGCCCGCCTGTTGTGTAGCAAACAACTATTAACTCGTTCATAGCGTTTGTGTAAAGAGCTTTTATCGCAGGGAAGGGGTCTCCTCCGCGTCCGTTTTGCCCAAGATAATTGACAAAACCTCCGTCCTCGTCAAAAATCAAGACGATTTGCGACAGATGAAGCGAGTTTGCTTCGTCTTGCTGCTGTCTTTCGCTCGGAAGCGTATCAGTAACATAAAGATATTTGCGAGAATCAACCGCAATTGCGCCGATTTCATTGAACGGATATTCAGTTGCTTTTTGTGTTGAAGCGCCAAGAACTGCGGCATTCTCTTTGTCTGCAAAATCCGGTGTTGGATTTGTGTCTTTGTTATAGAAGAGATTTAACACGCTCCCGTAAGAGTTTGTTTCGATGATTTTTTTTGATTCACTATTGGCAATATAAAAAAAACCGTCTCGCATTGCAATGTTTGTATTTATTTCGCCAACCTTGTTTAAGCTAAAAAGCGTGAGTTCATTGTCAAAACTTCCATACTTCAATGTAAAGAGTTGGTCTTCTGCTAATGAAGATGATTTTGTCTTTGAGCAAGAAACGAATATAAAAATAGAAGCTGCTGAAATAGCGGCACAAAAAAAATTACAAATATTTCGCATACAACATAAAAGAATAAATACACTTGCGCTTTGTGTCAATCGTGTGAAAAAAAATACAAAAATCTCATTGAGTGTGTTGACATTGTTTTGCGATTTATGATATAGTCATTCTCACAAGGGCGATTAGCTCAGCTGGTAGAGCAGCAGACTCTTAATCTGCGGGTCGCAGGTTCGATCCCTGTATCGCTCAAAAATCCCAATATCAAAAGTGATGTTGGGATTTTTTTATGCCTATATAACTTTTTTATTATATAACTTCCAATGTTTTCAAAAAAATAAACCTCGCCAAAGAATCTTCTCTGACGAGGTTTTTAGTTTAAAGGTCTTTCAGTGCATTTTTGAAAGTTGTAAAGTTTGTTTTGTCATCACGACAGAAAATAGCAAACTCAATTGTTTCAAAAAAGCGAAGAAACTCTCGAACCGAGTTCTTTGCCGCTTCTGCGACAACTATAGGATTATTCCTGAATGCGCCGCAACCAAATGCGCCAAGAATTACGACCTCATTTTTTTGCGAGGCTGCAACAGACAAAATACGACTGAATCTCTCGAGTTGCAGCGTATAAATTTCTTCGTCGCCAATAGTTCCCTCTGGCAAAAAACGAAGATTTGGCGCAGCGCATGAAATAACATTTACGTTGAACCAATCTTTTTTGCCAAGAAGTTCTGGCTTTTCTGTGTCTGATTTGAAAACCGTTACATCAGGAGAATAAATAATGTCGTTATTGTGAAGCGGGTTCTGAGCATTTCTGTGCGGAATGTAGAAATCAGTGTACAATAATCGCTTTGTCAAAGCAAAATACAGCGTTGAACATCGGCAAAGGCATTCCTCTTGCGCTCCAGCTCCGTTTAAAACTCCTCCGCCTGGATTTGTAGCTGACGCAAAGTTAAGCACGCAAACCTTTTTTCCAGCGTAAGCATAAGATTCTGCTGCTTGAAAAGTTCGTTTGTCAGAAACAATTACATCTGCGTTCTCTTTGTAGGAGGGCTTGAAATTTGGAATTACATTGTCTTCAAGAATAAGAAGCTGTTTCTCTGCTGTTTTTGAAATATTGCGCTTCAAGTCATCGTCAGTACCGCAAAGCGCCATAGTGTTGTCGAAAATTTCTACGTTTTCTTGTCTACCCATACCAATATAGTATACATTGCATTTTTATATGCGTCCACTAAAAATAAAAAAAATGTTGAGTTCGACGCGTTTGTGTTGTATCATTTTTAGAATGATAGAAATTGAGATAAAAGCGCATGCAAAAAACAAAAACGCGATAAAAAGCACATTAAACACCATCGGGAAATACGAAGGCTTTGTTGTCAGACACGATTATTATTACCGACATCATAATTGCTTTTCATATCCTGCCAGAATACGAATTGAAAAAAGCGATAACGGACAAAAGATTTTCTTGACGCACAAAAATAAAAGCCTTATCAAAGACAAAAGTGGCGTTGTGTCAGAAAAAAACGAAGAAAAAGAAGCCGAAATCAGTGAAAAAGCAAAAGAAGTTTTGTTGTCCTTTTTTTCGGAAAGCAAAATTGAGTTGTACCTCGAAAAAGAAAAGAGGGTTGAAACATGGAAGTGCGCACAAGACGGCTTTTTTGTTACAGCAGAACTTTGCACGATAAAACCAATCGGCGATTTCATTGAATTGGAAATCCTTGTTGAAGAGCAAAACGACGAGATTGAGAAAAGGGCAAGAGAAGCGCTTTTTGCCATTTTGAAAAAATTGGGCGCTGAAAATGACATCGAAGAAAAATCTTATGCCACTCTTTTAAAAGAAGAAGCGAGGAAAATAGAAATTGAGAGATGAATCTTGTATAATGAAAACTATGGACTTTCGACGTATTCCCTCAGCCCTGATTTTCCTCGTTTTTGCGTTTTTTTCGCTGATGTTTTTTTCTTGCAAAGGAAACAAAAAAAATGCAATCAGAAAAATTGATTTGAAAAATAGTTTTTGGTATTTGGAATGTGATGAAAACAGTTCGATTCAAGACGCTCAAATATTGAAAAGCGCGTTCTTGCACTTGGACGATATGAAGCCGTGCAATCTGATGCGAATCGCTGGCTCAAAAGGCTCGTATTTGTGGCTTATGTGCGAGTTTGAAATCCCTGAAAGCCTCAAAGGAAAAGATTTAGGTTTCATCGTTTCCTATCTTCGCTTTGCGTCGAAAGTGTGGATTAACGGCACTTATGCTGGAAGTTACGGCGCTTTTCCTCCAAATGAGCGAAACGCACTTTTCGGCGCTCATTTTTATCCGCTGCCTCTTACGGCTTTGAACCAAAACGGCAAAAATACCATTTTCATAAAAGTGTGGGCGCACGGAAAATCATCGATTTCAGACAAAGTTTTTGTCACAGAATGGGACGAAGCAAAAAAAATAAGCGAATCAATATCGTTTAACCACTCAAAAGTGTATATGCTTTTTGTCGGCGCGATGATGGTCTCTTTTAGCCTTTATTTCCTGCTTTACATCTTGAGGCGCGAAGACAAAGAGTACCTTCCGTTTGCGATGATTAGCCTGTTCACGGCTCTTTTCCTCTCATCGTTTTTCGCAACGGAATTGCCGTGTTATGCCGCATTGAACATTCCGTACATCATTTATGTCAAACTTGCCCTGTGCTGCTCGTTTTATGCAGTCCTTTGGTTCATAACATCGTTTATCCTGAAATATTTGAACACACCTCATTCGAGCCGCCGCAATATGTTCCGCGCATTTTTGATTGGCATTCCAATCTTCCTTACGCTCTTTGCGCCGTCATACAACATTCTTATGGCGCTTTGCCCGTCAATGTTCGCCCTTTCGTTCATCGACCTCTGCTTTGCGCTTTACGAGCTTTTCAAAGCGCTTTTGAACCGCGAGAAAAGACAGAGCGCCATTTTGCTTCTTGCAGGCTTTTCCCCTGTAATCATCACGACCATTTTGGACTTGATAGTAAGAAACGGCTTTCAGAACATAGATTATCCGTATTTTGCAATCTTCGGACTTCACTTCTCGCTGACATTTTTCATCTTTATCCTTTCGCTAAAATACAGCCGCATATACAGACAAAACGAGCGTCTTACTGCGCAACTTGAAAAAGAAGTCGAGGCGAAAACACAAAGTCTTGAGCATGAAATGGCAAGAAACAAAGTTGATTTGGAAATGGCGTCAATCGTGCAGCAAAAGTTCTTTCCGTATCCAAGAGGCGCTTTCAAAGGCTGGGACATTGCAATATGCTATCGCCCGTGCGCAAAAGTTTCGGGCGACCTTTACGATTATTACACATACGGCGACACATTGAACGGACTTGCGCTTTTTGACGTTTCGGGACACGGTATTGCGGCAAGCCTTATCACGATGCTTTCAAAAAACATCATCTTCCGCGCCTTCAACCGAAGCGCATACAGCTCAGATTCCGTCTCGACAGCGCTCTTTCGCATAAATCGCGAAATAATCGAGGCAAAAGGCGACATCGAAAACTATCTTACAGGATTGCTTTTCCACTTCAACAACTTCGCGATGAGCGGAGATTGTATCGTTGAGATGGCGAACGCGGGTCACCCGAACCCAATGCTTTATTGTCAGGCGACGGGCGAGATAAAAGAGCTTGTTCACGAAGACGGACAGCTTCAGTACGGAGCAATCGGAATCAAGGGCATTGATGTCTCATTCCCGCAGATAAACTTTATGATGAGCGAGGGCGACATTCTTGTTTGCTTCACGGACGGTCTTACTGAAGCGATGAACAAAACAAGAGAGCTTTTTGGAAAAGAGCGCGTTATGAAAATCATAAGCGACAACCACGACAAAAACACGTCAGATATCCTCGACGCAATCGTCAAGGGAATGGATGAGTTTTGCCAAGGCACTCCGCCTGACGATGATTTGACAGTCATTGTGCTTCGGCGAAAAAAGCCGACTGTTGCAGGGGAGGACTTTCATATTGAAGATTTGTACGCACGAAGTTAAAATTTTCAATTTTTTTTTGTTACAGGTGTTGACACAAATCGAGCGCTTTGATATAGTAGCAAACATCAACACACATTCCCCGATTGTGTAATGGTAGCACCTCAGATTCTGGTTCTGATTGTGGGGGTTCGAATCCTCCTTGGGGAAATTCTGGTTCCTTCGAATATCGGTTTAGTTCATCGCCCTCTCAAGGCGGAGAGACGGGTTCGACTCCCGTAGGAACCGCTAAAAATCCGAGTTACAACGACTCGGATTTTTTTTGTCTTTTTGCGCTGCAAATGAGAAAAAAAGTGCTTGCAAAATCGCTCTTCAAGAAGTAAAATCGCAATCGATAAAAGCCCATAGAAGTCGGTCTGTTGTGCTTTTTATCAACACCTCTCAGACTAAAATCCGCTTTCGTCAAAATCCCAAAATGCCGCCTGAACGTCCTTTCTCGTCATTTGCAAATCCCAAAATGCTCTCGGAACGCTCGGACAGGGAATTTTGAAATCCCAAAAGGCTCTCGGAACGCTCGGACAATGAATTTGTAAATCCCAAAAGGTCGTCGGAACGCTCGGACAGGGAATTCGAAAATCCCAAAAGGCTCTCGGAACGTTCGGACGATGAATTGGGAGGAAGCGGTTCTGACGAAGGCTCCGGAAGTAATGTAAAACCCTTGAATGGATCCGGCTCTGTAGGCAGTTGTTGTTGGT
>CACYWZ010000108.1 GCA_902778325.1 uncultured Spirochaetaceae bacterium
GACTGGCGCTATGAGGGCGTCATCTACGGCCGCGACGAGGATCCGCGCAACAAGGACGGCGAGGCCTGTCTGTACGCGCCGGACGTCTGCCGGGGCGTGGATGGGCGCTATTACCTCTACTACGTGCTGGACGAGGAAAACATCGTCTCCGTCGCCGTGAGCGATACCCCCGCCGGGCGGTATAAGTTCTACGGCTATGTGCATTACAAAGACGGCACGCGATTGGGCGAGCGAAAAGGCGATATGGCGCAATTCGACCCGGCGGTTTTGACCGAGGGAAAGAACACGTATCTTTACACGGCTTTTTGCGGTCAGAATATGACGGACAGAATCGGTGCAATGGCGACTGTGCTTGATGAGGATATGCTCACGATAAAAGAAGAGCCTGTCGTCATCGTGCCTGGCTGTTTGTATTCGCTTCCAGAGGCAGAAGCCAAAGAAAAAGCGCAAAGCAAAGCGAAAGAAATATCTTGCCCTTACAAATTGGACTCTGTTCAAAATTGGGCAGGATACAAAAATCACGCTTTCTTTGAAGCCTCTTCAATCCGCAAAATCAACGGGAAATACTATTTTGTCTATTCTTCCGAAGTCTGTCACGAGCTTTGCTATGCAACAAGCGACAAGCCGACGGGCGATTTTGTTTATGGCGGCGTAATCGTCAGTAACTGCGACCTTGGAATCGACAGCTACAAAAAAGCCGATGTGCCAGTAGTTCCTGCTGCAAACAATCACGGCGGCATTGTGAAAATCAAAGATGACTACTACATTTTCTATCATCGCCACACGAACAACACTTGGTTTTCTCGACAGGGCTGCGCAGAAAAAATTCACATCGAGCCAGACGGCAAGATAAAGCAAACGGAAATCACCTCTTGCGGACTCAACGGCGGCGCGCTCAAAGGGGAAGGCGAATATGGCGCATATCTTGCCTGCCACATCTTCACCGATGAGCCGACAGCCTACGTTACGGACTTGTATCCGCACATCACGCAAGACGGAAGCGACAACGAAGACGGCTCGCCTTTCGGAGTGGAAAACTACGACGGCACAAACGGCGTTGACACGTCTTACATCGCCTACATCAAAGACAAAACGACAATCGGCTGGAAGTATTTTGACTTTAAGGGCGTGAAGAAAGTCAGCGTAAAAGCTCGCGGATATTTCCACGGTTATTTTGAAGTGAAAAACAGCTTTAACGGCGAAGTCTTGGGCAAGATAGAACTCGGCGACACGTCGGATTTCTGGGAAGAAAGATGCGCAGAGATTGCCCTCCCCGACGGCGTGAGCGCGTTCTATCTCACGTTCTCTGGAAGCGGCACAGGACAGCTCAAATCAATCCGCTTTGAATGTTAGGCGCATAAATAGAAAAGCACGGCAAGGATTTTCCATGTCGTGCTTTTGTTTTTGCATATCGATTTGAAAAATCATTCAGACAACATATTTTTCAATGTCGTTTCATCGCTGTAACAATTGCGTTGAAAATAACAAATGTTCGTTTTAAGACTGCGTGCCAGCGGACGCTCGAACAAATGTTTAAAGGGCAAAATTCACTCAGGTGAGGCTTTAAACATTTGTTTAAAGCACAAAATTCATTCCAGCGACGCTTTTAACAAATGTTTGAAAGGCAAAAATACTGTTCACAGAATTATTTTTCTTTGTCTGAAACCCTCTTTTCTCCTCTCTCACAAAATTCCGCCCGGAATTGATGAGGGAACGACGACATCTTGAGCGTTTCTTTGGTATTGCTTTGGCGTGCAGTTCATGAACTGCAAAAAAACGCGCGAAAAATACTGAATGTTGTTAAAGCCGTTCTCTAGCGCAATCTGCGTTATGTTCTTGTCGGTGTAGATGAGGTCGACGCAGGATTTTTCAATTCTGTATTTGTTTATGTACTCGACGATGCTCAAGCCGACTGTCTTTCTGAAAAGGCGCGAGAAATGGCTTCTGGAGTAATCCGTGTTGCCCATGACATCGAGCGCCGTGATATTTTCGCGATAATGCTCCCTTATGTACAAGATTGCCGAGTCGACTGCCGCCACATTGTATTTTGAGAGGGTATGCACTTGGCAAACCGCCTTGTATTGCCCTGTCTGGATTATGTACGAAATCATTTCGAGCAGAACCGCCTTTGTGAAAATCTCGTTGCCCAAAGTTTCGTTTTTGCAAAAATCAGCGCACTGCTTCATCTTTTCAAAAAATGAGCGCGGAAGTGTCAGAAAGCGATTGATTCTGATGCTTTCAAAAAAGCGGCGGCAAGGGTCTTTCTCACCACCCAAGACGCAAACATCAAAAACGAACGCCTCATAATGAAAGCCCTTGCCATCGCTTGTTTTTCGAACGCAATGCTCTGTTTCTGGCTCAAGGAAGAATGTCTCGCCCGAGAAAATCACTTTTGACTCATTATCAACGACAATTTCCGCCTTCCCCTCATCAAGGCAGAACAACTCATATTCAATGTGATGATGCAATGTCGGCAGATAAGCCTTTTGCGAAAAGACGCCTATCGGAAAGTCCTTGTTTTCATAAACTTTGAAATTTTTTTCACTCATATTTATAACCAAATCTGACCTTTTTATTTTAGCACGAAACTGCAAAATAGCAAATTTATATAAATTTTGTGCAAAAATAGATGTTTTTTTTATCAGAAACCGCTTCTAACATTTTTAGTATTGGTAATTTAGGAGGAGATTTTTCATGAAAAAATCTATTTCACTTATTTTGACAGGGCTTCTTGTATGTTCGTCAGCGTTAACGTTAACCGCATGCAAAGAAAAATCCAAAAACAGCGCAAAAGCGATGAACGTTTCCATCTTCACGATTCAGCAGCACCAGCAGCCGCCTGCTGACAACAAGATGTACAAATGGATTAAGGAAAAGTTCGGCGTTACTTTCTCGTTCGATATTCTTGTCGGCGACAAAGACCAGAAAATCGGTGTTCTTATTGCTTCAGGCGACTTGCCGGACTTGGTCGAAGTTGACTCGCCAAAGTTTCAGGACGCAAGCTGTCTTATCGACATCAAGGATTTGGTCGAAGAATATGCTCCGAACTTGAAAAAGCACTATGCGTCAAACTGGAAGAAGATGCTCGAAATCGATGGCGGACACATCTACTCTCTTCCGAACTGGGGTGTTTACGATGGCGTTGACCAGAACCCGAATTACAACCAGAGCGCATTCTTTATTCAAAAAGCAGTTTTGAAAGAATTTGATTATCCTGAAGTAAAAACAATTGACCAGTATTTTGATTTGCTTGAAAAATATGCTCAAAAATACCCGACAATCGAAGGCATGCCTACAATCCCATTCAATATCATCACTGCTGACTGGGAAGCGTTCGACTTGTGGAATCCGCCGAACTTCCTCGCAGGATATCCTAACGACGGAAACGGTCATGTTGACAAGGTGAACGGAAAATATGTTTACACTGACAACTTCACAGATGAGAATGCGAAAAGATGGTTCAAACTTGCAAACCACTACTACAACAGAAACCTCATCGACCCTGCTTCTTTCACAGACACAAGAGACCAGTATTATGCTAAAATCGCACAGGGTCGCGTCTTGGGAATGTTCATTCAGGGCTGGCAGTTCCAGACAGAAGCGGAGAACACGCTAAAAACAGCAGGTCTTTACGAGCGCACATACGTACCTCTTCCAATCGTTTTTGACGAGACAATCAAGCCTCACTACCGCGACATTTCTATTGCGAACCTCCAGAGAGGATTTGGCTTCACGACAAAGTGCGGCGAGGAAAAGGCAATCGCAATCCTCAAGATTATGAACGAAATGATGACTGAAGAAAATCAGAAAATCATGAGGTGGGGATTTGAAAACGAAGACTGGCAAAAAGACGGAAGCGGTCGTCCGTTCAGAACACCAGAGCAGAGAAAGCAGCAGGAAGATGTGAACTGGGTTCTTCACAATAGAGCGCAGCTTTGGGCAGACACCGCTCCAAAGATGGAAGGCTCATTCTCTGACGGTTACGCTTGCGATATGAACCAGATGCCTTGGGAATTCCAGGCAAACGCAAAGCCTGAGGACATTGAGATTTGGAAAGCATACGATGTTCCTTCATATGCGGCTTTGATGGACAAAAACCCGCCACAGAACGCAGGCTGGTATCCATTGTGGCAGATTGCTCCGCTCGACGGCTCTGACGCAGCTCTTGCTTTGAGCAAAGTCGAAAGCATCCAGAGAAAGCTTCTTCCTGCGATGATTATGGCAAAGCCAGAAGAGTTCGAAGGACTTTGGAAAGCATACGTAAACGACATGAACGCTGCTGGAATCGGCACATATGTTTCATTCATGCAGTCGGCTCTTGACAATCGCGTCAAAAAATTCGGTGGACTTCCAGGAGATAATTAATAAATAAAAGAAGGCTGCCTAAGAGAACTTCTGGGCAGCCTGTTTTTTAAGGTGAAAACTTATGGAAAAAAAAATTAACGCTGCAACATTGCCTGTAGAAAAGTGCAAAAAAAACTTCTGGCAAACACTACTAAAACAACATCAGCTCGCACTCATGTCAGTGCCGTTTGTTTTGTACATAATCCTTTTCAAGTTCGTGCCTCTTTGGGGCTGGACGATGGCTTTCCAAGATTACAAGCCTGCAAAACCGTTCTCCGCGCAAACTTGGACAGGCTTCAAATGGTTCGCTTTCCTTTTCAACGACAAAGAATTTTTGCTTTCGCTGAGAAACACAATCTGCATGAGCCTCATAAGCACAGCGCTGGGCTTCATCACTGCCATTCTCATCGCTGTTTTCTTGAACGAACTTCGCAAAATCGGTCTCAAGCGCTTCGTTCAGACCGTCTCTTATCTTCCGCACTTTCTTTCGTGGGTTATCGTAACGGGACTTGTCGCAAACGTGCTGTCAGTTGAGGACGGCATCCTGAACAACGTCTTAATGCGAATCGGAATCATAAATCAGCCGATTTCATGGCTTTCAGCCCCAAAATATTTCTGGCACATCGTCGGCTGGACTTATGTCTGGAAGGAAGTCGGCTGGAACACAATCGTATACCTTGGCGCAATGACATCAATTGACCCGAGCATTTACGAAGCCGCAGAAATCGACGGCTGCGGAAGAATCAGAAAGATTTTGCACATCACCCTTCCGGGAATCAAGCCAACAATCATAATTATGATGATTATGAGCGCAGGAAACATCTTGAACGCAAACTTTGAAATGCCGTTCTTCCTCAAAAACGGAATGATTGAAGATGTTGCCTCAACAATCGACATCTATGTTTTGAAATACGGTTTCAAGTTGTTCAACTTCTCGCTTGCAACAGCGGCAGGTATTTTCAAAAACGTTGTAAATATTGGATTGCTCCTCTTGGCGAACTATTTTGCAAAAAGAGCGGGTGAAGAGAGGTTAGTATAATGATAAAAAAAAGCCATGTTGAAGATAAAATATTCGATTTAGTGATTTTCACAGTCCTTGCGCTCTTGGTTGTCGTGACGGTCTATCCGTTCTGGAACACAATCGCAATCTCGCTCAACGACGGTCTGGACTCAATCCGCGGAGGCGTAAAACTCTTCCCGAGAAAGTTCACGATGCAAAACTACAAAGTGCTTTTCATCGATGACCGCCTCTTAAAAGCGTTCGGCATCTCAGTTTCAAGAACGATTTTGCAGACAGCGCTCAGCGTATTCTGCACCAGCATGCTTGCCTACGCATTGAGCCGCCACGAGTTCGTCTTGCGAAAGCCGCTTACGATAATCCTCGTCATCTCAATGTACGTCAGCGCAGGTCTTATCCCGAGCTACATGCTCATAAAGCGCCTCGGAATGCTCAACAGCTATGCGGTCTACATAATCCCGAACATCATCAACGTTTTCAACTTCATTCTTGTAAGAACATACATCCACGGACTTCCAGACAGCTTTATCGAGTCCGCCCGAATCGATGGCGCAAACGAGTTCACGATTTTCTTGCATATCATAATGCCGCTCATCGTTCCCGCAATCGCGATGATTTGCCTTTTCGTCGCAGTTGACGCATGGAACAGCTGGTTTGACACATATCTTTATTGCTCAGGAAAAGTGAACCTCCATTCCTTGCAGTACAAACTCATGGAGTTCTTGCAGTCAAGCCAGAACCAGAGCGCTTCCGCCTCAGACGCAAACTCAATGTCAGTTGCCGCAGCCTCAGGAGCCGCGAGCGGAATGGTAACCCCGATTAGTATCCGCGCCTCAATCACAATCGTCGCGACATTGCCGATTTTGGTAGTTTACCCATTCTTGCAAAAGTACTTCGTTGTCGGAATGACAATCGGAGGCGTAAAAGAGTAAAAGCCAAAAACACAACAAAAAACCGCCTGAAAAGCAAACTTGAACAAAAATGTCAAAAATGCTTTTCGGACGGTTATTTTTTTCTATTTGCTAATCATTTTGCGACTTTCGCTTTTTTCGTCTGAGCAGTCGCGTTCACCTTTTCGATTTCCCCGTTCACAACATTGATAAACGAAGAGTAAATCTCGGATTTTCGGACCGCCTTCAAGAACGGCAAAAGCTCGCTGTTGATTTCGCTCAAAACACGCTTCTTTATCGCCGTCGCGCTCTCCCCTTTCGACTTTGTTGCTCTCGTAAACTCATCGCTTGCCTTGTCAAACGCCCCTTGCGCCTCGCAGAGCATATTCAAAATCTCAGAAACACCAGGAAGCGCCTTTATCGCCGCCTTTGACTCCTCCAAAGAAAAATC
>CACYWZ010000109.1 GCA_902778325.1 uncultured Spirochaetaceae bacterium
GAGGTCATTTGATTCTATGGACAGTAAAAACCGCATGCGGTTGAGGTCGTCTAATTCTATGGATAGTAAAAACCGCAGGAGGTTTTCAAAGAAATTTCGTTTGGACAGCGAAAACCGCAAGAGGTTGAAGCCGTCTGATTCTATGGATAAGAAAAACCGCATTCGGTGGTAGCGATTTACTTCGACTGCGCTCAGCAACCGTGCTTCGACTACGCTCAGAAAACGAGTTTGAGCAAGATATGTGTATGACAGATTGTGCAAAAACTCTATTTTCGCTAAAATCCAAAGTGATATTTTTGAAAAATGGGGTTTTTTATGATTTGGCTCATCGGCAGCACAGGAATGCTTGGAAGCGAAATTGCAGAATTGCTGAAAAAAAACTCAATTCCGTTTGTCGGAACAGGCTCTGAAATCGACATCACTGATTTTGACCAGCTTAACGCTTTTGCGCAGTCGCACGAAAGAAAGCCGTCGGGCATTCAAAGCGCTGAGCGCATAACGTGGATAGTGAATTGTGCGGCATACACGGCTGTCGACAAGGCAGAGGAAGAGGAGGAGAAGGCAAGGCTTGTGAATACGACAGGCCCTCTCAATATTGCCCGTGTCGCCCGCGCGATTGGCGCAAAATTGATTCATATCTCGACTGATTACGTTTTTGACGGCAGCGCCAGCGCTCCTTACACTGAGGATATGGCGGTTTGTCCTGTCGGTGTTTACGCAAGGACGAAGGCTGACGGCGAGAAAGCGGTTCAAAAAGAAATGACGCAATACTATATTTTCAGGACGAGCTGGCTTTATGGCTTTTACGGGAAAAACTTTGTCTATACGATGACGTCGCTTATGAACAAGGGCAATGAGCTGAAGGTGGTCTGTGACCAGAGGGGAACGCCGACTTGCGCCTCGACTCTCGCAAGCGTGATTGTCCGCGTTATCGAAGGCGCTGAGAATGCGACGAAACTTTTCGGGCATCACGCGGCTCTTCCGTATGGCGTTTACAATGTGAGCGATGAAGGGGAGACGACTTGGTTTGATTTTGCAAAGGAGATTTACAGGCTCGGGAAAAAGTACAAGCGTATTTCTTGTGACTGCGCTCTCTCTCCTTGCACCACGGCTGAATATCCGACAAAGGCAAAGCGGCCTGCGTATTCAGTTCTTTCTAAGGCAAAAATCCAAAAGGAAGCGGGAATAAAACTTCCGCAATGGAAAGATGCTTTGGAGCATTTTATAAAAGATTCGCGCTTTGAAGTGCGCTAGAAAAAAATCCTGCCCGAAGTGTTGATAATCGGACAGGATTTTTTTTCAGGATTTGTAGAAGGCGATGAGTCTTTGCCGCATGCACTTTAGCATATAGCACAAATCTGGATTGAACGCTTCTTTTTGTGCCTCTATCGCTTCATAAGCGGCATCGAATCCTGTTGATATGAGTGTTTTTGAGAACTCAATCGCTATGCTGCACATTTGCGCATAAATTGAAATCGAAGTCCCGAAAAGCGCGTTAGGAAATCCTGTCCCGTCGAATTTTTCGTGGTGCTGGAGACAGATTTCGCTGCATATTTTTGTGAAAAACGCCACATCTTTTGAATTGTTGAGCCTGACAAGAGCGCTTCCCGCGGCTGTGTGCGTGTAAAACGGAGAGTTTGCTGTTTCGGTGAGCCCTGAAACTTCCTTTTCGTTTTTTGACACGACCATCTTTCCGATGTCATAAAGATATGCGGCATCGCAAATGATTGCGATAAGTTCTGACGAAAGTTTCTTTTCTGGGTTTTCGAGCGAATACTGTTCGAGCATGAAGTGCATAAGCTCGCGGACTTTTTTGAAAAGCTCTGTGTCCATATTGTTGTCTTTGAGGAACGACTCATAGAGAAGCTTTAGCTTTTGCGAATACTGCTCGATTTCGGCACGGCTTTTGTCAGTGAGGTTTGTGTCGATTTCTTCCTCATGGATAAAATCGTCTTCTTTCACATTAAAGAGCTGTCCGACTTTTCCAAGAACGATTTTTCTGTCGAACGGCTTTTTTATGAACGCTGTGACACCGAACTTTGCGGCTTTGAGGATGTTTTCTTTGAGGGCATCAGCGCTAATCATTATTATCGGGATATTGCGAATCCCGTTCCTAAGAAGGTTTGAGAGCAGTGAAAAGCCGTCCATAACGGGCATGTAAATGTCGATAAGCATTCCGTCGATTTTGGTGTCGGAATCTGCTTTTAACAACTCAAGCGCTTTGCTTCCTCCGCTTACGTCTATGACATCGAATTCTTCGAGCAAAATATTTTTTAATATTTCTCTGTCTATTTCGGAATCATCAACAATTAGAATTGTTTTTTTTGCATCGCTCATTTTTTTCTTCCTCCAGAATATCTAATATTCTATCATAAGAAATGCGGTTTTTCACATTGCATTGTTTATTTTTTTGTATTTATGTTAAAATGATTTATATGGCAGAAGTTTTGAATGAAGATTTTGGTTTAGAAATGACAGGCGGCGACAAAGATTTGTATGCCGATTTGCTTGAAGCGTTTTTGAGCACACCTTCCCCAGATAAAAAAGTTCTTTTTGAAAAAGCAAAAAGCGCTTTCGAGAAAGACAGAGAAGAGGCTGCAAAGACTGTACATCTTTTCAAAGGCTCAAGCCTTCAGATTGGCGCTGAAAAACTTGGCAGCGCCGCAAAAGTTCTTGAGAATGTTCTTCGCAAAAAAGAAGAGGGTGATTTGGATTCTCTTCTTTCATCTTTCATCAGCGAATATGATTCTGCTGTAATCTTGATAAAAGCGGCGCTTTCTAAGTTTCGCGCATAGAAAAGACGGTGTTTTTAAGATGAACAAGAAGATTCTTCAGCAGCTTGATTTTTACAGAATCCGCGACAAAATTGCTTCTTTTTGCGTTTCAGAAGAGGGAAAAAACGCCCTGATGAAAATGGAGCCTGCGACAGACGAGGCTGAGGGCACTCGCTTTCGCACCTTGAGCGCCCAGCGCTTTCGCCTTTTGCACGCTTTGCACCCTCGCTCGCTTTGTGGCTGGGAAGAAGTTGAGCCGCTTTTTGCTATCATAAAGACAGAAGGCGCTTCTTTGACGACAAAGCAGGCTTTTTCGCTCAGAAAGTTTTGTCTTTCGTGCGCTGACGCAAAAGAGGGCGCAGAGGCAGGCTCAAAGGAAGTTGATATAAAAGATTTGGCTGAGCTTAGTAGCTCTCTTCCTGATTTGTCAGCGCCTGAGGGCGAGATTGAGCGTGTCGTTGACAACAACGGCGAGATGAAAGACCTTCCTGAAATCCGCGCAATCCGAAGCAGAATAAGCGCTCTGCACAAAGAGATTGACGGCGAAATCCGCTCGTACACGACAGACCCGATGTATCAGTCCTCTCTTCAGTCAAACGTTCCCGTTCTGCGAGGCGGTCATCAGGTGCTTGCCGTAAGAAGCGACAGACGCGGAGCAATTCATGGCATCGTTCACGAAATGTCGGCTTCTGGGCAGACGGTTTACATTGAGCCTGAAAGCGTCGTCAGAAAGAGCAACGAGCTTGTTCAAGAAGAGTTCCATCTCCAGCAGGAAATAAGGCGCATTATGACAGAATTGACCGCTCGTCTTCGCGAAAGCCTTTATCTTTTCCGCCGTGCGCTTCCAATAATGAAGACGCTCGATATGACGCAAGCCTCCGCGCGCTTTGCCGCCGATTGTCATGGCATTTTTGCCGAAGTTTGCCGCGACGAGGAGGCTGCCGCACTGATTCAGGCGCGACACCCGCTTTTGGGCGACAAGGCTGTTCCGATTGACGTTCGTTTTATGAGCGGAAAAAATGTCCTTATCATCACAGGTCCGAACACGGGCGGAAAAACGGTAACGCTAAAGACAATAGCGCTTTTCTCGCTTTTGAATCAGACGGGCTTTCCAGTTCCTGCGGCGGAAGGAACGCGCCTTCCAGTCTTTCGCTCCGTCTTTGCCGACATTGGTGATGAGCAGTCGATTGACGAATCTCTTTCGACGTTCAGCGCCCATATGAAGAACATCGCCGCTGCCGTAAAGAACGCTGACGAGAAATCGCTCGTGCTTCTAGATGAGCTTGGAAGCGGAACAGACCCGCAAGAAGGAAGCGCGATTGCGATGGCTGTCTTGGACACGCTTATCGAGAAAAAATCGTTCGTGCTTGTGACAACTCATCACGGCATTCTCAAGAACTACGGCTACACGCACCCTGCGTGCATTAACGCAAGCGTTGACTTTGACGAGGACACGCTTTCTCCGACATACCGTCTTTTGATGGGCGTTCCCGGTGAGAGCCACGCGCTCGACATCGCAAAGCGGAGCGGGCTTCCGCGCTTTGTAACAAAGAAGGCGAAAGATTATCTTTTGGGCGAGCAGGCCGACGTTTCGTCTTTGATAAAGGGGCTGACGAAAAAGCACGCCGAACTTGCGGAAATGGAAAAAGAATGGCGCAAAAAAGAAATCTCGCTTTCAGAAAAGCAAAAGCGGCTTGAAGCAAAAGAGATTAAGATGAGGCAGAACGAGCTCGACCTCAAAAAGCGGGAGCATAAGGGCGAGAGCGACTTCCTTTCTCAGACACGAAAGCAGCTCGAAAACCTTGTCCGCTCTCTTCGTGAAGGCGAAATAAATCGCGAGAAGACTCTTGGCGTGAAGTCATTTATCGCAGAGCTGACCGAGAGCATCGAAAAAGAGGACAGAGCGATAAAAGAAGAGGAAGAGCGCATTGAGGAGGCGAGAGCCGCTCTCAACAAAAAGATTGCAGATGAAAAAGTTGCCGAGAACGGAATGCGCATTTCAAGCGCCTCTGGCAATCATTCTAGCAACAAGGGAAAATCAGGAAAGAAGAAGCTTTCCAATGCGGAGCTTCTCGAAAAGCTCAAAGCCGACGAGGGCGAGAGCGTCTCTCTTGAAATCCCGAGAGCGAGCGCGCTTTTGAAAAAGGTCGAGGAAGAAAAGCCTCAGTGGGTTTCTGGCGCTGTCGTCTTTATGGGAAAAGACAAGCGAAAAGGAACGCTTATCCACGAAGAGAAAAAAGGCGTCTGGAGCGTTCAGTTCGGCTCTTTGAGAATGAGCGTGAAGCAAAAAAGCCTCGCGCTTGCGAGCATCGACGAGCAAAAGAGAGCGCTTTCGGCAACGAGTGTGGTTGTTGAGACTGCGGGGCTTTCGGGCGGGGACGAAAAGCCTGCCTTTGAGCTTCGGCTTCTCGGTCTTCGCTATGACGAGGCTCTGAAGGCTCTTGAGCGGCAGCTAGACCTTTGCGCAATCAACAACTTCAAGGCGTTCAGCATAATCCACGGCAAAGGAAACGGGATTTTGCAGCAAGGCGTTCAGCAGTATCTTTCGAATTATCCGGGCGTCGCCGAGTTCCATTTTGCGCGCCCTGAGGACGGAGGAACTGGAAAAACCTACGTCAAGCTCGTCTGACAAGCGTAAACTTCGAGTTTTTAAAAAAAAGGTCATTTTTGCAAGAAATTCGGTCATTGAGCGAAGTCGAAATGACCATTTTTCGCCTTTTACATACACAATTTTGATTATTGTGGCTTCGACTACGCTCAGCCAACGACGACTACGCTCAGCCAACGAAAGATTCGATGTTTTTTCATCGGGTCTTTTTTTTTACTCTGTCATGCCAAAAGTGGTTTTTCTTATCTATAGAATCAGATTGCTTCCACCGCACGCGGTTTTCTCCTTCCAAACGGAATTTCCTCGAAAACCTCATGCGGTTTTTCTTATCCATAGAATCAAATGGGTTCAACCGCTTGCGGTTTTTACTCTCCATAGAATCAGACAACCTCAACCGCACGCGGTTTTTACTGTCAATAGAATCAAATGACTTCAACCGCACGCGGTTTTCCCATTCCAAACGAAATTTCTTCGAAAACCGCACGCACTTTTGCTCTTCCAAGCGCAAAAGTGAAATCAGAGGATTGAGGAAAGGCGCTCAAGGGCGTCAAAAATGAGTTTTTTGTCGGCGGGAATTGACGAGTAATTTATAACGAGCGTGTGCGCGGGGGATTTTTCTTTGTCGAAGAAGTATTTTGAAAGAAAACTGATTTTGATGCCGATTTTTCGGGATTGCTCGGTGAGGCTCTCGTCGCTTTTTTCGGTTTTCACGCAAAGAAGAAAGTGAAGCCCTGAGTTTTCTTGTGAGATTTGCGCGGTTTTTAGTTTGTCGTTTGCTTTGACGCCCTCAAGCAAAAAGTCGCGCACTTGCGTGTAGTTTCGGCGAAGGCGGTTTATGTGCTTTTCAAAAAAGCCCTGATTCATAAAGAAAGCGAGTGTGTGCTGGTTTATGACTGGAACGGTGTTTGAATAAAAGCCGAGTTTTTCAGAAAACGACGAGACGAGCGAGGAGGGGAGAACCATATAGCTGACTCTGAGCGTTGACGAGAGCGTTTTGCTGAATGTGTTGATGTAAATCACTTTGTCCGCGTTGTCGATGCTTTGCAAGGCGGGAACGGGAAAGCCGTCGAGGCGAAGCTCTGAGTCATAATCGTCTTCGATGATAAATCTTCCCTCCTTTTCGACAGCCCACTCAAGAAGCTCTTTTCGGCGCAAAATCGTGGTTGTGATTCCTGTGGGAAAATGGTGCGAGGGGGAAATGTGGGCAACATCAGCGCCGCTTTGGCGAAGGGCTCTCATGTCGATTCCTTCTGAATCGAGAGCGATATGCGCTGT
>CACYWZ010000110.1 GCA_902778325.1 uncultured Spirochaetaceae bacterium
ACGAGCAAATTCAAAACAAAAGCGCTGATAGTCGTGATTATATAAAGCAAAAAAGCACGATCTTCTTCAATAGCGCCTGCGCTTTGCATTGAGCGAAAATATGCGCGGATATTTCAAGTGGCAGTTCAAAGGCGACTTTGAAAGTCTTTCGGAGCAAAAAAGCGTCAAGAAATGGGGCAAAACAACGTTTTTTGACAACAGCATTGTTTTGAAAACGCGCGATAAAAGCGTTACAATTATCAAAAAAGCAGATTATATCCGCCTTGAGATTTTATAGGAGAACAAATGAAGAAAAGCACACGGTTTTACATTATTCTTGCAATCAGTTTTATCATAAGCGTCCTTGTTGTGCCCTCTCCAAAGATGTCCTCAAGGGAACTTATCGCTATTGACCAGATGGAAAAGGGAAAGTTTCATCATTCGGCTGATATAAGCACGCTAAAAGCCTTTCAGTACAAGGCTAGCGGCTGGGGTGTTGTTGCACTGGCGGCTGTTTTGACGGCGCTTCTTTATCCGCTTTCATCATTCTTGGCGGGAAGCGCGGACGACAAAGATAGCGGCAAAAGTCTTTCTGAAATCACGGGCAAAGTGCAAAACAAAGCCGATAGCGAAGAGCTTTCGGGGCTTTCTGGTGAAATCGTTTTGTTTTTCAAGCAGGAGCTGGAAAAAAGGTTCAAGAACACTACGATACACAAAATATTTTTTGAAATCGGCGAGTATTGGAACGAAAACGAAGAGGAATGTGCTGACTTTCACCTTGTTATCGCTCCTGACGATGAAAGCGATGAAGCGGGAGATTATATTGACGCAAATGACACGAACTGCATTCGCTATCAAGGTTTTTCACCTCTTAGAACATACGCTCTTGAATATTGTGATGCTGTGAAAATCGCGAAAAGTGTTGTCGAGCAAATAAAGCGCAATTTTGATTTTAGAGGCTACAATCTTTCGGACGACTTCAAGATTTTTGACCTTGTTCAATACGATTAATGACTTTGGGGAGCTTTATGGAAATGATATTTTTAATCGCGTTGGCGCTCTTTTCGTGTGCAACAACAAAATCACACTACACTAGCGAAATTGTTGCCGAAAGAATAGTTTTGCCACAAGAAGAAAACGATGAGATGTTCTTTTTTGAGCAAGTCAAAGTCTATCTCTACATTCACCGCTCAGATGGAAGCACTTGGAATATTGATATTGATTATCCGCTGTCGATGAACTTTGAGCCAACGCTTCATGAAACAAAAGAAGGCTTTTTGCTCGATTTTGGAAAAGACGACCATCGCTTTTTCTTCAAAGAAATAAAACAAGAGCCGCATCTTGTCAAAATCGGAGCAAAAGAAATTCAGCCAATAAACATAAAATCTTTGAGCGAAATATCTTTCTTGATAGAAAACACCTTCAAGCAAAAATAATCGCCCTTTTGATTTTATTCTTCCGCGTCAGGAGCACCGTTCTTCGAGAACTTTCCAACTGCTTGCGTAAGTTTGTCGATGTTGCTGAAAATACTTTCACCAGCAGAGGCTACCTTCCCGACTTGGCTCTTGATTTCATCGCCGGCACTTTCAACCCCTTTCGACGAAGCCATAATATTTCCAAATCCCTTCTCAAGCGACTTCGCATTCTCCCAACTGGTGTTTATTTGCTTTGTTCCCTTCTCGCTATCAAGAATCAATCGCTTTGAAGCACGCTGAATATCATCGATGACGCTCTTAATTTCCTTGATACTGTCAAGGATTGTATCAGAAAGACGTCGTATTTCTGTTGCAACGATGTGAAAGTTTTTTCCAGCCTCTCCAGAACTTGACGCTTCAAGTTCTGCGTTGAAGGCGATGATTTTCGTTTGGTCCGCAACATTGTTGATAATGCCGACGATATCCCAAATGCCGTTCATCTTCGTGTTCAACTCTTTGATACCGTCAGTCGTGAGCATATTTATATGCTTGATTTCCTGCAAATCACGAACATTGCTTTGAAGCGCCTCTGTTCCTGAGCGCACCGCTTCCGTAATGCTGTTGAGAGCCTCGCGAATCTCTTTTTCGTGGTCTTGGTTTGCAAGGTCCATAACATAGTGATGGCAGTTTTCCCTTCGGTTGAGACCGTTGAAAATTGCGACAGCCATCTGCTCACAACTGCTGTAACCGCAAGCGCCACAGTTATAGATGTCAGATTTGCTGTGTTTTCCCATGCTGATATAAATCTGCTGCAATTCTTCGTTTGTCGGCTCTTTTATAAACCTCTCGACAACAGAACTGCGGTCTTGATATGCTCGCTCATAAATGCCCGGCTTCCAAAATGCGTTCACAGTCTTTTCCAGCTTTTTCAAAGCGCCTTTATTCGGCTTGTTGCCGCCTGTGTTCCACTGCTCACGCCTTGCCCTCGCTCTGCTTTCAACCAAATCCTCAAGCTCATCAAGAGGAAGGTCTTTGTTGACAGTTCCGCCTCCACGATTGCAGCCTTTATCGCAGTTCAAGCAGTCAACGAGCTGATAATACGGATTGCAGCCCGCTTCAATAGAGCGGTCAAGCCCCGCAAGATATTCAAAAACCGAAGGCTGTCCCTCAATCTTTCGGGTCTTTGATGAAATGCCCGGAACAAAGCGCTCCGCCGTTCGCATAAGACCACCAGGAGTTGAATACAAGACAGCACGCTCAGCAGGCGGATTGTCGTAATCAGTTTTTGGGAAAGAAGACAAATCAATGCCGTTTTGCCTGAAGTAAATGTCCAGATTTTTCATCGTGACATTGTAATCGCCTCGACCGTTCTCGTCGAACTCACGACGCTTTGCAAAACACGGAGAAATGACTGCAATCTTGCAATCCCGATATTGCGGATAATAGTGTCGGATACATTCGACAGTGTGAGCCATCGGACTGTCGCCTTTTGCAAGATATTTAATCAGCTGCGGGCGATAGATTTCGACAAAACTCACCAGCGCAGGACACGGCTGAGAAATCATCAATTTTGGATTCTCGTTTTTCAGCTGCTCGACGTAGCTCTTCGTTGTAAGCTCCGCGCCAAAACCGACATCAAAAACAGCCCTGACACCAATAGATTTCAGCCAGCCGTTCAAGTTCAAGTCTTTTCCGGCAAAGTTCACGGCAACCGCAGGCGCTACAATCGCGACCATCGAAATTCCCGCCTTCAAGTCGTGAAAAAACTCTTCCATATCGTCGATACCCGTTCTTGCGCCATGCACACAAGCATCGATACAAGTTCCGCAACCGATACACAAGTCGTGATTTATCGACACATGGTCGCCAGAACCATTGTTGCACATTTTTACAGGACAAACGCTTATGCAACGATGGCAATTACAACATTTCTCAGGATCTACTTTTATAACAGGGCGAAGATGTTCCGAAGTTGAGTATTCATTCATAAGCTTTTACCGACAAAAAATTAAAATATACAACTAAAAGAGTCATACTTATTCTTAATTATAAGCCAGATTCAAGAAAATACAAAAAAATTATCTCCAAATTTAAGGTTTTAGCATAAATACACGTCATTCCGCCTCACCGACGGCGTTTCCATAACTGTGGAAAGCTCATTCCGACTAACCGATGGCGTTTCCATAATCGTGGAAAGCACGTTCCGACTCACTGACGGCGTTTCCACAATTTTACAAACGTCATTCCGTGTTACTGGTGAGATTTGTAAAACCTTATAAACGACATTCCGACTCACTGGCGGGCTTTATAAGATTTTATAAATGACATTCCGTGTTACTGGCGGGCTTTATAAGACTTTATAAACGACATTCCGTGTTACTGGCGGGCTTTATAAGACTTTATAAACGACATTCCGAGTTACTGACGGGCTTTGTAAAACCTTATAAACGACATTCCGAGTCACTGGAGGGGTTTGTAAGACTTTATAAACGACATTCCGACTTACTGGCGAGGTTTGTAAAAAAATATGGCGAGAATATGATACAATTATTTATTAAAACATGAAGGAGAGAGAAAGATGAGATACAAAATAGCCAAGTTTTGCGCTCTTGCTCAATGCCTTTTGACCTTTATGAGTACGGCAAAGGAGAGGAATGAATGAAAAAGATGTTTTTGATTTTGGCGGCGGCGGTCGCTCTGTCGTCGGTGGCGTTTGCGAAACCCTATGGCGAGAAGAGCCGACCCGACAGCGAGGGCGACATCGTGTTTGCGGACGGCACGGCGACGGCGTGGCACGAGGGGCTTACGCTCACGGAAGAACAGAAAAAGGCGGCGGTGGCTGTCATCTTTTACGCGGGAACGGAATGCTCCAACGGCGGCGAGCGGCGCATCCTCGGCGTGGGGCTGAAGAACGCAACTGGAAGTGGCAACACGCTCAAATGGGCGCAATATACAAGCGATACCGATACAACCGAAGGCTACAGCACGAACATCACGGCAATACAGTGTACGCCAAGCGAATCTGGAAGCGGAAAAGCGGCGACAGCGACATTCACGGGCGACTTGAACGGAAGCGACAACTGGCAGGCTCTCTGCGAGGCTGTGAGTGACGAAGGCACGGGTGGCAACTACCCCGCTTGGGAATGGGTGAACGCCTATGCCACGACTGCTTCGCTCACGGGGGATTACGCAAGCGGTTGGTATCTTCCGACTGTTGCAGAATTAAGTATGTTGTACCGAGAAAAAGCCACCGTGAACGCCGCGCTCAAAGTGGCGGGCGGAACGGAAATCGCGAGTACTGCGTACTGGTCGTCTAGTCAGAATTCTTCCTACACTTACGGCGCTTGGAGTGTGTGGTTCGACGACGGCTACCTCGACTACGACGGCAGGTACCCCAACGGGTCAGTGTGTGCGGTTCGGACTTTCAACGGCGAAGAAAAGACAATGACCGTCCGCGAGAACCTGAAACTCCGCTCCGGCGAATATACCTCAACCCAAGTCCTTGCCGTGATGTCCGCAGGCGCGAAAGTAAGAATCCTCGAACTCGGCTGGGCGGAGACAATCGACGGCATTCCCTCAAACTGGGTGAAGGTCGAAGTTCAGCAGGGCGCGAAAGACCGCGACGGTAAGCCGATAAAAAAAGGTACGGTCGGCTGGTGCTTCGGGGGCTATCTGGAGTGAGGCAGAACGCCACAGGCGGGCGCGGGTCGTAGGCTTGCCCGCCTTTTTTGTGATACGATGAGGGGATAAATGAACTTTATAAGTGATTTGATAACAAAACTTGAGCAAAAAGATATTCGTATGAACGGTTGCTCAGAAGCACAATTATCTAAATTAAATACTGTCATAAATACGGGGAAACTTCCAAAGGCGTATCTTGAGTTTATGTCAGCCATGGGGAATGGAAGTGCAGGAAGCTATATGGGCGGCGACTCTTGCTTTATGGATGAGATATGTGATTTGAGACAAGGAGCTACCGAGCTTTTGAATGAAAATGAATCAGAAAATACATTAACTGACAATGATTTTGTGTTTTGGATGAGTCAGGGCTGTATGTTTTGTTTCTTCAAGTTGTCCGAAGGAGATAATCCCCCTGTGTATTTTTACAATGAAAGCGGTGAAGACAGGTTTATAAAAATAGCCGATACTCTTGTTGGTTTTCTGATAAACAGGCTGGAAATGAACAAAGAACTTTTCAAAGAAAAAGTTTAAAAGCACCTTGGCAAAAATAGAATGAGGGGAACTTTTTGAGAGGAGAAAGGGCAATGAAAAAGATATTTCTGATTTTTGCGGCGGCGGTCGCGCTTTGTTCCACGGCAACCTCTGAAACTTTTGTGGTTTCAAAGAACGGAGTGGAAGTTTCATCGACGCGCGACGGAAAGACATGGGCGGCAGATTCAAGCATCGACAGAAAAGACCCGACTTCTGTCCTTGTTTCGTTTTTCGTCAGCTATTTTTCCAAGGACGACGGATGGCATGATTTAATCCCCCATTATAGTTTTCCAGGCTCTTCGTTTGATGAAGGAATAGTCACTATGCATGAAGCATGGGAAGGTTTCTATGGAAAAGTTGATTCGGTTCGCATAACAATCAATCCAGCCGCTTTCAAGTCCAACGGCGACGGGCGAGCGTTCTACACGGTGAAAATTTCCGCTTCTTACCAGGGGGAATCCGCCGAGGGCGAAGACCAAGTTACAATGGAACAGGACGAAAACGGCAACTGGTTCGTCGCTGAACTGCCGATGTAGGTACCGCGGTTGCTTTTGGAGGTTTTTATGTTTATGGATGTTGAAATTCCTTTGTGGCTTATAATCACTTTTTCTGTTTGTGTCGTGGCGTGGCCGCTGATTCTTATGGCAGGCGGAACGGCAATATGTGCGGGCAAGGCTGAACGCGGCCTTTCCCCCGCCCGGGAGCCGGACGCCTGAAGGGAAAGACGGCCTTACTTTCAGCGTCATCGTCCCGCTCTACAATACGCCGGAAGCTTTCCTGCGGGAGATGATTGATTCCGTACGGTCGCAGACCTGGGGCAGATGGGAGCTCTGCCTGGCGGACGGAAGCGGGGAGGATCAC
>CACYWZ010000111.1 GCA_902778325.1 uncultured Spirochaetaceae bacterium
GGAACATGAGTGGGACGTGTATTTGCGCCCGAACTACCTGACGACAGACGACCTGAACGACTGCGTTGCTGAGGTTCTGACACGGCTTCAGACACAGCACAACGCTGAAATTGCCGCCAAAATCGCAACGAAGACGGGACAGGACAAGAACTCCGTGCTTGCGGTATTGAACCAGCGCGACGAAGAAGTGAAGAACTGCCTTCTTGACGGAAAGAGCTTTGCGGATTCCCTCGTTCAGATTTCACCGCGCGTGTCTGGCGTTTGGGCATCGGCAAAATCACCTTTTGACTCTTCAGTCCACAAGCGAACGGCAGATTTGACGCTGACACAGGAGTTCCGTTCTGCGCTTGATGTGGTGGGCGTCCGCGTCTTAGGCACAAAGGCGAGCGGAGCGGAAATCGCACTCGTTACGGATGCGTCGACGGGCAAGACCGACGGCACAATCACAGCGGGAGACGACATCGTTCTTGACGGCGAGAAAATCAAGATTGCCGACGAAGCCGATGAGGCGCAGGGCGTGTTCTTCGTGGACAGCGAGGGAAAAGAGCATGGCGTGACACGGCGTCTCACCGTGAACAAGCCTGCTCAGGTCATTGCCCGCGTTCCGTCCGACGTGCCGGCGGGAGAAGTAAAAGTCGTAGTTCGCACTAAGTTCACGAACGGAGCGGCTCTCAAGAATGTGCGGGAACTTATTTATGAAGTTCCTTGCAAGGTAATTTCGCAATAAAACCTTGCGTGTACTTGGCAAGATGCCTTGCTGGAGCACGCAAGGAAGTCTTGCTGGGACTGGCAGTGGTGTCTTGCTAAGGCACGCAAGAAAATTATAGGAGTTTTTAGATGAAGAAATTAGCGATGTTTTTGGCTTTGCTGTTTGCGGCAATGGTTACAGGTTTTGCGGACGATATTCCGACTGTGGTTATCGCTCCGTTTTCGGCGACTGAGGGCGTGGAGCAGAGCGAAGTGAACATCATTCAGCAGATGTTTACTTCGCAATATGCAGGAACAGGAAAAGCGAAAGTTGTTGACCGCAGTAAGTTCAATTTGATACAGGAACAAATGAAATTTCAGTCGTCTGACTGGTCAAACAGCGACAAGGTTGCGGAATTCGGTAGAGCCTTGAATGCGGCTCATGTTGTTACGGGGGAGTTCACGAAGTTTCCAAAAGGTGTTTATGTGAATATTCAAGTTTTAGACGTGAATACAACGATGATTATTGCATCAATAAACCCTTCGTTAATTGTCAACGAAACGCTTGAAGTTATTGATTTACTACCAGAAATCTGTAATGAACTTGCAACACTTGCGTCTGGTGGCAAGAAAAAAACTTCTGCAAACTCAACATCAACATTTGTTCCTGAATACAAAATTGGCGATGAAGGGGCTGGCGGTGGTATTGTATTCTTTGTTTGTGAAAAAGGGTTTGAAGTTCCTGATGGGCAAGGCAATAAAACTATATGCCATTACCTTGAAGTATCGAAAGAGAATATTACCGAAGAAGAAATTTCTTGGTGTTCGTGCACAAAAGAAAAGGGGTATTGTTATTGCGAATCCTATACAGGAATTGGGGAAGGAAAAGAAAATACTTGGAACATTATAAATGGAGAGCATAACGGCAAAAAAATAAGTGAGAAAAATTGTGCTGCAATGGCTTGTTACAAATATAAAACATTAAAAACAAAAGCTGGCGATTGGTATCTTCCTTCGCTATTAGAATTGCAGTATCTCTATTTTGCAAGTGCATGGTTTATGAGTGATAAAAAACTTTATAACGAATTAAAAAGCGATTATTGGGTTTCTACCTCCTCAAAAAATAAGGACTGGGGGAAGCAATATAATTTTTTGCAAAATGAGGCGGCGAGGTATGTATCTTTTGGAAATGGTGCTCAATCTTGGTGGTATAAATCAGGAAAATGTAATGTTCGTGCTATTCACGCGTTTTAAGGAGGTTTGAGTATGCTTGATGAAATAGCAGGTTCTGAAAGCAGTCTTATCTTTGTAAATATAATGACAGGAATAACTGCATTTTTTCTTGCGATGATTTTATTTGCTATCGTTAATTCTGTCGATGTTGCAGAGGGCGTATTTCTTGAAATAAAAAAGCTGTCGTTTTCACAAATCAGTATTGTTATTTTCCTTGTATTCATAGGATTCTTTATTCATGGTATCCGCTATATGTTTTTCAATTTTTATAGAGCAATTTACAAGCAAGATAACGAAAGAGGATATCAGCCACTTTACAGTAAATTTATCTTTTATGCTTTTCGAGATGGAACTACTATTGAAGAAATATTTACAGAAAACAGAAAAAAAGATAAATCTGACGTTTTTGATTGGATAAAAAACTCTGATGCTCCTGCTTTCGATATTTGGGTGTATGCTCAGAAAATCAATAATAGACATGCAAGTGCAAATGTGTATCGCTTTTATTATCATAGCGAAGTTTTCCAATGCCTTGATACGCTTTTTCTCTTTATGGCGATAGTTTCTGTTATCATAAAAATCTATTGTCAATTTGTAGGAATGTTAAATTTAGAAAGTACCATAAGGCTTATCATTTTCATGATAACAATGTTTATGTTTCATAGAATTTGCAAAGGTACGGGAAAGGCGTTTATTCGTCGCTTTTTTCTTGAAATCGCAGTTGGAATAAAAGATTGTCCTGATATTGTAATTCCACCTCCAAAACCTGTTGAAGAGAAAAAGCAAAAATCTAAGCCGTGCAATGAAGAACAGAGGAAGTTGCAAGCTACGATTGTTTTATTTGCAATCTTATTGGCTCTTATATGCTTTGTTTAGCCTTCTAAAAAGGAAATAATATCGCATTAAGCGATAAGAAATATATTTTTGAGGAGTACGATATGAAGAAACTTCTTTCTGTTATGGTTGCAGCGTTTGTGGCATTTATGGCTTCTGCACAGACAATCGCTGTATTGGGCTTTGAGAGCGATAGCTTTAATCTCGAAAGCAGAACTGCTACGATGAGCGATTTGCTTACTGACGAACTTGTTAGCAACGAGGATTTAATCATTGTGGAGCGGCGGCTTATTGGCAAGGTGTTAGAGGAGATGGATTTTCAGCAGACAACGGGCTACACAGACGCGGCGACTGTGAAAAATTTGGGCAAAATGCTCAATGCGGATTGCATTATTGCTGGCAACGTGAATATGACGGGCGGAAAAATGACTGTAACGGCGCGCACAATCGATGTTGAAACAGCTCGTATTTTGTCTAATGCAAATATGACTTGCGTGAGTTGGAACGAGTTTAACCGCAAGTTGCCAGATTTCGCAAAGAAACTTGTTGCGAAAATCCCTGTGCCGAATTATTTTGCTGGTACTTGGGAGGGCAGTTCTAGCGAAACAGACGATACTTATGAAATCGTGCTTGCAGAAAACAACAAATGCACGGTAACGCTTTGGACTGTGGACGAGTTCGGCGAAACGATGGAACTTTCTGGCTCTGGAAGTTGGTCTTATGACACGTCTACAAATATGTTTCGCCTTGACGCGCGTTTGACGACTGACCTTGGCACAGTGAAAAAAATCAGTTGGCGTAATTTTGCCAAACTTGATAAATCTCGTGAGAGCTTTAATTACGTTATTCGCGACGGCAAGAATCAATATCGCTTGAACTTCGCTAAAACGGAGTAGTATTTTATTGCTGCTTCTTGAAAATACGCCGCGCCACAAATGCGACGTATTTTTTTTCGTTGCATTTGTGGCGTGCTTTACTGTTGTAGCATTTTGCTTTACAATAATGCTAGTGGAGGGCAAATATGGCTCAAGCAATGATTAACTTTAGAATGGACGCAGATGAAAAAAACTCTTTTGAGAACATCTGTGAGCAGTTGGGAATTTCTATAACAGCCGCGTTTAAGATGTTCACCAAAAAGGTTATCCGCGAAAAGCGAATTCCTTTTGATTTGGCTCTCGACCCGTTTTATTCAGAAAGTAATATGCAGCATTTGTCAAAAATCGTTTCTGAAATCGACAGCGGCAAAGCCGTTTTGCAAGAACACGATTTGATTGAGGCTGAATAAATGAAAATCCTTTGGCATGAAAAGGGCTGGGAAGATTACCTTTATTGGCAAGCAACTGACAAGAAAATGCTCAAAAGGATAAATGCGCTAATAAAAGATATTCAGCGGAATTGCTTTGATGGAATTGGAAAACCTGAACCTTTGAAAGACAATTTGTCTGGCTGGTGGAGTAGGCGCATTGACGACGCTAATCGCATTGTTTACAAACAAGATGGTGATAATGTGATAATTGCTGAATGTCGAGGACATTATCAGTAAGTTTTGCCACACACAAAAAACACGCCGCATTTGTGGCGCGGCGTATTTTTTTTCGTGGCATTTGTGGCGTGCTTTACTGTTGTAGTATAAGCATAGAAACGATATAATAAAAGAATAGTGGAGGCTATATGACGGTAAATATGACTATAAACAGCGTTGATATTTCGCTTGTCGATGTTATAAAGAATCTTATCAAAACTCACTCTCCTAAAGCTACTGTTTCTGTAGATGAACTATATCCTAACGAAATTGACAATGCCAAAGAAGAACGAATTGCACAAATAAAAGCTCTTTGCGGAGGGCTTTCTCAATATGCAAATCCTGCTCTTACTGAAAAAGAAAAAGATGCTTGGGCTATGGCAATGAGGGAAAAATATGCTATATGCTGACGCAAATATTTTGATACGTTTTATTTTGAAAGATAATGCTGAAATGGCTCAAAAAACAGAAAATGCAATTATCGCGGGTGAAGTTTTTGTGTTGCCAGAAGTGTTTGCAGAAGTCGTTTATGTGCTGAACAGCGTTTATAACACAGAACGAAAAGTTATTTCTGATTATCTCTTAAGCTTGCTGAAATTTGTGGAAACAACGGATATTGCAGTGATGTCGGCGGCTTTTTTGTATTACGGTGAAACAAAAATAGATTTTGTTGATTGTGTGCTCGCAGCTTATAACTTGATTGGCAAAAAAGATATCTTGACGTTCGATAAAAAACTGAATAATTTTATGAAGCGCAAACAAACTGAAAAATAATATACTTTTCTAAATCCCTTCATACACAAAAATACGCCGCAACACAAATACGACGTATTTTTTTTCGTTGCATTTGTGGCGCAGCGTATCCAACAAAACTACTTCGCCTTGCGCCAAAACTCCAACATCGCAGAAATATGCTCCTTGCTCATTGGAACGTCTGCATTGTGCATTGCATCTTCCACAAAAGAGAATCGCTCTTTGAACTTGCGGTTCGCCCTGTCAAGCGCAATCGACGGGTCAACGCCAAGAGCGCGCGAATAATTCACCAGTGACAAAAACAAATCCCCGATTTCTTCCTCAAGATGAAGCTGCGCTTCGTTTAGCTCTGTGCTTCCGCCTGAAACCGTGAACGCTTCGCCACCCTCAAAACACGCTTGCACAGCCTGTCGAGCTTCTTCAGCTTCAGCCCATTCCTCGCGAACTTTTGCGATAAATTCATCTGTGTTTTGCCACTCAAAGCCCTTTTTGCTTGCTTTTTTGAGCATTTTATAGGCTTTCAAAAGTGGAGGAAAATACTCTGGAACTTCGTCGAGCGTGTTTCCGTTTCTGCCCTCAACGTTCTCTTTGATTTTGTCCCATTGACTCAAAACTGCGTCGCTATTCGCGGGCTTTTCTTGCATTTGGCTTTTGCCTGCGCTGTCGGGGAAAACGTGCGGGTGCCGCCGAACAAGCTTTTTGCACACATCGTACAAAACTTGCTCAACTGTAAACGCATTTTCTTGCTCAAACATATACGAAAGCATAACCGCGTTCAGCATAACGTCGCCCAGCTCTTCGCGAACGTGAGGAACATCGTTCTTTGTGATTGCGTCAATCGCCTCGAATGTTTCTTCCATCAAATCGCGACGGATAGAAAGCGGAGTCTGATTTTTGTCCCACGGGCAGCCGTTTTTGGCTCTCAACTTTGCAACGATTTCGTAAAGCTCACGAAAAGCTCTTTCTGGGTGCGCTTTTTCGGTCAAAATCCGCAAAAACAACTGCATACAAACAAAAGCATCGTCTGTTGCTCGGTGCGCTTCTGTTACGGTGATGTTCAACTTTTCAGCCAGAAATTGAAGTTTATGCTGAGCAAAATGCGGAAATGCCCAACGCGAAAGCTGTAAAGTATCGATTGAAGTGTTTGAAAGTCTTGAAAATCCGTTCCGCTCCAATTCGGCGTTCATAAAGTTCAAATCAAACGAAGCATTGTGCGCAATAAGAACAGCTCCATCAATAAACTTTGTAAAAGAGGGTAGGATTTCTTTGATTCTTGGGCAGTCTTTTACCATAAAATCAGTAATATGATTTACAGAAGAGGCTGCTTTTGGGATTGGCATTTCAGGATTGATAAGCGCCGAAAATCGTTCGATTTCTCTGTCTACTGTGAATTTTACGGCACAAATTTCAATAACGCGGTC
>CACYWZ010000112.1 GCA_902778325.1 uncultured Spirochaetaceae bacterium
TTGCGAAAAAACTTGCCAAACAGCCAAAACCTCACGATTTTCATCACGCAGGTATTACGGTCTTGGATATTTTTGAAGCGAACACCACAGCGGATTGCCGTTTGCCGCTTGAGATTTTGATTGAGGAAAGTGTGTGCGGTCAGTGCAGGTTGGACGCGCTGGAATTGCTCGAAAAAGCGGGCGTGCTTTCAGATGAATTGCGAGCGGAGCGTGAGTTTGACTCTTACAAACTGTCGCTGGCATACGGCGATTGAGAACAGATTTTCTAAAGCGCCATTTTGACATTTTTTTGTGTTATTTCTTTTAAAATCATAAGCAAACTCATCATAATAAAATATAGGAGTTTGCTTATGGAAAACAAAAAAACACTTTCGTCCAAACTGATTATCGCGTGCATTATTCCGCCTGCGATTGTGGCGGCTTTTGCTTGCACAGCGTTTTCTCTTGTCACAACGAATATCATTCACAAACATGTTGTAAAAACTACTGAATCCGTGATTTATTATCTGCAAGGAAATATTCAGTCAATTATTCAGCCAAATGTTGAAAAAATGAGTAACTGGCAGTCAATCTTAAAAGAGATTCGCGACAAAGAGCCGTTAACGCTTGTTATGAAGGGTATTTCCGCAGACCTTGCAGAAGATACGCTGTTTTATTTTGCAACGGCGACTTCTCGCTTTGAGCGCGACGGTTTTTTTATCAATAATCAAAACTGGGCTCCAGATGAGGATTGGGTTCCAAACGAAAGACCGTGGTATATCGCCGCCGAGGAAAACAGCGGACGCTTCACCTTCACCGAGCCTTACATCGATTTTAGAACGGGCAAACTTTGCGCCACCTTTTCACAGTCGGTTTTTGACAAAAACGGCAAAACTTTCGGTGTGGCGGCTATGGACGTGATGCTTGATTTTTTGGGCGATATTGTTGACAGCATTTCCGTGTCTGAAAACAGCAACGTGCATCTCATTCTTTCGGATGGGCGATATTTGACGAACAAAAGCAAAGAAAAAGTCATGAGCGATAATTATTTTTCAGAGCAAACTCTAAAGCGATTGCAAAAAGCGGGATATTCGCAAAGTTCGTTTTTGGACGGAGACGAAAAGGTGATTATCCAAGGCTCAGAGTTTTACGCAACGTGCAGAATTGGCACTTCTCCGTGGTTCATCGTGATTGACGGGCCAGTCCGTGATTTTAGCGGACATTTCAAAAAGGCATTGTTTCTCATTTCGATTGCGCTTTTGATTTTGGGCAGCAGCAGCGTATTTGTGAATATGCATATTTTGGGCTCAATGAGAAACAATGAAAAGAGCCTTGCCAGTCGCCTTATCGCCGAAACGCAAAATCTTGCGCATAACTCAAAGCAAAACGCGCGCACTTCGCACGACCAAAGCGCTGCCGTCAAAGAAATCGTTGCGACGATGGAGGACTGCAACGCGCTAAGCGAGGATATTTCAAGGAAAATCACCGATGTTTCAGCACTCACGCTCAAGACGAACGAAAACGTGGCTTCGGGTGTGGATTTAATCGCTGGCAACGTTGCGCAGTTGCACAAAATCGCCGAAGCAAATATGACGACGATTGACGGCATTAAAGAACTTGGCGACAAAATCACGAACATCTGGGACATCGTTACGCTTATCAACAGCGTTGCAGACCAAGCAAAGATTATCGCGTTCAATGCCGAACTTGAAGCGGCGAGCGCGGGCGAAGCGGGCAAAAATTTCCACATCGTCGCAACCGAAATCCGCCGTCTTGCTGACGGTATCATTGACGGAACAAAGGAGATTAAAAGCAAAATCGGCGAAATCGAAAAGAGCAGCGACACACTGATTTTGATGAGCGAAAACGGCACGGAGAAAATCGCTTCTGGCGTGAACAGAGCAAAATTGCTCGAAGACAAATTCGCAAGCGTGAAAAGCGCCGCGGAGATTACAGCGGACAGCGCCGAAAAAATCACGGCGATTATCAAGCAGCAAACTAGCGCAACCGAGCAGATTCTCATCACTCTAAAGCAAATCGCGTCTGGAGTCGACAAGTTCACAAGCGCGACAGAATCAATCTCAACCGCAAGCCAGAACATCAAGAACATCGCGGAAGGCTTGAACTAGCACATCTTCACAAAATTCACAGAACTAGCGCCCGACGATTGCTTTCACAAAATTCACAGAACTAGCGCCCGACGATTGCTGAGAGGAACTCACGGTCTTCGACGCTTAGTTTTTTGTGCAACAAAAGGTTATTGTGGGAGAGATGTGCAGGTTGAACGTGTTGTAACTGATTGAGAAAAAGAACCTTCTCTCAGCTGAACTCAAAGAGGAGCAAGCTTTTGACTCATACGACCTGAGCGTGAAATACGACAAGAGAATATAAAATTCTTATTCGACACACTCATATTGCATGCCATTATACAATAATTTTGTATCTTAATGAATTTAGCTATAAAATTACTGTTATGAAATTAACTATAACATACTAAAATCATTTTTATATTTTTTATAGCTATCGCTTAATTTTGATGAAAGCTTATTATTTGAAACAATGAAACTTTCATTTATTCCTTCTGGAGAAGAAATATCTATTTTTCCATATTTGTAGACAGGAAATTGTTTGTTACTAACAAATCTTTTGTCTCTAGTTCCATCTTTATTAACATATAGCCATTGATATTGAATTAATTCTGAATCAGAAGACTTGTGTATACGTTCTTCAATTATTTTTGCATCATTAAAAGAAAAATTTACTTTTTTCTGATTTACTGCTCCTGCATGCCACTTGTGGACTAATAAAACTTTATCTGGTAAAAGTATAAGAGTTTCTTTTCTGAATTTTAAGATTGGGAACTTTAGATTAGATTTTATATACCAAGGGATTCCAATCTTTATTTTCATATCTTTTTTTTCTATGGCATTTTTCGCACCTGCATTATTTTTCAAATTTTTTATACTAGCCATTTGCACTATTTGATAAATATAGTGAGCTTTTGTTAGATGCTTCCATGCGGTTACATATTCTTTGAATGTAGAATTTAATTCGCTGTCAAGTTCATATTCAATTTTTATTCTTCCAAATAACAATAATAATATTTTTATACCAAATCCAATGCAACTTATAATTAAACAATCCTTTGCATAGAGAAGATATATTATTATAAAGACAATCATTATATTTGTTAAACGGTGACAAAAAAATAAAAAATTTAAATGACATAAAAATTTTTTATATTCCACAGGTTTGAAATTGTTTATATCTGAAGATTCTATTGTATGCATTTGCCCATATTCATTTGCATCATAAGTTTTCCCTGTAACTGTTTTTTGAGGAATAACAACTGTTTTCTTTTTTTTAGAAAAATACTTTCTTTCACTTGATGAAGAAGATTCTGTCACATATCCTATACCAGTACCTGGAATTGAATAACTTTTCTTAATACTTCCTTTTGCTGTTTTTGTAATTCTATGACCAGGAACACCCCAACTATAACCAATTCCAGATTTACTTAATGTTACTCTGAAACCATTTCCAAGATTAAATGATTTTCTGATTCTAACCCCCATAATCATCTCCTAAAACTATCTATAACTTTATAAAATCGCACCACTACCAACTTATCAACATAAATTATAATTACTTTTATCTTGATTTGTAAATAAATAAAAATGATTTTGGAATTCAAATTGAGTTGAGTCCTAATAAAAAAGTATACCAAGTTTAAAACAAATTCTTTTATAAAAAGGATTTCCATATAATATGCAAGAGTATAGAAAAAATGCAAAACTTAATGTTATAATACAACTGATGCAGAAGTGTAAAAAGAACGAAAATTCTGAAAAAAAGTCTAGTTGTGTAAAAACGATTGATAAAAAAATGTGGGAGAGAATTCAAGGGCTTAGACTCTTGGACGACGATTTTATGACAATCGTTTTTTCGGGCGACAATAAGCTGACCGAGTTTCTTTTGCGGATTTTGCTTGACCGAACAGACTTGTCCGTAAAGCAGTCGATGACGCAGAAAGAGAAGCACAACATCTTTGGGCGATCTGTTCGATTGGACATTTTTGCGGTCGATACTGAGGGCAAGCAGTACAACATTGAGATACAGAGAGCGGACAAAGGCGCGTCGGAGAAGCGAGCTAGATATAATCTTTCGATGATTGACAGCCATTCATTGAAGAAAAACGATGATTTCGAGGCTTTGCCCGAAACGTTTATCATTTTCATCACGGAGAATGATATTTACAAAAAGGGCAAGCCGATTTACAAAGTTAAGCAAATTATTGAGATTGAAGATGAAACTCCGATTGTGTTTAATAACGGTGTTCACACGATTTATGTGAACGGCGCATATTCTGGTGAGGACGCTATTGGCTGGCTGATGCACGATTTCCGCGAGAGTAATGCGGATAAAATGCACTATGCGGAGATTGCCGAGCGCGTGCGGTTTCACAAGCAGGAAGACGGGGAGGTAAGTACAGTGTGCAGAGCATTTGAAGAGTACGGACGGGAAAAAGCTGCGGAAGCTCAACAAAAAGAACGTTTATTGATAGCTACAGATTTGCTAAAAGACGGGACATTGTCGATAGACCGCATTGCTACGATTTCGCATTTGTCGCTGAAGCAAGTTCAAGCGCTTGCAAATCAATCTCAACCGCAAGCCAGAACATCAAGAACATCGCGGAAGGCTTGAACTAGCACATCTTCACAAAATTCACAGAACTAGCGCCCGACGATTGCTGGCATTTTGCCTTTGTAAAGCGCGTCGCAGAGTTCTCGGAGTTTCGCGACTTTGATTTTGTACTCAAAACGTTCTCCGTTCAATTCCACAGTGGCAGAGAGCTTGTAATATTTTGAAGAATACCTTGCTTTGCGCTCCTCAAACTCGATAGCGGGAATCGTTGCACCCTCAAGCGACAGCGACTCAACAAGGCGGTTTGCTTCGTCAAAAGTGTCAATTCGGTCTGCATAAAGCACTTGCCGCGGAAAAAACGAAATCAACATCAATGCAAGCGAAATGCCAAAAACACACAGATAGGCTCTCTCTGCTGTTTTTTCACGCTTTTCACGCTTGGCTTTGCTCAGTTTTTTCCTTTCGCTCCAGTTTTGCGCAATTATGTTCAAAACGATAAGCAAAAACACGTGAAAAAACAAATACGGCTCAAGCCCCGCACCATTAAAAGCCAGAACATTTTTGTCGCTCCAAACAAAAATGCCCTTTGCGATAGTCAGCGCAAAATACAGAAAAATCGGCGACATTCTTAAAAAGATTGATTTTAAAATCAATAAACTAACGCTGCCGAATTCGTTGTTTTCTGTCATTTTCGATCCAGTTTTTTCTGCTTTGCGTCAGCTTTTTTCTCATCTCTCGTTACGACTTGGATAAACGCGCCAGATTTCTCATCGCGAGGAAGAGCCCTGATGTCTTTTTTCGTCATCTTGCCGTAAAGTTCGATTAAATCTCCAGATTCAATCTTGGTATCAAGCACTTTTCCTTCCACAATTAAAGCTAATCCGTCAGAAGAGCAAGCGTAATGCCCTATTCTGTGGTCGCTCAAGCGGATTGGGTCAGACGCGATGCGGAAAAGCGGAAGAGTCAAACTCGGCTCTTTTTCGTTCAAGCGCGCAAACACGAATGACAAAACGGCTCGGTCTTTGGGCAGTTTTGCACTCATCGAAAGTTTTAGCAATCGCTTCGGCGCGTTCTCCGCTGTCGAGAAAGCAAAGTTGCACCACTTTCCAATTCGCCCGCTTTTCGTGTGCCGCTGTCCGTTCATCGGGCAGGATTGAAAATGCGGGCAAGGCGCGATAATGCCGTAGCTTCTGCGAATGAGAGCGTCGCGCAAAAGAGAAATAAAGCGCGCACTTTGAGGAACACCCGGCTCAATCACCAAAATCGCTGGTGTTTTGCGCTTCTCTTCGCTTCCCGTGTCGGCGTAGCTCATCAGAGCGAGAGCCTGTTTTTTCGCCAAAAGCTCCAAGTTCGCTTCTCCCTCGCCAAGACTTTCGTTAAACATATTTGCGCAAGTTACAAGCGACGCCTTTTGCTTTATCGCCGTTCCGATTCCGCCTTTCACGCGAATAATCTTCCAGCCACAATCTCCGCCCAAGCGAGCCGCAACCGCCAAAAACAAATCTTCGCCCAAAGCAAGTGAGTTCTGAGAGTAATCAAGGCAGTACCAAGTGAGCTTTTTCGCTCTCAATTCTGGGCGGGAAAGATAGAGCGCAATCGGCAGCGTCAAAGGACCTGAGCCAATGTCAAGGCAGGCGTCCCCGTCACAAAGCGCAAAACTCTCCGCACTCATCGAGGCAAAAAGGCGCGTCAATCGCACCAAGTTCCACCAAGTAAAATAATGCGCGTAAGCCGTGAGCGTCGTTGTTTCGTTCATGTAGCCGACTCGCCTCTCGCTTCGCTGTGATGTGAGCGAGCGCGAAAGTCGTGCGATGTCAGACGCCAAAAGCGCGCGCTGTTTTGCGTTCAGCGGTCTTACACTCTGAATGATGTCGTCGAAGTTCTCCAAAACTGCCTTTGCGTCGTCCGCGATTTTGTCCGCGTCGAACATCTTTGTGTTTCTCACGACAGCAGCCGAGGGCTGTTTTTCATAAGGCTGTTTTCTACTATCACTAGATTTTATATCTTTTTTAAAATCAGACCTTTCCTGTTTTGGATTTTCGTCTTTGTTTGTATTCTTGCGCTTTTTGTACGCCACAGATTTATAGAATGGTTCTGCCATATTTTCTCCTAAAAAAACGGTTTTTCTCGACTTTGCTCTTGGACAACGAAAACCTCTTGCGGTTTTCTTCATTTTTGTCTTTGGACGAGAAAAACCTCTTGCGGTTTTCTTCACTTTTGTCTTTGGACAAGAAAAACCTCTTGCGGTTTTCCTCACTTTTGCTCTTGGACAAGAAAAACCTCTTGCGGTTTTCCTCATTTTTGTCTTTGGACGACGAAAACCCAAAACGGTTTTGCTTGCTTTAGCATTTTTTGTGTTTTCGGATTAAAAGGTACAAGTCGATAAGCTGGGCGCGAAGGTCGTGCAATGCCACAAGGATATCGCCTTTGCTCATATAATGCTCGCTTTCGCTCAAAAGCTGCTTGCACGCGCCCTCGACGGTGTAGCGCTTTGTGTAAACGAGGTACTTTAGGCGCAAGACGATTTCCATGTCGCGCTGGCTGTAGACGCGATGACCGCCGATGTCGCGCTTTGGAAGCAAAATCGGGATAACCTGCTCCCAATAGCGCAACACGGTCTGTTTCACGCCTGTCAGTTCTTCCATTTCGCCGATAGAAAACTGCGCCATATCAGTTCTTAAAACGCTCTTCCCACTTCTGTCGGCTCGCCTTCATCTCAAGCTGCACAGGGATTTTGTCAAAGCCCAAATCTTCGCGGATTCGGTTCTTGAGATATGTAACGTAGCTTTCAGGAACGCTGTCGGGTCTGGTCGCAAAAATCAAGAAGCTCACAGGATTCGTGCTGTTCTGCGTCATATAGCGGATTTTGAAGTGAATCGCGCGGCTCGCTGGCGGCGGATACTTGAAAAGCCAATCTTTTAGAGCGGCGTTCAAACTTGCCGTGTCGATTTTGCGGTTGAGCTGCTCGTAAAGCTCGATAGCTGTGTCCATCAAGTTCTTTATGCCCTTGCCCTCAAGAGCCGAGATTTCCACAATCGGAGCATAGCTCATTTGCCCGAACATAATGCGGATATTCTCTTCTGCTTTTTTGGCAAACTTGCGGTCTTCGGCAATCTGCTCTTTCATTTTGTCCCATTTGTTCAAGACGAAGATGATTCCCCGCCCGCGCTCGTAAGCAAGCTCAACGATTTTCTTGTCCTGCTCGGTCAAGCCTTCTTGACTGTCAATCATCAAGAAAACCAAATCGGTCTGGTCAAGGCTCTTGATTGCGCGGTTGACGCTGTAATATTCAACATCTTCTTTGACTTTGGCTCTTCGTCGGATTCCTGCGGTGTCGAGAATCTGAAAATCGCGGTTTGCATAGTGGAAAGTGCCTTCGACAACGTCGCGAGTTGTTCCTGCGTAATCGCTGACGATTGAGCTTTCGGTCTGCGTGAGGCGGTTTGAGAGCGTGGATTTTCCCGTGTTCGGCTTTCCGATGAGCGAAATGCGGATTGCTCTTTCTTCTGTGCCTTCGGTAACGCGCGAGAAGTCAAGGCGGCTCACGATTTCTGTGCAAAGCTCTGTGATGTGGTCGCCGTGTGTTGCACTAATGCGGAACATCGTGTTAAAGCCGAACTGCATAAAGTTCCAAGCGTCGTTTTCGTTCTTGCCGCCTTCGGTTTTGTTAATCGCCGCAATGACTTTGTTCCAATGAGGGCGGAGTTCAGCAATGAGCTCTTCGTCTTCAGCTGTGATTACGCCTGAGTCCATCAAAAGCACGATGACATCGGCTTTTCGGAAAGTGTCAAGCGTCTTTTCAACGACCAAATCATCCATCACGGCTTCCATCGTTCCAGTGTCGCGCGTGAGTTTGTAGCCGCCAGTGTCCATCAAATGCACAGGCTTTCCCATCAAGAACGCCGTTGATTCCACAGGGTCGCGAGTCGTTCCCGCCACGTCGGCTGTAATTGCCACACGTCGATGAAGCAAGCGATTAAAGAGCGTGGATTTTCCAACGTTCGGTCGCCCCGCAATCACCACGAGCGGCAGATTGTAATAAATCTTATCCGTGAAGAACTTTTCTTCAAGTTCTTGAGTTTCATCGATATTTTCTGTATTTTCCTCAACTGTTTCGATTTGTGAAACCATATCTTGAGAGACAGCCTGAGGTTTTGGTTTTGAGAAATCTGGTTTTTGCTTTTTCTTAGCCATTGTAATTCCTTTTGAAAAAGAGAGAGTAAACACGACAGTCGTGTTTTGGATATTGTAGTAAAAAAATGAATGCAAGAATTTACATAAACTCGCCTTTTGCAAGAATTGAGTAAAGTCCAACAACAAAAATAAGAGCAAGGATTGCGCAAATTACCAAAATCACAATCCTTGCAAGAAGCCAAAATAAGCGCATAAACTTAAAGCGTGTTCAGCGATTTTTCGGCAATAGCTTGAAGTTCGCTGACCGAGAAGCGAGACAAAAGCTCTTTTACGCCCGTAATTTGTTTGGCGCTCATGCTGAGCTTTCGGATTCCCATTCCAGCCAACGTTAAAACACTGTTTGACCGCGAAGCCATTTCACCGCACACCGAAACGCCGATGCCTGCTTTGTCCGCAGCACTTATCGTGTTCTTGATAAGGCGCAAAACAGCAAGATGGAACTCGTTATAAAGTGGCGTAACTTGTTGGTTTTCTCGGTCAACGCCGATTGTGTACTGCGTGAGGTCATTCGTGCCAAGCGAGAAGAAATCGCATCTTTTTGCAAGCACGTCCGCAATAATCGCAGCAGCCGCTGTTTCAACCATAATGCCGACAGGGGTCTTTTCGTTGTACTTCACGCCTTCTGCTGTCAGTTCCGCCTTGACTTTCTTAATCATTGACTTTGCAGCCTCAACTTGCGCCACGTCAGTGATAAGCGGAAGCATTATGCGAAGGTCGCCATATGCGCTCGCACGGAAAAGCGCTCGAAGCTGCGTCTTGAACAAGTGCGGGTATTTTAGGCTCAAACGGATTGCACGAAGTCCCATAATCGGATTTTTCTCGTCAACGCGCGGGATTTCGTCGATGTCAATTAGCTTGTCGCCACCTGCGTCCAGCGTTCTGATTGTGACAGGCTTGCCGTTCATAATCTCAAGCACTTTGCGGTAAGACTCAAACTGAGCGTCTTCGCTCAACTTGCTCTGGTCAACGTGCGATTCATTCATAAACAGGAATTCCGTTCGGAAAAGCCCGATACCGTCAGCACCTTCTTTCAAAGCGATTTCGGCTTCTTCTGGAGTTCCGATGTTTGCGAAAATCTTAAAGACAGTGCCGTCTTTTGTGACAGCCGCTTTGTTTCTGAAAATCTTGAGCGCTCTTTGGTGCTCTTTTTCGGCAGTAATCGCTTCATTGCAGTTTTTAATCGTCTGCTCATCTGGGTCAATCGTAACCTCGCCCGTCGTTCCGTCAACGATTAAAATCGAGCCGTTTGTAACTTTCTCCTCGATGTTCTCCAGCGCAAAAACCGCAGGAATACCGTAGTTCTTCGCCAAAATCGCAACGTGACTGGAAACACCGCCTTCCGTGAGCGCCAAGCCCGCAATTTTGCGCTTTGACAAAATCACAGTATCGCTTGGGTTCATCGCACGAGCCGCAATCACAGCGCCATCAGGAACTTGGTCAATGTTGAACGGGTGATAATCAAGAAGCTCATCAAGAACACGCCCAAAAACGTCCTCAATGTCGGTTGCGCGCTCAGCAAGATACTCGTTTCCGCTCGTTCGAAGGCGGTCGGCATAGCCCAAAACCTCGCGATTGAGAATAAACTCAATGTTGAGCATTTCGCGCTCATAAACAGTTCTAAGTTGCTGCACAAAAACAGGGTCATCGAGCATCAACTGATATGTTTCAAAGATAATGCGCTGCAAATCGTCCTTGAGCAATTCGCCGATGCTTTCGGTAATGCGGAGCTGCACCGTTTTCACCGCATTGCAAAACCGTCTCCAGCCGTCATCGACTTCATCTTCGCCGATTGTGCGCTCAGGAATAATTCGCTTTTCTGTGTCAGGAATGACAAAAACCTTTCCAATACCAATACCGCTTGAAGCAGAAACGCCCTGTAAGATTTTCATACCTTTACTATATCAGTTGAACGCTCAAATAGCAATTTCTTTTCGCTAATTTGCTTTTAATCCACGCGAAAAAATGTAACCCCTAAACTCGTATCGCCTGAAAAGTTTTCGGTCGGCATTATAAGTAAAATCAATATATTCA
>CACYWZ010000113.1 GCA_902778325.1 uncultured Spirochaetaceae bacterium
TTTGCTTTGATTGGTTCAAAGAGAAAAAAACGCTTTTGGCTGCACTTAATGTTGTGTTGTCGAAAAGCGTTTTTCGCTCGTCTTCGATTTCTTTTATGCCGCGCTCGCATAATGGCTCATCGATTGCGCCGATGTAGCGCTTTATTGTGTTTCCTTGTGTTGAGCCGTGTCGGAAAAGGAACAAGAAAAGCCTCATTGGTGCAGCTCTCCTTTTATCACACGAGGCACGCCGGCAATCATTTGGACTACGCAGTCTGCTTTTTGGGCTAGGCGAATGTTAAGTCTGCCTGCCGCTTCTCTGTGAGCCCTTGTTTTTTCGTCGATTGGAACTATTCCGCAACCAATTTCTGTTGCAATAACGATTTCGTGGTTCGCTATTATGTTAAAAATAGCGTCGTTGTTCTTTTGGAAGTCGTCCACGATTACATCGGTTACTGTGAAGATGTTTGCTTCACTACATTTTATCGCACAACGGGCGAATTCGTGCTTTCCGCTGGCATATCCGCCAATAATAAAGGTCATAATTGTCTCCTTTCAAGGTCTTTGAGCTTGCAATGATGTTGTCAAAATCAATTTTTGCACTTTTAGCAAAAGTATACAATATGAAATTAGTTTGCGGAAACTATTGTGAAGGCAAAAAGGGAAAAAAGTTCTGTAATTTCAACGAATGCGCCTGCCAAATCCCCCGTGATTCCGCCGAAAACACGCTTTGAGACGATGTAGTATATGAGGAAATTGGCGAATGCGGCAAGGATTGCGATGAGGGCGGGGAGCGAAAAGAGAATGAGAGACAAAATTGAGATGCAAATAATGGAGAAAATGCAGAATGCTGTTGTTTTTTTCTTCGCCATTGTGTCAGAAAATGTTTTTGCAAGTCCTGACGTTTTTGCATTGGGGAAGGTTGCGACTGCGAGGGCGGAAAGCAGGCGCTCAATGATGAAAACGGGCAAAAAGCCGTCAAAATTGCGGTTCTCGAAGACGCACGAGAAGTAAATGATGAAGTAAATAGCGCAATAGATTATGGCAAACGCTCCGCTGTGGCTGTCTTTCATTATCAAGAGCTTGTCTTCTTTTGATTTGTGGCTGAAAAATGCGTCACAGGCGTCAAGATAGCCGTCGAGATGGATTCCGCCAGTGACAAGGACGGGGAGGGCGGTCAAAACTGCGGCGCGGAGAAGCGAAAAGTGGGTGAAAGAAAGAAAAATGTGGTTTGCGATGTGCCACAAAATGGCGATTGCAAGCCCGACTAGAGGAAAAGCGCACAAAATGTACTTTAAGTTTTTCTCGCTCCAGTCCTCTGCTTTTATGAAGGGGACTGGAATCGCGCTGAACATTGAGAATGCGAGCGCGATTGTCTTTGAAATTGTCATTACTTTGTTTCGAGCGTTGTCTGATAGAACTCTTTGAGCGCTTTTTCAAGGTATTCTGCGTCAAGAGCGCCTGCGCTTTCCATCGGCGAGTGCATTGCCCATTGTGCAAGCCCGATGTCGACCGTTTTTAGCGGGACGTGCGATGTTGAGATGTTGCCGAGTGTCGAGCCGCCTGCGATGTCGCTTCTGTTCGTGAAGAACTGATATGGGACTGAGGCGTTTTTGCACACAGACTGAAAGAGGGCGGCACTAAGCGAGTCGGTTGTGTACTTTTGGGCGGCGTTGAACTTTATTACGATGCCCTTGTTGACAACAGGGCGGTTGACAGGGTCTGCTTTCGACTGGAAATTCGGGTGGAAGGCATGGGCATTGTCCGCGCTGACCATAAAACTTTTCGCAATGGCGCTGAAATACTCTTCTTCGCCTCTTGCAGCGAACGAAAGGTTTATGCGGCGCAGTGTGTCTTCAAGGAATGTTGAGTCAGCGCCCTGCCTTGTTCCGCTTCCGACTTCTTCGTTGTCAAAAACAGCGAGAACTTGCACGTTTTTCTTGTTCTCGCTTGCGCTGATGAAGGCGCTGGCGCATGAATAGACGCATTCGAGGTCGTCAAGGCGCGGGCTTGCGACAAACTCGTTGTCTTTTCCCCAGAACGTTCCTTTGTCGCGGTTGTACAAGAACAAATCTGCGCTCTCTATGTCCTCTTTTTTGACGTTGGCGCTTTGTGCGACGACATCGAGGATAGAAGAACTCTGGTCTGTGGTGAGAACGGGGAGCATATCGTCCTGCACGTTGTATTTTGTGCCAGTATTTGCTTCTCTGTTCATGTGGATTGCGAGATTTGGAATGAGAACGAGGTCTCTGTCGATATTGACGAGCTTTTCTGTGAGTGAGACGAAGCCGCTTTTTCGCTCAGCGAGGACGATTCTGCCCGCCACAGAAAGCGGACGGTCAAACCACGGAGCGCAGAGCATTCCGCCGTATTTTTCGACGTTGAGAACGAGCGTTCCCGCTGCCTTTATGCTCGCATTCTCCTTGATTTTGAACGACGGCGAGTCGCTGTGGCTTGCCGTTATGAGAAAAGCGTCAAAGTCTGCTTCTGGGAGCTTGAAGGCGATGAGCGCGGAGGAGTTTCTTGTCACAAAATATTTTTTATTGCTCTCAAGAGCCCATTTTCTGCTTTCTTCTTTCAGCTCGGTATATCCGTTTTCAATCAGGAGCGCTTTTAGATTGCTCACGGCATGAAAACTTGTTGGGCTTCTGTTTATGAAGTCGAGCATTTTTGCTGCAAACTTGTTATTTTCCATTGTTGGTTTCTCCATTCGGGGAGCAATTATAGCACAGCGGGCAAAAAAGAAAAAGTCGGATATCAAAAACTTGAAATCCGACCAGTAAGGAGGTAAAAATATGCAAAAGAAAAACAGAAGTCTTTCACCAGCGGAAAAGAGGAGGATATAAAAACCGCTGTGCCGACCATCGTTCCCTTACACAACTTTTACTGTAACGCAACTTTGACATAAAAACAAGAAAAACTTTAGCATTTTTTTTGTTTTTTCACATTTTTTTTCTTGCGGTGTGTATAAAAAAATCAGCGCTTGTTTTCCTTGCGCTGATTTTGTATATAACGATGCTGTTTTTCTTTAGTATCGCGCGCTCTTTTCGCTTCTCTCGCCGTTTTCTCTGTTTCTTGGCGCTCTCGGTTTTTCCTCGGCGATGTTTACGCGAACTCTTCTTCCGTCAAGTTCCTTTCCGTTCAGCGCTTCTATTGCCTTTTGTGCTGCTTTGTCGTCTGCAAACTCCACGAAGCCGAATCCCTTTGACTGCTCAGTGAATCTGTCCTTGATAACGGTGGCTGATAACACTTCGCCGTGCTGTGAAAAAACGCTTTCGAGCGTATCCGCTGATGTGGCATAGTTCAAGTTGCCGACATAAATCTTCTTTGACATATAAAATCCTTGTGCGAAATCTCTTTTTGACTTCGTATGACTACACGCTACACTATCGAAGAGAGGCTGTCAAGCAAAATAGAAGCGCAAGGTGGGTGAGAGATGACTTTTTGCGCGAAATATAATATTATTTTGACCTATGATAAAGGAAGAAATAACAGACCCGAAGGTCAAAGAACAACTTTCCAAGATTGAAAAGGACGGACTTACGATGTTCGTTATGGCAGACGGGCGTATTCGAGGCGCTTTTCTTGGCGGAACGGCTCTCGTGAACCAGATGCGAGCGCAACAGAAGACGGGAATACTTGAAACTTATGTGCTCGGACAGGCTTGTTTGTCGTCAGCGCTCTTGATTCCGACGATGAAGGGCAGGGAGCATTTGACATTCCGCTACGAAACATCAGGCGCGGCAAAAGGTTTCTGCGTTGAAGCGGACAGCACTGGCTATGTTCGAGGCTTTTTGCTTCAGGACACTATCCCAATCGAAAAACCTCTCGAAAGTTGGGACTTGTCACCATTCTTTGGCGACGGAACTGTTTCGATTAGCCGCATCGGCGAGGGAATGAGGTCGGCTCAGACTGGCACGACTGACATAATCTTCAAGAATATCGCCAAAGACTTGGCATATTACTTTCAGCAGAGCGAGCAGACGCAGACAGCCTTCAACACTTCGATTCAAATGGACAGGGAAGGGCGTGTCGTCGGTGCGGGCGGTATGTTTTTGCAGGTGATGCCATACGCGGGCGGAAAGCGTGGAAGCGCACAGACACAGGACAGCGGCGAAACTGCCGAGAGTGAGCAGGAAAGTCAGGAGCTTCTTTCAAAAGTGGAGAGCGCTTTCAAGGCAATGCCGTCTATCGGGCAGTGGCTCAGCGATGGTGGAAAGCGCGAGGACGCAATTTGCGGGCTTTTCCGTGAGTTTTCGCCACACATTGTCTATGACAGAGGCATTATCTTTGACTGTCCGTGCTGCGAGGAGAACTTTGTCCGTTCAATCAAGAACCTTGGCGAATCACAGCTCAAGGACATCATCGAGCACGACAAAGACCCGCTCGAAGTGACGTGCAATCACTGCGGAAGCGTGTACAAAATTCCGAAAGCCAAGTTGATGGATTAACAATTAGGGCAGAATGAGTTTTTCGTTCTGCCTTTTTTCTTTTCTTTTTTCTCGTGGAAAAGCTCAAAAATCTTTGTTTTGACTCATTTCCGTCTGGAAATTGCTTCCCAAAAGTGTTTTTGAGCCATTTTCTAGCAGAAATGACTTCCCTAACGCGTTTTCGGCTCATTTCCGAGCAGAAATTCATTTCCCAACGTGTTTTCGAGCCTTTTCCGTGTGGAAATTGCTTCCCAAAAGAAAAAGCAATGCTTTTCCGACGAAAAAAAGACTGCCTCAAGTGTTTTTGAAGCAGTCTTTTATACAGTTTTAGTGTTTACAGCCTAGTCTTTGCAATGACACTCACCGCCGCCGCAGGCACTACAGCCTACGCAGCCACCGCTCTTTTTCTTGCCGTGCAAATACCTTGCGGCAAAGAACACGCCTGCGACAAGAACCAAAACTAAAACAACGTTAATCATACATCCTTCCTGTTTTCATCGTCGCCCATGCGAACGGCATTTTTCTTGTCGTACGGATTTGGGCGGAAAAGAGCTACAAGAATTGCAATCGTGAGGATAATCGCGATCACAAAACCGCCGATTGAAGCACCGTTCGCATAAGAAGCAGTTCCGTGATGAACAAAGAACATACCGAACTGATAGAAGATAAATGTCACAACGTAAGCACTCAAATTCTGGAACAAAATTGCGAACCAGAACCACTTTCTGCTCTTGAGTTCGTTCGCCATTGTTGCGATAGCCGCCAAACACGGAGAATCAAGCAAGTTGAACAACAAGAATGCAAACGCTGCAATCGCTGTCGGGAACCATTCGCCAATCGCATTGATTGCGTTCATAGCGTTGCCCTCTTCCTCTTCGCCCTCTGCGTCTTCTGCTTCTTCGCCCTCAGCTTCCTCATCGCCACCGATGATGTCAGCAACGTCGCCAGCCTCAGCCATTGCGTCAATATCTGCCTCATCTGCTCCAGCAAGAACGCCCATTGTTGACGCAATCGCCTCTTTTGCAGTGAAGCCTGAAATTGTTGAAGCCGCAGCCTGCCAGCCGCCTTCTTTGTTTCCAAAGCCGAGCGGATAGAAGATGTAGCGCAAGCCGTTTCCGACTGTAGCCATAATCGAATACTCAGAAGCGTCTGCAAACTCCAACTCGCCATTCTCTTCTGTTGCCTCATCGATAATCGCAGAAGTCAAACCGAATGAACCAGAATTGCGGGCATCAGGATTTGCCTTGTTAACAAAGCCGTAGCTTGACAAGAACCACATCACCAAGCAAGCAAGGAACAACACAGTTCCAGCTTTGATGATAAATCCGCGCAGTCGCTCCCAAGTGTGCATAAGCACAGTCTTTGCCGCTGGAATGTGATACTGTGGCAACTCCATAACGAAAGGAGCCGCTTTGCCGTGGAAGTATTTTGTCTTCTTCAAAATAACCGCTGAAATCAAAACCATTCCGACGCCAATGACGTACATCAAAGGAGCAACCCAACCACCGTTTGTGCCAGAGAGCTTCGTTGCCAAAATTGCCGCAATCATTGCGATAACAGGGAGTTTTGCACCGCATGGAATCCAAGTTGTTGTGAAAATCGTCATTCTGCGGTCGTTATCG
>CACYWZ010000114.1 GCA_902778325.1 uncultured Spirochaetaceae bacterium
CCTTTTGGAAGTGCGTTGTACGCTTTGTCAAATGCTTTTAAAAAGTCATCAGATGATGATGCGTTTGTTGCATTTTTAATTGCATCTGAAACAGCAGTGTCTGTTGCTTTTTGCTGTTCTTTGCGACCAGAAGCTGCGGATTTTTCTGCGATTTCAGAAAGTTCTTTTGCCTTTGCATTTTTCGGGTCACGACGAGCTGCTTCGTCAGCATATTCTTTTGCTTTTGCAAGAAGTTCTGCTTTTTTTACAGGATCAGTTTCTTTTTCCGCACGCTCAAGAAGAGCCTGCGCCATTTCTGTTAATTTTTCAGCAGCGTAAGCGTTGTCTTTTGGATTGTCGCCAGTTGGAAGAGATTTGTATGCTTCGTCCATTGCAGAAAGTGCTTCGTCAGCGCTTTCTGCTGAATTTGCGCTGTTTATGGCAGAATTTACTTGGCTGTCAGACGCTTTTTGCTGAGAATCTCTTGTTGCGTCAATGGCTTTTGTAATCGCAAGTGAAAGATTTAGCGCTTTTTGATTTGACGGGTCTCTTTTTGTTGCCTCGTCAGCATATTCTTTTGCTTTTGCGAGATGTTCTGCTTTTTTTATTGGGTCGCTTTCTTTTTGAGCGCGCTCATAGAGCGCTTGCGCCATTTCTGTAAGTTTTTGTGAAGCATAAGCGTTATCTTCTGGGGTGTTGCCTTTTGGAATTGATTTGTATGCATCTTCCATTGCAGAAAGTACATCATCAGCGCTTTTTGTGCTTGAAGCATTTTTGATTGCGGCGGAAACTTCTGCATCAGTGGCTTTTTGCTGATTTTTGCGAGCTTCTTCCGTTTCACTCGTCAAATTTTGAGAAAGAGTTTGTGCTGTTTTGTTAGACGGGTCTCGACGAGCTGCTTCGTCAGCATATTCTTTTGCTTTTGCAAGAAGTTCTGCTTTTTTTATTGGGTCTGTCTCTTTTTCAGCCCTTTCAAAAAGTGCTTGCGCCATTTCTGAAAGTTTTTTTGCAGCATAAGCATTGTCTTCTGGATTGTCGCCTTTCGGAATGGCTTTGTATGCTTCGTCCATTGCGCTCAAAACATCATCAGAAGATTTTGCGTTTATTGCATTTTTGATTGCATCTGAAACCGCTGTATTAGTGATTTTTTGTTGATTTTTGCGAGCTTCTTCCGTTTCGCTCGTCAAATTTTGAGAAAGAGTTTTTGCTGTTTTGTTTGATGGATCACGACGAGATGCTTCATCAGCGAATTCCTTTGCTTTTGCAAGAAGTTCTGCTTTTTTTATCGGGTCGCTTTCTTTTTGAGCACGCTCATAAAGTGCTTGCGCCATTTCTGTGAGTTTTTGTGACGCATAAGCATTGTCGCTAGGATTGTTGCCTTTTGGAAGTGCTTGGTAAGCTTTTTCCATTGATTCAAGCACAGAATCAGCATCTTTTGATTTTTTTGCATCTTCAAGAGCGCTTGAAACTTCTGTGTCTGAGATTTTTCTTTGCTCTGAATTTGCTTTTGCGCTTTCATTTCCAGTTTTTTCTGATAATTGCTGAGCTGTTTTGTTTGATGGGTCACGACGAGCCGCCTCATCAGCATATTCTTTTGCTTTTGCAAGAAGCTCTGCTTTCTTTTGAGGGTCTGTTTCTTTTGCGGCTCGGTCAAGAAGCGCTTGTGCCATTTCTGAAAGTTTTTGTGCTGCATAAGCATTTTCTTCTGGAGTATTGCCTGATGGAAGGGAATCTTTTAGCATATCAAATTGTGAGATGACAGTATCAGCATCAGCCGAGTTTGCAGCATCTTTCATTGCTGAAAATGCTTTGTCGATTGCATTTTTTGTGTTTTCGCTGAATGTATAATTGTCGTCATATCCATTTGCTATTCGTGCGCGACGCTCAAGTTCTAATCTGCGAATTTCTTCAATTTCATCAGTAGCGGCTTGAAGACGTGCTTTTGCTTGTTCTCTTGCCTGTTCTCTTTTTGTATTTCGTATGCTTTCGTTTGCTCTTGCCAATGCTTCCAAATCACTGTTGTATTCAAGATATGGCGTGTATTGTGGGAACTCTGAAAGAAGCGCACCTTTTTTTAGAGAAATTATATCCTCTATCAGCTGCTTTGCTTCTTCGTCATCTGGATTATCTATGAGCATTTCGTCAAGAAGTTCCATCGCATGTTCATATTCTGCTCGTGCAATATAATACTTTGCGAGACGGATTGTGTTATCACGTCTTTGCTCTGGAGAAAGCGTATTAAAATCATTTGACTCTACTGATTCAGTCTGCTCATTTTCATTATTTTGTTCTTTAGAATTATTTCCAGATGTACCAAGTATTCCACTCTTAAAAACTGCAATACCCGCTCCTCCGAGCCCTAAAAGCAGTAACAATGCAATAAGAATTGCTTTCTTTTTCGTTTTCTTGTCTTCGTATTCAGCCATTTCTAATCCAACTCCGATTCATAGTCATATTCAAATGTTCCTTCCACTCCAGCGGACATATTTGTTGATTCGCTGTTTTGCAAGGAATTCATTATATCCTGTAATATTTTTTGTCGTTTAGCCTCTTCTTCTTCGGCCTTTTGTGTTGCAAGCCGTTCTGCTTCTGCTTGAGCTTGCTCTTTTAGAGCCGCTTCTTTTTCAACGGCATCTTTTTCAGCATTCACTCTCATCAATTCATTCATAAGTGCTTTTGCTTCTTCTGGAGAAAGCCCTTTTCCGCTTCCTCCTCCAATTCCTGTTCCATTTCCAGAACCGCCTCCGCCTGAACCGTTGCCAGCCCCAGAGCCTCCTCCTATTCTACTTTCAAGATAAGATTTATCGCTAGTGAGTTTTTTCAGTTCTTCTTTTAGTTGCTCTATTTCAGCAAGACTTGCTGAAATGGCAGAATTACGTTTGTTAAGTTCCTCTTGCAGAAGACCAATAAGAATTTGAACACGAGGTGCTTGCTCATCGTTCGGTGCAAGATACAAAAATTGCTTGTAATCGTCTATTGCTTTATCAAGCCTGTCTTGCTTCATTCTTGTGTTTGCGCGATTTAGCCATGCTGAAGGATAAAGAGGATCGGCTGTTAAAGACAAAGAGAACATAACATCCGCTCTATTAAAGTCTCCAAGCGAAAAAGCTGCATTTCCACCATTATACGCCAGAATTGAGGTGTTTGAATCTTTTTTTTTCATTCCAACTTCATCTATGTTTATTGCTTTTTCAAATTGTGCGGTTTGATAATACGAGACCCCCAAAAATATATATGCAGCAGGGTCTGTATTTTCGTCCAAAATTGCATTTTCCAAATAAGGAATTGCAAGTTGAGGCTGATTTTGTTTGAAATATTTTTTGCCTTTTTCAAAACTTTCTGCTGCTGATTTTGTATCAATTTCAATCACTTGAGACATTTGATAAACAGGTGCAGATGCCGCAGAAATCGTATCGGCGGGCACAGAAGTTGCTGTTTGGGTTGTAATACTTTCTTGGATTTCTTGCGATTCTTGTGCAAATGCAATTCCACAAAAAACAAATGCAAATATCGAAAGAGCGAGACATCTTTGTCTTTTTTTCATTTTCTCACCTACCGAAAATCAAAAATAAGGATTATGATTTGACATACTCGCATAAAAAAGTTACCATTTCAATGCAGTATGTATGTTCAATATATAAAATATCGGAGGATAGAATGGTCTCGATAATGCTTATCGCCGTTCTCTTGGTCGCGGTTGGTTTTTTGACCTACTGGATTGCAAAATCATTAATATCGCCTAAAAAGATAGACGGAATAAAAAAGTTATTGAAGCAAGGAAAAACTGTAGCTGCAGAAAGGTTGGCAAAAGCGATTATCGCTAAAAATCCTCGTGATTTTTTGGCGCACTATTATTTGGGAAAAGCTTATCTTGCAGATAATAAAAGTGAACTTGCATTGATGGAATTTAGGCTTGTAAATCAAAATGCAATTTTTGGTGGTGACTTGCCAGAACTTGAGTTTCGTCAGCAAATCTCAAAACTTTATATGAAATTTAATCAACCGCAAGATGCTTTAAAAGAATATCTGCTTTTGACAAAACTGGAGCCTCGCAACTCTGATAATTTCTATTTTGTTGGAAAACTTTATGAACAACAAAATCGTGCTGATTTGTCGATGGGTTTCTATCAAAAGGCATTGCAACTTAACAAGCGTAATATAAAAGCGCATTCTGCTCTTGGTGTTCTTTATTTTCGCTCAAAAGATTTTATTGATGCAAAAAAAGAGATTGATTTAGCTATTCAGATGAGTCCTGATACATTTTCCAACTACTATTATCTTGGAAAAATTCACAAGGAAAATAAAGACTATGGAGCGGCTCTTAGTGCTTTTGAAAAAGCAACTCGCGACCCTGAATATCGTCAACGTGCCCTTATAGAACGAGGCTCTTGTTATATGGCGGGTGAATCTATTGATAATGCAATCACAGAGTTTAGCCATGCCGTAAAATGTAGTAAAGATGAGGGAAGTTCTGAAACTCTTTATGCACGCTATTTCCTTGCAGCCTGTTATGAAAAAGCGCGAAAAATTGATTTGGCAATTGAGCAATGGGAAAAGATTTTTGCAAGAAATCATTCTTTCCGAGATGTTGCTGCAAAACTTTCAGAATATCGTGATTTACAATCTAATGATAGTCTAAAAGAATATCTTACAAGTTCGTCTGAAGAGTTTTTGGAAATTTGCAAAAAAGTTTCTTTTTCAGAGTATGCTCTTTCTGCGTCAACAGCAGAAAGCACAAAATTTGGTTGTAAAATACTTGGAACAGAGAAGAAAAGTGATAACTGGATGTCTGTTCGTCAGCAACTTTTTTTAGCAGAATTTCATCGTGATGCAGAACCTGTTGGGGATGATGTTATTCGTGTTGTTCTTGAAGAAGTAAAAAAACATAACTATGCAAAAGGTATGATTTTTTCAAGTTCAGGATTCACACGCTCTGCTGCTTCCGTAGCAGAAAATCGACCAGTTGAGCTTGTTGGAAAAGACCAACTTGAGAAAATATTGACGAAAGCGGGAGTGTAATTTTTCGATGAAAATCCTCTGTGTATCGGATCAAATAGACCCAATTGTCTATAGCGCAAATGCAAAAGAGCGTTTTTCTGATATCGACCTGATTTTATGTGCAGGCGATCTTCCGATGGATTATGTGGATTTTATCGTTTCTACACTTAATAAGCCAACATACTTTGTATTTGGCAATCATGACCTAAAAGAGTTTGGTTTTTATCATAAAACTAGAAACTCAACGCTTCGTTCATATAGTTCAGGAGGTTTTAGGTCTGATGATATGAGTCATAGCCATGGTGCAACTTACTTAGGGTTCAAGACTATTAATGAAAAAAGTTTATCTATAGTGGGAAAAGATGGAAAAAAAACACCTCTTCTTATGCTTGGTATTTCGGGTTCAATTCGTTATAACAATGGTGAAGACCAATATACGGATTTTGAGATGTTTATAAAACTTTTAAAACTTATTCCGAATCTTTTATTTAACAAAATTCGTTATGGAAGATATTTGGATATTTTTTTGACACATGCAACTCCTCGAAAAATTCATGATTTGGAAGACCCTTGCCACAAAGGTTTTCCGTGCTTCAATTGGTTTATTGAGCATTTTCACCCAAAATATATGATTCATGGTCATATTCATTTGTATAATCCTCAAGCAACACGTGTTACAGTCCATAATGGAACTACTATAATTAATGCATATAGCAAATATATTTTTGATTTCGAGAATTTTGCCGATTCTGCGGCAAGGAGTTTAACTTGAAACCGATGATTTCACCTCAAACAGACGAGGATTTTTACAAAGCAAGAAACAGAGCTCTGTTTAACGAGGTTCAGCATTTTTTGAAACCTGACGAGGCGTCTCTTATTTCATTTTCTGATATAAAGCAACTTCTTAAGCCTAGTAATGAAGTTTACAAGGGAATGCAAGTCGTTCCTATAAATTTAATAGTAGGAAGCGAAGGTCGTTATCGAGATTTTGATAATCATTTTTTTCCAAAAAGTTTGC
>CACYWZ010000115.1 GCA_902778325.1 uncultured Spirochaetaceae bacterium
CGTTCTCGTGATATGCCTTTTCAAAAACATCTTTTGGTGACCAACTCTCATATCCGTCTTCGTAAACAACTTTATAGCCGTCTTCCCCGTCTTTTGTCTGTGGTTCAGCAGAAATTCGTTTAATTCCAATATATGTCATAAAAACTCCTTAATCCAATCTGTACAGTTTTTTGTATCGAATAAGCTCTGTTGTGCGTGAGATTTTGTCTTCCACGCTGCGCTTAAATTCTTGACCGCTAGAAAACGATACGCTTCTGCCGTCCTCGCTAATACTAGACACATTCCCGACAACCTCGCCTGTTGTATTTGCGCTTTTAAGCTCTCGGTATGTGTCAGCCACCATTGCGCAAAGAGTGTAATTTAATGCAGTCGGCAATTCTGAAATATTACAGAAATTGAGAATGGACTGTTTTGTCATTTCAACATACACGCTAAGGAGTGAATCTGTGCTGTCGTCGTTAAGTCCAAGTAACGTTTTGACTGTACGGAGGAAATCAAATGCCTTTTCGCTGCTTTCGGTATTCTCAACTTCTATAATATCAGAATTGTCGTCTGCCATTTTTCTACCCTTGCTTTTTGCGTCGAGAAAGTTTTTCAGCGTCAGTCTTTTTCACAGGCTTTTCCGCTGTATTCTCGATAGTTTCTGTAACCGCACTTTCGGCGGCTGTTTTCGTTTCATTCTCAATTTGCGCTTCGGCGGAATCGGTAGCTTTTGCTTTTCGCTCCAATTCCGCCTGTCTGCGCTTCAAGAGAATGTTACGGTTGTATTCCGTAACCATTCCCGCCTCCTAGTCGATTGTATGCACGAGCGCAACCATACCGACCTGTTTACTTTCGGCAGCAACTCTCTGCCAGTTTGTGCCAGTTGCAAGCTCGGCATTGCTCGGCGTTTCGTCTGCGATATTTGCAGAACCAATCCAAGACATTCCTTTCGGGTGCAGAACTTTTGCCTGTCTGTTGTAAAGCATATCGATACTCTTTTTCTTGTCGCGGTCGGTTTCTGTCGGAACAAATCCTGCTGGTGTACCAACGCCGCGCTGAATACAACCACGAGAAAGAAGATATGTCGTAAACTTGTTTTTTGCTCCGCCCTCGCCAAACTCAACTGGTGCGCTGTCGTCGCAAATTACACGATAACCCAAGTAACGTGGGATTGCGATAGTATCGTTCAAGTCGCCCTGTGCTGAATGTTCCGTAAATGTGATGAGTTTCTGCTTCTGCAATTCTGTGAAAACTGCCGAGTGCATATAAATCATCGTCAAGTTGTCCGCTGCGTCGCCCATAAGCTGCTTTGCGTCCAAAACCGCCTTTGCGTCAATTACAGTAGTTGGATTTTTTACAGGGTCAGCTTCATTCAATGCAGGAAGATTGAGAACGTGGTCTTCCATAGATGCCGAACCAAAAACGCCCTTGAGAATAGCCATAACAATGCGCTTTTCGTCGCGAATCCACCAATCGCCAACACGCTCCGCAATTCTGCGCATTGGGTCATCGCCCGAAAGCGCAGCTGACATATCGTGAGAACTCCAACCCTTTGCACGCATAATCAACGCTGCAATTTCTTTGTGTGTTGTAATCTTGTCGGTTTCAATGTCGTTGCTCTCACTCCAAACTTGCGACTCGCCTGTGAGGTCGTTCCATTTCGGCATATTGATTGTGTTACCACCACCCGAAACAAGCTGATTCAACAGCGGATTGTTCTCAATCGCTCCCGAATTGATAAGCTCGCTCTTTTCAGTCGTTCGTTCCAAAACATACTGTGAAAACAGCTCTGGAACTACAACATCGGTCAACTTTGTAATCTGGTCTGCCATTCCTTTATCTCCTTACTTTTTGCAACAATCAGAACGGTGCGTCTTTGCCTGTTGCCGCCTTATACAATGCACGCGCCTTTGCGGGATTTTCCTTAAAAATCCGTCCCTGCTCTGTGTAGTTGAGCGTTTTTTTGTCAAACGGGTTTGATTCGGGATTATCAGCACTAGGCTCTGCTGGAGGTGTTCCAGTAGGTGTTGTTTTTGGCGGCTCTGTTTTTGCATTGCCAGAAAGTGCAAAAACCTGTTCCAACGCCTGTTCCATTGTCGTGTTTTCATCAACAAGCCCTTTTGCCATTTTGACGATTTTCAAAACATCGTCAGTCTTCTTGCCTGTTGCTTTTGTAATTGCAGTGATAATCGCTTCTTTTTCTGCGATAGCCGACTTCAATGTGCTTGTTTCATTCGTCAATGTTTCAAGCTCTTTTGCCTTTTTTTCTGCGTCGGTCAAAGTCGCTTCGTACGCTTCCTTGAACTTTGCGATTTTGTCTTTCTCGTCGGGTTTCAAACCAAGCATAGCCAAAATCTCTTTTTCGGCTTTTGCCTGTGCATTATGCAAAATACTTGCAGAATGTTTGTCGAACTCTTCCTGAGAAGCAAATACCTTAAAAGGCTTGTTTTCCGTGCTGTTTGTCTGTGTATTTTCTGCTGACACGTTAGCAGGTGTGTTTCCGCCGTTATCGGTCTGCGTTACCGTTTCTCCGCCCTTGTCGGCTGGCGTTGCCGTGTTGTTAGTTTCCATACTTACTCCTATTTGCACAGAAATAAATCTGTATAGCGGCTAAAGGATTTGCACCTTTGACTTGTTGATAATGACTCAACCGTGATAACTACTTCACTAAGCCGCGATAGTGGGAATTATAGGACTTGCACCTATCGTGTCCGAAAACAACAGATTTACAGTCTGCCGCAATGCTATCTCTGCTCACATTCCCGTAAAAGTAAAAAAAAGGTCAGATTTTTATTTTCTGAAAAATCCGACCTCTAGGGTTCTTGTTTTAACATTCTTTTGCAGCAAAAATTTTTGTACCTACAATGTCAACATCATATTTTTGTTTACATCGAGGACAAAACACTTCTCCACGAATGATTGAATTTTCAAAAAGTCGTGCCAGTTTTTTCTCGCACTTTGGACACTTGAACCAATTAAAATCCGTACCTTGCATAATGTAATTATTATAAATCACTATTGATTTTTATGCAAGTAAATTAAAATCAATAGTGATATAAAAATGACTATCCATAATTTCGGATAGTCATTTTAACTTACTCAATATTAAAGATTTCCAAAACATCTTGAAATGTTTGATACATTCCTCTGTCAAAAACAGCAATCAATCTTTCGTCGTTTACCCAGCAATCTGCTTTCTCTTGATACTGCAAAGAATCCTTGAGATTAGAAAGAACTGAATATAAAATCAATGCTTGTTCTGTTGTAAAATCAAATCTCATCTACACCCCTTAAAGCATTTATTCACAAATGGTTACTAATCTTACATTTTCGTAACCATAGATTGATTCTAACCATTTCCACTCTTCTTTTTTATTAGCAAATGGAAATAAAGAAAGGTCAAATTCGCACTCTTTCCACTGGTCATCTTTTCTAACTTCAAAAAAAGTTTTACTCATAAAACCCCCACCCCTAAATATCAAATTCAATTTTTACACATTTCTGCAAATTTTCTCTTGGATAAACCCCTACATCAAAGACTTTCCCAAAATAATATTTAGCAACCTCTTCTCTACTTACTGCTGCATTGTAATCAGTGATAATAACATCACCATTTGCAAAAGTTACCTTTACTGAATCCAACATATAAACCACCTTGTAAGGCTTGTTTTTGCCTTACATTTATTATTATACACATATTTTTTATAATGTCAATAATTTTTGACAAATATTTATATAAATATTTTTATTAAAATCTATTGACATTTATAGATTATAAGTGTATACATTATAAATGTAAGGTATTAAAAAAAGCCTTAAAGGGCAATGAGAGTTATTTAGAGGATTTCTTTTTTGTAGAAAAAGCAAAAGGCTATTCCATTTGTACAACAGGATATGAAAACAGTGCTATGCTTTTTGATAATCCTTTTTCTGCAAATGATGTAATTGAGAAAATAAAAAATAGTTTTGAACCTAAAACTTTTAGAATTGCAAAATTTTATTAAAGTGTTTTGCTTATTCAGTAGTTTTATGCTACTGGATAGCACAAAGCATTTTAATGCTAAAACTTTTTTTATTGTAAAAAAAATAAAACCTGCCTTGAGAGTGTTATAGAGTTTCTATAGCACTCTTTTTTATGCTTGTTTTCGTCGCTCAAGAATCTCTTTCAGTGTCATTCCTGCTGCAAAATCTTCGTAGTCGGATTTACCCACGACTTGCTTTTGCAAGATTTCGCTCTGCAATCGTAGCCAATCTTCATACGTCATACTTGCAGGCACTTCATACCGCTTGTGGTTTTCATCGTATGCAAGGCGTGTGTCTTCGTCAAACATCGCGTCGATTTCGTCTTTCTCAAAATGCGGTATTGTTGTACAGCGGCAATTTCCAGACCATACAGGCGTTGAGCCGTTGCGACGAACCAAAAGTGTGTGCCATTTCTCCAGCTCCACGCAATATATATGAAATGCTGAATATAATTTATTGCTAGACTTTATTTCAATTTTAAGATTAGAAACAGATATTTCTTTTTTATCGTTATCCAAAAAATAAAAAATATCACTTATTCCTTTGTTATAAAGGACGTACAAATCTCTAGCTCTCAAGAACATTATAGTTTGCTTCGGCGATTTATACATTACGACCATTTGATGATTTTCCGTAACGCATAAATCGATATTATTTCCATAAAAATGCAACAAAGCTAAAGAATTATCTGAAATGCGTTTCACGGCTTTCAGATACGCTGTTTCATTCGGATTTTCGGGATTAAGAGAAAAATACTCATCGTCAAGTGTGCAATCCTTAAACAACTTCCAGCCGTCTTTTGTAAGAACTTCTGTCTGCTCATCGTAGCAATTCGGGTGCATAACAGGGTAATTCACGCCCTCTTGCTTGTATTTCAAATCGTGAACTGTTCTGTCTAATGCTCCACATACAGCACACGTTCGCTCACTCAAATCACACAAAAACTCATATTTCTCTATTCCGTGCGCTTTGTATGCGTTGCTTGTTGCCACATTCATAGTGTGGATTGTTTCCGTTCTTGCCACACGCTCGCAGTTTTTGTAATTCTGTGCATATTTATCGCTCATCGCTTGTGCAATCTTTTTCGGATTATGCCCTTGTGCAATTCCCGAAAGCAATTCCGTTTCAATCGACGTTAACAGCTTGCCTTTGTCTTTCCAGATACGACTTGAATAGTTATCATCAAGCCACTTTTCTTTTACGACTTTTTCCAAAACATCGGCGTTTGGTGCAGAATATCCCTCTGTAAATCCCCGCTCATAGTCGATATTGTAAGACGCTTCGGCATTCGCTTCGGTATAAGTCTTTTTAAGGCTCTCTGTCATAGCCTTTTCCTGTTCGGCAGCAAGTTTTACAACTTCATTTTTCAGTCTAGCCTTAATCTCTTCAAGACGGCTCATATAAGCCCTTGCAGAAAGTCGGCGGAGTTCATCACGATATTCTCTGCTCATACCCGAACCAATGTTTTCGGGTTTTGCAAACTCATAATATCGCTTAATTTCGGCTATTGCGCTTTTCAGTTGTTTTGGGTCAAGCCTTTTATTCACTTCGGCAAGCGTCAAGCCGTTTTCTGTTGCATAACGCCCATAAAATGCTTCTATCTCTTTCTGCAAATCCGCAAGCGATTTCTCATAGACTTTTTGCATATCACGCAAAAGCTCATCGGCTTTTTTCTCTCCAGCTTCGACAGCTCTAAAAGCCCTGTCTATCCAATATTGTGTATTCTTGTTTCGTATTGTGCGCTTTGAAAACCTGTTAAAAGTCGCCTTGTCTAAAGGCTTAGACTCAATCGTTGCCATTATGCCACCTGTTCAATTTGTTTTTCTAGCCACAAAAGCCCTTTTGCTGTTGCAAAAATCCGAGTGTACACAAAATCTTTTCCGTCCTTTTTGAACGGCTCTTCTTTTACTTCAAAATACCCGCGCTCAATGTACACTTGATTTGGAAGATTTACGCCGTTGTCTTTGTAAATAATGCCTTTATCTCTCAAGACTGCAAACAGCGTTTTGCTCCCAATATGCAAAATCTTTGCACATTCTGGAATTGATTTTAATCCTGTAGCATTTGCGATGCGGTCGTATGTGTCCACTTTAGGCTGTTGAAGTGCAAGCTGTTGTTCTGCAATCTCCGCCCTCTGTTTGTATTCATTTGCACGGCGTTGCAAGATTGAAATTGCATTTGCAATAACAGCATTCTCTTCAAGTTCTGTTGTTACATTATCAATCTGACGGCTTGCAAGATTATGGTGTTTCTGGATTTCCTGCTTAATCATCGTAACTTGCCGTTCAGTAAACAAGTAACCACCCTGTCGGTTCTTTTGAATATCAGAAAAAACTCCGCCGTGTACCTGTCGCAGTTTTGCCACGGTATCTTTTACCGCAGTTTCACTCACATTCAACACTTCCGCAATCTCTTTAACTGTCATTACCTGCTCATTCTTGACTGCTGGCAAATTAAAATCAAACTCATTCATAAAAATCTCCTTGTTACCGTACAAAACAAACCTGCTCAAATTTGAGCGGGTTGAAACACCTATCAAACCGTTTGATAGGTCTACGCAACTCCGAAAAAAAAACAAAACCCAAAAGGTCTGACATCTCTTGCGAAAATATCCGACCTCTTGGGTTCTGGGTATATTTTCGCACATCAAAGGCTTTAAGACAAGACTAAGCCGATAATGCTCTCAATTCCTTGCGGAAGCTCTGGCTTTTCAGCTCAATAATGTTGCCGTTTTCAATAAGCCTGTCCATAAATGCCGAGCCAACATAAGCCGAAAAATCAGCCTTGCTTTTGAAATTCCCCGCAAAGATAGCCGATTTCTGCTCATTGTAAATGCCATTCATAACGCGAAAAAGAACATCGGGTTCATCTGCTGTTCTTGCTCGCCCTATTTCGTCCAGAACAAGCAAATCACTGCTGTGAACAATATCACCAATGACTTTTGACGGCGTATCGACGGAATCAAAGCTATTTGCTTTTCGCACACGCTCCACAATCGCCGCGCTTTCTGTGTAAAAAGCATTTGCATAAAGTTCAAAACCATACGAATACCCTTTTACAAAACTCAACATCTCACGCACCGCCGCGCAAGCAATGTGTGATTTTCCTGTTCCAGGCTCGCCAATCAAAACAAGAATCCTTGTTTCTCCGTTTTGTACTCGCTGAACAAAACTCTTCACAGTTTCCAAAAGCATTTTGCGCTCTTCGGTATCTGTTCTGAATGTATCAAAACTTTGTGAATAATACCGCCGTGGTACTCTGCTTTCATAACGTTTTTGCAGATTTCTCATTTTCTCTGCTTTTTCCAACTGCTCAATTTCCATATCGTCCATAAAATCCACCTCCGTGTTACACACACATATACTCTATTCTATTCTATTCTTATCTATTCTATTCTAGGGCGTTACATAGCGTTACTGTAACGTTACACGTTTTGTTACATCGGCGTTACAAGAGCGTTACATACTCCGTTACAAAAATGTTACAATAACGTTACATCAGCGTTACATATTTGTTACAATACTGGTGTTGAAAAAATCTCCTCGTATTCAGCCAATTTGTCTTTGTCTATTTCGTCCGTAAGAAATTCCCGCTTGCCCTTTTGCTGTTTACTACTCCAATCATAGAGCCACCCGCCAAGTACGAATCTATCGGGCTTTTTAGGGATATACTTTCTGTCTTGCTCCCCGCTGTCCACGGCATTTTTCAAGTTCTCAAAAGCTGCGTCAATTTCTGATTGTGTTATGTTCGTTTCCTGCCACCATTTTTTCCACTCTTTCCAATTCTCAATTTGCGAAACGGCAGAAGTTATCGGGCGACCATTTTTGTCTTTCAAATGCTGGTATTTCTGAATGAAGTATTGAGAAAGTGTATTTTCTGAACTCTCTGCATTTCCAGAATCCTGCTCAACAGTTTTTGAAGTTGTAACATTTTCGCTAGCGTTACATACACATTCTTCTTTTCTATTCTCTTCTACTCTATTCTTATCTACAGCGTTACATTCTGTTACATCACTTGTTACATCAGCGTTACTTGTAACGTTACATTCCGTTACATTGTTTGTTACATCACCGTTACATTCCGTTACATCACTTGTTACATTTGTATTAGCCTGTTTTTTAGCTCTGTGCGCGGCAACACGTTTTCTGGTGTTTTCGCGTTCTTTGTTTACGCTTTCTGTGTTTTGCCATTTTTCCCAATGTTTCAGAAAAACTGCATTATCGACATACTCAATCATATTGAGCTTTACGAAAACATCAAAAGCTGTCTGCACTTGTTCAACATTACGATTAAGGGCTGCACAAAAATACTCAATCGTAATAGGTTTACCCTCGTACATAAAATATCCGTCGCAAAAATCTCTTCCTGCAAAAGTCAGAAGTTTGAACCAAATAGCAAGAATCAAATCTCTGTTCGGAAGCTCGTCAATATATCTCATTTTCCAGTCATCAAAAGTGTCTGTTGCAAGTTTAATCCACAATAATTTAGCCATAGCTTTAATCTCCTTAAATAGCCCGCCTTTAAGAAAAAAATAAATGCAAGTGTGGATTTTGTTTCACACTTGCAAGCCTTGTTTTATTTCTGAACCTTGTTTTCTGGAAGTTCTGGAGCGTCCGCCCGCCTGTTGCGCAATGCGTTCTCAATGAACACAATCAAATCTTGCGCTGACATCTCTTTGCTCTTTGCCAAATACATCTGCATTTCGTCTTTGGCAAAAATTGGCTGTTGATTGAGATATTTCGCAGAACACAACTCGTGCAATCGAGCTTTCTGCTCTGCTGTTGCTGGCTTCCCGTCCGCATAGATTGTTTCTGGCTTTTCTGTTTTTGGTGCGCTCTGTGCTGCTTTCTGTTCTGCTTTTGCCTGTTGCTGTACATTGCGGTCAAAAACCTGTGCGTCAACATCTTCATCTGACGTGATACCAAGCATTGCAGTCAAGCAATAGCGTTTCATATACGAAATGGCAGAACCAACTTCTTGAACTGGATTAGAGCCTTTCATCGTGATTTTGGGAAGAACAATGCTGTCCTCGACGTATTGCCCGCTCTTGCTGAAAATCCTTGTTGTGATTGTCATAGGAGCGTCATTTTCACCGCCCGAAACGCTCTGCATAAAAGCAAGCCCATATTTGTGCATTACAGGCTTGATACCGCTTACGATTGTATCAAGTTCTGTATATTTGTAATTGAACGCCTTTTTATTCTTTGGAAACGTAGGAAGCTCATTCTGAACTTCTACCAATGCGCTTAAAACATCAACAATATTTTCGCTCTGCTTCATTCTTTCACCTCGTTAAAATGGAATATCAATATCGCCTGTGTCATACGGAATATCCTCTGGGAATCCGCTCTGATTTTCTGCATAAGGCTTGCCAGCGTAAGTGTCAACTTTGTTCGGGTTTGAACTCTTTGTTTCGTCCTTATTGCCCACAAATTGCACGCTGTTTGCAACCACAACCACACGGCTATTCTGCTTGCCGTCTTTTTCCCAGCGCTGTTGCTGCAAATATCCCTGCACCGCAAGCTGTCTGCCTTTTCCGCTGTATTTCTGCACGTTCTCGGCGGTCTTTCCAAATAACTGCACACTGAAAAAAGAAGCAACATCAGCCCAGCTTCCGTCGCTCTGTTTCTGACTGCGATTGACAGCAAGACCTATTGTCGCCATTGCAGTCCCGCTCTGCGAATATCGCAATTCAACATCAGCAGTCAATCTGCCGACCTTAATAATCTCCGTCAATATGACTGTCAATGCGGCGAACCTCTCTCATTCTTTCGCGCTCGCTGTCTGGATATGGTGGATAATGCGGTGTGCAATTACGCACTTCGTCCACGCTCTTACTATCATTGTCCTTATGCCACAACTTAGCAGTCTCTTTTTCTTTCTCAAGTGCTTCACACGCTTCATTGAGTTTATACGCGGGCAATTCATACAGAACCCTATCATTTGGCTTGTGGTTGTAATTAACCACACTTTTTAGCTTTTCCAACAGTCTATCTGCAAATTCAACACAGGCTGTGTACTCAACATCTGAATTATATCTATTCATCTCAACCTCCTAGTATTGCCCGAAATTTTTAGGTTTTTTTGCTTCTTCTTCTGCGAGAAGATAGATTTTCAAGTTATCAATGTTTTCATTGACTTCTTTCAAAAGTTCCTGCAAATTCTTGTCTGCAAATCCCTCTCCATAAGTCAATTCATCATCAGCGACATAAGAATCAACCATTCCTTGCGCATAGCCTTTCAAGGTTCTTACTGACTTTTCAAGTTTTTTGTATTGAGGGAGCAAAAGTTCCCGCGTGAACCCTTGCCTAAGTCTGAAAAAAGGCTCTTTCCAGCAACCCATAAGCAAATTACGACACGGCGTTGTCAATCCAGCACAACCAAGTCCAATATTATAAACTTCATCTTCATACTCACTTTCCCAGCGCTTTTTATCTCTTGCGAACTTAAAGAACGCTGTTGGAGTATAGCCATACTCAGAAAGAAGCTGTCGAATCACATCATTACAACCCTCGTCTGTGTCCACGTTGTAATCCCAATGAGAAGAAACTCTGTTCTCATTGTCAATGTTCAAGTTTGCTCTAATATCCATACGTCTATCTCCTTAGCAAGAATCTCAATTCTGCTGCTTGGTCTGCACCATAGCCCATTGCAAAAAGTAAGCAATCACGCAAATTGCCTAAATACTGCGAACCTTTGAAGTAAGCAACATACAAGTTGCCTTTTCTCTGCATTTTCATTTTTAGCGCTCCTAAAAAAGAAAAAGCCTGCTGATTTCCACCACAAAATCAACAGGCTTTATTGCCTAAAAAGCAATCAGAAATGTGGTGGCAATTCTCATTGCTTTTTCGTTAAAAGTTTCAAAATTGAAACTTTATATTTATATAATTGCGCAAAACTGCAATTTTGTCAAGAAAAAAGTTGTAAATTTGCAATTTTTTTTTCACGACAATAAAAATATGGATATTGCAACAGATTTCTGGATAAGAGTTAATGCTTTAATAAAAGCAAATAACACAAAACAACAAATCATCGCTGAACAATGC
>CACYWZ010000116.1 GCA_902778325.1 uncultured Spirochaetaceae bacterium
GCAATTTTTTCAAATATATTATTACAAGAGAGATCTGGAATGAATGAAATGATTGATACTTCGAGCAAATGGGAAGTTCGTGGCGATGAGTATCATTGCGACGCGACTGATAACGGTGATTCGTTTTTCTATTTTGACAAATCTGCTCGCAACTTTGTGTATAGCAGTGATGTTACATTTGTAAACAATCGCGGTGCGGCAGCGCTGCTTTTTCGCGTTGCAAACAAAGAGAATCATGAGTGTTATGCAGCGAATGTGAATACTCAAGGAAAATGCAAACTGTGGCGATGGCAAGATGGCGAGGCAAATCAGCTTTTGGGCGAGATTGAGCTGAAAAACAACAAGGAGAACAAAACGCATAATCTGAAAGTGGTGGCTTTTGACTCTTGGCTTTCGTTTTTTGTTGATGGCGAGGCGGTCGGCAGCACGGGCGACTTTGTCAAGAGTGGCAGTGCAGATTTTGGGCAAAACACAGCAATCAGCGAGGGCAATTTCGGTCTTTTGTGCTTTGATGGCGAGATGATTTTCAAGAATGTTTGCTTTGAGCCGTTGACGAGCGATTTTACGCCTGTTTTGTCTGATATTATTGTGTCGTCTGAGGCAGGAGAGAGCGCAATCGAGAGAAAAAATGTGTTTGTTCCGACAGAGCCTGTTTATTTTCAGTACGTCAAAAATGAAGCAAAGACTGTTTCGCTTAAGGCGCTCCCAGAAGGAAAGAACGTCACTTTGCGCTATTTTGGCTCGGACGGAACAGAGTATCCTGAGGGCAAAAATATCCCTGTTGCAGTTGGTGCGAATTATCTTTGTGTTGAGTCTTGCTCAAAAAGCGCAAGCGGAAGCGAGGCGACGGTCGTCTATCGCGTGAATGTGCACCGTCGAAAGAATGAGAGCGAATATTATAACGAGCAGTTCCGAAATCAGTTCCATTATTCAGTAAAAGATGGCTGGGGAAATGACCCGAACGGAATGGTTCATTACAATGGCGTCTATCATCTCTTCCATCAGTTCTATGACGGAAAGAAATGGGGACCGATGCACTGGCTTCACCTGACAAGCACGGACTTGCTGCACTGGAAAGAAGAAGAATTGGCGTTCACCCCTGACGCGAACGGCTCAATGTTCTCTGGTTGTGCAGTTATCGACAAAAAGAGGCTCGTCGCATTTATCACTGAAAACGGAAACGGACAGCGCATAAAACTTGCGTTCAGCGATGACGGCGGAAAGACATGGAAAAAAGACAATCGGATTGCTCTTGATTGGACGAATGACCCTTTGAACAACCGTGATTTCAGAGACCCAAAAGTATTCCGCTGGGAAGGTCAGTGGTTTATGGCGATTGCAGGAGGACCTTTCCGCATTTATTCTTCAAAAAATCTTGTTGACTGGAAATGCGAGTCAACTTATGCCGAAATGCACACGGAATGTCCTGACTTTTATCCGATAAAGGCTGACGACGGGAAAATAAAGTGGGTTTTATCCCGTGGCGGAAGGCTTTACAAAGTCGGAGACTTTAAAAAAGTTGACGGCGCATGGAAGTTCGTTCCTGACGAAGCATATCGCGACGAAAATGCAAATGGCGTCATGAACTTTGGGCGCGATTCTTATGCCGCAATGACATATTATGAATGTGATTTTGGCTCACAAGCAAAGCCGAACATTCCGACTCTTATCGAGCTGAACTGGATGAACACTTGGGACGATTATTGCAATTCTGTCGCAGAAAAAGTAGGACAGGACTTCAACGGCACATATAATTTGCACCTTACGCTCGGGCTGAAAAAGTGCGCTGACCGCTATGTTCTGACACAAAAGCCGATTGAGGCGTACAAAGCGCTTCGAGGAAAGACTTTGTATGAGCGCAAAAACGAAACATTCTCTTCGGAGCGAAGCCTTCTTGGTGATTTTGGGGACTGCTATGAAATCGTCGCGACGCTTCGCAATGAAGGCGAAAACGGTGTTTCGGGCTTTGATTTGAGAGCGGGCGAAAATGAAAAAACAACTGTCCGCTATGACTGGAAGAGCAAGAAACTGACGGTTGACCGAAGCGAGTCGGGAATTATCCTGAGCGACAAGTTTGCGGAAAAAGCAGAGTATGTCGTAGAGCCAAATGAGAGCGGAAGAGTCGATTTGCACATTTTTGTCGACAGGGCAAGCGTCGAGCTTTTTGCGAACGATTACACGGCGGCGGCGGCGTTGCAGATTTTCCCGAAGAAAGAAAGCACGGCGCTTTATTTCGTGTCACAGGGCGCAGAATCGAGTGCGGACATTGAGATTTTCAAGATGAACAGCATTTGGAAATAGCCTCTTTTGGACTGCATTGCAATAAATTCCAGTTTAAAGGCTGCTTCACTTTGAAGAAGTCAATAAATTCCAGTTTAAAGGCTGCTTCACTCTTGCAGAAGTGAATAAATTCCAGTTTAAAGGCTGCTTCACTTTGAGGAAGGCAATAAATTCCAGTTTAAAGCCTTCTTCACTTTGAACAAGTCAATAAATCCTGGTTTAAAGGCTTTTGCAGTGTTAAAGAAAAGAAAAAATTCCAGTTAACGTGCAATTTCACTTTTGCACTTTGACGGGAAGATTTTTATATTTATAAACTCCTTCAAGTTTTGGACAGAGCCAGAAGTCTTCTGACTCTGTTCTTTTTGTTTTTTTGAGCATAAAAAAAACATGCTTGTAAATCTTTCACGATTATTGCATTATAATATAGGTATGAATCGGAATATCGAAAAATATGTGTTTTCGCTTCTTTTTTTGCTTCTTTGCTCTCTTTCTTTTTCATCTTCCCGCGCGATTGCTTCAAATGTGAATGCAAGGGCAAACAATGACGAAATCCTTGTGACGTGGGACTTTTCAAGCAGCAGCAAAGTGTCGTCGTTTTTGATATTTCGCACTTCTTCTCCGCTTGCCTCTTCACAGGAGCTGAACTCTCTTGAGGCGGTTTGTGAAGTTGAGGCAAATCAAAGGGCTTGGACTGACAAGGTTGAAAAAAGAGGCGAAGATTATTATTATGCGGTGATTGCGACTGTGTCAGGAAAAATGGTCGGCATTGTCGTTCCTTCTGTGAACGCTACGGTGATTTCTTGTCGTCTTGATGAGAAAGCGCAGACTCAAACTTTTATTGAGAGTAAAGAGGAGGGGGAAAAGCTTTATTTTTCGCCTTCTCTTCGAGAACAGCCTCTCCCGTACATGAAAAAATCCGTTCCCGAAAAAAGTGAGGCAAAAATCGCATCGGATTCGGTTAAGAATATGTTTCCGCTTTTGCCTCGCACTGTGCAAAAAAAACTTCCGCCTTATATTTTCAGTGAGGACCGCGAGGAGAATGCAATCGGAGACGATTATCTTTTGCAGATGATTTTGAAGCGCTCGTTTTTCGTGGGTGATTACAAAAAAGCGTCAGAGGAGCTTGTCAGGTTCTTGAGTGTGAACCGCGAAAAAGGCGCAAGCGACAGGGCGTATTTTTATATTGGTGAGTGCTATTATTTTTCTGGGGATTATAAGACGGCTCTCGAATTTTTTCTCCACACGCAAAACATTTACAAAGAGCTCACAAGAAAATGGACTCGCTACACGCTGAATGCTTTTGAAATACCAACAAAATAATTTTAGGAATTACAAATGAAATTATCACGACTTTTTGCGCTTTTCTTTCTTTCTTTCTTTTTTTTCTCTTGTGCAACTCTAAAAGCTGCGAAAGAGATTTCTCCTGTTGAGGAAAATGCAAAAGAAAGCTCTTTTGCAGAAGATGACTCAAAAACACCGAAAACACCTATCAATGAAAAAACTTCTTTGCCCGCCCTAAACGAGTCTTCAGAGAAAAACACGCCGAAAGATTTGGAATTGTCCGTCGTGTTTGCTGGGGACATAATGGCGCACGAAGAGAACTTTTCGATGAAAAAGCCTTTTGGCACAATTTGGACAGACATAGAAAAATACGTCAAAGATACAGATTTGGCTTTTGCGAATATCGAAGCGCCTGTTGTGGACGAAAAAGACTGGCAGAGTTATCCCACATTCAATATGAAAAGCGAATATGTGGAAGAAGTTATAAAAACGGGCTTCAACGTTTTTTCGCTCGCAAACAACCACACGAACGACCAAGGCGTTGATGGAATGAAAGCAACTTATGCGTATTTCAAGGCAAAAGAAGCGCAGACGAAAGACACTGACCGACCGATTTATAGCGCGGGAGTAAAGCCGAGTGCAGATTCTCCGCTGACTTATCAAGTCATCGAAAGAGACGGCTGGAAAGTGCTTTTTGTTGCACTTACAGAAGTCCTGAACAGCTTTAAGGGCGTGTCATACATCGATTATGCAAGCCCGACGAGCGAGGCAAGAGCGGGATTTGTCAAGAAACTTGCAAGATTGAGAGAAGAAAATCCTGTTGATTTGTTTGTTGTGTCCATTCATTGCGCTGAGCCTGAATATGTTCGCACGGTTATGCAAAGCCAAAGGGATTTTTATTACAAGCTCATTCAAGAAGCAGGCGTTGACGTTGTTTGGGCAAATCACCCGCACGTTGCAAAGGGCTGGGACATCGTGGGCAACTTGAAGAGCGAGAAACTCGACAAGATGGTAATGTATGCGCTTGGCAACACGATTAGCGGGCAAAGGCGCGACCCGCAATTCACTGCGCCAGAGACCGCCCGCGATTACACAGGGGACGGCTATTTGATTCGCGTGAAGTTCACCAAAAAATACAACGCTGAAACAGACAGCTTTGAGAAATGCGAAATTGCTTCGGTTAATCCCGTTTTGATAACGACTTACATCGATTCTGACGGTGATTATATCTTGAAAGAATTAAATCCGTCGCTGATAAAAACGCTAAAAAGTGCAGGCGACGAAAAATGGGCTTCTTATCTTGAGAAGCGTATGAAACTTATGGAAAACACTAAAGGAACAATTATATGGCAGTAGATTACAAATCATTACCAGTTTATGAACAAAAAGAGCGTATTCTTGAAACGCTCAAAACAAATCAAGTTATCGTCGTGCAATCCCCAACAGGAAGCGGAAAGACAACGCAGCTCCCTGTGATTTTGCACGAAGCGGGCTACAGCGCAAACGGAATGATTGCCGTGACGCAACCGCGAAGAATTGCGGCGTTGAGCGTTAGTGAGTTTATCGCAAAACAACTCGTCACGACTTTCCCCGGCGTTGTTGGCTATAAAATGCGCTTTGAAGACAAAACCGATAGCACGACCAAAATCAAGATTATGACAGACGGCATTCTTTTGCAGGAGATGAAGCTTGACCCGTGGCTGTCAAAGTATTCTGTCGTTATGGTTGACGAAGCGCACGAGCGAAGTTTGAACATCGACTTTGTGCTTGGGCTTTTGAAGCGCGTTCTTGCAGAGCGAAAGGATTTCAAGGTCATTGTTTCAAGCGCAACGATGAACGCGGAGGCTTTCTCGAATTACTTTGACGCTTGCCCGATTGTAACGATTGACACAATTACTTATCCGATTACCGTGATTTACGACCCGCCGTCTATTCCTGCCGACACCACAACGGAAACAGCGGCAGAGGCTCTTTTGGGCAAAATCGAGCAGATTATCGACCGCATTCTTGATAACAAAGAGCAAGGCGATATTCTCGTCTTTTTGCCAGGCGAAAAGATAATCAAAGACTGTATGAAGCGGCTC
>CACYWZ010000117.1 GCA_902778325.1 uncultured Spirochaetaceae bacterium
AGCATACACTTACCACTCAACACATCGTTCACTTCTAAGGTGACACACCATACACTTAGAAGTGAACACCTCCACACCTTAGAAGGTCAGATTTCTTCGATGTGAGAAACGTATTCGAGGGTGGAAAGAGCGCTGATAATCTCGCTGTGCGTCTTGTACTTCTTGAGCTCGTCGCTCGAAATCGAAATCGCAATTGAATAGACACTGAGCCCTGAGTTTGCATAGGCGGGGTTCATCTCGATTGCGTCAATCTTGAGCCCAAGGCGACGGATTGTCGTGACAAAGTTCTGAAGATTGAGGCTGTTTTTCAGTTCCAAGTGGATTTCAAAGTGATTTGAGCGGTTCTTGAGGTAAAACTCAAGAGCAGGAAGTTTTGAAAGAGAGAAAAGCATTGCCGAGAAAGCCGCGATTGAAAGCGTGTACTGCCCCGCACCGATTGCGATTCCGAGAAAGCAACTTGCCCAAAGGGAAACAGAAGTCGTCAGGCCCATAATCTGATTTCGGGACGAAAAGAAAAGTGTGCGCGTCGCGATTCTTGCAGAAGAGAGCGCTGCCACTGCCGAAAGAAGATACAAGTTTGCGCCTCTCTGCTCTCCGATGCAAATATCGAGCAGCATCGCCAATGTGCCTGAAAAGGTCACGACGATAAATGTGCGAAATCCTGCTGAATGGCGCTTGCTGCTTCTCTCCCACCCCAAAAGCGCTGACAAGAAAAGCGAGAGCAAAAGCCGCAATACGACAGCTCCCACAGTCAATTCTGACGACCACGAGCCCAAAAAGCGCGAAATCGGGTCGCTCGTTGAAAACAAAATGCGTGTAAGTTCAGTATCGTCCATTTATCTTCTTCTCCTTTTTTGTGATTTTCTGATTGGATTTGCCCGCTGTCTGCCTTCGGAAATCTTGGCGATTCGCTCCTCAAAGACAGCTTGCGCGTGGTTTTCCGCCGCCTCGGTATAAGCCGCCTCCTCTTCGTTGACAGTGTGGAACGGAAGTTCTTCCTGTATCTTTTGAATGCGCTCTATCAAAAGCTCCAACTCTGATTTTTGAGCGCCGTTCTCCTCTGTTTCTTTCACGCTCACAAGGTCTTCCAATTTAGTCGAATACGACTTTGAAAGATAAAGCGACAGTTTTGCACAAGCAGGTCCAATTAGCTCATACAACACGCTTGAAGCAAGGATTATCGTCTGAAGCGCGTTTCCGGTCTCGCCTCCAAGAGCGCGAGAGCCAAGAGCTGCAAGTCCGATTGCGACTCCAGCCTGAGGAATCAGGGCAAGTCCCAAATAATTTCGAGTGTTCTCGCCTTTTCCCGCAACAAGACAACCCAAGAACGCGCCGAAATATTTTCCCAAGATTCGCACAAAAAAATAGATAACGCCGATTGCAAGAAGAGGAATTTTTCCGACCGAACCAGACGCTGAGACAAGAGCGCGCAAGTCAAACGAAAGCCCTGAGCGCACAAAGAACAGCAGGAGAATCGGAGGGCTAAAATATGCGAGCTGCTTAAAAAGTTTCTCGTCGTCAGTAAAGTTTATGTAAGCAGTTCCCATCGACATGCAGCCAAGAAGCGGAGAGACTCCAAAAACGGTACAAATCGCACAGAACGCAAAGAGAAATGCAATCGAAATTATGAGACGGTTATCAGAGGAACGGCTTGGCGCAAGAAGGAACTTGAGAGCAAAGCCAAAGCCAAAGCCCAAAAGCAAAACGACTGCATTTGAAAAAATCGGCTGAACGATGCGCGAAACAGAAAACGCCTCTCCCTTTCCATAAACAATCGCAACAGAAATTGCAACGCTATAAGCCAAAAGCCCCACGATGTCGTCAAGCGCCACAACTTGCAAAAGCGTCTCAACAAAATCGCCCTTCGCGCCAGTCTGGCGGATTGTCATCATCGTGGACGCAGGAGCGGTCGCTGAGGCAAGAGCGGCAAGCACGATTGAAAACGCAAGGTTCAGTTTGAGAACGCAAAAACTCACGACAAACACGAGCAAACTCGCCAAAAGCGCTTCGAATAATGTAATCACGATAACTTTTGCGCCGTTCTTTCTGAGCGTGTCAAATCTGAAAAACTCGCCCGTGCTAAAAGCGATAAACGAAAGCGCTATGTCAGGGAGAAAGTCCGTATCAGACACAATCCGCATCGGAATCAAATTAAGGCAAAACGGTCCGATTAAAATGCCCGCAACAATATAAGCCGTAACGTTCGGCAATCGCAGTTTTTTCGTTACCCGCGTCATCAAAAATCCAGAGAAGAGAATGATTGATATGGATAAAATCGCCGAATCAGCATGTCCCATCTTGAAAAACCTCCTTTTTTTATTATAACACACTCCAAAGCCAAAGACGGCAAAAGAAAAGAATCATTGTAATCTATAGCCAAATAAAGTATTATAACAAGTATGAAAACAAACAAGACAAAGGCAATAATTGCCACAATCGCATTTCTTTTTGCTGCAGCAGCAAATGCTGCAACATCGTTCAACACAAATCTCAGTGGCGACGAGAAAAAACGCATTGAAAACGGTGAAGTCGTAATCGTAAACACAGGAAACACAAAGAAAATCTGCCTCGAAACAGACAACGCAGCCGCAAAAGAACTCATCAGCACGATGAAGGCTCTAAAGCCTGCATACTTTGCGGAAGTCATTCAAGTAAAGCCCTACAAAGGGAACGAGAATCTTTTGGAAAAGATAAAAGCAGAGCTCTTGAACGTAGAAGGATACGCAGGAATCCCTTATTATTCAGTGCGGCACGACAAATGGTACAATCTTTATGAGTGGGCAAAAATCTTGAGCAAAGATTTTTCAAACCCACAAAACAGCAAGATGACAGCTGACGTTTACATGAAGCCATTCGGCGAGTTTCAGGCAGATATAACGCTTGAAGAAAAAGGAAGCACTCTCCTTTACATGTTCACAAACAAAACGAAGATGATTTTGGAAGAAAAAATCACCGCCGCAGGCCCGAACAAAATGAAAAGCGGAATCGTTGTTTTCCGTGACGGCGACAACTGGATTTTATACGGAGCGGGAGGCGTCGATGCAATTTCACTTTTCTTCCTCCGCGACAGAATCGAAACATCTTTCATAAACCGCATAAAATCCTTCACAGTCTACTTCATCAAGCAAGTTGACAAAACAAACTAAAATCACAAAAGGATTTTCAGAATATCGGCCGGTGTTTGAGCGATTTTCTCAACACCGGCGTTTTTTAATTCCGCCTCGCTTCCAAAGCCGAACAACACACCAATACAGTCAATCCCCGCTTCCTTTGCGCCTTGAGCGTCGTGAAGACGGTCGCCGACAATGACAGCGCGGCTCTTGTCTTTGACACCAGAAGCAGAAAGCACATATTCAATCACTTCGCTTTTCTTCGCTCTTTTCTCGCCGATGTCGCTTCCGCCGATGTACGAAAAAAAATGAGACACACCAAAATGAGCCATCAGCTTTCTAGCGTAAACTTCAGGCTTGCTCGTCGCGACAAAAAGCGACTTTCCCGCTTGCCGAAGAGATGAGAAAACGTCTTTCATTCCCTCATACATCTTGCACTTGAAAAGCCCTGCTCTCTCGTATTCAACACGATAAGTCCTGATTGCCCTCTCAATCTCGTCCTCGCCGAAGCCGAAAAACTCGCGGAAACTGAACGCAAGCGGAGGACCTATCATCTTATCGTAATCGCTTCGGGGAATATCGCGGCCGCCGAGCGTCTTTCTCACATAATCAAAAGAATCGAAAATGCCCTCAGACGTGTCTGCGATAGTGCCGTCAAAATCAAAAAGAATGTAATCGTATTTTTTCTGCTCCATAAAATCCCTTAGTCGCCAAGAAGCCCAAGAAAATCCTCGCTCGTAATGTCTTTGGCAATATCGCCCAAATCGATTTTCTTTCCCGCATTCTCATCGCTTGACACAACAACAGCAAACGCCAAAGGCTTCACCCCGTCAGTGTCGAGCGCTTCGTATTCCTCGCGAAGCCTCTCGTCGGCATAGACAAAAAGAACAGAGCCTTCCGCGCCCGAAAGAACAGGAGCGCAAGAAGCAAAAAAAGCATCACGAAACCTTCCGACAGCGCTCGACACAACAGTGTACCCGCTCTTCAAGCCGAGAGCCATCGTCGCCTGCGCCATAGGAGCGTTGAAGACCGAAAGCGAGAAAGAGGCAGGAAGAACGCTTTTTTCCTCGATGATTTGCTTGTTTATCTCAAACTCGCGGTTGACCTCGCCGCGAAAAGACGAAAACACAATCTTTATGTCGCCGCATTTCGTCTTTTCCAAAGCGTCGTGAACAACCTGAACGCTCATCTTCGTGATTTTGCTAAGTCGTCGGCGAAACAGCGGAGAGACAAAGTCCAATTTTGGCGCGTCCCCGTCACGCTCGCAATCCCAGACAGCAGCAGATGAAACAAAGACACTTTTCATTCACTCACCTTTTTGAAAACAAGAAGAGAATAACTGTTGCTTCCAAGATTATGATGAGCCGTTTTGAGCTCAAAGCCCGCCTCCTCAATCGCGCTCACAAGTTCCTTGTAGCGGTACATCTTCGAGTTTCCGTTCGCCATGCAAGTAAAATAAAGAGATGTCGCCTGAAGAGCGTAGCTTTCGCCGATGTATTTTTGCTTGTCCCAAAGCGGCTCAAGAACAAAAACCTCGCTCTTGTCGCTCGCCGCCGAGTGAATCTTTTTGAGGATTTTCGTGATTTGCCTGAGCGAGAAGCAGTCGAGGAACTGCGAAAGCCAAAACGCGTCAGCGCCCGACGGAAGATGAGTTTCCGCACTCAAAACATTTCCGCTCAAAGTTGAGATGCGGTTTTCAAAACCCGCTTTCTTTGCGTTCTCTTCAGCCACGGCAGTCTGACCCGGCAAATCAACAATCGTAACATTCACATCAGCGTTGTATTTGCAGCACGCAATCGCCCACTTCGCAGTGTTCCCGCCAATGTCAACAAGACGCTTCACATCGTGGGAGAACACAATTCTAAGCGCGTCTGGAAAGGCGATGTCAGAATAAAAATGGTCAAAGTCAAACCAGCTCTTTTTCTCGCGCTCAGGAAGAGTCGAAAGACTCTCATAAATCGTCGTCCACTGCTCTCCGATGACCTTCAAGCCCTCAGGCTTTCCGTTTTTCACAGAATCGATGAGATTGAAAGCACCCTTATAGCAAATGTCGTTCACAAAATTGAAATTGACGCCCGTGAGAGAATCTTCAAGAAGGAAAAAGCCGATTTTTCCAAGAACATAGCGCTCATTTTCCTCGCTCGTCGTGCTCTCACTATAGCGAAGAACGCCCATGCCGAGCGCCATCTCGCAAAGAACCCCCGCGCCATAAAGCGAAATCGAGCACTTCTCGCTGATTTCGCCCGCCGAAAGCCCTTCCTCGCCCGCGCCCTGCACGGCGCGCAAAATGCCAAGCTCCAAGCAGGCACGGACCGCCTGAAAAGTCAGCGGAGAGAACGCAATCTTTCGCGCTTCAACCTTTGCGTC
>CACYWZ010000118.1 GCA_902778325.1 uncultured Spirochaetaceae bacterium
CTTCCATCTTATTGTCAACGTTGTTTATTTTGTGGCATTCATTCTCCGCTCAGTCTTCTTCTTTCATTTCACGATTGCAATCTCAAGCCACAAATATCAGCGCAAAAAAAGAGAGATGCTTCCAGCCTACTCCGTTTTTGTTTTTTGCCTCACACTTGCGCTAATGAACCTTTTTGTGCCGACGCTCTTCATTCTTGACGAAAACGGCTATCATCAGGGAGCGTTCTACAACAGCATATACCTCAGCGCTTTCTTCTACGTTTTCATTTCTGTCGCGTGTATTTTGTCAAAACGAAAAAACTTGTCAAAGTCCGCCTTCATAAGCGCACTTTCTTTCAATATGATTCTTTTTATCGGCTATGTTGTCAGAGCATTTTTCCCGAATTATCTCGTTCTGGACTTTTTCTGCCTGCTGTCGATTATCGTTATCTACCTTCAGTTCGAGAACAGCGCCATCTACACCGAAAGTCGAACTGGAGCATTCAGCCATGAGGCGCTGTCGCTGCTGCTCGATGAAAAAGTCGGAAAAAGCGAAACACTCGCGCTCGGAATATTGATTTACAACTACAACGACATGCGCGAAATCTACACAGGCTCACAAATTGACCGCGGATTAAGACTCATCGCAGAAAGCCTTAAGAAAATGTACCCGAAGTTATCTCTCTTCTATATTTATAGCGGACGATTTATCTTGATTGGCTCTTCTGCAGATTACAAAATCGAAAAAATAAAAGAAGAAATCCGAAACAGATTCAAAAAACCATGGAAATGCGAAGAAAACGAGATGGAACTTTACCTCGACATTCGCTTTGTTGAAGCAAGCAAAGACTTCAAGATAAAGAGCTCTGAAAGATTTATGAACGGAATTATGTCTGCGCTCAACAACATCGACATTGCAACAGACACAGATATTGTGATTTCAGAGGAGACATTCAGCGTTCTTGAAAAAAACTCACGCATAAAAAGAGCCGTCAGAAAGGCAGTCGAAAACAGAGAAGTCGAAATGTTTTTGCAGCCGCTCGTGAGCGCCCAAACCCACGAGATAATCGGTGCTGAGGCGCTCTCGCGCATTCGAGACGCGGACGGCGCTCTTCTTCCGCCGACAGTTTTTATTCCGTTCGCAGAAAAAAACGGGCACATAAATCTTTTGGGCGAGCAGATGTTTGAAAAGGCTTGCGAGTTTGCCAGCACGCACGATTTGGACAAAATGGGCATCTCGTGGATAAACGTGAATCTTTCGACATTGCAATTTTTGCGAAGCGATTTGACAACGCGATTTTCCTCGATTCTTGAGCATTACGGCGTGAGCGCGGACAAAATTCACCTTGAAATCACCGAAGAAGCGATGATTGATTACGCTCTTCTTCAAAAGCAGATTCAAAACATGAAACTCAAAGGCTTCGACTTCGTTCTCGACGACTTCGGAGCAGGATATTCAAACGTAACACGCTTGAGACAGTATCCGTTCATCAACATCAAACTCGATATGGAAGTCGTCTGGGATTACTTCAAAAACCGCGAAGAAATCCTCCCAGCGCTTGTTCGCGCCTTCAAGAACATGGGCTTTTCGGTCACGGCTGAGGGAATTGAGACAAAAGAAATGGCGAAAGGAATGAAAGATTTGGGCTGCGATTATCTTCAAGGCTTTTACTTTTCGCGCCCGCTTTCCACACAAGAATTCACGAAAAAATACTCCAAGGACAAACCGCCATTTTAACATTTTGCGTCGGGACGTCCGGACAAGCAATTTGCATTTCCCAAAAGGCTGTCGGAGCGTTCGGACAAGCAATTGGGATTTTCCAAAAGGTCGTCGGAGCGTTCGGACGAGCAATTGGGATTTCCCAAAACGCCGTCGGAGCGTTCGGACGAGCAATTGTGATTTCCCAAAACGCTGTCGGAGCGTTCGGGCAAGCAATTGGGATTTCCCAAAAGGCTGTCGGGACGTTCGGACAAGCAATTGGGATTTTTAAAGGTGTGTCTTAATTTTTTCCGTTCAAGAAAGGAAGAGCAATCTTTTCGTTGAAGAACTCGATTAAAGGTCCCATGAAAAACGCCGTGATAATCGTTCCGACACCTGCGATTGTGGGGATTTTCAAAAAGCCGCCGCCCGAAAGGACGAAGAGCGCGACTCCCAAAATCACGCAGATTAAATCCGTGATGACTCTGACGTATTGGAACTTGCCCTTTTTCCATGTGTTGCAGATGATGAGCGCAACCGCGTCGTAGGTGGATACTCCGAGGTCTGCCGTCATGTAAAACGCAGAGCCGAAGCAGATTATCACCACGCCGATGACGAGGCAGGCAACTCGAACGAAAATCGACGGGTCAATGATTACGGTTTTCAAAAACTCAAAAGTGAACTGCGTTATGTAGCCCAAAAGAAAGAGATTGATGAAAGTCGCAATTCCGATGTAATGCCTGTCGAAAACAAGCGCGAAAGACAAAAGCAAAACGTTCACGATGATATACAAAAGCCCGAAGTCAATCGGTATCATAAAATCAAGTCCCGCCATAAGCGACTGGAAAGGGTCGACGCCCAAAGCCGCAATTTTGAAAATGCCCACGCTTATGGCGCAGATAATCACGCCGAAAAACGACATTGCGATTTTTTTTACCAAGTTCTTTCTGTCAATGCTGATTTTTCGCATACATTCCCTCATCAGATGTTGTTTTTGCTTTCTTCTAGGGCTCTAATCACCTTGTCGCACCACTCGTCAAACTCTTCGTCCAAAACCTGACATTCTTTGTGGCTCATAACGTAATCAAGCGCAATGCGAACGCCTTTCGAGAATGGGATTGTCGTTTTCATTTGTGGCGCAACTCGTTTGAGCTTCGTGTTGTCAAAGACGACCGAAACGGCTTTGTCGCCGAGGAGGCTTCCTTCAAAGTCATAGCCGTATTTTTTTCCGACCGCGCTAAGATAATCTGAAGAAACATAATAAGCGTTCAGCTTCACGCCCAAAGCGTCGGCGATGGTCTGGTAAATCTGATTCCAGCTCAAAACTTCGTCGCCTGTAATCTGGAAAGCCTCGCCGAGTGCGTGCGGGTTTTGCATTAAAGCGATAAAGCCCACAGCAAAATCCTTGTTAAATGTAACGTGCCAAAGCGAAGTGCCGTCGCCGTGAATGATTACTTTTTTGCCTTCCATCATTCGCTTTATGACTTGATAAAAGCCCTTTTTGCCGTGAACGCCAAGCGGAATATGGCTTTCGTTGTAAGTGTGGCTCGGGCGCACAATGGTTACAGGAAAGCCTTCTTCGCGGTACTTTTTGAGCAAAAACTCTTCGCACTCGATTTTGTTTCTTGAATATTGCCAATACGGATTTGAAAGCGTCGTGCCTTCAGTGATTATGTGGCTTGGAGCGGGTTTTGCATAGGCAGAAGCGGAGCTGATATAGATGTACTGCTTGCATTTTCCCTTGAAAAGTCTGTAATCGCGCTCGACTTGCGCTTTTTCAAAGCCGATGAACTCGCTCACCACGTCGAACGAAAGCCCCGCAAGTTTTTCCCTCGCCGCCTCTTCGTCGCTGATGTCGCAGACAATCTGATGAACACCCGAAGGAAGCGCATGGTTTCCGCGGTTCAAAACCCAAACTTCCCAATCTTCGCACTTGGAAAGCTCTTCCACAATTGCAGAACTGATTGTTCCCGTTCCGCCAATAAACAAAGCCTTAGCCATAAAAAAATCTCCTGATAAAATTAAGCGTAAGGGAAGATTTTGAAAAAAGAAAGAAAACTTTTTGCTATTACGAGGCGTCAATGTTAGCAGCACAAAAAAAATAAAAGCGCAAATTGTAGAAAAAATAAAGGAAAAAATACTATACTCTAGGGTCTATGGAAAGTTTTGGTTATTTATTGTTTTTGGCTTTGATTCTTCTTTCTACAAAAGTTTTGGGAATTGCAACAAAGAAGATTCATCTGCCACAGGTTGTAGGCGCGCTCGTCGCGGGAATTATCTTAGGTCCGTCTTGTTTGGGACTCATCGAAGTTACTGATTTTATCAAAAAAACAGCCGAGATTGGCGTTATCATGCTGATGTTCACAGCGGGTATCGACACAGATATTAAAGACTTGAAGGAAACGGGAGTAAAAGCCTTTATCATCGCGTGTTTCGGCGTTTTTGTGCCGCTCATTTCTTGCGGTGCGCTCTACTTTTTCTTCTTCAATCACACAGCCGATTTTATGAACATCTTGAAAGCGGGCTTTGTGGGAATGGTGTTCGCAGCAACTTCTGTCGGTATCACGGTGGAAACGCTCAACGAATTGGGAAAGCTCAAAACTCGCACTGGCACAACACTTTTGAGTGCGGCTATCATCGACGACATTTTGGGAATCGTTATGCTTTCTGTTCTCACAGGATTGCGCGGACAGGGCGAAAGTTCCAGCGTTTTGATGGTCGTCGTGAAAATCTTGCTCTTCTTCGTGTTCGTGTTTGTAGTCGGTATTGTTACAAAAAAGATTTTCGAGCGCATTTCAAAAAAGCACTACGAATCTCGCCGCATCGCGATTTGGGCTTTGGCATTCTGCTTTGCAATGGCATTTTCTGCGGAAGTGCTTTTCGGTGTTGCAGACATCACAGGCGCATTCTTTGCAGGTCTTATCCTTTGCAATCTCACAAAGGCAAGGCAATACGTCGCGAAAAAAGTTACCGTTACTTCATATATGCTCTTCACGCCAGTCTTTTTCGCAAGCGTCGGAATGAAAACGGACTTGAAGACGATGAACGTGGAAATCCTTGTTTTCGCCCTTATCCTCATCGTTTTCACAGTGCTTTCAAAAATCGTCGGCTGTGGACTTGGAGCGAAGTTCTGCGGCTACAAAAAGCATGCAGCTCTTGTTATCGGAATCGGTATGGTTGCCAGAAGCGAAGTTGCGCTCATGGTGGCACAAAAGGGAATTGACGCGGGTATGATTGACGCGAAAATCTTGCCTGCGATTATCTTGAGCGTCATCTGCTCTGCTCTCGTAACTCCGATTTTGCTAAAAACTGCAATCGCGAAAAATCCAGAGCTAGAATAGAAAAGCATGGTATAAAGGGAAAGCCACCTGATTTATTTCAATCAAGTGGCTTTTTTCTTTTCAGGCGTCAAAACCGTAAATTAATAGAAATCTTTAAAGAAATCTACTGATGATTTTTGGGTAATCTATTTTTTTCAAAAACGAAAAAAACTATTGCGCAAAGAATGATTTGCGTCAAAGTTGAGCAAGGTGTTGCAAGTCCAATCTTGAAAAGAGTCGGATTCTCAGAAAGGCTCATTGCATACGAGACAGGGATTCTAACGCAAAACGCACCGAGAACGCCTTGAACCATCACAAATGAAGTTTTTCCACAGCCGTTAAAATATCCTATGAAGCAAAAGAGAAATGAAACAAAAAGCGTGTCAACTGCATAAGCCTTCAAATAACTGTGAGCAGCAGCAATGACTTCG
>CACYWZ010000119.1 GCA_902778325.1 uncultured Spirochaetaceae bacterium
GTTGGTATGACATTCTCTGGCGGTCTTATCGACTTGACTTTGTTCGGTATCTTGCAGGGAAATGCAAAGACACACTGGATTTGGGTTGTTATCGTTGGCCTTGTTTACGCAGTTGTTTACTACTTCGTATTCTACACAATGATTACAAAGCTCAACTTGAAGACTCCAGGACGCGAAGCTGACGACGAAGAGACAAAGCTTTACACAAGAAAAGACGTTAACGCTCGAAAAGAGGCTAACTCAACAAGCGCTCTTATTCTTGAGGGATTGGGCGGAAAGAAGAACCTCTCTGACCTCGACTGCTGTGCGACACGCCTCCGCGTGACAGTTGTTGACCCGTCACTCGTTCGCGATGACTTGCTCAAGTCAAGCGGTGCTGCTGGTATTATCCACAAGGGCAACGGCATTCAGGTTATCTATGGACCACGCGTTGCAAACGTCAAGAGCAACCTCGAGTTGTTCCTTGACTCACCAGAGTCAGACAAAATCGTTGCTTCTGAGCCAAAAGCGGCAACAAAGAAAATCCTTGCCGCTTACATGAACGGCGAAGTCAAGGCTCTCAAGGACGTTGAGGACGAGGCTTTCTCAACAGGCGTTCTTGGTGCAGGCGTTGCAATCGAGCCAACAGAGGGCAAACTTTATGCTCCTTGCGATGCAAAAGTTGACATGGTGTTCGACACAAAGCACGCAATCAACCTCGTTACAGAGGACGGCGTTGAGATTTTGCTCCACATCGGAATCGACACAATCAAGCTCGGCGGAAAATACTACGAGGCACACGTAAAGAACGGCGACAGCGTAAAGAAGGGCGACCTTCTTATCAGCTTCGACCTCGCTGGTATCAAGTCTGAGGGCTACAAAGTAACAACACCGATGATTATCTGCAACACTGACAACTACACAAGTGTTGAGGCAATCGCAACTGGTGCAATTACAAGCGGAAAAGATATTCTTAGTGTTCAGTAATTTATAAAATAGCACGCTAAAAAAGGGAACGTTATGCTTTTTGCATGCGTTCCCTTTTTGTTTTTTTGCTTCCTTTTGTTCTGGGGAAGCGAAAAATTCAAATTTATTGCTTCCTTTTGCTCTGGGGAAGCGAAAAATTCAAATTTATTGCTTCCTTTTGTTCTGGGGAAGCGAAAAATTCAAATTTATTGCTTCCTTTTGTTCTGGGGAAGTGAAAAATTCAAATTTATTGCTTCCTTTTGCTCTGGGGAGGCAAAAAATTCAAATTTATTGGCATTTTTTTGATTGACTGGAAAAAAAATGGAGAGAATGATTTTTCAGTGCAAAAAAGAGTGCTATAATTTTTTTAGGAGGACAGAAAATGCTGGATTTGTATTTAGATGATGTGCAGGAGAAAATTGGTTATCGATTTAAGAATCTTGCGCTTTTGAAGCAGGCGTTTATTTCTATGTCTGTGACAGAAGCGTCTTATGGGCGTGTTCAAAATTATCAGGTGCTTGAGTTCATCGGGGACGCGGTGCTTTCTCTTGCTGTCGTGAAAAATCTGGTGAAAGACACTTGCAGCATTGACAGCGAAGGGCAACTGGTCTGCTCGTCGAGCGAAGGAAAGTTGTCTGTTCAAAAGCAGGATTTGGTGAAGAACGAGACGCTTTCGCATTGCTCACAGATTTTGGGCTTTGACGCCTGTCTTGAGCGCTATCACGGTCATCTTGCGCGCGACAGAAACAACAAGCGCGGCGATTTGGTCGAGTCTGTGCTTGGAGCTGTTGCTGTTGACTGCGACTGGAACATGGACGTTATTTCTTGTGCTGCGAAAAAAATCCTTTGCTGCAAAAATATTCTGGTCAATTATGAGGAGTCGCTCCGCCGTCATTGTTTCAAAAAAAAGCTCTCTGCGCCTGTTTTTTCTTTTGCCTCGCTTGAGAGTGGCGATGTTGAGTGCACTGTGGCGATTGAAGATTCCTCGCGTGTCTTTCGCGGGCGTGGAGCGAACAATATTGAGGCGAAAAATGCTTCTTGCGCGGCGGCTTGTCGCTTTCTTGAAAAAAAATCTGCCACTGATTCTTTGTCGAAGCTCAACAATTTGGTGCAATCAAAGAAACTCCCTCATGTTCAGTTTTGCTTTACTTTGAGAGATGACGGAAAGGAGAAGGAATGGAAGTGCGAGGCGCGTCTTGAGGGAACGCAGATTTGTGCGCTCGGGGTTGAAAATACGAAACTTCAGGCAAAACGAAATGCCGCTCAGTCTCTTTTGGATATGTTGCTTGACGGCTCTTTTGATTTTTCCTCTAATTGTGAGAGCGTCAATCATGAGAGCGCCGACTTTGAAAACGCTGTTCACGGACAAGGACTTTTGGTTCTTGTGCAAAGTCTTTCCTCCTGCTAGGGCGAATGTCTTGGGATTTACAAAACAGCGCATTTTGGGTATATTTAGGAGCACTTGCGCTATTTTTTGATGTGCTAAAAATGCAATAAAACGAGGTTTTTTATGAAACTTTTTAACAAAGTCATTTTATCTGTTGCCATTATGTTTTTGGCTTCTTCTTTTGGATTTTCACAGCAGATTACAAAGTTCGGAGTTGTTGATACTTCTCGTGTTTATCAGGCGTATTTTAGAAACAGCGCGCCTGTGAGAAGTTATGAGACAAAGAAGGCGGATTTTCAGAACGAAATCAACAAGAGAACAGAGGCTCTTCGCTCTCTTCAGTCAAAGAAAATCGAGTACGAGCGGGCAGGGGATACGTCGAACGCTGAAAAAACAGAGGCGAAAATAAAAAAAGAGACACAGTATCTTCAGGAATACACAGCGGCAAAAAACATGGAGCTTGAGCAGCTCAAAAAGTCGCTTCAAAACTCCGACGAGTTCTATCAAAAACTTTATGCGACGCTTGGAAAGATTGCGGAAAGTGGCGGCTACAGTATGATTTTGTCGCTCCAGCAGTCAAACAGCATTTTGTGGTACAGTTCTTCTGTTGATATTACGGACGACGTTATAAAGAGTTTGGGTCTGTAATGGCTGAGAATACAGAAATAACGCCTCTTATGGCTCAGTACCAGTCGATAAAGGCTCAATGCCGCGACGAGGTACTGTTTTTTCGTCTTGGCGATTTTTATGAAATGTTCGACGATGACGCTGTAATGGTGTCGCGTCTTTTGAATTTGACTCTCACTCACCGTGCTGACCGTCAGATGTGCGGCATTCCTTATCACGCGGCAAAGATTTACATAGCGCGTCTTTTGCGTCTTGGAAAAAAGATTGCGATTTGCGAGCAAATTGGCGAAATCGCAAAAGGAAAAGGGCTTACTGAGCGGAAAATCACTGAAATCATAACGCCTGGAACAGTACTTGAAAGCGAATATCTTGAAGTCGGCGCTGCAAATTATCTTGCCTCCCTTTGCATTTCTGGTGATATGGCAGGATTTGCGTATATCGATATTTCGACATCTGAGTTTTTTGCGACAAGCTGGAAAAAAGACGATATGCTACAGATGCTCGCAAAAGAAATGGGGCGCTGCTCTCCTCGTGAGCTTATTTTGAGTGAAAGCCTTCGCGATAATGAGGCTGTGAATGCCGTTATTGCGCAAAGTTCTGGGATTTCGGTTTCATATTATCCTGACTGGCATTTTAACGCGGAACTTTCGTACAAAAGGCTTCTTTCTCAGTTCAAAACAGCGAACTTGAAGTCGTTTTCGCTTTCTGCTTTTTCGCCCGAAGTCATTCCTGCAGGTTTTTTGCTTGATTATCTTCAAAAAACAACGAACACAGATTCTCCTCATGTCAGCGCGATAAAAGTTTATCGTGACAGCGAGTTTGTCGTTATCGATGACTCCTCCAGGCGAAATCTTGAAATAGCCGCGAATCTTTCTGATGGCTCAACAAAGTTTACGCTCCTTGAGTGCATCGGAAATGCGCTGACGGCAATGGGAAAGCGCCTTGTCAGACAATGGCTTTTTTCGCCTTTGAAAGACGCAGAGAAAATAAAAGCGCGCCAAAATGATGTAAAGACATTTTTTGAAAACGAAAGCGAAATGCAAAATATCCGCCTAAGCCTTTCTCCGATTCTTGATGTTGAACGTCTTGCGGGAAGAATTGCGATGGACAGAGCGCACGCAAAAGATTTGACGGCGCTTTCATCAAGCCTGAAGCGCTGGCTTGAAACTTGCGCTTCTCTTTCAAAGCTGGGCTTTAGCGTCCACAGCAGTGAAAGGGCAAAAGCAGTGATTTCGCTCATTGATAGCGCGATTGCCGATGACCCCGCGACGACATACGTTGAAGGGCGCATTATTCGCGATGGCTGGTCAGAGGAACTTGACCACTGGCGTATGGTGCAGAACAATTTTGAGAAAATCCTTTCTGAATATGCTGAAGAGGAGAAAGCAAAAACAGGCATTTCCAATCTTCGAATAAAATACAGTTCTTCTGGCGGATATTTCATTGAAGTGTCGCGTGGAAAGCAATCTCTTGTTCCGCCGTATTTTGTGATGCGAAAGGCGCTTGTGAATGCAGACCGATATACGACGGAAAAACTTCGCGAGCTCGAAAGCGAGTTGAATGCCGCCGGAACAAAAATCGTCGAACTTGAGAGGGATTTGTTTCTTGAAGTGCGAAAAAAACTGCACGAAGATGTTCCATATCTTTTGAAGACAGCCTCCGAAATTGCTTATGCGGACGTTTGTGCAGCTTTTGCGTATTCTGCGATTGTTCATGGCTGGGTTTGTCCGGAAGTTGATTCAGGCGATGAGTTTTTTGTCGAAGGCGCACGACACCCTGTTGTCGAGCTTCATCTTCCTGCAGGGGAATTTGTTCCGAATGACCTTGCGATTTCAGCGACAAGTGCTGATTCTCCTTCGTTTTGCCTTATAACAGGACCGAATATGGCGGGAAAAAGCACTTTCTTGCGCCAAAATGCACTCATCGCTCTTTTGGCGCAAATTGGCAGCTTTGTCCCAGCCAAAAAAGCGAAAATCGGCACTGTGGACCGCATCTTCTGCCGTGTTGGCGCAAGCGATAATCTTGCGCGCGGAGAATCTACGTTCCTTGTTGAGATGAGCGAGACGGCAAATATTTTGCGTTCGGCAACTCAGAAATCGTTTGTGATAATGGACGAAGTAGGGCGTGGAACATCAACCGAAGACGGACTTTCGATTGCGTGGGCAGTTTCGGAGTATCTTTTGAACACCGTGAAATGCAAAACACTTT
>CACYWZ010000120.1:0-5115 GCA_902778325.1 uncultured Spirochaetaceae bacterium
GGACAAATTGATTTTCCCGCTCCTGATGCGTTTTGTTGTCGTGGACAAGTTGACTTTCTCACTCTCGGAGTGTTTTCTCATCGTGGACAGATTGACTTTTTCGCTCTTGGAGCGTTTTCTTGCCGTGGACAAATTGATTTTCCAGCTCCTGAAGTGTTTTGTTGTCATGGACAAATTGACTTTTAGGCAATTGAAAAAAGTATGCTGATGTCATTCTGACTTCGTTCAATGTCGCTGACAAACGAAGCCGAAGCAATTTCTAGAGTGATTTTCGCAAAAGAAAATCTGTTTGTCTGTCGTTTCCAAGAACAAAAACATGCTCGCTGAATCTTTCAAAGCCACAATGCGCATAAAAGCCTTTGGCTTTTTCGTTGTGCTCCCAAACTCCAAGCCATAGCGATGAAAGTTTTTTCTCTCTTGCCTCGTCTTCTGCAATTTTCATCAGCGCGCCGCCGATTTTATGTCCTTTGAATGCTTCAAGAACATAAAGTCTTTGCACTTCAAGGCAATCATCTCCCATCTCTTCTGTCTGCGCCTCATGCACATTTATCTTCATATAAGCGGCAGCCCTGTCGTCTGAATATGCGATAAAAAAAGATGAGTCTTTGTTTTTCATTTCATCGCTCAACTTTTCGACGGAGTAATTTTCTGCAAAAAACTTTTCCATGTCTTCCTGAGTGTTGTATTGTGAAAAAGTTTGTGCAAAAGTCTTTTTTGAAAGTTCTGCGATTAAAGGAACGTCTGAAAGAGTTGCGCGTTTTATTTTGATTTTTGCCATTTTGTAAAATCCTATGTTGTGAAAATCTCATTCATAATTGAACAGCACATTTGAAAAATCTTTTTTCATCAAATCGTCGCGGTTTATCAAAAAAGTGCCAGTCCCGCCGTTTCCCCACAAAATATCCTCGTACATTTCGCTGTGGAGCTCAAAAAGAACTGTGTCGTATTTTTTTCCGTTGTAAAAACCTTTCTCATCGCGCGGGTCTTTTTTTGAAAACGAAGGGAAGCCCAAAAGATGATGAGTCGAGCCTTTCAATGACGCTTTGTGGCTATGAAACGACAGCGAAAACTCCGCATTCCGCAAAGGAGAGCCAGAAAGATTTGGGTCTGTGCTGACTGGAACACCGCCGAGCGCGATAATGTCGGAAGGCGTCACGCTTGAATCGATTTTGCTGTGATAAACAACTTTGTGCCCGCCTGACAAAACGCGCTCATCGCTGTCAAAGCCATATTTTTCACAAGCGACATCAATGAAAATCTGCAAAAGTCCTTTGTCGGGGAAAGGAGAGCCGAGGCATTCTTTTGAAAGATTGATTTGAGCGAGAAGCATCATTTTTTTGCCGCTTTTTCCAACAGGATACGGCTTTGCTGAGTTTTTCACGCACCAATACGGAATTCCGCCGATTTTGCTTGAAAAAATCGATGTCTCTTTGCCTGAAAACTCAATCTTCCATTCGGGTTCTTCGAATTTAAGAGTATCAAGAGCTGACGTGCTGAACTTTTTTCGCCAAAACGACATTGTCTTGCGCTTTTTCAAAAAAGCCATCACCGAAGTTACGACACCAGCGATAAAGAAAATAATCGCCAAAAGCACAAGAAAATGAATCCATGTCAGCCCGCTTGCATTTCCGCGAAACGAGTCAGCAAAAGCGCCGACAAAATTAAAGAATGCCTCTTTTAAATTCTCCATAGATAAAGCTCTCCCGAAATCCGTTATTCTTAAATATATCGATATATTTTTACACTTTTTTCATACTGCCGGATTCTTTTCAGAAGAAAATATTGACAGCGCCCAAAACAGCGCCAATCAAAGCGCCAAGATTTACGATTGTGTCGAGTTCCTTCTTCATCACGCTCAAAACAAGGTGCTCAAGTTCCATAACGTCCATTGCGTTCATCTTGTCCTCGATGAGTCTTGCAATATCAAGGTTTTCTGAAAGCGTTTTTGACAGACTCGGCATAACCTTTTTCAAAAGCGATGAAACTCCGTCTTTGAGCGTATCTTGAGTCAGCCCCGTCTTTGAAAGAAGAGCAAAAATGCTCTCGTTTTCGTTTTTGTCAAACTCTTCAAGAAGCTTTTCTTTTATGAAATCAAAGCCGTTTTCCTGCGCTTTTTCTTTGAGTTTTGCACTCAAAGGCGCAATAAAAGAGCGAATCATCTCTTCGTTAACGAACATCGCCATCATTGAGCCTGCAAGTTTTTCACGAACAGCACTAACGCCCTCTTCTTCGATTATTTTCGTGAAATCCGCCTCAAGAGCGGCATCAAGGATTTTTTGTGCAAGAAGTTTGGCTGTTTTTTCTTTTAGCACTTCATAATTTTCTGCGCTTCCTGCAATTTGGCTGATTGTCTCTTTGACGCTCTTATCCGATGCTGCAAAAATGCGCTCGCTGATAGAAGAGCAAACTTCGCTGCTCGCAATTTTTTCGCTCAAATCGCTTTGAGTCAAAAGCATCGTTGAGATTATTTCTCCGACAGCACGAGCAAGACGCGGCTTTCCCCTCGGAATCGCTCCAGGGGTGAACGGAACGCGATGACCAAAAATGCGCTTTTCTGTTCTTGGCAAAAAAAGCATTTTCACGGCAAGATAATTTGTGCAATAACCGATTACTGCGCCGACAGCAGGAGCGGCGATATATCTCAAAATCATTTTTTCCTCGCGATTTTTCTAAAAATGCCAAAACACCGTGCGAAAACACGATGTTTTGAAAACAAGAACTACTCTTTTATCTTTGCAGCCGCTTCGCTTACACGAATGCCCTCAAACTGCTCGCGCGTTTTTAGATTCTTGAGAGTGAGAACGTCTTTTTCAGCGTCTTGAGCCTTTATCAAGATTCCCCACTTAACGCCTTTCGCTTCAGTGAGCGCATACTGCTGAGCCATCTTCTTTGCATCTGGGAACACTTCAACATTCACACCCTGAGCGCGCAACGCTGCGGCAACACCCTGATAATGCACAGAAAGCGATTTGTCCAAGCAATAGATTTCAGCGTCAAGATAGCTGCCCTTCTCTGCAACAAGACCAAGCTGCTCAAGACCGGCAAGCAAGCGGTCAAGACCGATTGAAGCGCCGACGCCCGGCAACTTGTCTTTCATGTAAAGACCTGCAAGATTGTCATAGCGTCCGCCAGAACTTACAGAGCCGATTGAAGGCAAATCGTCAAGGAATGTCTCGTAAACAATTCCAGTGTAATAATCAAGACCGCGCGTGATTGACGGGTCAAAGACAAACGTGTCAGCAATTCCAGCCGCTTTCATCATTTCGCGGATTTCTCTCATTCGCTCGCTGTCCTCAGCCTTGCCGCCAGCCATCTGTTCAAGAAGATTGAGAGTGCTGTCAAAGTCAGAAGCGCCTGCGATGTACTTCAAGATGAGAGCGGAAGTCTCGGTATTTCCTGTAATCTCGGTGAGCTGCTTTTCAACTTCCTCTTTGCCGATTTTTGCCAATTTGTCAACAATGCGAAGAATATCCTCGCTTTTGTCCTCAACACCGATTTTTTTCAGGAAGCGGTTAAAAATACCGCGGTGGTTAACGTGAATATGGATTTTTTCAACGCCGATTGCGTTCAAAGCAGTCTTCATCAGCGAAAGAATCTCAAAATCCGCCGAAGCGCTGTCGCTTCCGACCGTGTCGAAATCGCACTGCACAAACTCGCGATAACGTCCAGCCTGAGGTTTCTCGCCACGCCAAACCTTTGCGATATGATAGCGCTTGAACGGGAAATAAAGCTCGGCTTTGTGCTCTGCTGTGAAACGCGCAAAAGGAACGGTCAAATCAAATCTCATCGAAACGTCGCGACCGCCGTTGTCCTCAAAGCGAAAAACCTGCTTCTCCGTTTCGCCGTTGGACTTACGAAGAAGAATCTCTGTGTATTCAAGAACAGGAGTGTCAATCGGAACAAAACCGAACGAACGGTAAACCGAAGTCAATTTTTCTATGAGCGATGCTCTTTGAATTTCCGCTTTCGGAAGAAAATCGCGGAATCCTTTCAAAACTTTAGGTTGTATGAGTGTTTCCATAGTTCCAAAATAATAGCGTGTATGGCGCGAAATGTAAATTAGTGCTATGCTCAAAAAACTATGACATTGGCTATTGATATTGGAAACACAAATATTGACGTAGCTCTTTTCGAGGGCGAGAAGTTGGCTCGAATGTGGAGGATTTTCACAGACGTGAGGCGAACAGGAGACGAATACGCAAGCATAATGCGAAGTTTTTTCAGAAGCGAGGAGCTCGACGCAAAAGAAATTGTCGAAAGCACTACGATAAGCTCCGTCGTTCCCTCCCTCACAGATTCTTTTGTCCACGCGGCAAAAATCCTCACGGGAAAAGACTCCGTTACAGTCTCAAGCGCGCACTTTGACGCCCTCCCGATAAAAATCCCGACTGCCGAAATGGGCTCAGACCTCGTTTGCGATGCGCTCGAAGCGTTTTCGCGCACAAGGAGCGCCTGCATCACAGTCGATTTTGGAACGGCGCTCACCTTCACCGCTGTCCGCTCGACAGGCGAAATCGCAGGAGTCGCAATCGCTCCAGGACTTTCGACAGCGATGAACTCGCTCTTTTCATCGACGGCGCAGCTTCCGCAAGTGCCGCTCGAAGTGCCGAAGAGCGCGCTCGGCTTAAACACGACGCACTGCATTCAGTCAGGCGTCATTCTTGGCTACAAAGGCTTAATCGAGTCCCTCATCACAAAAATGAAGGAAGAAATGAGCGAAAAATATGGCGAGAAGAGCGTCAAAGTCATTGCAACAGGCGGGTTGTCAAGCGTTCTTTCAAGCGCGACAGACATTTTTGACGAAGTCGACAGATACCTGACAGTTTCAGGCGTCAGGCGGTTTGGAGAGATTGTGGCGAAAAAATGATTTTTCGTTTGTATCTTAAAGAATTCTTGTGTTATAATTTTTAGTATGAATGCAGAAGAACTTTACACAAAAATTATGGCAGATGCAGGCTTACAAAAAGCCCTCGAAGAAGCAACAGACGGCGGCAAAGTCGCAGAATTTCTAGCAGCGCAAGGCTGTACCGCCTCTGTGGACGAGTTTTCCGCTTGTCTTGCTTCCCACGATTAAAGCGCACACGGCTTCGGATTTTTCTGAGGCCGTTTTTTTTT
>CACYWZ010000120.1:5122-9554 GCA_902778325.1 uncultured Spirochaetaceae bacterium
AAAAAGGAAGCAATAAATTTGAATTTTGTAACTCCCCATAGAAAAAGGAAGCGAAAAATTTAAATTTAATTACTATCCATAGAAAAAGAAGGCAATAAATTTGAATTTTTTGCTTCCCCGAGAGTTTTTCTTCAATACTCATTCAATAAATCACTTCCTTTTTGCTCAGGCTTAAAGACTCATTCAATACTTCACTTCCTTTTGAAAAATCCTTCAAGGCTCATTCAATACTTCGCTTCCTTTTTGAAAATCCGGGCAATGTCACTTTTTTTTCGCGCGGCTTACAGCGTCGCGGCACAAAAAAACCGCCCTTGTCAAAAGGCGGCTTCATGCTTTATTTTTTGTCGCGCTCGCGGATTTCGGCGTGGCGGATTTTGCCGCTTATCGTCTTCGGCAGTTCGCTGACAAACTCGAAGATGCGCGGCTGCTTGTATGGCGCGGTGTGGTCTTTCACGAACTCGCGGATTTTGAGCTCCAGTTCCTTGCACGCCTCAAAGCCTTTTGCAAGAACGATTGTCGCTTTGACTGCCTGTCCGCGTTTTTCGTCAGGAACGCCTGTGACTGCGCACTCAAGGACGGCTGGGATTTGCTGCAGAATGCTTTCGACTTCAAACGGGCTGACGCGGTATCCCGATGTTTTTATCAAGTCGTCTTTTCGTCCGATGAACGTGAAATAGCCGTCCTCATCTTTTTGCGCGATGTCGCCTGTGTGGTAGACGCCGCCTGAAAACACGGAGGCAGTCAATTCGCTGTTTTTGTAGTAGCCCGAAAAAAGCCCGAACGGACGGCTTTTGCTCAAGTCGATTACGATTTCGCCCTTCTCGCCCGCACTGCACTCGCTTCCGTCATCGCGCAAAACTTTGATGTCGTATCCAGGAGCGGGCTTTCCCATTGAGCCTGGCTTCACTTTCATTTCTGGGAAATTTCCCATCAGAACGGTGCATTCTGTCTGTCCGTAAGCTTCGTGAAGCTCAAGTCCGAGTTTTTCTTTGATTTTGTTGAACACTTCGGCGTTGAGCGCTTCTCCTGCTGTAACGACGTACTGAAGGCGGCTCAAATCGTATTTGTCGAGGTTTTGTTGAATCATATAGCGATAGACTGTCGGAGGCGCGCAGAATGTCGTAACGCCGTAATCTGCGATGTGGCGAAGGAGCTTGTCTGGCACGAATGTCGCCATATCGTAGGCAAAAACGGCGCTTCCGCAAAGCCACTGCCCGTAGAGTTTTCCCCACATTGCCTTTGCCCAGCCAGTTTCTGCAACGGTGAGATGAAGACCGTCATCAACAACGTTCTGCCAATAGCGCGCTGTTACGATGTGACCGAGCGGATATGCAAAATTGTGCTGAACCATCTTCGGATTTCCGCTCGTTCCGCTCGTGAAATACAAAAGCATCACGTCTGTGCTTTTTGTCGCCGCTTCTCCTTCAGGACGCTCAAAAACATCGCTTTCGTTTTCATAAAAAAGGTGGAACTCTTCCCAGCCTTCGCGCGCTTTTCCGACGGTTACGAGTTTTTCAACGCTCGGAGAGATTTTTTTTGCTGTATCGATTTCATTTTGAACGCTGTCGTCAAATGAGACAATCATTTTTATGCTCGCAGCGTTTGTTCTGAAGGCGATGTCTTTTGCAAGAAGGAGGTTTGTCGCAGGAACGGCAACCGCTCCGATTTTGTGGAGCGCAAGAATGAACCACCAAAACTCATAGCGGCGGCGCAAGATGAGCATTACGGCGTCCCCTTTTTTTATGCCGCACTCACAAAGATAATTCGCAGTTTTGTTCACGCATTTTGCCATATCAGCGAATGTAAAAATCTTTTCGTCGCCGAAATCGTCGCACCAGACAAGCGCTCTTTTCTCGCCCGCTTCTCTCGCATAGCGGTCAACAACATCATAGGCAAAATTAAAATTGTCAGGAACTTCAATTTTGAAATTGGATTTCAAATCATCGTAATTGTCGAAATCGCGGTGTCCCGCAACAAAATCTTTGTAGATATTCATTTCACTTCTTCTAAAAAAAGGATATTAACCGATTAGACACGGCTTTGAAAAAAAAGTTGCACCATTTTGAAAAAAGATAAAAAAAAGCGCATTGTCTTGCGCTGTTTTAAATAGCGGTTGACGGGAGTCGGACCCGCCTCACAGGCTTGGGAAGCCCGGGTACTACCGATGTACTACAACCGCAGGATATGGTGCTTAATATACTCTAATCGCAATTTTTTTGCAATACGTCTCTGCTATTCAACGACTTTGTATGAATCGCAAGCAAGATAAACAAAATCCATTCCGTCCTCAACGGTGGCTGTCAAAACGCCGCAAACTTCGATTTCGCTCATCTCTTCAGGATAATCTTGCGGGTATTTTTTGTCAGGCGGCAAATAGAACATAAACCCCGTCTGACAGCACGCTGTCGCATCATATTGCAGCACAGAATAAAAGCGATGCGAAAATCCTTCTTCCTGAATCGACATAAAAAGTCCGCGAAAGCGCACTGTTTTTCCTTTGTATTTTTCAGGCTCCACTGTCATATTGAAAATCTGAGCCGTCGCGATGTTGAAATTCATCTTTGTAAAATCATAATCGATTTTGCCAGCAACTGCGCCTTTCTGCGAATTGCAGCTAAACAAAAAAGTTGTCAGAGCAACGATTGAAAACAAAATCTTACGCATGAAAAATCCTTCTGGAAAGCGAGCAAAATGCGAAAACCAAAACATCAGCCACGACAATCGTTGAGCCGACTGGAGTCGAGAACGCGATAGACGCGACAATTCCCGTGAAAGCGCAGAATACCGAAATTGCACAAGAGGCAATCGTAACGCTTTTGAAGTTCTTGAAAATCGCCATCGCTGAAACAGCAGGGAATATGATGAGCGCTGAAATCAAAAGTGTTCCGACAAGGTTCATTGCAAGAACGATTGTAATCGCAATAACGCTTGCCATCGCGATGTTATAAAGATTTGTCTTCATTCCAGACGCACGAGCAAAATCAGAATCAAATGTCATTGCAAAAATGCGATTGTAGAAAAAAACGTAAAGCGAGACAACAATGACACAAAGCACAACAGACAAAACGACTTCTCCGATTGTAAGCGTCAAAATCGATGTTGAGCCGAAAAGCGTTGAGCAAACATCGCCTGAGATATTCGCAGATGCACCGAAAATATTGACGATTATGTAGCCGAACGCGAGCGCTCCTGTCGAAATCATCGCCACAGACGCGTCCCCCTTCACTTTGGCGCTGTCTTTTGCGCAAAGGATTACAATCGCAGCAATTATCGTTATCGGAAGCACGAAATACATCGTGTTCGTCAGTTTCAGCACAGTCGCAATCGAGAGCGCTCCGAATGCCGCATGCGAAAGTCCGTCGCCAATGTAGGAAAAACGCTTTAAAACAAGAGTGACGCCAAGCAATGAGGAGCAAAGCGAAATCAAAACGCCTGTAATAAGCGCATAAATTACAAATGAATACTGAAAATATGATAAGAAATTAGCAAATGCTTCAGACATTTTGTTCGTCCTTTTCGTTCTTTTGGTAAACAGCAGTTTTTCCGCCCAAGCGCAAAATGTGCGTCGCGTATTTTTTCACGCTGTCAAGGTCGTGCGAAATCATAATCACAGACATCCCCAGTTCTTTGTTGAGACGATGCACAAGCGAATACATTTCCTTTGCGCTTTCAGGGTCAAGACCCGTGACAGGCTCATCCATCACGAGCAAATCTTTTGCAGAACACAGGGCGCGAGCAAGAAGAACGCGCTGCTGCTGACCGCCAGAAAGCTCACCATAACAGCGATTCACAAAATCTTCCATTCCGAGCAGCTTGAGATTATCAAGAACGCGCATTTTATAGGACTTTTTGTAAAAAGGAGAAAATCCAAGCCTATTTTGAAAGCCCGAAAGCACAACCTCAAACACCGACGCCGGAAAACTTCGCTGAATTGCAGATTGCTGCGGAAGATAGCCGATGCCGTATTTTTTCAAACTTTCCGACAAGACAATTTCGCCAGAAAGAGGCGGAAGCAAGCCTGCGATTGTCTTTATCAAAGTCGATTTTCCAGACCCGTTTTCGCCAACAACACAAACATAATCGCCAGAATCAACATGAAAAGAAATTCCCGAAGCGATTCCTCTGCCCTCGTGCCCAACGCAGAGATTATTGCAAGTCAATAATATCATTTAGTCCCTTGTATTTCAAAAATGAGAGTCGTTCTCAAAAACTATCATATTGCGATGAAATGTTCAACAGATTTAGAAATTAAACACAAAGATAAATATAGAAGAAAACAAATAATTTTTATGAACACATTTTTTCTGTCGGGCATAAAAAAAGACTGGTTAAAAACCAGTCTTTATCGTGCGGAGAACCTGACTTGAACAGGCACAGCTTGCGCCACTAGCACCTCAAGCTAGCGTGTCTACCAATTCCACCATCCCCGCGC
>CACYWZ010000121.1 GCA_902778325.1 uncultured Spirochaetaceae bacterium
TCGACTACCGTTTTGGTACTCCAGCTTTTCTGTGATGTCCGCACCAATAAACCACGGCTCGCCGTCCACCATTACAGTGCGAATGTTGCCAAAATCTGCACTGTTGAATGTAAGCACATTTGAATTCAAAGTTGTAACTGTATTTTCCATTTTCCCGCTCCTTATTCCTTGCAGTAATCGTTTTTCAGCTTCTCTGAAAGTGCAAAAAGCTTGTTGAAAATCTCAATGTTCAATTCATTGCAGATGTAATCCATTGGTTTTACACCTTTGTTTGTGGCTCGTGTCTTTACGTCGATTGATGTATCACGCTTGACCATATCCCAAAACAAATGCCACGCTTGACGATAATCACCGATTGCAGTTCCTACTTTCTGGATATTCTGCCACAAGTGATTTCTTGCATTTTCTGACGGCGTTTCAACAAGTTCAGCATTTGCAATTTTCTTTTCAATGTCTGTTTTGAAGTTTGCAAGATAAGCATTTTCGGCTTGGAGTGCTTCCGTCTTTGCAGATAACATTGCAATCATCGCTTCTGTTGCTTGCTTATAGTTTTGCATTACTTCAAGCTCTGTTGAAGCAGAATCAATTTGACGACTTGCAAGATTGTGATGTTTTTGGATTTCTTGCTTAATTGCAGTTACTTGCTCTTCGTTATAAACAGCCGACTTTCCGCCATTTATAACCCTGCGCAGTACTGCGGAAGGGTCTAAAACTTTATTTGCCGCTCTTGATACTGTATCAACTGACACGTTCAAAGCCTGTGCAACTTCTTTTGTTGTCATTGTCTTTGAAGTTTTTTGAAGTTCTTGCTTGATTGCAGTTACCTGCTCTTCGTTGAATACTTTTGTAGGTCTGCCGCCTGTATTTTCCCGAAGTACATCAGAAAAGCCTAAACGCTTCACAGTCCTATGCACTGTGTTAACATCAACACCGCAAATTTTAGCAAGTTCTTTTGTTGATACTAATGTTTCGCTTGTGGTAACCGATAATGACAATGAGTTTTGCATTTGCAACTCTCCTCGCTGTTGATTGTGAGAAGTTTGGCGACTGGCACAATCAACAGCATTTTTATAGACTTTTATCTAAGCATACGCTTAAACAATTATTATAATATTCTCACATTCTTATTTTGTCAATATCTATAAGGATTTGCTTATAATCATTGACTTTTTATAAGCAAATCACGATAATATAGTTATGAGTGCTTTTACAGAAAGGCTTGATAATTCTTTGAAAGAAATGAAAAAAACAAAAAAAGAACTCTTTGCTTATGTAGGAATATCACCTCAATCTTTTTATGATTGGAAAAACAGAAATACTATTCCTGCTGCTGATATAGCCGTTAAAATAGCACAGTATCTGAATACCACTGTGGAATATCTCATCACAGGGCAAAAATACAAAGTTCAAAATGACATTCAAAAAAATATGCAAAACGACTTGATTGCGCTTTCTACTGAAAACCAAAAACTAAAAGACAAAATCGACAAGGCTTTAGAAGTCTTGAATTAAGAGAGTAGCAAAAACGCTGCTCTTTTTTTTGCAATTTCAAATTGTAACATTTTTGTAACGCTCGCGTGTTATACACACACATATATTCTATTCTATTCTTATCTATTCTATTCTATTCTAGAGCGTTACATTGCGTTACCGTAACGTTACATCATTTGTTACATCGGCGTTACATATTTGTTACATCACCGTTACTGTAACGTTACACGTTTTGTTACATCACTGTTACAAGAGCGTTACATATTTTTATTCAGTAAGGCATAAAAAAAGCCCTCGTAAAAACTTTACGGGGCTTAAAGGTGGTCTATATGTTTCAATCCACGCCCTTTCAAAGGGCGACTTATGCAGATTGAAATGTAAAAGACATTTTTATTATATCACAATCTGAATAAATGTCAAACCATAATCCCAAACTTTGATAAATCTTCACACCCATAGCGCAATGCGTCCATTAAATGCGAAAAATCGTGTTCTGGCTCATTCAGAATCTTGTCACTTATCCTGTCTTTTTTCCACGCATAATTACTCAACGCTTCTATCGTGTGCTGACATCGAGGGCTTACAATGATTTCATAATCTTGTAATTTCTGAATACCGCCTAACACGCTACCAGCTCCCTTTTTTGCTCCTCTTATTCCACGCAAACCCAAAAGGCGCAATTCATTTATCGTTCTTGGGTCTTCGCTATCTGCTCTGATGATACTTTCGCCGAATCCGTCTTCTATGAGTTTTGCGGCTATCTTGCGATTTTCCATTTGCACTTCAAAGAACTCATAGTAAATATAGATTTTATAATCAGCCTTATCTGCATACGCGCCTATAAATGCGGTCGGGTCGTTATATCCGAAATCCATACCAAAAACAGAAACAAACGCAGGATTACCACGTTTATCACGCTTGTTTTTGTTTTTCTCAATGAGTGCTTGAATATCGAAATCTTCTTCTTTCCAATTCTCATAAATCAAGCCCTCTGCAATACCCCATTCGCCTAAGCCCTCAATCCTGTATCGTCTAGGGTATCGCTCTTTCATTATCTCATACAGTCTAATATCACTTTCTGACAAAAACTCATTCATTTTATAGTTTGTTGTCATTGCAAGTGTGTTTTCGTCTGGATTGTCAAAAAAGCGTCTTTTAAGCCAATGCTTATCGCTCCCTTCATCATTCCACCCATATCGCTAGTATGAGTGCGTTCTCTTATGAACTGCTTGCAATCACTTGCAAGAATAGACTATATCACATACCCAGATTCGGGTATCCCCCCATTTCGGAACGCTTGTTCCTACTCCCTTTCGGGATAGTCGTTACACCTTATTCCACATACTCGAACAGATACCCTGCGATAACTTCTTTTCGTTTTATCGCCTTGTCAAGAAAATACCTGCTGATTTTGTACTTTTCCATTACGGGCTGAACCGCCCAGAAAATTTCACCAGTAGTCACATTCCGCACTTTTTTCAGTCGAGGGTCTGTGTTGTATTTCCTGCTGTCAACGGTAACTATATTCTGAACAGTATCCTTATATCTCTCTATGTATTCGCTTTCAACTTTTGAGGCAAGGTCTCGCCCGAACACTTCACGCACTATGCAGATTTCTACATCACGGTAAAATTCAAGGTTGTTATCACGCATATAATGATATATCCCCTTGTGATTATGAATATCCGCCAATGCCGTCCTATGCTCGTTCAATCTCCTACCGATATACTTTGTCTGCCCTACATAAATTATCTTTCCTGTTTTTATCTCACGGAAAAGATAAATAAAGACTGTCTGCCCTGCAAGTTTAGCCGCTTCTCTCTTGTTCATTGCGTACCTCCATTTCGTATATTTTAACACAAAACCCTTGGCAACACAATTTATATGTAAAATCTTGGCTCGGTATTGTCTTTACTGCTGTAAAGAGTTTCACCGAATTAAAGGGGTTTTCATAACGAATTGCTCCGTTATGCCGCTAAAGTCAACGGATTGAATGTCAAAATGAATTGATGATACAAGCCCGCCGGTAGTTGTCCACGGATTGACATATCAATTTTGTTGAAATCGTCCTCGCTTGAGATTTGAAAAGCCTCCTCGAGCCAGACAAAACACAAATATCCTGTTGGTACTGTAATAGACGTAATACTTTGAGGGTCGTCCATACCACGAAACAAAATCTGTTGCCCTGTTGGTAAAAAGGTCAAAGTGTTTTCGCCTTTTGGAATACGCCAAAAATCACGAACACCAAGTTTTTCAATCGCCCATATCAGCTGCGCTCTTGTTGAGTTCCTGTGTGTGTTGTAATATTTGCGGATTACAAGCGTATTCGGCTTTAAGCGTTGATACTTCATCATAAAGTAAATTAACTTTAATGCTGTCGTACAACTCTTTTTACTTCCACGGCTTCCTTTGCATACAAGATAACGCTTTTTGCAATAAAGAAAATCATCGTAATTTAAGCCGACTGCTTTTGATATATCAAGTGTCTGCTCCATCGAAATTTGCTCCCTCCTTGTCGATAAAGTTTAGCGTGATAGTATTTTCACTTGTTGCATTGTTATTTTTTGCGCTTTCACGGTCTTTTATCCACATTGCTACTTTTACCCGCCTATCTTCATCTTGACGAGTCCACGTGTCTTCTGGGGAAGCTGTTTTTCTCATCAATGTATCGAGTATAGCGGAATTAGACAGTTCATCGGTTAACTGCACAAGCACATTTTTTTCTTCTTCAAGAAGCTCTTTCAGTTTTGGATATTGTTTAAGTTTGCGCTCAACAGTACGAGGATTACACCCTGCTTTTTGAGCAACTTTATTTATTTGTCCATAACTGCCAATTATCGCTTTTCTTATTCTGCTCTCCGTGATTCTTTCAGAGTTTGCCATTTTACCCTCTCCTTTTTTACGACAAAAAAGCACATTTATGCTAAATAAGGGCTTTTTTCTTGCGATTTTGTTAATCTAAAAGCAAATTTCTGCATAAAGATTGCGTTTTTTATGCAGAAAAATTAACATTTCCAACCTATTTCTGCACATTTTTTTAGCAAATTGTGCTTCAATTTCTTGCAATTCCGTGATTATGAGTATTCTCTTAATTTTACTTTGTGGTCGTAAATATCATAAAGTTTGCTTGATTTTACAAATTTTTCTGATTCCTTTTCGTGTAAAAGTTGCATAAGTTTGTGTTTTTCTTCATTCGATACACAAACAATCGTAAAAGTATAATCATCTTTGAAAATCAAACAACTACCATTTGTATTATTATGCTCTTTTACAGCGTGTAACTGATTTCTTAAATCACGAGAATATTCTTCTTGAGTGAATTTTCTTGCGTCCTCTTTTAATGCTTCGGATTCTGCATTGTTGCCCATAGGAGTCTGAATAGTATCATTTTCAGAAAGAACTTCATTTACACTTGAAATTCCAATATCATCTGTATTCCCCAAAATAAGAGATACTTCTGCGGGGTCAAATCCAAAATCATCTGTAAATGATATATCGGGAAACATATCGTGAAGTTCGCCGAGCATATCATAATCAAAATCACCCATAGCGGATTTATTATTCATAAAAACATTTGCTTCGACTTCTGTTTT
>CACYWZ010000122.1 GCA_902778325.1 uncultured Spirochaetaceae bacterium
TTCTTAAGAAAGTATTGAAAAAACATTTGTTGCAAGCCGTTTTCTTAAAAAGATATTGAAAAAACATTTGTTGTAAAGGCGTTTTCTTAAGAAAGTATTGAAACAATATTTGTTGTAAGGCGTTTTCTTAAAAAAGTGTTGAAAAAACATTTGTTGTAAAGGCGTTTTATTGAAAAAGTATTGAAAAAACATTTGTTGTAAAGGCGTTTTATTCTGTTTGGTACTTTTGAAATGCTATTCTCGGCGTTCCGTCGTTGATTATAATCGTGCCGCACAAAGAAAAGCCGAGCTTTTTCAATAGATTTTGCATTGGCAGATTGTTTTCGTGGGTGTCGATTCTGACATTGTGGCACTGCGAATACGCCCAGTTCAAGCAAAAGCTACCCGCGCCCTTTTCGCTAGAGGCAATGCGATGAACCACGCCATAAGGCAAATCATTTATCCACTCGCCATCGATAACCGAGTAAGTCGGGTCGGCTTCAACGGCAAAATAAAAGACCGCCGCCACGCCATTTTCCGAAATGCAGACATAGCTTTTTCCTTTTTCTATGTCGTCTTCGATTTGCTCTTTTGCAGGCTTGTTATTGCCCCATTGATTTGGGTTTCCGTTCGCCGCCATAAATGCTCTCGCCTTTTTGTAAATAGCAAGTATGTTTTCTAAATCCGCCTTTTCAGCCTTTCTGATTTGCATTTTAGTTTCCCTTGTTTTCTCGCTTAATCTCATCTTTTAGCCACAAAGTTAATTTTTCTTCTGACGGTAGATTCAGCTTATACTTTTGGATAAACAAATTTTCATCTATACCTTCTGTTGCATATTGCACAAGCTCTTTTCCTGCTTGTGTACACATCAAAATTCCTACAGGCAGATTGTCGTCTTTCTGCATGATATTATGCTTATAATATGACAAATACATATTCATCTGTGCAATGTCATCATATTTTATTTTTCGAGCTTTCAAATCTATGAGAACATGGCACTTCAAAATGCGATGATAAAATACCAAATCACAAAAATAATAATCATCATCAACAAGTATTCTCTTTTGCCGAGCTTCAAAGCAAAAGCCATTTCCAAGCTCAAGCATAAAATCTTCAAGATGATTTATCAAAGCCTCTTCCAAGTCAGCTTCTTCCACAATCTCTCTGTCTTTAAGTCCTAAAAACTCATACACATAAGGAGTTTTTACAAGCTCAGAAATATCCATTTTTTCAGCTGTAGAGTGAACAGCTGTACTAAGCTTTTTTGGATTTTGGCTTATCGCGCTTCGCTCAAAATAATTTGTGCTTATCTGGCGTTTTAATTCACGCACAGACCAAACGCCTTTTATTGTCTCTAGTTCATAGAAAACACGAGCGAGAGGATTTTCGACACCCATAATCAAGACAAAATGAGAAAAAGAAAGTTGAGTAAAGAGCTTTTCAGGAGCAATTTGTAAATCGTTTTCCACAAAATTGAATTGGGCAGACACTGTTTGCCTAATTTCACCGTTATTGACTGTCAAAAGTTTTGAGTCATTGGGCAACAATTTCTCTTCGTTTCTAAATTCATTCAAAACATAATCAAAAATAGGCTTTTCGAGCATTGGAAACTCTTTGAAAAACTGTCTGTATAGCTTCAGATTTCGGTATGACAATGATTTCTTATTTAATCGCTCCGAAAGCTTTTGCAAAGTTTTCTCTCCATAAGACGCTCTATCGTTTCCGCTTTGCTCATAGTTTATGATATAAAATCCTATCAGCCAATTTCTTGAAGTAATATTCTTGTTTATTGCTTTTGCAGTATTTTCCTCAAAAACACTGTTCAATCTGTTAATACTTGTTTCAAGCTCTGCAAACTCCATTTATCTATCACTCCTCACGATTATATTTGCGCTTATCAAAAGAGATTTTGGACTGTAAGGACACGAGAATAAAACTACAGCACAGAGATGATGTCGGAATCAACGTTGAAGGCGCGGTTTGGCATAACTAGAGCGATGTTCTGCTCGTGGGGATTGTGGATTTGAATATATTTGCCGCCCTGACGAAGCGCGTATTTTCCGCTCACAACGCGATGACCGCCGATATAAACCGCGTCTGAAGTCTTTAGCAGATTTTTCATTGTGCCTTCCACGCTGCCCTCCTCTGCGTCTCCGTTCGCTGTCCAAGTCAAACCGCCAACAACGCCATCTAAAAGACGCGCGTTAATCAGCTCATCACGGCTAAAGGTGCGAGAAGGCTCTGCGTGCGACAAAACGCAATGCGGGAAAACAGCTGCAAGAGGCAAATTATCCTCGAACTCGCCGAACGCGCTCACGATTGCTCCTCCGTACTCTTTCATCATAAAGTCGTGCGTCATCGTGCTTTCTTCGGCAAACTTACAAAATGGATAATCGCCGTCGCCCATTCTATTCGTGATGTTTTCGTGATTGCCCTTGAGAAAGTGGAAGTTTTCGGGAAAGAGAGTTTTAAGCGTCATCACGCTCATCATCGTAGAAAGGTTTTCCCCCATTTCTTCCATCATCTCCGCGCTATCGATAATGCCGTCAACGTATTTGAGATATGACAAAATCCAGCGTTCTCTGCCCCTGCTTTCTGAATGCATACCGTCGCCCAAGCACACGATACGCACTTTTTTGGAAAGCAACAAATCAATAATCCTCTCCCCCGACGGCATCACGAAAGAAATCACGTTTCGCAAAAAGTCGTATCTGCCGTGAACGTCAGGGACAACGATGAGCGGTAGCTCTTCGCACTTGGCTTTGTCGGAAAAATCAAGAAGAGAGCCTGCGTTTCCCTCGTGATTTCTCGGTCTGTAGCTCTCGCTTTCGCTTGCAAGCGTCAGAATCGAATCAGAGATAACGCTCGCAAGGCGGTATGCGTCGGGAAGAGATAAAGTGCATTGCTTTAGCTGTGAAAAAACATCTTGGCTAGAAAGGCTCATTTTTTCCAAACTATGCCATTATAAGACTTGCAGAACCCACGGTGATTTTATCGCCGATGCTGAGCTTTACATACTTTCCGGCAGGAATTCTGTGGTCATTCAAGAACGTGCCGTTTGTGCTGTTCTCGTCTTTCAAAAAGAAATCGTCTTTTATCTTTTGGATAATCGCGTGCTGTCGGCTGGTGAGCTTGTTGTCGATTACGATGTCGTTTGTGCTTTCGCGTCCGATTGTAATCTTTGCCACGAGCTTGATTTTGCGCTTGTCGAACATCAGATATGACACTTGCTCTGTGTCGGCTAACTTGTCGAGGTGCTTTCCGAGAGGGCTAGACGTTACGACGGTCTGCTCTGCAATCTTTTCGACTTTTGGATCTGAAATAGCAACAACTGGTCTCATAAAAACTCTCCTTACTTCCTACTTCTTTTTTCGGCGCAAAAACGCCTGCACAATACGGAACACTGACGACACGACAGCCACGCCCAAAGCAATAGCAGCAGCCGACATTACCGTTTGGTATCCCGTGTTAAATGCTTCTGTAAATCTTTTTTGAACTGCATCTCTCATCATATAAAAAAGCCCACCGCCAGGCACAAGCGGCAGCAATCCCGAAAGCAAAAACACCGTTGCAGGATTCTTCATCAAGACAGCCAAAATCTCGCTTGCAAAAGCAACAGCGACAGTCCCGACAAAAAAGCCTAATGCTTCGTTTCCGAGTCTTTCTCTTATGATAAGATACAAAAAATAACTCATCACGCCAAGAATCCCGCTTATCACAGCGTGAGAATAGCGCGTGTTAAAATAGAGCGAGCAGAAAATTGACGCTCCGCCGCTCCAAAGGGCTGCAACAATCATCTTTGAGACGCTCATAACTGCCCTGCCAAAAACACACCAAAGCAAGAGCCGATAGAAAGAGCAGTTGCAATCATCAAGGCTTCAAGCAAGCGCGCACCTCCTGAAACAAGGTCGCCAGAAATCACATCGCGGATTCCGTTGACAAAAGCCAAGCCTGGAACAACTTGCATTATCGCGCCTCCTAGCACAAGAGAAGGCGTTATTCCCAAAGGCAAAAAGCCAAACAAATCAGACGAAACCGAGATAAGCGCACCGCTTACAAGAGAGACCAAAAACGAGTTCTTTCCGTCAAGCACATTTGCATAAAATATCAAAAACACGCGTGTCAAAGCCCCAATGATGAAAGAAGCCGCTCCGTCAAAGAAATTGCCGTCAATCATAAAGGTGAAGAACGCCGAAGAGAGCGCGCCCATCAAGACAAGAAACGCAGATGAATACTCTTTTGCGTCAATAATGCGGCGAAGAAGAGTGCGCACTTGAGCAGGGTTCGATGTCTTTCCGCGATGCACAAGGCGATGAGAAAGCTCGTTCATCTGCGCAAGTTTCAGCATATTTGTTCCGCGCTTTGTAATGCGTCGCATAACGGTGTGATGTGCGCCTTCTTCGTCCATACAGCTAAAAATGACGACCGTCGGCGTGATGAAAGCAGAAGCACCTTTCGCGCCCAAAGCCGTCGCAATATGCACCACGGTGTCTTCTGCGCGGTAGGTTTCGCCTCCGTTTTCAAGCACGATTTCGCCAGATGTTACGGCAATATCCTGTATGTCATCAGATAAAATCTCTGCCATATTCTTTAGTATGCGCTGCCCAAACCGCCCTGTTTGACTTGGAAATGGCTAAAGACCATACTGAAGCTTGCTCTTCCCTGTGTTGCCGAGCGCAAGTTCGTAGAGAAACCGAACATCTTGCTCATTGGAGCTTCTGCATAAACAACGCTGTCATTCGTCTTGTCTTCCATTGAAGAAATCATTCCGCCGCGCTGCGTTACCTGGCTCATCGCGTCTCCGACGAACTCCTTCGGGCAAACAATATCAACTTTCATAACAGGCTCAAGCAACTCTGGGCTTGCCTTTCTGCACGCTTCATCAAATGCCTGAACAGCGCACGCCTCGAAGGCAAACGGAGTTGAAGTCAGCTCGTTGTAATCAATAGCCGTAACTTCAACAGCAATATCTGTACACTGATAGCCGTACTGAATACCGCTTGAGAATGAGTTTTCAATGCCCGACTTAATCGCCTCGAAAATCTCTTCAGGAATCATACCGTGCTTGACAGAGC
>CACYWZ010000123.1 GCA_902778325.1 uncultured Spirochaetaceae bacterium
GGGCGGTCAGCACGTCAACAAGACGGATTCCGCTGTTCGCTTTACGCACTTGCCGACGGGTATTGTCGTTCAGTGCGACAGCGAGCGAAGCCAGCTTATGAACAGAGCAACTGCGATGAGCATTTTGCGCTCAAGGCTTTACGAGTATTATCGAGAGCAAAAAGAAAAGGAAAACCAAAAATTCGCAGCCGAAAAGAAAGATATTTCTTTTGGAAGCCAAATCCGCTCTTACGTTTTCCAGCCGTACACGATGGTAAAAGACCACCGCACAAAGTACAGCGTCGGAAATATTCAGGGCGTTATGGACGGCGATTTGGACGGATTTTTGGATTCGTTCTTGTCTGCTCAGTGGAAAGGTTTGCCGATGGGCAGCGATGACGGCGACGACGATTTGTAATTTTTCTTTTGAAAGATTTTCAATAAAAAAGGCATTTCTCAAAATTGCTATGCTTCTTTTTTGGAGCGTAGCAGTTTTTGCAGACTCTTCTGAATCTGAGCAAGATGCTTGGACGCTTGCTGCTGAGAAGTTTGTTGTAAAGCAGCAAGCGTTTTCAGAACTTACCCTCGATTCAGAAGCGCAGATGATTCCAGAAATCATTCTCGAGCAGATTTCGCAAAGTTTTTCGCGCGAGATTCCCGATGAGGAGATTTTGAGGCGAAAGCAGAACAAACTGCTTGTTGACCGCCTTTCGCTTTTTTTGCAGTTGTCAAAAGAGGTGAAATCGCGTGACGCTCTCGTCGTTTCGGAGCAAAAAGAAAAACGGCTCAAGAAAAAAATTGCTGTTGCAGAGAAAAAAATCGAACAAATAAAAACAAAAATCGATGAAAATCTTGAAGAGTCAAGGCGACTCGATGAAGAGAGCGAAGAGAAAGCCTCTCTTGAAAAAAAAGATGATGAAAAGAAAGTCGAAAGGGGTGCGATTTACAAAAAGGACTCTCTTTTTTGCGCTTCTTCAGAGGCGAAAGAGCAGGGTTATGAGAGTTTTGCGTTTTCAAAAGTCGCGGAAAGTGAAGGTGTTCAGGGCTTGATTTGCGGAACAATCAGCCCTTTTGGTGATTATGTTTCAGTAAGGGCAACTTTGCGCGTGTTTCCGTCTGGCGCTGTCGCTGGAAGTGTCACAGAAGTTGGCTCGCTTTCGGATTGTGTTCAAATTGCGAAAAATCTTGCCCGCTCTTTGATGCCGCTGCTTTCAAACAGTATGCCGATTCACGTTTTTTTTGATGTTGAGCCACAAGAGGCAAAAAAAAATATTAGCATAACGCTTGATGATGTCGTTTTCCCAGAATTTCAAAATGAGTTTTTGCTTGATGCGGGCATTCACACTTTTTGTGTTTCAGCGGACGGCTTTGACACTGAAACTTTCTCGTATAATTTCAAAGACGAGAGCAATTTTTCTGTGAAGGTGAATATGAATGAAACCAAAAACGGAAACATCGAGGTATATCTGAAAAAATCAATGGCTGGAACTGTTTTTGCAAATGGTGTTTTTGCTGGTGATATTGACGACTTTCAGAGGACGGCGTCTGTGAAAATCAATGGCAAAAATATCATTGGGCAGTTTTGCGTGCGTGTTCCCGATGAAGATGGCGAAGAGAAAACTTTGTCGTCGTATTTTTTCATTCCGGCGAAGAAAGTCTTTGATGGCGATTTCGTGTCGTTTCGCGCTTCCCCTGTTGATACTGATGTTCTGATTGATAAAAGCCGCAGAAGAATGTATACTAGTTATACGCTTATGGTGCTGTCGCTTCCAGCAGCGTTTTACAGTTACGGCAAGTTTGATAGTGCAAGGCAAAGTTATAATTTGGGCTACAGCGATGATGCTGAGTATGTCAGAAAATGGCAGAACTATACATGGGGATTTTTTGGGCTGTCGGCGCTTTTTTGTGTGAATTTTACAATTCAGTTGTCGAGATACCTTCATGATGCGAGCAAGGTTTTGCCTGTCACTGCGAAAAAAGCGAAGAGCGTTGAGAATATAAAAAAAATATCAGAAACTGCTGATGAAAATGAAAGCAAAGATGGAGATAGTGAATGAAATTACCATTTTCTGAAAAGATAAAACAGATTTTTGGACTTGGAAAAAAGATTGATACAGAGTTTTTTGATGAACTCACTGACGCTCTTATTGAGGGTGATGTTGGCGCAAAAACAGCGTTTGAACTTGTTGAAAGTGCAGAAAAAATTTGTCGTGAAAAAAATATCACAGAAAAAAACGATGTTCTTCTTGTGCTGAAGGATTTGATTTTGCCTTATGTAAAGTTTATTCCGTTGCAGCCTGAAGCTGGAAAAACTTCTGTTTATCTTGTTCTTGGCGTTAATGGTGTGGGAAAAACAACCTCTGTTGCAAAAATGGCTCTTCACTACAAAAACTCAGGAACGCAGAATACTGTTATGGCGGCGGCTGACACGTTCCGCGCTGCTGCAATCGAGCAGTTGCAGATTCACGGCGAGCGCACTGGAGTTCGTGTCGTTTTCCACCAGAGCGGTGCAGACCCGTCTGCTGTTGTTTTTGATGCGGCTGAGAGTGTTCGCTCTCATGGGGGAGGGCTTGTGCTTGCTGATACAGCGGGACGTCTTCACAACAAGGAAAACCTTGTGCGTGAGTTGCAGAAAATTGACCGCGTTGCCCGACAGAAAGCCGATGAGGGCTGTTATAAAAAAATCCTCGTGATTGACGGCACAACAGGACAGAATGCGCTCAGACAGGCGGAAGTTTTCAATGAGGCTGTCGGCGTTGATGCGATTGTTCTTACAAAATACGATTCCACAGCAAAAGGTGGTGTTGCGATTTCGGTTGGAAAAGAACTTGGAATCCCTGTTGCATTCATTTGCACAGGCGAGACTTATAAAGATATTGGTGTTTTTGATTCAGATTCGTACGTTAATGAGTTTTTGGGATTGTAAACCTTACATTTTTACTGCTATTTTCTCTTTTTTGAGTTTTCCGATATTTGCGGCAAACTCAGATAATATTCGGCAGTTTTTTAAAGAGATTTTGCTCGAAAAAACTCAGGGGTATTATATAAAAAGTTTCTCAAGCATAGAAAATATTGCAATGAAAAATGTCTTTGACGAAAAAACTGGCTCGTGGCAACCTGCAATTCTTTGTGTTGATTTTGCGGAAACTGATTTCCACGAAAAGAATGAGTTTTGGAATGAAGAAATAGCAAAAAATGATGAGGATTTCTTTGATGAAAACCATTATTTTCGTGATAATTTTGAAAATTTGAGACTTTTTGAGCTGGGAAATTGTGAAAGTGATGTGGATTGTAATTCTTTTGAGCAATTTTCTGTTGATTTTGAAAATAAAATGTTTCAAAATATGAATAAAAATGTCATTTTTCGTACAGAATATGATGATTTTATGAGAATTTCTAGAAAAATTTGCTGGAATGTTTCAGATTCTCAAAAAAATCTTTCTGTTTTTAGTATAAAACGTTTTGAATATGCTGATGGAAGTTCTCTCTCACCGTCGTTTTCTGTGGAAGATTTTGTGTCGGAGCATCGTGTGAAAAAAACGATGTTTGGCGAAAACGCTCTTCCTTCAAAAATTAGCGAAACTAAAGACGGTGTGAAAACTTTTGACTGCTTTTTTTATTACGATAGCAACAATCGTATGACAAGTGAGATTGTCAGGAAATATTCTTCTGAAGATACGTTAGTAAAGCGCACTGATTATATTTATACACAACGAAGTTCTGAGCCAGATTATCGCATTTTTGAAGACGGTGAACTTAGATTTTCAAAAGAATTTGCTGACGAGGGGAGTTGGACGGAAACAACTCGGTTTGATGGCGGATATGAAGTTTCGGCTTCTTATGAGCATGGCATAAAACGTATTGAAACGGTTTATCAGAATAATCGCGTTATTCGTCGTCGGAGGTTTTAATGCGCTTTTTGCATACTGCAAGATGGATTTCATTTGTTTCAGGGCGTTTTGCTCGTGTAGACCGCACGTCGCGCTCTGCTGCGGCGTCAAGCCTTTCTGCTCTTGGAATTGCGCTTGGTGTTATGACTCTTATAGTTTCGCTTAGTGTTATGAATGGTTTTCAGAGAGGCTTTATTGACGCAATTATGGAAATCAGTTCTTACCATTTGCGAGTTGAAAATGTTGTTGATGAAGATTCGTTCAAAAGTTTTTGTGCAAAAAGTCCTTTGATAAATGTTGCGACTCCATTTTATGAAGCGCAAAGTCTTATGGTCGGTCGAAATGGAGCGCAATCTGCATCTCTTGTTCGTGCAGTTCCTTATGATATTTGTATAAAGGATTGTGAATTTGCAAAGCAAGCGGAGGTTTATGCAGGCTCGTTTGACTTGACTGAACCGAATTCGATTGTTTTGGGCTCAGAACTTGCCAGAAGTTTGAATGCAGGTGTTGGAAGTGAAGTTTCTCTTTTGGCTCTTTCTGGCGGAAATGATGTAAGTTTGTTTTCTGATACTCGAGTTTTTACTGTTACTGGGCTGTTTTTTTCAGGATATGGCGATATAAACTCTTCGTTTTCTTTTATAAGTCTTGAAGATGGTAAAAAGTACTTTGGAAAAGATGCGAAAAAAATCTATGGGCTAAAATTAAAAAAATCTAGCGAAGATTCTTTTGTTGCTCGCTCCATTTCAAAAGTTTTTCCAGATTATTCGACAGAAAGTTGGAGGTCGTATAATAGAACTTTTTTCGGTGCGCTCAGAATAGAAAAGAATATGCTTATGCTTCTTGTGATTCTGATTTTTGTTGTTGTTGCTGTTAATATTTATAATGCAATGAGGCGAATTGTCTTTGAAAGACGAGAAGAGATTGCTGTTTTGAGCGCTCTTGGTGGCGAAAAAAAAGAAGTGCAGGCTGTTTTTGTGCTGCAAGGATTTTCGATTGGATTTAAAGGTGCTCTTTTGGGGCTTGTATTAGGTCTATTTCTTTGTACAAATATGGAATCGGTTTTTACTTTTATTGCTGAAAGTATTATCTAGTCTACTGTCATTACATATTAACTCTATGTTATAATCTTTTTTTATAAGTCTGTCGTCGAGTTTAAAATTGATAATCCTAATTTCATTGTTGTT
>CACYWZ010000124.1 GCA_902778325.1 uncultured Spirochaetaceae bacterium
CACCGACCGACTCGGTGCCATCACGCTGCGCCCCGAGGGAGGCGGCTGGCACATCGATTCGTATTTGGAGGCATCCGATGACCTGGAGTGAGTTCTATCAATCGCTGAAGGCCGGCGAGATCGCGCCCGTCTATCTGTTCACCGGCCCCGAGGAATATGTGAAGCTGGAGGCGCTGTCCCGGCTCCGGCAGTCCCTTCTGCCGCCGGGGCTGGAGGCGCTGAACGACATGGTGCTCGAGGGCGTCGGCGCGCAGCAGATCACCGACGCCGCGGAGACCCTGCCCGTGATGTGCGAGCGGCGCATCGTCACCGTGCGGGACTGGGCGCCCCTGCTCTCCGGGAAGTCGAAGAACGAGGACAGCGAGGTCGAGCGGATGCAGCGCTGGCTGGACAATCCCGCGCCGGGGTGCGCGCTCGTCTTTTACATGCGCACCAGCGCCGACGGCAAGAAGAAGATGACCGCACTGCTGAAAAAGAAGGCCGTCGTGGTAGATTTTCAGCCGTTGAGCGACGCAGAGCTGTCCCGATGGTGCGCGGCAAAGCTGAAGGGCTCCGGCAAGAAGCTCTCCTCCCAGGCGCTCAACACCCTGACCTTTATGGCGGGACGGGAGCTCACGCGCCTCTCCGGAGAGTTGGAAAAGCTCGCCGCCTATCTGGGCGACGAGCGCAGTGAGATCACCGACGACGACGTGCGCGCCATCGTTTCCGCCTCTCCGGAATACAACGTGTTCGAGCTGATGAACCACCTGCTGGCCGGAGATATGCAGAAGGCCCAGCAGACCGTCAACAGCATGCTGCGCGGCGGACAGAACGCGGTGGGCATCCTTGCCCTGCTGACCCGGCAGGTGCGCCAGCTGACCCACATGAAGTGCGCGCTGGACGCGGGAGAGTCGGTGCTGCAGGTGCAGGAGCGCCTCAAGATGCATCCCTACGCCGCGAAACAGACCGCCCGGCAGTGCGCGCGGCTGTCCGCCGCGTGGCTAACTTCGATCTACGACCGATGTGTGACCAGCGACTTCGAAGTCAAGAGCGGGCGCCTCCGCGAGCAGGATGCGCTGAACGAGCTGCTGTTCCGGATCGGACTCGCCGCCAACCGCAGTTAAGGACGCCGTCGCGCCGCCGCTTCGCCCAAAAGAAGAGCGTTAAAGCCAAGACTGCCCGAAAATCGTGCAGCGAGAGGCGTTCTTATGCCACTTTCAAAAACAACACGCGCATTTTCGCCAAGTATTTTTCTAATCTTTTCAAGAACACGAACAGGGGTGAGCAAATCGATGGAAAAATCGCGAAGGTCGCGCGCGTTCACGCCACAAACAATCGCTCCAGCAGGAACTTCGCGTGAAACTTCTTCAAGTTTTTCCAAATCTTCTTCTTTTCGCACTTCGATAAGAGAGGTCAAACCAAGTTCGGCGCATTTTTTCGCCATTTCAACAAGAACGTCAGCGCTCAAAATGCGGGCAATCAGCAAAACTGCGTCCGCGCCTGCACGAAACGACACTTCAACTTCGTCAGTGCTCAAAAGAAAATCCTTTCGCAAGAGCGCAGGAATTTTTTCACCAGAGCGCTCCAAATCATCAAGAGCGCAAGCGGCAGCCATAAAATCAGAGAGATTTCCCTTGAAATAATTTTGCTCAGTCAAGCAACTTATCGCCATCGCTCCAGCATGAGCGTATTTTTTTGCGGTGTCAGGAGCAGAAAGAGATGGCGCAATGTCGCCCTTGCTAGGAGAGGCTCTCTTTATTTCCAAAATCACACCTTTTTCGCCAAAAGGCACAAACTGATGGATTTCTCGCACTCTCTTTTCTGGCACTTCAAAGCCCAAAGATACGCCAAGACGCGCTATATCAGCTTTTCGCTTCTCAACAATTTCACTCAAAATATCAAAAGCCATTCATTTCCGCCTATTCGTTAGAAAGCCTTCGGATTTCTTCAACCTTGTCACGAACGCGTCCGCTGTCAATCGCCTCAAGAGCCATTGCATAGCCTTCTTTCAGCGTTCGCGCCTTTCCAGAAAGATAAAGAACCGCTGCCGTATTCAGCCCAACAGCATAGCGGATTGTCTTTCTTCCTCCTCCTGAAAGGATTTCCTCTGCAAGACGCGCATTATCCACGCCTGTTCCGCCTAAAAGCTCATCTTCCACAGCGTCAGTAATTCCAAAATCAGCAGGATTTATGATATAGCGATATTCTTTTCCCTTTTCGTCAATCTGAAAAACATGCGTCGGCTTGCAAGGCGAAATTTCGTCATAACCGTCCTCTGAGCAAACAACCATAACACGCTTTGAGCCAAGAGCTTTTGCCGCGTGCGCATAGTTTTCCATAAGCTCATGAGAATAGACACCCAAGACAGCATAATCTGCTCCAGCCGGATTCACGAGAGGACCTAGCACATTGAAAATCGTTTTTATGCCAAGCGCCTTACGAATTGGACCTGCAAATCTCCAAGACGGATGATAAATCGGAGCCATCAAGAACGCAAATCCCGTTTTTTCAAGCAATTTCGCAGATTTTTCAGGCTCTGCCGTGATTTTAAATCCCATCGCCTCAAAGAAATCCGCCGCTCCCGACTTTGACGAAACAGCGCGATTGCCGTGTTTTGCCATCGGCTGTCCGCAAGAAACCGCCGTCAAAGCCGAAAGAGATGAAATATTGAAACTTCCCTTTCCGTCGCCGCCCGTTCCGACAATCTCGGCAAGACTTGAGCCTTTGTATGGGAAAGGAGTCTTCTTTTTCAAAAGCACTTCGGCACAACCAGCCATCTCGTCAGCGCTAGGCTCGCCCAAACAAGCCATAGCCGTAAGAATTGCAGAAGCGGCTCGCTCGTCGAGAGTGCCATCGGTCAAGTTTTCGATAAAAAGAGACGCTTGGCTTCGAGTCAAATGCTTTCCAGAAATAAGCTGCTTCAAAAAATCTGCAATCGGCATATCCTCTCGCCTGTAGTTCAAGAAGGCTCGAAAAAGATTATCCCCGCCTTCGCTTGCAATGCTCTCTGGGTGGAACTGAACGCCCTCGATTTCAAGAGTTTTGTGCCGAATTCCCATGATTTCGCCATCAGGAGCGCGCGCAGTAATCTCAAAATCAGGAGGAAGAGAAGCCTCTTCCACCGCAAGAGAATGATAGCGCGTGAACTTCGACTTTTTTCCGACAATGCGGAAAAGTCCTTTTCCGTCAGTCGTCATTTCCTGAACAACGCCATGACAAATATTTTTCGCCTGAACAATTCTTGCGCCAAACGCCTGCGCAATTGCCTGATGACCAAGACAAACGCCAAGAATCGGAACTTTCCCTGCAAAATATCGAATCGCCTCAAGGCTAATTCCCGCTCCGCTCGGATTTCCAGGACCTGGGCTTATAACAAGTTTCGTCGGCATCAAGTTCGCAATCTCTTGCACCGTACATTCCTTTGAGCGCAAAACCTCAACTTTGTCGCCAGAGAGACGCTGAAGAGCTTGAACAACGTTGTATGTAAAAGAATCGTAATTATCAATGACAACAATCATTTTTTCCCCCTTTGATTGCTCAATATTTGTTTTTTAACTTTCAATAAGATTACTATATAACAGAATTTGATTATGGTCAATAGAAACATAAACTTTTTTGTAGAAACATTTTTCCAATTATTAGAAAATAATTCGCAGCTTTTAAAAAAAGTAAGACGTTATTGAACAATAATTTTCTATCTAGAGAATCAAATGAGCAATTATTGATTAATAATTCGTTCGCTGGAAAAAAAGTAATGAATTATTAGCCAATAATTCGCCGTCTCAAAGAAAAATCGAGCAATTATTGGCTAATAATTGTCATCTTTTAAAAAAAGTGCCCAATTATTAAAAAATAATTGGGGTACAGGAGAGCAGACAGTGCGAACAAATTGTCATTTTGAGCGGAAAACGGCGCTGAGCCGTTTGAAGCCGAAAAATCTACTTCAACATTGTTTGCATCTCTTATTTTTATAAACGCAGATTCTTCGACTTCGTTCGCCTTGCTCACTTCGCTCAGAATGACACGGCTTATTCAAAAAATCAGCAAAGCATTATCCAAAATTTAACTAAGGACGAGGACGGTGTCGCCTGTGCGAACGGTGGCGTTTGGACTGACGAGCGTCTGAACGTCCGTGTAATCGTCGGTGTTTCCGATGACAACGGGGGTGACAAGCGAATAGCCTGCGTTTTTTATCGCGTCGATGTCGAACGTGATGATTTTGTCGCCTTTTTTGACAACCGCGCCCTCCTCGACGCATGCACTAAAGCCTTTGCCGCACAATTCCGCCGTGTTATAGCCGATATGAATCAGCACCATCTCGCCGTTTTTGCCAGTGATACAAGCCGCGTGAAATGTCGAAGGAAGAACGGATACAACACCGTCAACAGGGGAATAAACAACGCCTTCGACAGGCTCAATTGCAACACCGACGCCAAGACCGCTGTCGCTAAAGGCTTCGTCTTCGATTTCAGAAAGAGCGATGACTTTTCCGCTCATTGGCGAATAAATCGTGCTTTTCTCTTCGCTTTCACTGCTTTCTTCTTCCGCCGAAATATTTTCCCGCCAGAAAATCATCGTCAGCGAGAACGAAATTGCTATCGCGATTGCCGCTCCAATTCCAGCGCGCACGACGCCACCGGCGACATCGAGCGGGATTCCAGCTTTCTCGGCGTATTCTTCGGTCATTATAAAATCCGAAAATCCAAACACGCCAAGCCCGCCTGAAATATAGGCGTAAGTCTTTGTCGCGCTCAAAAACATTCCGCCTGCCGCGCTTGCGATGCACGAAAAGACAAAAGGGCGCTTTCGAGGAAGCGTAATTCCATAAAGCGCAGGCTCTGTAATTCCCGTGAACGCCGAGATAATCGCAGGAAGCGCAAGACTTTTCGTCTGCCTGTCCCGTGTTCTAATCGCAACGGCAAAAGCGGAGCGGGGTGAGCGTTATACGATCAAGCAGATGGAGAAATCGAAGCGGTCACTGGAAACAAAACTGCAGAAACTGAACGACAAAAGCCGCAAGGACAACGTTGTGACGTTCGAGCAGCTGGGTGTGGA
>CACYWZ010000125.1 GCA_902778325.1 uncultured Spirochaetaceae bacterium
ACGAGCAAATTCAAAACAAAAGCGCTGATAGTCGTGATTATATAAAGCAAAAAAGCACGATCTTCTTCAATAGCGCCTGCGCTTTGCATTGAGCGAAAAAGCGCCAGAAAAAGAATATTAGCGCCACAAACTGCGCTGTTTTTCGGGTGCAGAAGCGGAGATTTTCGCTCGCTGTAGTTCACAAGCGCAATATAAATGAGCAAAAAGAGCGACAAAAGCACAAAAGAAGCAAGCACAATGTCCTCAAAGTCTACAAACATCGAGTCCATAATGACGCCTGTAATAAAACTTGCAAAAAGCCACGCGAATAAAACAATTATTCTTATTGCCACTTCTGACATTTCTCTCTCCTTTTTTTACAAACCTCGTTCCGAGTCACTGGCGACGTTTATAAGGTTTTACAAACCTCGTTCCGAGTCACTGGCGACGTTTATAAAATCTTATAAAGCACATTCCGAGTCACTGGCGGCGTTTATAAGGTTTTACAAACCACATTCCGAGTCACTGGCGGCGTTTATAAAGTCTTACAAACCACATTCCGTGTCACTGGCGACGTTTATAAAGTCTTATAAGGCTCATTCCGACTCACTGGCGGGCTTTGTAAGTTTTTTTGAGCGTGCGAAGATATATTTTTTGCTCGTTTGTTATTCTTCGGCTTTCGATTGCTTTTTGGATTGTCTTGTTGTGAGTCCATTCATCGAGCCGCCTCTCTTCAAGATAGGCTATTGTCGCTTTGTATTGCTTTGAAAGCGCTGTCGCAAAGTACCATGCTCTCATCATATTGACGTAATACTCATCGCTTTCGACGGCAGCAACTTTTTCGAGGTATGAGGGATTGAAATCGTCGTCCAAAAACTGTTGCATCAAAAGGTGGATTGCATAGCGGACAGAGTATGTCTTTTTGCTCGAAATCCATTTGTCGATGTAGGGCAAAAGCTCTTTTTTTCGCTTCTTGAAGATTGCGGGGGACTTCTGGTCTGTGAGCGCCCAGCTGTCAGCGTGCGGCAAGAAGGCGTCCAAGAGCGAAAGAGCGCGCTCAAAGTCTTTTTCGAGCGTTATCAAAAGCGCGTGAAGCATATTTTCCTCAAAATACTTGTGAGGAAGGTCTTTCAAGAACGCATTTTTCTCGTCTTCGTTCTTGCACAGCGTTTTTGCGACTCCGCGTAAGACTGGCACGCGTATTCCTATGATATTTTCTTCGCTTATGTTCGGGATAATCGGTCGAATGAAGTTTTTGTATTCGATGTCCTGCAATGAAAAGAGTTTTTGTCTTATTGTCATTTAATCGCTCTCCTTTTCGCGAAAGTGGAGCTCAAAAAGCGTCAGAATTGCAACGAAGAGCCCGAAGAAAGCGATACTTTGGACTGAATGGTATCGATAGCGCAAGGTTATAGCGATGTTGTATATTATCTTCATTTCGCAAACGAAAAATGCGACTGAATAAAAGAAGCGGATAAAGCGGGGAAGCGCTTTTCGCACCAAAAGAAGAAGGGCGAGGCAAAGGCTCCATGAAAGCAAAAATATTCCGAGCGATTTTCCGAATTGTCTCCAAAACTCAATGAACGGCAATCCTTTTATGCCGCTTTCGAGCGCCAAAAAGATGAAAATGAGCAAAAAGATTTTCTTTGAGTTGTCTGCACAAGGTTTTATGCAGCACCTTTCGGTTAAATCAATGAATCTTTTTATGAGCGATTTATTATTGTTTTCCATACAAAAAATATCGGCACTAAAAGAGTGAGCGCACAAAGAGAATGGCGAAATATACGACGAATGCGACATTGAAAACAAGGACGGGGAGATATGGATTGAATATGCTTTTTCTTGTTTGTATCTCGCGTCTGTTTGTTGTGCTTTCTTTGTTTATTTCCACTTGGCTTAATCTCTCGATGGACTTTTTTGAAAGTTCCAAGAACTTGTATGTGTCTATGATGTTATCGACTTTGATTTTGAATGTGTAAGTTCGTGGTTGCCTGTAATTTATTCGTAACTCTCTGCTGAGGGAATGTCCTTTTATTGCGCTGAATGGGTAAATAATCGATGTCCGATAAAACGTTGTTTTCACGATAATGAGGCTTTCGTTCGTTATTACAAATTTGTTTTCACCAATGAAAGAGAAAAAGAGCGAAGGAGCAAGAATGAATGCAGACATTTTAAGGAAAAACAGAAAGTCTTCGCTTGTTTTTGCTTCGAGAAAGAACATTATGTTTGATAGTGGGAATATAAAGCGTATAAAAAACATAAAACAGAAAAAGTTGAATGTATTTTTTGAGCGGTAAATTATCTTTTCTTTCATTTTGTCTCCTAAGAAAAGCACTATATCACATTTTTCTTTTGATGAGGAGATTTTTGCGCTATAATTATTGTATGCACGGTCTTACGCTTATTTTATCTTCTATAATTTTTGTGTTGCTCGCGATTATCGTTTTTCTTTGCGCTTTTATCGCTTTACGGGTGAAAAGGGACAAGAAAATAAAGCAGGCATTTGAGCTTTCCAATCGCGATTATCTTACGGGGCTTTCTAACAAAATCGAGTTTGAGCGAGTGGTAAGCGGTGTTATCGAACATCAAAAGCACGACGAGATAGGCGCTCTTGTTCTTGTTGAGATTGACAGCCTCAAAAGCGATTTCACTGTTATCGCTCTTGCAAATACGCTCATCTCTTCATTTCGCATTGCTGATTTGAAAAGCAGATGTGATAAAAATGTCTTTGCGGTCTTTATGCGAAATGTTTTTGATGTCGATTCAGTCGCAAAAAAGGTGTCAGACCTTCAAAGCGCCATAAAATCGCAAAACATCAAAAGCGTTGCGGGAATTTGTTGGTGCAAAGGCCCGCAGATTGAAAATACATTCGTAGATATTTATTATTGCGCATCTACTGCGCTTTTGACAGCGAAAGAAGCGGGGAATGACTCTTTTGCAATCGTTGGAAAGTAAAGAAGAGAAATAATTTTTTATAAGGGCTTTTGAAAAGGAGCGACAAAATTTGCTATAATTCAAGGCATATATTATGCTTTTATGGATTATTGCAACTTTTGTCGCTTTTTTTGTAAAAGGTTTGTGTGGCTTTGCTAACACGCTTGTTTTTACTTCAATTCTTGGTTTTGGCGTCAACAACTTGAATATTTCTCCGACTGAGCTTCTCTTGGGCTATCCTGCAAACTTTATTCTGACATTGCAAAACCGAAAAAAACTGAATCTTTCCATCGTTATCCCGCTATCTCTTCTTGTTCTGGCTGGAAGCATTGTCGGCGCTTTTTTGCTGAAGAGCGTCAATGCAAAATACCTCAAAATCTTCTTTGGCGCAGTTGTGATTTTCGTGGCAATCGAAACGTATTTGCGTGAAAGAGCAAAGAAGAAGGCAGAACTGTCCAAAATCCTTCTTGTTATTGTCGGGCTTTTTTCTGGCTTGCTGTGCGGGCTTTTTGGCGTGGGGGCGCTTCTTGCCGCTTATGCTGGTCGCGCGTCAAAATCTTCTGACGAGTTCAAAGCGAACATCAGCGCTGTTTTTATCGTTGAAAACACATTCAGAATCATTGTTTATCTTTTCTTTGGTGTCATAACGCTCTCTAGTGCAAAACTTGCGCTCATGCTCCTTCCTTTCGCCCTTGCGGGGCTTTTCGCTGGCATAAAATGCAGCCGTGCCATAAACGAAAAGAGCGCAAAGAACATCGTTATCGCATTTCTTATTATCTCAGGGCTTTCTCTCATTGCTCGAAATCTTTAGGAATGTATTTTTTTAGAGCCTCGATATACGAAAGAGCGTATCGTGAGAACTTCATTCCGCGAAGGTGCAAATATCCTACTGTCATAGCGTCTTTGACTGAAAGAGGGCGCGAAATTATATCCGCTCCGTTTAGTTCTCGGCTTATGATTCCAGAACAAATCGTATAGCCGTCAAGCCCGATTAAAAGATTGAAAAGTGTTGCCCTGTCTCTCACTTTTATATTTTTTGGACACTCAAAATCTATTGGTGAAAGCGGCTCTTCGGAAAAATAAAACGAATTGAAATCACCTTGCTCATAAGTGAGATACGGGTAGGGCGAAAGGTCAGAAAGCGCTATCTCTTTTTTTTGGGCAAGCGGGTTTTTTGTCGAAATGAAAACATGAAGTGGCGCTTTGAAAAGCGGCTCAAACAAAAGATTGTTTTTCTTTGCCAATTTTTCGATTACATCACGATTTCGTTTGCTTATATACAAGACTCCGATTTCGCTTTTCAAATGTGAAACATCTTCGATGATTTCGTGTGTCTGCGTTTCGCGGAGAGTAAAATCATAAGAAGAGCCTCCAAACTTTCGGATAACATCAACAAACGCATTGACCGCAAAAGAATAATGCTGACAACTCACTGAAAATATAGTGCTTCCTTTTTCGCTCCCTTTATATCTCTCCTCAAGGAGTGCGGCTTGCTCAAGTACTTGCCTTGCATATGACAAAAACTCGTCGCCTTCATTAGTGATTGTGACACCTTTGTTTGACCTTGAGAAAATAACAATTCCCATCTCTTTCTCAAGGTCTTTCACCGAAGCCGTCAGACTTGGCTGCGACACGAAAACACGGCGAGAGGCTTCTGTGATGTTTTTTGTGTCTGCCACCGCCACGGCATATTTTAACTGTTGCAACGTCATAGCAGAATATTAACAAATATAAGACTTGTCTGCCATAGAAAAAAACTATCGTGAAGCAAAGAAAATAAGTATTTTTCACGCTTTTTGAAAATTTATATAATCGCTTTCAAGAAAACAAAGCAAAGAAGGTGCTATTTATGGAAAGAAAGACACATTTTGACACAGTTGGAA
>CACYWZ010000126.1 GCA_902778325.1 uncultured Spirochaetaceae bacterium
TTTTCTTTACTTTTTTCGTTTAATCTCATTTTTCTTTTCTCCTTGTTTTTTATATTAAGTTTGATTTGCTGTTTTTTCAATATTTCTACAACATTTTCTGAAACATTCTGCTGAAAAGAACCTATATTATGATCATAATACAGATTAGGAGGTACAAAGATGAGTAAGTTCATTTATACAATCGAAAAGCTAAACAATAACGGGTATATTTGGATTTATAAAAATGATGGAGATTGCGAAAAATCAGAACAGGGGATAATGCTCAGTTTTACAAACGAACAAGATTTGTTAAATGCTTTGACAGAATTAAAAAAGAGTGGTATTTGGATTGTTGAAGATGATTCAGAGCTTATTGAAGAAGGCAAAAGGCTCTCAAAGTTGCTTGGAATTCAGCTCATAGCCCCTTGCTTGTGATTTCTTCATAACCTTCTTTATCAGCTTCAGAAATTAGCCAACCATTGTCGTCAAATACGCCAAGGTATTCATCAAGCATTGCAGACGGAGTTGTTGAAGTTGACAAATCATCTCTTTTGGGAAATATTTGCTTTGAGAATTCATCTTTAAAAGTTGCTTTATCACAAAATTCTCCATAGCTTTTTTCAAGATGTGTTCTACCGTTTTTTATAATTTGATAATTCTTACGGTCAAATTTTCTTTCGTATTTTGTTTGTTGAGCTGCTTTTTTAAGTGTTCTGCAATATTTTTAGAAACATTCTGCTGAAAAGAACCTATATTATAATCATAATACAGATTAGAAGGTACAAAGATGGAAGAAACATTTGTTTATCTTGTCAATAATGAAAATCACGGATATGTTATAGTTATGTGCATTGAAAAAGAAAAATTTCTGAATTAAAAAATTCAGAGTTTTCAAGGTATATAACTTCAGAAAAAGAACTGAAAGAGTACATGAAAAAATATCCTGATAATTTATTTATGTACAACGATGACCTTTCAAAAAAAGAAGCATACAGACTTTCAGATTTATTCGGAAAAGAAAAATTATAAGCATTTCAAAGTTTGCTGCGAACTTTACACAGCAAACTTTGAAGGATTTATTTTTTATCGATAATCAACCAGCCGTCACTATCAAACATATTTAACAATAAATTCAAACAATCATTTGCTTCTTTTTGATTATCAAATTTTTGTTTTAAGAATTCGGCTTTAAAATCATCCTTTGAGCAAAAAGTACCATTTTTTAATTGCAAGTGAGTTCTACCTGTTTTTACTCTTACAATACTGTTTGTTTCTTTATCAAATTTTGTTTCGTATTGACTTGTATTTTTAAATTCATTTGCAATTATCTCAGCTCTTTCTTTTACAGAAATTTTTCGTTTCAAAAGTTTGTTTAATAAAACTTGGTAAAACTGTTCTGTTGTAAATTCTTGAAGCCGAGCTTTATCTTTTGCTTCAAGCAATTCAAGCTCTGCTTCAAACAGTTTCTGTTCTAACATTCTAATCTTTGCTTCAGCAAGCCGAACACGGTTCAACTTTTCTCTATCAAGTTTGTTAACTCTCATTGATTAAACTCCTATATTTTTAATTAGTTAGGTTTTAATCAAAGTACGTTATGGGATAATTCCGAACATATATTGGCGGCAAACCTCGGCGGGTGAATTATCAAACTTTGCCAGAAAAGCCAAAAGCGTACTTGAAGCGAGGTCGCGGCACTGCGAAAATCCCTGTCATCGGCGTTCGCGAGCGGTTCACGGGGCGTGTTTTTGCCAGAGTCGCGGGCGCGGATTACAACGGCAGGAGGCTTACGGGCAAGCAGCTTTTAGCCGTGATTGAAGCCGTGACAAAAGCCAACAGCGTCGTTATGACCGACGATTTTACGGGATATAACATTCTCAATCACAAAAAGACCAATCCGAAGAATTACACTCACATAACCGTGAATCATTCTTTAGGGCAATATTCTACTGGTAACGGACTTCACACAAACGGAATAGAATGCTTTTGGGCTATCTTAAAACGTGCAATAATCGGCTCATATCATCATGTTTCAGCAAAATACTTGCAGGTTTATGTAAACGAGTGTTCATTTCGTCAAAATCACGGCGATGACGCTTTTGATGTGTTTTTGAAATGCAGTTTTCCCGTTTTTTGAATATCAGAGCTACTTCTTTTTCCGCCGATAAATATTGAAACAACTTATCAAAGACAATAGGAGCGAAAATGGCTAGTTTTGTAAAAACAGTAGAAATCGTGAGCTTGTCGGCTGGAACGATTGGCGAAAGCTTTGTCAAACACGAATTTGATTTGGGCGTGAAGCGACTTCGCGAAATGGGACTGAACGTGATTTTTGGCGAGAACGCGCTCAAAGGCATCGATTTTGTAAAAGCACACCCAGAAGAGCGGGCAAAAGACTTGCTTTCGGCTTTGAAAAATCCTGAAGTCGATATGATACTTTGCGCAATCGGCGGCGAAGACACATATCGCTTGCTCCCGCACTTGTTCGCAAACGGCGAGCTACAAGCGTCAGTCGATGAAATGAAAAAAAGCGGCAAAGAAAAAATATTCCTCGGTTATTCCGACAGCACAATGAACCATTTTATGCTTCACAAAGCGGGCTTGAACACCTTTTACGGACAGTCATTCTTGAGCGACGTTTGCGAACTCGACAAAGATATGCTGCCGTACACCAAAAAGTATTTTTCAGAGCTGATTTCCTCAGGCACAATCAAAGAAATCACGCCGAGCGATGTTTGGTATGAAAGCCGAAGCGATTTTTCTGTAGAAGCACTCGGAACTTGTACCACCTCTCACAAAGATAATGGCTTTGAGCTGCTACAAGGCTCAAGTCGCTTTGGAGGCGAAATCTTGGGCGGCTGCCTTGATACCATTTATGACATTTTTGATGGAACAAGATTTTCTGACACAGTGGATTTGTGCAAAAAATACGATTTGTTCCCGTCGCTTTTGGATTGGACAGGCAAAATCCTGCTGCTTGAAACAAGCGAAGAGAAAATGAGCGTGGAAAAATACGAAAAAGCACTGAATTATCTAAAAAAAGCGGGCGTGTTCGACGTGATTTCTGGCATTATCGTTGGAAAAAGCGTAGACGAGTATCTTTGGAGCGAATACAAAGCCCTCCTAAAAAAAATTGTGCCTTCTCGCGTTAGCATTGTTGCAAACATCAACATCGGACACGCACTTCCACGCTGTATCATTCCGTTCGGGCGATTTGCGTCGGTCGATGTTGACGCGCAAAAGATTGTTTTTGATTGACTTGAAGGAGCAAAAATGTTCGGAGCAATTCTTGGCGACATTATCGGCGAGCCTTACGAGTTTGACCGCGGAAACAAAACGAAAGATTTCCCTCTGTTTGACGAAAATCCGATTTTCACCGACGATTCTGTGATGACGATTGCAATTTGCGATGCGATTTTTCAGGCTGGATTGGATGCTGACGAAGACGAAATGAAAGAAGAGTTCGTTGAGTCAATGCAGTTTTGGGGCAGCAAGTACCCGAACGCAGGCTACGGCGCGCGCTTTAGCGATTGGCTTTACATGGAAGAGCCAAAGCCCTACGGCAGCTACGGAAACGGCTCTGCCATGCGTGTTTCTTCGGTCGGCTGGCTCTTCGACACGCTGGAGCGCACTCGTGAAGTCGCAAGATGGAGCGCGGAGGTTACGCACAATCACGCGGAGGGCGTAAAGGGCGCAGAGGCGACGGCGAGCGTTATCTTTTTGGCACGTAACGGCAAGAGCAAGGCTGAAATCAAATCGTATGTGGAAAGCGAGTTCGCTTACGACTTGAGCCGCACTTGCGACGAAATCCGCCCGACGTATTTTCATCAAGAAAGCTGTCAAAAGACTGTCCCCGAAGCGATAACGGCGTTTTTGGAAGGCAAAGACTTTGAAGATGTGATTCGCACTGCGGTTTCGCTCGGCGGCGATTGCGACACATTGACAGCGATTGCGGGAAGTATGGCTGAGGCGTTCTATGGCGTGAGTGCGGAGCTGAAAGCAAAGGCGTATTCGATTGTCAAAGACGATATGAGGGAAGTTTTGCACTCGTTTGAAACAGCCGTGAAGTTTAAGTCTGGCAAGTAGTTTTTTTGTAGCAAAGGGCTTTGAGCGTAATGCTTGAAGCCTTTTTTGTGAAATTGGATTGTAGAAAAATACTATTTTCAATGCTATAATTCAAAAGCAATGATAGATTGTGAAACGAAGAAAAGTACAATAAAGATTGACCCGAAAATGATGGAGCGAATACAAGGACTTCGTCTAATGGACGACGACTTCATGTAGGGAGCGGCGGCGAAGCCGAAAAATTGCGAGAGCAATTTTAGCGAGTCTCGGTTGAGATTTATCGAAACCGCGTTTTTTCGGGTGATAATAAATTGACCGAGTTTCTTTTGCGGATTTTGCTTGACAGAACAGATTTGACCGTGAAGCAGTCGCTGACGCAAAAGGAGAGGCATAACATTTTTGGTCGGTCGGTACGGCTGGACATTTTGGCTGTTGATACCGAAGGCAAGCAGTACAACATAGAGATACAGCGAGCGGATAAAGGCGCTTCAGAAAAGCGAGCAAGATACAATCTTTCAATGATTGATTCTCATTCGTTGAAGAAAAACGAATATTTTGAAGCCTTGCCCGAAACATATATCATTTTTATAACCGAGAATGATATTTACAAAAAGGGCAAGCCGCTTTACAAAGTTAAGCAAAGTATTGAAG
>CACYWZ010000127.1 GCA_902778325.1 uncultured Spirochaetaceae bacterium
ATTGAAACAAAACTGTCAAAAGATGAGATTTTGAAAATCATCGAACAAAACGCTTCTGAGTTTCGTACAAGCATATTCAATCAAAATAATGGCGAATATTTTAATGGCAAAATTTTTGAAAACTCGTTCAGAATCAGGCGCAACATTCATTACCGAAATACAGGATTGCCAGAAGTTAATGGCAAAATAGAGGAAACAGAGAGCGGCTCAAAAGTTCACATAAAAATAGCCCAACCACTTGGTATCAGACTTATTAAATGGTTTTGGTTTATTGCAGTTGGCGGCTTTTGCATTAATGAAGCCATCAAAGAGAAGAGCTTGATGTTTACACAGTTTCTGGTTGTGGGCGTTTTGGTGTTTATCGTGCCAGAAAAAATTGAAGCAGTTTTGGCAAAATCCAAACTTGAAGAACTTTTGAGTTATTAGATAAAAATCATTATAAATGTACCGTAAGGGATATTCTGTCTACTAAAATAATGATAATATATCTTTCCCATCAAACATAACAAGAAAAACAAATTTTCTTAGCCAAATGAGAAAAACAAATAAACTTTTATTTCTGTGAATAGCTTCTATAATTTTGGTTGTAGTTTTGGCTATTAACTTGATTGTGATTTTGAATTTGCCGTCTTTGTTGTTGCAAAACTTGTTGCGGATTAGGATTCATTGTTGCATCTAAGGCATCAGCTTCAACTATCTCAAAGCAGTTTTGATACAAATAGCGTTTCAAATATGTTTCGCTTGCTCCCATATTTTGAACTTCGTGGCAACCTTTCAGCGTCGCGCTTGCCATCGGACTTGTAAATGTGATTTTGTCTTCAGTCTTTTCCAAGTCGACGAAATCCAATGTAGCAAGTTCTTTTGTGAAGTTTACAACACAAGAGAACTTTAACTCTTTAGCGAGTTTGTTAATAACGGGCAAAATATCTGCAAGTTCATAATATGTGTATCCTGCAAAGTTGTTATGACCACTCTTTTTTACATTTGCGTTCTGGAAACGCAATCTCGCTTCGTTTAATTTTTCAAAAACATTCATATTTTTCCTCTTTGTTGGTTTTCAATCATAGTATATCTGGAAAAGTGCTACCAGTCATATTTTTTGAAAAACTCAAGTACTCTGCTTGTATAGTTTTCATAGTCAATGATATTGCAAATTGCGTGTTTTGCGTCTTTGACCAAAAAAATTTCTTTTTCCGCCTTGCATGCTTCATAATTATTCCAAGTCATTGTCCACGGAACATAATCGTCTTTCAAGCCATGGATAAAAAGAACTGGAATGCGATTCTTTTTCATAGCGTCAATCGTTGAGCATTCTTTCAAATCGAATCGGGCAAAAATATTCGTGCAAACATTTCCCATCCAAACGATTAGACTGCTTAACGGCAAATGCTTCTCATCTTTTGCGACTGTGTAAATTATGTCGTATGGCGTCGTAAAACCGCAGTCTGCAACGATGGCGCGAAGGTTTTGCGGCAAGCCGTCAAGTGCGCTCGCCATTAAGACAGTGGCGCAGCCCATCGAAATTCCTTCCATATATAAGGGCTTGTCTGTACTGAAAATCTTTGCACATTCGTTGAGCCAATCGCGGCAGTCAAAGCGCTCCTTCGTGCCAAACGTCAAAAAACGCCCTTCACTTTCGCCATGAGCCCTCTGAAACGGAAGCACAACATTGTAGCCGCAACTGAGAAAAAAGCGCGCCAACGTTGCAAACTCTCTCAGCGGGTCAGAATGAAAGCCGTGCATCAAAAGCACAGTTCCTGAGTTCTGCTTATTGTTGAAGACGTAAGCACGCAGTTTCAAGCCGTCAAAAGACGTTATTTCGTGCATTTGTGGATTTTGCGACAGCAAATATTCTTTGTCGGCAATGTGCCTGGCGTGAAATTCTTCGTTGCCATCAAAGTATTTGAGGTTTTCGCTCTCTTCGTGCATTGGAGAGCGCGTGAAGTTCGGGTGAAACAAAAATGCGTAGACAGCACCAAAAAACATTCCGACGACCAGACAAAGCGCAATCAGCACTTTCAGAGCGATTTTTATTTCTTTTCTCATATATCAAACTCCCCTAAAGTTGATGTGTTTTTCTTATATTTTTATCACAAAATCTGAAAAAAATCTTGCTCGTTTTGCCAATGAGGTTTCCAAAGCACAAAAAATTTAATGCGAGGTCATTTTGATGTTTTTTTAGCTCACAATATTTCTACTTTATCTATCCACAGAAACAAACGGACTCACATTAAATCTATTTTATCTATCAATAGTATCATTTGAGGTCACAATATTTTTACTTTAACTGTCCATAGAAACAAATGAGCTCACATTAAATTTATTTTATCTGTCCATAGAATCATTTGAGGAAAATAAATTTTGAGCGAGATGAAAAGCAAGCAAAACAAGCGCTTATTTACATTTGTGGAAAATAATGTTTTAATACGGTTATGAACAAATTGATTTTTACGTTTTGTGCATCTGCCGCACTTTTCTTTTCTTCCTGCGATTCTTTCGTTGAACACGATGTAACAATCGAAAACAATTCTACTCATACAGTATCTTTCAAACTTACAAACTATCCTGATATTGAAAAGCAGACTCTGGCATCTGGTGCTTCTGTCTCGCTTGATTTGTACGACCGTCCTCAGCTTGAGTTTTTGAATCACGAGCGCGTTTCGTATGAAAGCGGCTCTTCTCTTGTTTCAATCAAAGATTTGGAGTCGTTCGAGTATCTGCTTGTTAACACTTCAAGTAGTGATGTCGTTATTTCGGAGCAAAATGGTATGATTGGGCTTCCCTACTATGAATATGTAACGGTTGGCGCAGAGAGCGAGAAATCAATCGTTGTTTATACTGAGTATCCGAAGTTTCAAAAGCGTTATACTGATGAAAGTGGAAATGTAAAGTATTGCGATGTGCCTGATTTCGTTTCAATCACAAAAGTCGTCAAATAATTTTTAGAATACATAAAAAGCAAGGTGTCCGTTATGAAGGCTATTAACAGATTTATCAGCAGTATTCGCGTTCTTGTTATCGCGGGTTTAGTTTTTTCTCTTCTTTACATATTTTTGGCAGTTCGTCCGCTTGGAACGGAACTTTTCTTGACGCCTGTCTGGACAACGGATATTACGCATGTTCAGGACAATAGCGAAAATGAGCCTATTTTTCCGTTCAAGTTCAACAAGACAATCGGATATTTCACTGAAAGCGGAAAAATTATTTCGTCAATCCCGTATGAATACAAAGGCTCTATCTCTTCAAACTATTACACAACATATGAGGCAAATGCTGTAAAGACGCCGTTCTTCACGTCTCTTGGCGAAGAGTCCGGCATTATTCAAGACGCGGGCTTTCCTTTTTTTGACGACGACAGAATATATCTGTTTTTGCCGGGAGGGCTTGGCTTTGAGCAGTGCGCGATGGACGGAAGCCGAAAGTGGATTTTCGAGGGCGCTTCGCCTATCACAGCGTTTGCTTCTTCTCCTGCAGGCGCAATCGCGGGCTTTGCGGACGGAACAATCGTTTCGTTGACACATGAGGGAATTGTTGACCAGAGTTTTTCGCCAGGCGGCAGCGATTATCCTGTGATTCTTGGCGCAGATATGTCGGACGATGGTCAGTATTTGGCGTGTGTCAGCGGGCAGGACAGACCGAGATTTGTTCTTGTGAAAAAGCAGGACGGGCACAGCCAGACGATTTATCACGAATGGCTTGCAAAAAATCAAACACATCAGGTTCTTGTGCATTTTGACAACTCAGGCGATACGGTATTTTTCAACTATAATGGCGGTGTTGGCATTGTAAGCACAAAGACTTGCGAGCATTTCCACGTTCCTGTTTCAGGGACGGTTATCTCAATGCACGAAACAACTGTTGACAACTTGATGTTCATTTTGAGCCGTGAGGGAAAAACATACACGATTTCTGTTATTGAGCCGTTCGCAAGCCTTATTGGAAACTTCTCGTTCACGGCTGACCACGCATTTATGGCGGTTTATAACGACAAACTCTACGTTGGAAAAGATAGTCGCATTTCTCAAATTAAGGTTTCAAGAAAATGAGGTCAATTATGAAAAAATCAATAGCACTTTTGCTTTCAGCACTGACAAGTACTTGCATTTTTGCAATCTCATGGCCACAGACACCAACGACATTTGCCGCGTCATTCGGGCAACTTCGGGGCGGAACGATTTGCAATTCGCTTATTTTTGAGGATTCGTCAGAAGTAACTACCGTTGACAATGGCAAGGTTGTCGCGATTATCAGCGAACACGATGATGATATGGTATGGTTTGAGTCAACGCTCGGAAATGCTGTCATTGTGGCACACGAAAACCAAGTTTGCTCTGTTTATGCAAACCTCGACGCGAACGAAATCCCTGCTGAAATCTGGAGCGCGGACGATATCGATAGCGGAACAACTATTGGAAAATCTGGCAATTCAAACTGGCATGACAAAGAAAACGCCCTTGAGTTCCAGATGATAGACACAAAAAATCAAGCAATGCTAAATCCTCGCATTTTGCTCTCAAAGCAGAAAAGCGAAGCAGACAAAATCGCAATCACGGGTGTTACAGCACTTTCTTCAAAAGGCGAAAGCTATAACTTTCTTGTGCGACGCTCGCTTCCTGCTGGAACATACAAGATTTATCGCGAC
>CACYWZ010000128.1 GCA_902778325.1 uncultured Spirochaetaceae bacterium
CTTGCGCCACTAGCACCTCAAGCTAGCGTGTCTACCAATTCCACCATCCCCGCGCTTGATGTTTAGTATATTATAGATTTCGAAAAAAAAAGTCAATAGGTCAGTTTGTTTTTTTGGCAAAAAAAACTGACTTTGGGAAAAATTAGTAAACTGGATATATACTGCGTACCCGATTTTCGCTATATTGAGGCTGTAGAAAACATACTGGTGATATTTCACTTAAATTTTTCAACGAGGAAAGACAAATGAAAAATCTTGCTTTTATTTCGGCGACGGTTTTTGCAATGCTTCTTTCAGGCTGTGCAAAAAAGGAACAAGCAGAAAAAACTTCATATACACCTGAAGTGAAAATCTATTCGATTATTCACGAAGAAGAAACTCTGGCATTAACGGAGCTTTTTACAAAGCGGACGGGGATTCCGGCAGCGTTCTTGAGAGCATCAACAGGGGAACTTGTGAACCGCGTCATTGCAGAGCGCGACAATCCTCAGGCGGATATTCTTCTTGGTGGAGCGTCAAGCTACCACATTCAAGCAGATGCAGAAGGCGCTCTTGAAAAATATTCATCTCCGCTTGCAAAGGATTTGCCGTCATACGCCATTTCTCCAGACGGAACATGGACTGGTTTTTGTGTTCTCACGCTCGGAATTGGCATTAATGAATCTCGCTACAAGGAAAAGTTTTCCGATATTCCAGAGCCAAAAACATGGGAAGATTTGCTAAATCCTGCATACAAAGGCGAAATCGTTATGACAAATCCTGTCGCCTCTTCAACTGCGTATCTTTTTGTGCAAAACCAATTACAGCGCTTGGGCGAGGAAAAAGGCTGGGATTATCTTTTGAATCTCGCGCCACTTGTCGGGCAGTTTCCTGATTCAGGAAGCGCGCCTGCAAAGTTAATCGGAACGGGCGAATATGCGCTCGGCATTTCTTATATCCACGCTCTTGTGAAATACCGCTCGGAAGGATTCGATGTAAAAACAGTCGCACCTCCTCAAAGTGTTGGAGATGTTGATTGTATTTCGATTATGAAAGGCTCAAAAAATCTTGAAGCAGCAAAAGCGTTTGTGGATTTCACTCTTTCAAGCGAGGCTCAAGAGCTTATGGCATCAATCAACTTTGCAACTCCTGTAAATCCAGAGGCAAAACGCCCTGACGGTTGTGTTGGAATTGAATCGCTTGACCTTATCGATTACGATGTTGCGCTTGCGGCTGAACAAAAAGACGTGGTTCTTGAAAAATGGGCTCAAGAGGTAAAATAACAAAGGGGAGCAAATCGCTTGCGGCAACACTGATTGTTCTTGTTGCCGCACTTGCCCTTTGCATCGTTTTCCCGCTTGTGAGCGTAGCAATAACTCCGCGCATAAGCGATTTTAAGTCAGTGTTTTCATCTCCGATATGGAAAAGCGCAATGAAGAACACCGCTCTTTCCTGTCTGGCATCGACGACGCTTTCTGTGCTGATAGGTTATATTTTTGCATACGGTGTTGTTTATGGCGAAATCCCGATGAAGCGCTTTTTCTCGGCGATTCCGCTTCTTCATCTTGTGACCCCGCCTTTTGTTGGCGGGCTTTCGTTTATTCTCCTTCTTGGACGGAAGGGTTTTATCACGAACACACTTCTTGGGCTTGATGTAACGCTTTATGGCTTTAGAGGGCTTTTAATCGCGCAGTCGCTGTGTTTTTTTCCGCTCGCTTATATGATTTGCGCACAAGCGCTAAAGGGAATAAATCATTCTCTTGAACTCGCCGCTTACGGAATGGGCGCAACGGGCGCAAAAATATTTTGGACGATAACGCTTCCGCTTTCGTTTCCTGCCATAGTCGCATCGTTTTTGTTCATTGCCGTTTCGGTTATGAGCGATTTCGGAAACCCGATGATTGTCGCTGGAAGATACCGTGTTCTTGCCGTAGAGATTTACACTCAGTTGACAGGCTGGGTGAAAGCAGGAAAAAGCGCTGTTCTTGGCTTTTGTCTTGTTTTGCCGTCAGCGATTTTGTTTTTTGTTCAAAACCGCATAACAAAGAAAAATCTGTCACGTCTTAGTTCTGTTGGCTCAAGGGGATTTTGTGCGACAGGAAAAAAGCGCTCTCTTTCTTCAAAAATCTTTCTCACTTTATTCTGCACGATTGTTTCGCTTTGTGTTCTTGCACAATTCGCTGCCATAATCGCAGGAAGCGTTCAAAAGGTTTGGGGAATAAACACGACACTGACACTTTCGCACATAAAAACACTGTCAAAATGCGCAAAGGAATTGAAAAACAGTGTCACTTTTGCTCTTCTTGGCGCATTTTTCAGCACGATGACAGCAATGATTGCCTCATACATTGTTTATCGCACAAATTGCCCTCTCAAAAGGTTTATTGATATTACCTGCCAAATCCCTGCCGCAGTTCCAGGAACACTTTTTGGTCTTGCGTTTTCGCTTTCTGCGTCAAAACTCAATTTCCACAACTCAAAGATTCTAATCGTTATAGCGATTGCAGTCGGCTTTCTTCCGTTCTCATACAGGATTCTCTCATCAACATCATCTCAAATAAAAATGACACTAGATGATGCCGCACGCTCTCTTGGCGCAAACAGAATCAGAGTTCTTGCAGATATTATTCTGCCGCTTTCCGACAGCGCTATTTTTGATTCATTCATCTACGATTTCGTTCGAGGCGTCGGCACAATGAGCGCAGTTATCTTTCTTGTTTCGTTCAACACGCCTCTAACATCAATAAAGATTTTGAATCTTGCAGAACAGGGCTTTTGGGGAGATGCAGCCGCTCTTGCTTTGCTTTTGACGATAATCACATTTGTGATTTTGGGAGCAGGAAGAGCAATAGGCTATCTTTGGAGGAAAAAATCATGGAAAACACAAAAGACAAAATAGCAGTAAAAATCGATAACGTTTCTTTCTCTTATGGAAAAGGAGCAGACGCAGTAAAAAACTTTTCGCTTGAGATAAAAAATGGCAAGTTTACGACGCTTCTAGGTCCTTCTGGATGCGGAAAAACAACGCTTTTGCGCCTTATCGCAGGCTTTCTTGAGCCAACATCGGGAAGCATTTTCATCGATGACAAAAACCAGAGGGGAATAGAGCCGAACAAGCGCCAAGTCGGAATGGTTTTTCAAGATTACGCGCTTTTTCCGCACATGAGCGTTGAAGGAAACATTCAATATGCCGCGCGCTTTTCAAAGCAAAAGTTTTCAAAAAAGGAGCAAAGCGAAATGATTCTGGAAATCGCAAAATCGCTCAACATCGACTCACTACTTTCTCGTCGCCCCGCAGAACTTTCTGGCGGTCAGCAACAAAGAGCCGCACTTGCACGCGCGCTAATCTTGAAGCCTAAAGTGCTTTTGATGGACGAGCCTCTTTCAAGCCTTGACGCAAAACTCCGAGAGAGAGTCCGCGAAGAGCTAAAAGAAATACAGCAGCAACTAAAAATAACGACGATATATGTGACGCACGACCAAGATGAAGCGCTTTCGCTTTCCGATGAAATCGCAGTGCTGCGAAACGGGGAGCTGTTGCAAAAAGGAAGCCCGCACGAGATTTACTTTTCGCCGTCCTCTGCGTTTACGGCGGATTTTGTGGGAAGGGCAAACTTTTTGACAAACGAAAAAAACGAAAGCATTATGGTTCGCCCAGAATGGTTTTCGCTTTCTCAAAAAGAAAGCGCCGACATAACTGGTGTCATAAAATCGACGCTTTTTTTGGGAAACAGAACACGGCTCATCATTGAAAACAGCGCTTCAAGCGAACAGAACATCACAGCAGATATTCCGACACTTGAAGCGCAAAACCTCCAAAAAGGACAAGACGTGTTTTTGAAAATTATTCACAAATGCACGATATAAAGATAATAACGATATAAAAAAATAAATCTTATCGCTTTGCCATCATCGCACGGCTTATCTTTGTTCCGACAAACTGAATGCCAACAACAAGCACAATGATAACAATTATTGCCGCTGTCAAAATCTCAGGGCGGAATCTCTGATAGCCGTAGCGGATTGCAAGGTCACCCAAGCCACCGCCTCCAATTGCGCCCGCCATTGCCGAATATCCAATCAAGTTTATGATAGTGAGCGTAATGCCTGACACAATCGACGGAAGAGCTTCTGGAATGAGAACCTTTATGATAATCTGGGAGTTTGTCGAGCCCATAGCGCGAGCAGCCTGCGTGACACCTGGGTCAACTTCGGTGAGAGCGCCTTCAATGACCTTCGCGACAAACGGAGCAGCTGCAATCGAAAGGGGAATAATCGTCGCCTCTGTTCCAATCGCTGTTCCAAGAATCAAGCGCGAGAGCGGAAAAAGAACAATCATCAGAATAATGAACGGGAACGAGCGCAAAATATTCACGACAAAAGAAAGAGCCTTGTTAAAAAGAGGCTTCGGCGTAATGCCAGAAGGAGAAGTCGTGCAAAGAAGAGTGCCGACAGGAAAGCCCAAAATCACAGAGAAAAGTGTGCTGAACAAAACCATCTCAAGAGTTTGCAATGTTGATTCTATTATCAAGTCCGCCATATTAGTTTTCCTCCACGATAATTTTTCTTTCCCGAAGCGCATTTATCGCCTCTTTTATTTTCTCATCATCGCCAATGAAATCGACAATCATCGTTCCCACATTCTGAGCCGTCAGAT
>CACYWZ010000129.1 GCA_902778325.1 uncultured Spirochaetaceae bacterium
AGGTCAAAAAAAAGAAAATCCATTGAAACAAAAAAATATTTTCTGCTATTATGCGCTATTATGCTGAAGAAATTTTCTATATTTGTTTTGATTTTTGCGGCTTTCACGTTCGCATCTTTTGCGCAGGATTCAGAAAATACCGCAGTTGAAGAAAGCAGTGAGGCACTCGAAGAAGTTGCGGCGGAGGAAGGCAGGAGCGCCAAAAAAATAGGCGAAATCAAGTTTTCGGGGCTCAAAAAAACAAAAGAGAAATATCTTTTGAGGGTCTTAAAGGATTTTGAGGGAAAGGAAGCGAGCGAGGAGAACCTGAAGGAAATCGAGGGCGCTCTGATGCGGGAGCAGCTTTTTGAGAAAATCGCGATAAAAAGTTCGGAAGCAGGAGAAAGCGCCAGTCTTGAAATCGAGGTCAAGGAAAAGATTTCGTTTCTTCCGCTCCCTTTTGGCGCTGTCTCGAACGGAAGCCCGATGATAGGCGCTTTTTTGATGGACACAAACGCGTTCGGCGTCAAGGACGTTTTTGTTTTGGGCGGTCTTTTTTCGCCTTCGACGCTTTCGGGCTTCGCGCTGTATTCCAAAAGCGCTGTTGACATCACGCACCCAGGATTTTCTGTCTCGCTTTCTGCCTCAAAAAGCAAGTCCAAAATCGCAGACGAAAATCAGAACGAGCTTTTTGAGTACAAGCACAAAAGTTTCGGCGGCTCGCTATCGCTTCACGAAAAACTTTCAAAATATGTGACGCTCAACGCAGGCTGTGCGTATTTGCACATGGACGCGGACGACATCGACGAGGAATATGCGGCTTGGGGTGCGACACATTTTGCAATCGAAAAGCTTCAGACCATTTCGCCGAATGTTTCGCTCGCTGTCGGAACGACTGACTGGAACGGGATTTTCTTGTCGCAAAAGTCCTTCGGAATCGGAGGCGCGCTTTTGTTCACGGATTACAACGACGAAGGCTGGAAAAAGAGCAAGAGCGCATCTGCAAAGCTCGTCTTCCAGCAGCCTTTGCTTTCGGAAAAACTGCGCTTTTTGCTCTCAAGCAGCGCTTATTGGTCAGCCGACGCTCCAATCACGGCTCGTCAGGGAGGAGGCGCGGCGGACGTCACGATACTGGCTGAAAATTACACCACAGACAAAATCGCAGGCGGAAACACTGGCTTTGAGTACGCGCTTTTCACCACGAAAATCGGCACGTTCTCAGGCTATGCGCTTTATGAGTGCGCGATTTCAAACAACTTTTCAGACGAGGCTGTCTTCTCGCAGGGCGCACACGGCGGAATGAAACTTTATCTTTCAAAAATCGCAATTCCCGCTTTGAGTTTCGGGCTTTCGTACAATGCAAGCCAGAAATTCTGGAACACAAGTTTTGCTTTCGGAATGCAGTTTTAAAGGATTTTCACAACGAGGGGTACAATATTGCAAAATGTTGTGCTATAATTCAAATTATGTATAAAGCTCGCAGACGATTTTTCTTAATAGTGGTCAGTTCAATAATTGTGGTAGCGTTTTTGTTTATCGCTTCTTCGCTAGTACCCCGATTTCCTGTAATTCACAAATACAATTTTGTTTTTATCACAACTGTTGTTACGATGGTTTTGTGCATTTTGCAGTTGCTTGGTTCTATTGCGACGTCGTACATCGACCAAAAACTTGAGAACAAAGTTTTGTACACAAAGGAAACTGCTCTTCTCAGCGAGTTTATCAACAACTTGAGATTCTGCTACACTCTCGACGACTTTTATGATGTCATCGGAAAAGTTCTTGAGGAAAAAGCCGACTGTTCTGTTTTTTACATTGACCGCATAAAAAATTACGTGCTTTACAACAGCCCTAACCGTCTGACGATTTCAAAGGAAATGATGATGACTTTGGAACTTAATTTTGCAGCAGACTGGAAATCAGGGCTTTATTTTTTGGGCGAAAACTTTGGTGTCGTCTCGTCGCACAAAAACGCCCGTGGGCTTCTCCTTGTCAACGACCGACATCACTTTTTTATTTTCTGTCGCTACACAAGACTTTTCGATGTCGTAATTTATCCACGCCTTTTTGAAGAGTTCTGCCGCTTCCAAAAGCGTATGAACACAATCACCGCTCTTTCCGAAATCGCAGAGCTTTCTCGTGAGTGGGAACAGCTTTCCGAAACACAGCGCGCCTTCTTGCCGCAGCACCTTCCTTTCCCCGAAAAACTTGACCTTGCGTCATATTTCAAGCCGCTCGTCAATGTTTCTGGCGATTATTACTCGGCGCTTGAAATCGACAGCAACCGCACGCTGGTGATGCTCGGCGACGTTTCTGGAAAGGGATTGGCAGCGGCTCTCGTCATGGGCTTGGTGATGAACACTGTGAAAATCCTTGCTGATGAAATGAAATCAACTCAGGAAGAAGACCTCGTTGGAATAATCCGCGCTGTTGACAAGGCTATCAAGAGCATGAAGTTGCAAGATAAGTACACCGTTCTTTTCATCGGTATCATCGACACGAAAAAGATGAATATCCGATACATAAACGCTTCAATGTCAGACCCTGTTATCATAACGCAATCGCCGGAAGGACACAGATTGAAGCCGCTTTCGTCAAACTGCTCGATTATTGGCATTATCGAACTTGAGGACGAAATCAAAGTTGCAGAGCAGCGTCTTTTCCGCGGCGATGTTATTTTCATGTCGTCTGATGGTGTTTCTGAGGTTATGGACGATGATGGCGTAGAGCTTGGAAATACGCCGATTTTTGAAGAGACTCTCAAAAAAAGCGCCGCAAAATCGCCAAGAGAGTTTATCAATGACATAACAGCGCTGATAAAGCAACACAGCGGAGGCAAAAAACTTCGCGATGACGTTACGATGCTTGTGGCAAAGGTGGGCTGAAAAATATGATTTACCTTGTTTTGAATATAATTCTTGCGGTTATATGCGTCCTTCTTTCTATTTATGTGGACGCACACACAGGAAATCAAGCGGACAGCCCGCTGATTCCGATTCTTCTTGTTCTCGCGTCTTGCGCGGGTGGTTGTGCGCTATGTCTTTTGATAAGCCCTGTTGCGCCTCTTCGCCTTATGACATTTCTCGGACGGCTTTATTTGCTTGATATGTCGCTGTTCTCAGTGATGCTTTCATCGTATTGCGTAAACTTTCCGAAATACCAGACTCCAAAGATGCACAAAATCGTAAGCACGATTCTTATGCTAATTGCAGCCTTTGTCATATTTCAAAAAATTGACTCATTCACAATCACAAAGTATTCTGGCATTTTCATCGAATCCGCTCCACTTTTCAAAGGCGAGCTCGGAGAAGTTTTGCATTGGAGTTGGTACAACGCATTCTTCTTTTTGATGGGCATTCTCGTTCCAGGATTTTCAGTTTTGATGATGCTCGTGAAAAGCGAATATGCGACATCAAAAATCGACAGACAGAAAATGTACTTAACTGCCGCAGGCGTTGCGCTCAGCTGGCTGATGTGCTTGCTTTTGGAACTTGGAAGCTATCACGTTCCAATGTTCAACACGCTCATAACATTTTCATTTGTCATAACGCTTCTTACAGCAATACAGGCAGCAACGCACAACATGCTCTATGACTTCGATTTCTTGCTCGAAGCAGGAGCGCGATTTGTCCTTCGCTACTTTTTCACAAGCGCACTCGGCGGCGTACTTTTTGCAGCGTTCTATCCTCTTGCGAGAAGTTATGGCGTTGAGTTTTTGGTCATTGAAATCATTTTCACAATCGCAATTCTCGTGGTCTCTCATCAGATTTTCAAGTTGTTCGGACGACGAAGCCAGTATCGCGATTCAAAATATTCGCAAAACTTTGAAGATGACATTGCAAATCTTGATTTTAACACCGAGCCTGAAAACATCATCAAAGAACTCTACGACATCTTCAACAAAAACCTTCGAACATCATCGCTTTCGATTATGGTTGACAACAACCAGGGCGAACTTGAGCTTTCGTACAGCACAGAACCGCTTCCAGAAGAAGAGCGATATTCAATATCGATAAACAGCCCGATGCTCGACACGCTTTGGAACACAAAGCAGCGCGTCATTTTCAAAATCAACGCAGAATCGCAGTACATCTATGAGCCAATCCGAAAAGATTTGCTCACATTCTTTGAGCGCACAAAATCAGAAGCGTTCATCGTGCTTCACGAAGGACGACGCATTATCGGCATTATTCTTCTTGGTGCAAAAAAAGACGCAAACATTTACGACGACATTGATTTTGCAATGTTCAACAAACTCTATTCATACTTCTTCGTTGTCGGCTTCTATATGAGAAACATCGTCAACGAGAATGTTGTCGGTACAGTCGGACGCGAAATCAGAATGTCAGAGCAGATAATCACGTCAATTCAGGAAAACATCGATGAAGTTGAAAACCCGAAAGCAGACGTCGGCTACTTGATGATTCCAGCTCACAGTATCGGTGGTGAGTTCATCGAATTGATTAAACTCGACAACGAGCGCCATATCTTTATCATTGGTTCTTTGAGCGGAAAAGGAATTTCTGCGTCAATGAGTATGGTCATCTTGAAATCGATTATTCGAACAT
>CACYWZ010000130.1 GCA_902778325.1 uncultured Spirochaetaceae bacterium
GAAATGCTTTGTATAAATTCATCATAACATATTCCATGAACAGAAGCAATATTATATGCTCTGACGATACTGAAAATAATTTAAAAATACTGCTGTTTTTTCACGTGTTTGTCATACTTTTGTTGTACTTTATATTGTATAATACGATTAAAGTATCGAACAAACTATGTTCCTGCTTCATATATCCGAAAGAAAAGGAGGAATGAAAATGAAAAGGGCAATAGCCCTGCTGCTTGCCGCTGCAATGGTGATCACGATACTTGCCTCTTGCGGGACAAACGAAAAGCAGGCGTATCTAAATGCGATGCTGGAAGGCACAGGCTTCAGCGGCGTTGTGCTGGTGACAAAAAACGTAAAGACTGTCTGTGAGGCGGCAAAGGGCACTGAAAATAAATTTTCAAATAAAAAGATCACTGCCGATACCAAATTCTGTATCGGTTCGGTATCCAAGCAATTTGCCGCGGCTGCAATCCTTTTGCTGCGGCAGGACGGTCAGCTCAGCGTTGACGACAAGCTGTCAAAATACTTCCCTGACTACAGATACGGAAATGAGCTGACGATTCGTCATTTGCTTGATATGCGTTCGGGCATCAGGGAATTCTATGATGTTGAATACATCGACGACGCCTTTACCGAGCTTCCGACGGGCGAGCTTCGCGGACTTATCACCAACGACAATACCGTTGAGGAGAACCGTGAGATACTTGAGGACTGGCTCTTGCGTCAGCCGTTGGAATTTGAGCCTGACACGGCGTTTGAGTATTCCAACTCAAATTATTTCCTGCTGGCGCGCATCGTCGAGATCGTTTCGGGTCAGAGCTACAACGAGTTTTTGCGCGAAATTGAATCGATGGAAAGCTCTTATTGGGGAAAGTCGATAAAATCGTTGACGATTCTGGGCAATCACGATTTGTATAACAATGGCTGGGAAAACTGGAAGGCTCAAGTTTATCCGTACACGGCTTATTATTCGCTCGTTTTGAACGGGAAAAGCGGCGGCTCAGTGTCGCTTTTTTTCCTTGACAGCGCAAACGGAACGCTCGGTGTTGACCAGCTGGAAAGCCTTGAGAGCGAAATCTGCGCTGATGTGAACCCGAAGATTGTGTTTTCGCATTATCCTGTGTATGCGGGCGGAAATCTGTTGATGACGCTTCAGGACACGACGGAGCGAAGTCTTTTGCTGACGTGGTTTTCAAAAAACAATGTGCGCTATGTTTTTGCTGGGCACGCGCACAAGAATTATGGCTTTTCGCACTCGTCTTTTCGCGAGGACGTGACGGCGTCTTATGTGTTTAACCGCTATTTTCGCCTTGTTACCGTGAATACTGTGACAGGAAATGTTTCGTCAGAGCTGCTCTCGTACTGAGCAAAGCGTAGAAGCCTCGCTTGAGTGAATTTTGCTCTTCTAACATTTGTTAGAAGCCTCGCTGGAGAGAATTTTGCCTTTCTAACATTTGTTTAAAGCGTCGCTGGCTGAATTTTGACCAGCGAACATTTGTTTAAACGTCCGCTGGAGAGAATTTCACGCTTCTAACATTTGTTAGAACGTCCGCTGGCTCTCAGTCTTAAAACGAACATTTGTTATCTTTAAGACAATTGTGACAGCGATGAAACGACATTGAAAAATATGTCATCGTTGCTAAAAATGCCTTTTGTAGCACTAAGCGCAAAAAAATACCCTTCGCCTTTTGTGGAGAAGGGTATTTTTGTCTAATCTCTTTTATGCCAAGTGCGTAATGAGATAGAAGATTACGCAGAGGAACGGCACGAAGAACTTCAAGAGCATGAGCATGACAAGGTCAAAATATGACTCTTTGTGTGAAAGTCCGCAGATTGCAAACATTGTGACGAGCGCTCCGCAGTGCGGGACAGGGTCGATACCGATTGCAGAAACTGCGACGATTCTGTGCAATGCGTCGAGCGAGATGCCAGAAGCAAGAGCCAGCTCTTTCCATGTTTCGCCAAACTTTGCAAGAGCGATTGTCATTCCGGAAGAGGCTGAGCCTGTGATTCCTCCCATGATGTTCGTTGTGAGAACAGCAGAGAAAAGCGGGTTTCCGCTTGCGCTCAACTTGAGAAGCATTTGTGCGATTACTTCGAATCCGACGACGCTTGTGAGTACGCAGCCGAAAGCGTATCCTGATGCAACGTTGAAGATTGCTGTTCCTGATGAAACAGATGAAGTGTTGATGATTTTTCTCACTGTTGCCTCTCCGTTTGCAAGGAGCTTTTTGCGTCCGATAATCACAGTCACGATGCTTGCAAGAATAATCGAAATTGAGATTGCCCAAAGGCTTGGAATCTGGAAACTCTTTGCAAACTCCCATTTGAATGGGTTTGAAAGAAGAATGTTCAAAATGATTACCATGAGAAGCGGAATGAGTGAAAGCGCCCAAGACGGAATGTCTTTGTCCGCATTGTCTTTCTGGTCATCGTAATTGCCGTATCCTTCGCCTTTTGCCATAAGTGACTTTGCGCGGAATGTGAGCCAGCCGTAGCCGATTGCGAAGAAAAGAACTGAAGCGAAAAGTCCGAGGACGATTCCTGACCAAGTTGTCGTTCCGAAGTACTCAGTCGGGATGATGTTCTGTGTCTGAGGTGTTCCAGGAAGTGCGACCATCGCGAATGTGAAGATACCTGTCCAAAGAGCCGTCGGCATCAGTCTTTTTGGGATTCCTGCCTCGCGGAAAAGCACCGCGCCAAAAGGATACATAACGAAAGCAACGACGAATACGCTCAAACCGCCGTATGTCAAGACGCCACAGCCCAAGATAACCGCCAAAATCGCCCGTTTTGCGCCGAGCAAATCAACGATTTTGTTCGCGATAGACTTTGCCAAGCCGCCTTCTTCCATCAACTTTGCGAAAATCGCACCAAACAAGAAAACAGGGAAATATTTTCCGATGTATTGAGCCGCTTTGATAAGATAAACGTTACCGATGACGTTTAAGAACGAATCTCCGCAGCCGATAGCGGCGACAACTGCCATAATTGGCGCGATTATAATAATCGACCATCCTCTGTAAGCAAGGCAAATCAGCCCAATGATTGCAGCAATGATTGCAATCGTGCTTAATGAACTCATAACAAACCTCTATTTGCAAAAAAATTGCTCGTTTAATTCTTGCCAGTCAAATCTACAACTGTACCCGCTGCCGTAATAGGCACATATTCTGGCACTTCGCGACCGTCCCAGCGCTTTGCTCGCTCAAGTTGGATTTCAAGTTCTTTGAGTCGTGTTTCAACTTGATAATTCTGAGCGACTTTTTCGTTATAATAAGCAAGCGCATCTGCCTCCACGCGCTTTGCTTCTGCTGCCTTCTGCGCCTTTATCAGCTCTGCTTCAGCGGTCTGCTCTGCCGCCTTTTTAGCCGCCTCTGCCTCAGCGACTTGCTTTTGCGCATTCGTTTCTGCAAGCTTCAAATCCTGCTCTGCCTGTCGGACTTGCTGCGTGCGGTTCATTGTCTCTTTGATTTGCTTATCAAAATCATCGCTCCAATCCCAGTTTGAAATTGTGAGCTGCGTCACCTCGATTGGATAGCTTTCAAGCCGTGTTCCAAGACTTTCGTTAACCTCAACTGTGATTTTGTCTTGATTTTCGATTAAAGAATAAATCGAGTATTTTCCGACCACTTCTTTTACAGCGGCGACAAGACTTCTAGTAATTGCATTTTCAAGCACTGAATCAGAATATTTTGTGATTGCGTCCATTATTCGCTCTTCATCGTAGCGGTAAAAGACTGTTACCTGAGAGCCGACAGTCTGCATATCTTTTGTGATAGCACCATCTTTGCCCACAGAAAAAGTTGCGTTCATTCCTTTTGGAACGATAGAGTATTTTTTGATTTTGCTGATAAACGGCGGATGAAAGTGAACGCCTGGCAACAGAACGTTTCCTGTAATCTGACCGAGCGTAACTTGCACACCGCGTTCTGCTGGCGCAACAATAGCAAATGAGCCGCTAGCAACCACTGCCACAAAAAGAACAAGTACTAGCGCAATAATCGCGCTTTTCAAAGATTTTTTGTTCATCTTCCAAAGCCTCCACATAATTTTTCAAAAATTCGTAAAATCGCCGAACTGTCGAATTGTCGTTTTTGGTTTCGCGATATTTTATGAAAATATCACGACTAAAAACGCCGTCCGCAATCTCTAACATCTTTATTTTTTCGCCTGCAATTCTCCCCCAAGAGAACTCCGGCCAAAATCCAACACCTAAACCTGCTCCAATCATATTTTTAACTGCTTCAGCGGAGTCGCTTTCGAATGCAATGTGCAATTTTGCTCCTTTCGCACGGCAAAATTTATCGCAAATTCCTCGAAACTGCTTCGCTCCCGAAAGTGAAATCACTTGCTTTTGCTCGATTTCACTGAGTTTTATCCTTGCTTTCGCTTCATACTCGCTCGTATTCGGCACAGCCAAAAAAATTTTTTCACTACAAATAAAACCAGCGTCCTTCTTCTTAGATTTTCTAGAGCTTTGAGCCGTCGTAACGCAAATATCATAGTTTTC
>CACYWZ010000131.1 GCA_902778325.1 uncultured Spirochaetaceae bacterium
TCTCAACAGCTCTCCGACTAGAGCCCGTGTCGAGCGCTATTGCAGAAAGGTAACAAAAGTCTGGTGCGTGTTTTTTGTCTTCAACGCAACGATATCATCTCTTACGGCAATGAGCGGCAATGATGTCGTCTGGTCTGTTTATAACGGCGGTGTTTCTTATGTTTTAATGGGAATTTTGTTTTTGACAGAATATATCATCAGAAGGAAGGTGGATTCAAAAATGCCGAAGGTGTGCTATATTTCAAAGTTCAAGGCGGATAGCCGAAGCGACGATTATGTTTTGTGTTTTGACGGAAAATGGTCAGACTCAAATTTTAAGACATGGCGTGATTTTCTTTTTGACACGGCGAAAATGCGGCGCTTTATAAGCAAAAACTCTGACAGCGATGAATGGATTTTGCATTGTGAGGATTATTGGTATTTTCTTGTGACGTTTGTTTCTCTTTTGCAATGCAAAAAATCGGTTCTTTTGACTCAAAACATTTCCTCTTCATTTTTGAGCGAGATAAAAACTCCTTCGCGACAGTTTTTGACAGACCAAAATGTTGAGGGCTCTATTTCAATAAAGGACATTATCGAAAGCGAGGATGCAAGCGAAAGCGAAGCCCGCTGTGTTCCTCAAATCGACAGCGATAAAACGCGAATTGTGATGTATACATCAGGAAGCACAGGAAAGCCAAAGGCTGTTGAGCAGCGAATGACAGAGTTTGAAAATGACAACGCTTTTATTTTGTCAAAGTGGGCAGAGGAGTTTTTCAGCCGAAAACTTGTTACGACTGTAAGCCAGCATCACATTTACGGCTTTTTGTTTGGTGTTTCACTTCCGTTTGCCGCAGGAACTCCGTTCCGAAGAAAGCGCATTGAGTTTCCGGAGGAATTTGAGACTCTTGATGATGAGAGCTATATGGTTATCGCTGTTCCTGCGTTCTTGAAGCGAACAGTCGATATTGTTGACAAGCTCAATATGAAAAATCCTTGGATTTTCACAAGCGGCGGTGTTCTTCTTCCGGAAGTCGCAAAGAGAACAAACGATGTGTTCGGATTTTGGCCTCTTGAAGTGTATGGAAGCACGGAAACAAGCGGGATTGCATACAGACAAAGCAAAAACGGACTTGAGTGGACGCCTTTTGACAACGCGAAAATATGGAAGGGCGATGACGGTTGTTTGCGCATTATCTCCCCGTACATCAAAGACGAGAAAGGATTTGCGACTGCTGATTTAGTTGATATTCTTGAAGACGGACGCTTTTTGCTGAAGGGCAGGGCAGATTCAATCGTGAAGATTGAAGAAAAGCGCATTTCGCTCACTGAAGTGGAAAATCGTCTTTTGCAAAGCGGGCTTGTCAGCGATGTGAAAGTTCTTGCAATGGAAGATGTCAGACAGTACCTTGTAGCCGCTCTTGTTTTGAATATTGAGGGAAAAAGCAAGTTTGAGGGTGAAAAGAAATTTGCGATAAATCAGTATTTCCATAATTATCTGATGCAGTTCTTTGAGAATGTTGTTATTCCAAAAAAATGGCGTTATGTTGAAGCGCTCCCGACTGACACTCAGGGCAAAAAACACAAAGAAGAGATAAAGGCTCTTTTTGCCAAAGGAGATGAAGCGAAAAATGATTAAGGGCATTTCTCCCGAAACGATTATCGAGCAAAGCGAAAACAAAATCGTTGTTGATGTTTCATTTTCAGCTGATTGCGATTATTTTGACGGGCATTTTCCTCAGTTCAAACTGCTTCCTGCTGTGGCGGAGTTCACGATTGTTTCGGGATTTGCAAAAAAATATCTTGGCGCATCTTCTTTTGTGTCAAAAATTCAGCGAATGAAATTCTCATCTCCTCTTCTTCCCGACACAACTGCAAGATTCACGCTAAAAAGCGATATTGCAGAAGACGGAAGAAAGAAAATCTCGTTTGAAATTACCGACAGTTCGGACGAAAGAAAAAAAATCTCATCTGGTTCGTTTTATGCTTAAAAAAAAACTGCTGTACATTTATCATCTTTTGGCAAAATTGCTGTTTCTTTTTCTCTTTGCGATAGGAACGCTGTTTGTTTCACTTTTTGTTTTCCCGTCGATAAGAATTTTCGTTCATAAAAGGCTTAGCTTTCAGAAGACTTGTCGTCGTGTTCTTGCTGCGATATTGCGCTTTTTTATGAAAATGCTCTGTGCATCGCAACTCCTTGAGATAAAAGTGTCTGACCGCGAAAAACTTCGAAATCTCAAAGGTGCAATCGTTGTTTCAAATCACCCGTCGTTTTTTGATTCTGTGATTTTGATTTCGCTTCAAAATTGCACTGATTTCATCGTAAAAAGCACGCTTTCGAGCCACAATGTTATGAGTGTTTTGATACGCACTCTCTATATTCCGAACTCTATGAAGTGGGACGACATTCTGGAGAGAAGCAAAGAGAACTTGCTTTCAGGCGGAACTCTGACGCTTTTCCCTGAAGGCACACGAAGCGTAAACGGTGTTCAGAACAAATTCAAAAAAGGAGCGGCCCGCATTTCGCTTGCGACAGGTTGCCCGATAATTCCTGTGTTTATTGGCGGAAACAAAAAGCGAGGACTTGGAAAAGGCGATAAATTTTATCAAGTCAACGAAAATGACAAGTTTCGCTATGAGTTCGTTGTAAAAGATGCAGTCAGCCCAAAAGACTTTGCTTGTTTCCCGCCTCCGATAGCAGCAAAGCGAATGACAGAGAAACTGCAAGAACTTTTGTCGGCGGAAAATAACAGAGGTGCGATTTATGAATAAAGCGATTTTAATTCCTGTGTACAAGCATGGAAAGGCGTGTGTTGGCGTTGTTGAGTCAATAAGTGGCTATTGCCGTGAAAATGACACAAAAATACTGATTGTTGACGACGGAAACAGCGAAGAAGATAAGGCGTTTTTGCGTGAAATCCAAACTCGCTTTGGCGATATTGTCACAGTTTTGGTGCTTGAGAAAAACTGCGGAAAGGGAATTGCGTTCAAAACTGACTTGACGCCGACGGACAGCACGATGTTTCACGCGTGCCGTTTTTTTTCGAGAGGGCAAAAGAAAACGAAAGCGCAATTATTTCAGGCTATCCTGAATACGATGAAAGCGCCCCGAACCACAGAAAAGGCGCGCACAGTTTTGCGAATCTTTGGTGCAAAATCGTTACATGGCAAAATGGCATTGTGGATTCTCTTTGCGGCTTTCGCGTCTATCCTGTTGAAAGCACGGCGTCTTTTTATGAAAAGCACAAAACAGATTCGCGAATGGGCTTTGACATCGAAATATTGATTCGCCTCATCTGGAGCGGCGTTCCGTTCGAGTTCCACGGCGTTCGTGTGACGTATCCTGTAGATGGCGTGTCGAACTTCCGAGCATTTCGCGACAATGTGCGCATTTCGTGGGTGTTCACAAAATTGTGTGTTGGAATGATTTTGCGGATTCCTGTTTTTTTGGCGCGAAGTTTTGGAAAAAAGGCTTAAGAAATGAGCGAAAAGAAAAATTGGTACGAGATAAAGCAAAACAACAACATCGGTTATGCCCTAACTTTTCTATCGCTCAAAATCTTCCCGACATTTTTGATGCGACTTCTTGCTTTTCCGATTGGCTTTTTTTATTGGATATTCTCAAAAAATGCCCGCCGAGTCTCAGAAAAGTATTTTGAAAATCTTGCCGCATTCCAGAACAAGCGTATCAGAAAAGGCGATTTTGCCAAAAAGACGCTTTTTCACATCGTTTCATTTGCGCTCAATCTTGTTGAGGACGTTCAGGCGTGGGCGGGCAAAGTGAACTTTCAAAAAGTGTTCTGGAGAGACGACGACGTTAATGACTTGGTCAAAAACATTGACAGCTCAAAAGGCGTCCTCCTGATAATTTCGCACGTCGGAAACGCCCAAATGCTAAAGGCGCTCGCAAGCGCAGGCGAAAGCGGCACGAAGCGCAAAATGAGCATCACAACAATAACAGACCAGAATATTTCTGCGGGCTTCAACAAGTTGCTAAAAGAAATCAACAGCGACAGCGCTTTCAACATCGTGAACGCGTCTGATATTGGCGTTGAAACGCTTTTTATGCTCCAGGACAGACTCGAAAAAGGCGAGGTCGTCGTTATCGCGGGCGACCGTGTGAGCGCAAAGACAAATCGCAATATCGAAGTCGATTTCTTGGGAAAAAAAGCGCCTCTGCCTTATGGCGTCTTCCTTCTTGCTTCTCTTTTGAACGTGCCGACGTATTTCGTGAACGGTGTCAGACGAAAAGATTTCAGCCTCAAAGGCGAATACGATATGTTCGTAAAGAAAAACGAAATCAGTTTTGACTGCTCGAAAAAAGAGCGCGAAGAAAGAATAAGCGAGTGCGCCTCTTCCTATGCAAAGATTCTCGAAGTCCTTTGTGAAGCGCACCCGTATCAGTGGTATAATTTTTTTGATTTCTGGAGCTGAAAAAAAGAGTAAGGAGAAAAAAATGAAAGCATTTGTAGAAGAAGAAATAGTTTTTCCAGTTGAGTTTTATGACGTTGACTCGATGAAAGTCGTGTGGCACGGAAACTATGTCAAATACATGGAAAAAGGGCGGTGCGCCCTTCTTGACAAAATCGGCTTTGGCTACTTGGAGATGGAAAAAGAAGGAGTCGCTTTCCCTGTCGTCGACGTGAAGCTCAAGTACAAAAAGTCGCTTCGCTTTGGCGATAAAGTTCGCGTCGTCTCATCGCTGACAGAATACGAGAACTGCATAAAAATCTCCTACGAGATTTACAACGCCAAGACAGGAGAGCTTTGCACAAAGGGCGAAAGCACACAAATGGCGGTTGAAATTTCGTCTATGGAAACAAAGTTTGTCTGCCCAAAAGTCTTTGTGGACAAGGTTGAGGCTCTGCTGAAATAGATTGCGTTCGGATTCAAAAAGGGTGTTTAAAACTTGCTGTTGTAAAAAACACTTTGTATTTGTATAATTTGGTTATGGCAGAAAAAAGAGCGTATAATTTCAAAAGCATACAAGATTTGTGTTTTTCCGACGACTTTATGTTCGGTGAGATAATGAAAGATGAGCGGATTTGCAAAGGCGTTATCGAGAGGCTTTTGAAAATAAAAATAGACCATATCGAATACCCTGAGCTACAAAAGGAGATTTCTCCGCTATATACGCAAAAAGGCGTGCGTCTTGACGTGTATGTTGCTGGAAGCGACAAGGTTTTCGACATTGAGGCGCAATCGTACAAGCTGGACGACATAGGCGAGCGAATGAGATATTATCAGGCGATGATTGATATCGACAATCTTATGCGCGGAATGAGCTATTCAGAGCTGAAAGAGAGCTATATCTTGTTCCTTTGCACGAACGACCCGCTTGGCTATGGTTTGCCAGTGTACACTTTTGAGCGTGTTTGCAAAGAAGATTCATCGGTTTCATTGAACGATAAGACGCATCACATTATCTTTAATGCAGAAGCAGCGAATGAGGAAAGTGACAGCGAACTGAAAGATTTTATGACGTTCTTGAAGAGCAACGAAGCAAATTCTGAGTTTACAAAGGAGATAGCGAGTATGGTACAGACGAAGAAATTTGAACAATCGTTTATCAATGAGTATATGGCTTGGAATCTCCACGACGACGACGTGAAAAAGCGCGGTGTTGCTGAGGGCATCAAAATCGGTATGGCTCAAGGCATTCAGCAAGGAAAGGCTGTTGCATACTTTGATTTGGTAAAATCGGGACTGCTTTCGGTGAAAGATGCCGCCATAAAACTTGGTATGTCGGAAGATGAAGTTCGTTCAAGATTATGAAGAAATTTGAACAGTCGTTTATCAATGAGTATATGGCTTGGAATCTCCACGACGACGACGTGAAAAAGCGCGGTGTTGCTGAGGGCATCAAAATCGGCATTCAGCAAGGAAAGGCTGTTGCATACTTTGATTTGATAAAATCGGGATTGCTGTCGGTGAAAGATGCCGCTATAAAACTTGGTATGTCCGAAGATGAAGTTCGCGCAAGATTATGAAGAAATTTGAACAGTCGTTTATCAACGAGTATATGGCTTGGAATTTCCACGACGACGATGTGAAAAAGCGCGGTGTTGCTGAGGGCATCAAAATTGCTAACTGTGGTACGGCTCGTAATTTACTTGCAATGAATATGCCTATAGAGTCAATCGCAAAAGCGACAGGAATTTCTATTGCAGAAATACAGGCTTTTAATTAAAATAAAGTTATGCAAAACGTAGAGCTAGCAAATAAAAAAGTGAACATCTTTAGAGCAGCTATATCGGCTTATCGGCTTATCGGCTTATCGGCTTATCGGCTTATCGGCTTATCGGCTTATCGAGCCTTAAAACAGTCTGCGATAATCTTTTACACACAATATATTTTCTCATACAATCGCCCGTGTTGGTGCGTCGTTGACGTGCAGATACGGGCTTTTTGTATATATTCCCGCGTTAAGCCACGAGAAGAATGACATTTTATTTTTAAGGAGCTTAACAAATGGCTAAAGAACATCAGTGGGACGTGTATTTGCGCCCGAATTATCTCACAACAGACGACTTGAACGACTGCATTGCCGACGTTTTGACACGCTTGCAGACACAGCACAACGCCGAAATTGCCGCCAAAATCGCAACAAAGACGGGACAGGACAAAAACTCCGTGCTTGCGATATTGAACCAGAGAGACGAGGAAGTGAAGAACTGCCTGCTTGACGGAAAGAGCTTTGCGGACTCCCTCGTGCAGATTTCGCCTCGCGTTTCTGGCGTTTGGGCGACATCAAAATCCCCGTTTGACCCTGCGGTTCACAAGCGCACAGCCGATTTGACTCTGACACAGGAGTTTCGTTCTGCGCTTGAAGCGGTGGGCGTTCGTGTGCTAGGCACAAAGACAAACGGTGCAGAAATCTCACTTGTTACAGACGCAGCGACAGGCAAGACTGACGGAACAATCACAGCGGGAGATGACATCATCATCGAGGGCGAGAAAATCAAGATTCAGGACGAAGGCGATGAGGCGCAGGGCGTGTTCTTCGTGGATAGCGAGGGCAAAGAGCACCGCGTGAACCGCCGACTCACAGTGAACAAGCCCGCGCAGCTGATTGCCCGCGTTCCCGCCGACTTGGCGGAGGGCGCGGTTACGCTCATCGTGCGCACCAAGTACACGGGGAGCGCGACGACTTTGAAGAGCGTCCGCGAACTGCGCTATGCCTACGAATTAAAGGCGGTGAAGCAGTAGGATTTCAGTAGCGGGCGCTGCGAGATGTTAGCAACGAGCGTTACGAGGTTCTAGTAACGCTCGTTACGAGAGGCTAGTAATGAGCGTTACTAGCGTTTAGTAGCGGCAAATACAGAAAACAGACCGCAGGGTGCGGTTTGATATAAAGAGAATGCAGAATGCGCAAAGGAGTTTTTTATATGAGTAATGTTTATGGTTATCCACGAATTAAGTTCTACACGGGCGACGGCACTGCGGACGCGGACGCGGCAAAACGCGC
>CACYWZ010000132.1 GCA_902778325.1 uncultured Spirochaetaceae bacterium
GCCTTGATGAAAATATCAAAAATTATAACGAAAGATATGATACTGAATTATACACAATGGGAACTGCGTTGTATATATTTAATCAAGACACTCCAAATGCGTAAAAGTACTTGCGGGGATAATTTCGAATTCTTTTTATAAACACACCACGGAGAGAGATACTCTCCAAGCACGGAGAGACCTTTAAACATCGCAAGGAGAGAGACTCTCTCCAAGTGCAGAGAGAGGTTTTATCATTGTCGCAAACTTTGGCTGCTTGTCCGCACCTTGCTTCTACGGTATAATAAACACGTTCAAGGAGGCGAATAATGAGAGTTTCACCGCAATCAAACAAAATATCCTACACTGTCGCGTGCGTAAGCAGTTTTGCAAATACTCACAATATGACAAGGCAAGACGCATTTAAATATTTATACGACAAGAAAGCAATAGATTTTTTGAAAGAGCATTACGAAATTGAACACACGCTTTCTATTGAAGACGCAGTTGAAGATATGAGTGAAATTTGTCGTCAAAACGGTGGTTCTCTATGATTTTGTATCACGGAAGCAATGTTGAAGTTAAAGACATCAATCTAAAACTGTGCAAACCTTTTCGCGATTTTGGAAAAGGCTTTTATCTCACCAACATTCGCACTCAAGCCGAAAATATGGCGAAACGTGTCGTTCGAATAAAAGGCGGAAAGAGTGTTTTGAATGTGTATGAAATCGATGATGATTTTATGAAAAACAAAGACCTAAACATAAAAGATTTTTCGTCAATTCCGACAGAAGAATGGGCTTTATTCGTGATGAATAATCGCAATCGATATTTCTCAGACATTAAGACTCCACTTTGCAATCAAGACAACAAATATGATATTGTTCACGGACCTGTTGCAAACGACGCAATGGCGACTTTGTTTCAGCAGTACGAGCAAGATTTTATTGACCTTGAAATGCTAAAAAAACGTATGACTTACAAAGAGCTTTCTATGCAATTTTCATTTCACACTGCAAAAGCAATTTCATTTTTGCACAAAAAAGAGGTGATTTATGGATAAAGTAGACTGGCTAATAGATTCTCTTACAAAGCAAATCGCAGAGTTCATCGTTGAAGACGAAAAAATAGAGTACGATGAAGCACTCAGAAAACTCTATTCATCACAAATCTTTGCAAAACTCACCGACAAAGAAACATATCTTTACAGAGAAGGTGCTGCATATTTGTATCAATATTATCTGGAGGAAAAATAATTTTTTCTAACACACAAAACAAAGCCACTACAGCCCTTCTTTGCTCATAAACTCCGTGTGAAAAATAACTTCTTTTCCGATTTTTCTTGCATAAGCGATTTCTTTTTTAACTTGCTCGCCTATATATCCATTAAAAAAATCCTGCAAGAAATGAGCAAATTCATCTCTCACAGGATTTTATAAACAGGCTTTGCCTAACAAAACAGGCTTAGCCTGACAAAAAAGGCTGTGCCTCTCAAACAAGCCTTCGGCTTCAAAACGGACTGTGTCCGTCACTCCCAACCGAACGTTGCTGGCGGTTTATTCGTCGCGTCAAAATACAACGCGTCAACAAATGGAAGTTCAGCAATCTTCTGCACAATCTCTTTCAAGACTTCCATATCAAACCAAGCAAAGCGTGCCGTCATCACGTCCTCACTCACCACAGGACGAAGCACAAAACTCTGCTTTCCCTCTTCGCTCGCAAAAGGAAGCGCAATCGTCAAATGCTGGAAAATCGTATTGTAAAGATTTTTCTCGTGCAGCGTCGTCAAAACGATGTTGTCCACCTCTCGAAGCTGGTCGAGTCGCTCTTTTGTGCAGTATCCCTCGAGTAAATGCATATCTTCAGCCTTAACAGACGGCTTTTGATAGAGCTTAATGACTGTGCGGTTCAAGAATTGCGCCTTGTTCGTGATAGAAGACGACGCGACTTCAACCTTTTCGCGCACTTTCGGAATGTGATAAAAGCCGTTGCCCTCGTCTTCAAAAGTCAAAACCGCAGGAAATCTGTATGTTCTAAAATCGCCTTGCACTCCAACCGATTTAACAGGCAAAACCGAGCGTTTCATGCCCGCCGTGCAATGCGCACAGAACTGATTTATCTCAACTGAGTTCAATTCATCAAGAGCTTTCGCCATTTCTGCCTTGTCGTCGTCAGTCAAAACGCCAGAAGAACACAAAACATTAATGCTCAAGCCAGGACCTGGAAAAGGGTGACGCATAACTAGCTCATCGCTAAGCCCGATTTTCTTTCCAATCGCTCTCACTTCGTCTTTGTAAAGGTCTTTCAAAGGCTCAATCACCAAACCTTGCGCGATTAGCTTTTGAATACCGTCAACGCGGTTGTGATGAGTCTTAATCGTGTGAGAATTCTTCGTTCCGCCCGATTCGATAATATCAGGATAAAGCGTTCCCTGCGCCAACATCCACACTTTGCCGTCTTCGCCGAGCTTCAATCGCTCAACAACACTGTCGCGCACCTTGATAAAGTTCTCGCCAACCGCCATTCGCTTTTTCTGCGGGTCAGTCAAGCCTTTAACAGCGTTCAAAAAGCTCATCGATGCGTCTTCAGTGATGAAATTCGTAAAGCCGTGCGCCTTGTAAGCCTCTGCGACGTGCTTGCTTTCGTCTTTTCGCATAAAGCCATTGTCGATGTGAAGCCCAAGCACTCGCTCTTGCCCCAAAGCCTTGTTCAAAAGCGCAAAAGCCACCGTAGAATCCACTCCGCCGCTCAAGAACAAAAGCACATTTTTGCCTTCAGCGTCTGCCTTTATGCTCTCAAGGATATGGTTCAAAACAGTATCTTCGTCCCAGTTTCTCGCCATGCCACAAATGCGCGCGAAATTCTCAAAAATCTTGTTTCCCTCTGGCGTGTCTTTCACTTCACAATGACACTGCAAAGAAAATCGCTTCTTTTCAAGGTTCTGCACCGCCGCAAAAGCACAATCTTTTGTTGAAGCAATCACCTCAAAGCCCTCGCCCAGCGCGCAAACCGCGTCTTGATGGCTCATCCACACTTGTGTTGTGTCTGAAATGCCTTCAAAAAGCGGAGAAACTTTTCCCTTGTCGTTCAAGTTCAAATACGCAATGCCGAACTCGCCGATTTCAGCCTTTTCAACGCTTCCGCCGTAGCTTTTCGCCATAAGTTGATGACCGTAGCACAAGCCCAAAATCGGAACGTTCAAATTGAGGATTTCCGCGTTAAACTCTGGCACATTTTCTTCATAAACGCTAGAAGGACCGCCGCTCATTACAACGCCACAAGCATTTTTGAAAACAGACAAATCAGCCGACGGCAGCGCAATTTCACTATAATAGCCGAGCGCGCGAAATCTTTTTGCGATTAAATGCGCATACTGAGAGCCAAAGTCCAAAACGACGATTTTTTCTTTTTCCTTCAAGTCAACATTGCCCATTTTACGCCCTCCCGTTCTTGTTTTTTGCGTTCAAGCAACTCGCTGTAACAAAATCGCGGAAAAGCGGCTGCGGCTTGTTCGGTCGGCTCTTAAACTCTGGGTGGAACTGCGCACCAAGCATCCACTGATGGTTCGGCACTTCGCAAATCTCCACCAAATCGCGCTCTGGGTTCACTCCCGCAATGATTAAGCCCGCTTTCTTAAAATCCTCGCGATATGCGTTGTTAAACTCGTAGCGATGTCTGTGTCGCTCCCAAACAGTCGTGCTTCCATAGGCTTTTTCGGTCAATGTTCCATACGCTGCCGCCGCTTGAATGACCTGTTCTTTGAAGTCCTTTGTGGCCATATTCGCAGTTTCAACTGACATCCAGTCAGACACCTTAATCGTGCCTTGGCCCATTGCCTGTGAAAGATTGTACATTACTCGGCCAAAATTAGCACTCTGAGCACTGGTTCCAGCTTTAGCCGCCCAGTTCGCAATGCCTTCCATAGACGTTTCGGCTTTTTCTAAGTCAACGCCTGCCGCAATGAACTTCGACATGTTATCGACCATGGTGCTGAACGAATAGCTCGTCTCATCAGAATATGACTGAAGCTTCTCGATAGCTTCATAAATGCGCTTAGTTCCTTCTTCGGTCGTCCCTTCAGGAATAGCATACCGCATTGTCGCAATTGCACTGGTCTCCGACTCGTACTTTTTCATACCAGAAGCTATCTGATCGACAGATAACGACTTCATCAAAGCCGTTCCAGCATTAATTGCTTTGTTTGTAATATTCTCCAATGCGGTCATGCCGATAATACCTAACGTGGAGAAGCGATTTTGAAGTGATTCGACAGCATTTTGAATGCCGGACAAATCGAATTTATTCGCAGCGCGTTCCAAATTCGATAAACTGTCGACTGCTTTATCGAGTTCAAGACCTTTCTTCAAATCTTCCAGGCTTTTTAAACTGGTCTTAATTCCCTTCTCGAATTGAGCGTTGTCAAATT
>CACYWZ010000133.1 GCA_902778325.1 uncultured Spirochaetaceae bacterium
TTTCAAGATAATCGCAAATAATAGAAGCGCGATGAGCATTCGGGGCTATAAAATCATCAAATTCAGGAGGTAAAAAACTCATTATACACAAAATTCTAGCACGTTTATTGCAGAAATCAAAGATAAAAAATATAATGCGCTATCACCTAAAGGAGCATTTTAAGATGAATGTCACAATCAGAGAAGCAAGCGAGGACGACGCAGAATCGCTTTTGAAAATTTATGCGCCATACGTCGAAAAAACAGCGATAAGTTTTGAGTACAGCGCTCCCAGCCTCGACGAGTTCAGAAAAAGAATCGCCAACATACGCCAAAAATATCCGTATATCGTCGCAGTTTTGAACGGCGAGATTGTCGGCTACGCTTACGCAGGGACGTTCCACGCCCGTGACGCCTATCTTCACACGGCAGAACTTTCGATTTATGTCGATGAGCGCTTTCATCGGTTCGGAATCGGTACGGCTCTTTATGATGCTCTCGAAGAAAGGCTCAAAGCGCGCGGCTTTCACGCTCTTTATGCCTGCATTGCCAAAACCGAGCGTGAAAACGATGAGTATCTCACGGACACAAGCCCGCGTTTTCACGAGAAGCGCGGCTTTCACCTTTGCGGCACGTTCAAGGACTGCGCGATTAAGTTCAATCAGTGGTACTCAATCGTCTATTACGAAAAGCACATCTAAAAAAGAGCGGACGGCAACTTGTAAACGTCTTCAACGCCGTCCACTTCGACAGCGCCCGCGCCCATTTCAAGAGGGAGCGCGAGGTCAATGTCGTAGCGGTCGCCGACTGAAAGGCAGTTTTCGATGCTGCAATCCGTCTCTTTTGCCGCCAAAGCGAAAGGCTCGCGCGCGGGCTTTGAGACATTGAGCGTGTCAAGAGCGATAATCTTCGGAATGAATGAAGAAACGCCGAGCGCGTCGAGTGTTTTTCGCGCTGGCAGTTGCGGATTGTTCGTCACGCAGATGAGGCGGTACTTTTTTTCAAGAATCGAGAGCGTCTCAATGAGGCGCTCATCTTTTTGGAGGAAATCGGCTGGCTCTATGAGCGTCTCGCGCCATTTTATGCTTTTCGAAATCGGGACTCCGAACGAAAGGAGCGTGTTCGCAAGGCTTATTTTTTGACCGTCGTGAGTTTGAGCCCAAAACTTTCTGTAATCGCTGACTTTTTTTCGCGCCTCATCGTCAGTAAGACCGTTCAGCGAGGCGTATTTTCGCACTTGGACGTCAACTTGCTCAAAGGCATACTGGGCGTTCGTGTAAAGAGTCGAGTCGATGTCAAAAATTATCGTTTTTAGCTCTTGGGGAATTTTATAGATTTTCATATCGTCTCCTAAAACTTACAAATTGGCGTTTTGCCTTGTCAAACCTTTTTGGGAAAGTATTCTCTTTCCACTCTCACCAGCGATTCAGCGGCATCTTCAAGCGATTCGTATTCGCCAAGCCCGTATCGGGCAAGAACTGCATCTCCTGTGAGTTCGGCGTCCGCGCAAGAAGGCACGGTGAGCGGAAGTCCGATGATGTCGCACTTTAGCTGCATCCATCGAGGGTTCAGCGCCTGTCCGCCTGTTACCTGAATTGTGTTTTTCAGCGGGATTCCTTCTTTTTCTGCCGCGTCTCGAAGTTTTTTCACGGCAGAAGCGACTTCTTTTGCATTGTCAACAAGGATTTTCTTTCCTTCTTCGTCGCCTTCGTCCAAAACGCGATTTATGAACTCTTCGTAAGTCCACGATTTTCCTTCGCGCTCTTCGACGCTCTGTTTGTATTTTGCAAATTTCACGCCGCTTTCGGGAATCAGCACTGCCGCGTTCCAAAGTCCGTAAAGCACGGACGGCAGAGTTCTTATGCCTTCCGCAAAAATCGCCCTTGATGTGCAAAGGTTTATTCCTTCGCTTGAGCCTGCGCAGTCGCAAAGCCGCCCGACTGAAAGCGTCGCCGTTCCGATTAGCCCCGCAATAAAGTCAGGAGCGCCGCAGAAAACAGGAGTGCGCGCAGGAAGGAAGCCGTCGAGCGCGATTGCGGCTTGAGCGGTCACGACGCCAGCGCAATCGCCTGGAGCGCGGCAGGCGGGGAACTTGCTTTGCTCGTTTGCGGAAAAACCAGCCTCGTAAAGCGAGCGAACGTCCCAATACGCTGTTGAATAGCGGCTTTCGGGCAATATCGTCACGGCGCGCGATGTGAGGCGATAAATCAAGTATTCAGGGCCTGAAAAAATAGTGTCGCTCGCACTCCATTCTTCTGGAAATTGCTCCCGAAACTGCAACAGGCGCGGGATAAAGAGGCTTTTGCACTTCTCGCTCACTTTCACTGTCAAAGGCGAAGACCACAACAGCGTCACTCCGTTTTTTGAGACAATAGTAGGACCGTTTCCGCTCACGCAAATGCCTGAAAGACGCTTGAACGGGTCATAAATGCCAAAATCCGCCTTTGTTTTTTCCCGCATTTCGATGAGAGCGGCTTTCAGCGCGACGAGCCATTCCAATGCGGCCTTGCTTTCGTCTTTTTCAACGAGGGGGATTCTTGAGGAGGCAAAAACAATGATGCCGCCTTCTCTTCTTTCGCCTGTCAGTGCTGCTTTCAGCGCTGTTGTTCCGATGTCTATGCTCAAAACTGCCGTGTCATTCATAAAAAACTCCAAAACTCGCCGTTAAGTATACTGTTATCGTCTCATTTTGTCAGCAAAGCGGAAAATGAGATTAAGAGCAAAAAATTAACTTGGACTAACGGCTTAAATATATTATGCTTTTTTTGCTTTTCTTATTGTTTGCAAGGGATTTTTATGAGCGAACTTTTGTTTTTTGTTACTTACAGCGTCGCGCTTGGTGCGGCTTTGGCGATGGACGCGTTTTCTGTCTCAGTTTCTGATGCAATCCGAAATCCGTCGATGAAAAAAAGCCGAATGTGCGCTATTGCTTTCGTCTACGCATTTTTTCAGTTTGCAATGCCGATGATAGGCTACGTTTGCGTAAAGTTCATCTGCTCGATTTTCACAGTGTTTCAGCGCTTTGTGCCGTGGATTGCCCTCGTTTTGCTCTTGTACATTGGCGGCAAAATGATTTTTGAGGCGATAAGCAAAAAAGAAGGCGATGAAAAAAGCGAATGCGTGCAAAAAAAGCGCACGATTTTTGTTCAGGGAATCGCGACTTCAATCGACGCGCTTTCAGTCGGATTTACGCTCTCCTCTTTTTCTGCGCTAAAGGCATTCAGTTCTTCTGTTATAATTGCGCTCGTCACGTTTTTGATTTGCCTTTCGGGGCTTTTGCTTGGAAAAAAGGTCGGAGAGAGGCTTTCTGGAAGGGCGGAAATTGTCGGCGGCGCAATTCTTGTGATAATCGGGCTTGAGATTTTTTTGAAGAACATAAAATTTTTTGCTTGTTGAAAGCAAACATCTTTGTTAATATAAATGGTATGGCTAGTGTAAATATTTTACCTCTGTTAAAGAGTTTGAGTTCTAAAAATCACGTCGGAATAATTCCATTCTCGGAATTATGCGACCATGTGTATAAATACGCGAAGAAGCATTTGGAGGATAATCCTGACCTCGCGCAATATACGACTGATGTAAACGCTAATCTCAGAAAAGATTTGAATGTTCTTGCCCAAGACGGCGAAGTTGTTCTTCTTAATCCTGACGAAGAAAAGATGTCGGTTGTTGTCGTATCGTATTATGCTGAGCGGTATGCTTCAATTTACAAAGACATTGAGGAAAACTCCTCAGTGCCGTTCCCAACCGTAAGCGAGTTGCCAAAGAAAGTCCCTCACGACATTTTGAACCGCGTCAATGCAGCGGATTTCATTCAGAAAAACATTGAGACACGACCGAAAGAAGACTCAAGCACACTCTATGCGCTTGAGTTTCCAAAAGGTGTCGCTTCGATTCTCTTTCCGTCGTCAATCGCTGTAACAAGTTTGCTTGAGGCGTCCCTTGCAAAAATCCAGATGCTCCTTGTCAAAGAAGAATCACACGATTACTTCCTCAAAAAGCTCATTGTTGCAAATCAGGGAAAAGAGCTTTCGATAAACAATTTCTTTGACCAGTTCGTGCAAAGCCCGCGCGACGCCGTGAATGCGCTAAAGACGAACGGCGACACATTCTATTTCTGGAGCCAGCTCTGCTTTTTCATCAAGCAGGATTACGAAAAATCAAAAGAATACGACCAAAAAGACGTAAGCATTCTTCAGTCAGTCTACATCGCAGAGTTTGCGACATCGTTCTACAAAAACAAAACACAGCAAAACTTGCAGCGCGACCTTGCGTTCAAATCCCTTGATTCCACGTTCTTGAAGCCGCCATATTA
>CACYWZ010000134.1 GCA_902778325.1 uncultured Spirochaetaceae bacterium
ATGAGTTCTTCGGCGCTTCTTTTGGGAACGTGGTTTTTGTTTTCTTAATCGTGCCAATATTTTATGTCGCCGTCCTCTTTGACGCTCTCAATTACGACTCTCTCCGTCGGATAGCCGAGAGCGAGAACAAGCGCAATATCAAATCTCTCGCTGATTCCAAGAGATTCCCGAAGCTCGTTTCGCTTTATGTTCGCCATAATGCAGCCGCCCAAGCCCATCTGTGTCGCACCGAGCATTATCGCTTCTGCCTGTATTCCCTCGTCGGTTGCGCTCTGCTTTGAGATTTCATTGTCGCGAAGCATAACAAGATACGCTGTGGGTTTCTCGCCTTCAGCAGGACCTTGCCAGTCAGGAAGGTATCCTGCCCAGCCCAATGTGGCGAAAATCTTTTCATTTGTGGCGCTATTCGTGCTCAAAATGTATTTCAGAGGCATCTTGTTTGCAGGGCTTGGCGTGAAAGAGGCGTATTCCACGAGTTTTTTCAGTTTTGCCTCGTCAACTTTTCTGCTTTGGTCAAAGCGGCGGTAAGTGCGTGTTTTTTTTACAAGCTCAAGAAAATCCATTGTCTTCCTCCAAGAATGTTTTTGTTGATAATAGCAGATTATAGCCGTAAAAAGGCGTTATTGTCAAAAAAGATTATTATCTTTATACTGCTTGCAATGCTTTATTTTGTAGTGAATAAGTACGGCGGACGAGGAAAGTCTGTCGGCAGATGGAGAATCGTGAAAGAGATTCTCGACAAGCGCGGCGAAAAGTACAGCGTGATTTTTTCTGAAAGGAGAGGGCACGCGAGGGAAATTGCCGCTTCTCTTACGGAGAAAGGCTCTGAGAAAAAGGACATTGTAATAATTGGCGGAGACGGCACAATAAACGAATTTTTGAACGGTGTTGATGACTTTTCTGTTTTCCGTCTTGGCGTTATTCCCGCAGGCTCTGGAAACGACTTCAGTCGCGGGCTTCACTTGCCACGCCACAACCCGAAGAAATCGATTAAGGCAATTTTGGACGGAAAAAAAGAAAGCGTGATAGATATCGGTGTTGTCACGACGAATCCCGATAGCGCTGAAAAGAAAAGATTCCGCTTTTGCATAAGCGCTGGCTTCGGGCTTGATGCTCTTATTTGCCAGAAGAATGAAACTTCAAAGATAAAGACTCTTTTGAACCGCCTTCACATCGGAAAGCTCAGTTATATCGCGATAACGCTTGCAACTTTCATCGGAATGAAAAGCGAGACTGTCAGAGTGCGATTCGATGACGGGGAAGAAAAAGTTTTTGAGCGCCTTATTTTTCTTTCGGCGATGAATTTTCCCGCTGAGGGTGGCGGGGTGAGAATGAACCCTCGTGCAAAAGCCGATGACGCTCTTCTTTCGTCTTGTGCGGCGTTCGGGATTTCAAATCTGATGGCGTTCTTGAAGTTCCCGTTCGTGATTCTCGGTCTTCACACTCATTTTCGCAATTTTCATTTTAAGGATTTCAAAAAACTTGAGGCTTTCTCTGACGTTCCCGTTGTTGTCCACACCGACGGCGAATATGGCGGAGAAGTCAAAGCGCTCCGAATTGAATGTGAGAGCGCAAAACTCAGAATTATTTTCTAGGATTTTTTTATGACAGACAATACAAACGAAATAACTGTTGAAGAGAAAAAAACAAAAAAGAGGACGAAGACCTCAAGAAAGGTGCGCTGGAATGTCCTCAAGCATATCTCTGTCGTGTACACAGAACTCAAGATGTCGCACTTTTTGCCGCGCCTTGAGAACAGGGAGTTTTTGAAAAGCGTTGAGAATATCTGCGATTATTTGGGCTTGAATGATGCGCAAGTCTTTATTTTTTGCGCTCTTTTTGGAATGTATTTTGAACTTTCAGAGCGCCCTGTGACGTTTTTCAATATCTCTGACAGTTGCGACTGCAATCCGCTTGTTCTTCTTTCAATCCGCGATGAACTTGACGGCATTCTGGACAAAGGCTACATCACCGAATGTGACCCGCCTGACGATTCAATCGGGCGCTCATTTTACAGAATCCCCGAATACGTTGTGCGCGCCGTTCTTGACAACCGCACCATTGATGTCGAAGCCGAGATTGCAAAGTTCAATATGCGCGATTTCCTTGCCGATGTCGGTCGAATGATTGACAACAGAATCGACAACAAACTTTCTTGCGATTCCCTTTTCTCAAAGATTGAGCGCCTTGAGCGCAGATACAAAGTGAAGGAGATTGAGCATATCCGCGAGTATCTTCCGGACATTGCCGACCGCTCAATGCTTTATGACATTGCGTTCGGGCTTGTGATTTGCAATAACCCTGATTTGCGCTCTTTCGTCTTGATTAACCGAAACACTGATGTTTCAACACGGGAAGCGGTAAGCACGGCAATCGTCGATGAAACGCACCAGCTTTTCAGAAAAGACCTTGTCCAGTTCGAAGTGAAAGGCACGATACAAGATTCCACCATTTCGCTCACTGACAAAGCGTATTCGATTGTCTTCGGGGCAGAGGGAAGTTCGTTCCAAGCGCGCAAAACCGACAGAAACATCGTTCATTTCTCGGCGATAAAAGAAAAGCCTTTGTTTTACTCAAAGGATACAGAAAAGGAAATCAAGCGCCTTTTTGATAGTGCTGATGAAAAGCGATTCTCAAAGATTCAGGAGCGACTCAGCGAGAACGGGCTTTCAAAAGGTGTGTGCGTTCTTTTTTACGGAGAGCCAGGAACAGGAAAGACCGAAAGCGTTTATCAGATGGCGAAGAAGAGCGAGCGCGATATCTTTCGCGTTGACATTTCGTCGATGAAATCAGAATGGCACGGCGAGGCGGAGCAGAAAACAAAGAAGCTCTTTGACACATACAGCAAGATGTGCGAAAACGCCCGAAAGGCAGGAGAGCGCATTCCAATCCTGCTTTTCAACGAAGCCGATGGCGTTTTTTCTGTCAGAAGCGCTGTTCGAGGAGCGGCAGACAGGAGCGACAACGCCGTTCAGAACATAATCCTTGATGAGCTTGAGCGATTTGAGGGAATCCTCGTTGCAACAACGAACCTCTCGGACAATCTTGACAAAGCCTTCGAGAGAAGATTCTTGTTCAAGATAAAATTTGAAAAGCCAGAACTTGCTGTAAGAGCAAAAATCTGGAAGAGCAATATTCCAACACTAAAAGAAAAAGACGCAATGGAGATTGCAAAAGAGTTCGACTTCTCTGGAGGCGAAATTGCGAATATCGTGAGAAAAATCCTCATCGATGAAGTGCTGACAGGAAAGAAATGCACATTGAGCAATATAAAGCAGCTTTGCCAGACAGAGCGCCTCAATGCAAAGAAGCGCGGTTCATCTTTGGGCTTTTCAATCGATTAAGATTTCAATTCAAGAAAAGTCGTGTTTTTCTTCGGGTGTGCTCTCATAAAAAGTGAGACCACACCTTCCGTTCTGCTTTGTGATATAAAGCGCACTGTCGGCATGAGAATACATCTCGGAATTGTATCCCTGCGAAGAAAAAGCCGCTCCAGCACTCACAGAAAGACGAGGAAAGCCCTTTGAAAGAGGGTGTTGGAGCGTTTCATTCATCTCTTGAACCTTCTTCGAAAGAAACTTCTTGTCGCTCTCGTCAAAGCCGACCATGATGACAGCGAATTCGTCCCCGCCAATCCTGAAAGCCTTGTCGCTCTTTCTCAGCATTCCCTTCAAAAGAGACGCTACATGCTTTAGGGCGATGTCCCCAATCTCGTGCCCATAACTATCGTTAATGTCCTTGAACTTGTCGACATCAACAATCAAAAGCGCAATCGCGTCATCAACACCCTTGTAATACGCACAACGCTGCTCAAACGACATACGATTCCTAAGCCCTGAGACAGCGTCATATGAGGCCTGCCTTTTTAGCTCCTCCTTCACAGTCCTGTTCATCTGGAACATATTATTGTACGTATTCGCAAGATACCTCAATTCCTCTCCTGCGCAAATGTTCTCAAGAGGCTCATTATCCCTTATGCACTTAACATAAGTGTTTAGCGGACGAATGATAATGAGAGCAATAAGAATGAAAGCCGTAATAATAAGAGCCGTGAAAACAACCGAAAGCACAATCTGCCTGAGAATATAAACGTGGAAAACACGATTGTTGTTGATGCGACGCTGGTGAGTGTGAAGAAAAATCTGATTCGATGCGACAACAAGACGCTCATTCACAAGATGCTTCATCGACGAG
>CACYWZ010000135.1 GCA_902778325.1 uncultured Spirochaetaceae bacterium
CTTTCCGCGGATCTTGCCCGCTTTCTTGGAATCACTCTTAACTGCAGCAGCCACTCAGCACACCTCCCGTCTTATTCCTGCGTAATGCCGATGGCTTGTGCCAGGGCATTGCTGTCACCCAAAAGCCTGCCGCCAGGCATAAGCTCTTCAGCGGAGTGGATCTTCATACCCTCAAAGCCGCTTTCGATGGCGCGGACTGTGCGCTGTTTTTGGAAAATCGACGGTACGGCTTTTATTGCGACACGGAAAATGATGTCGTTTCCGTTTGAAATTCCACCGAGAATGCCGCCTGCGTTGTTTGTCAAAAACTTCACTTTGCCACTCTCGTCAAGCCTCATTTCGTCGTTGTCGTCGCTTCCTGTCATGTCGGCGGCGGCAAATCCTGCTCCGAACTCGATTCCTTTGACTGCTCCTACGCTAAGAATTGCTTTTGCGATTTCGGCGTCGAGTTTTGAAAACACAGGCTCTCCGAGTCCCGCTCCAATTCCCGACACAACGCACTCAACGATACCGCCTGCGCTGTTTCCTTGTGCGCGCAGTGTTTCGACTTTCGCCTTCATTTTTTCTGCTGCTTCAAGGTCTGCGGCTCTCATTGTGTTTTTTTCGATTGCGTCAAAATCGATTTTCTCACATTCGATTCCTGCCGCTCTTTTTGTGTATGCCCTTATTTTTACGTCGCCGAAGATTGCGCACAAAACTTGTCGTGCGATTTCGCCTGCTGCGACTCTTGCCGCTGTTTCGCGACCGCTTGCTCTTCCGCCTCCACGATAATCGCGGACACCGTATTTTTCAAAATATGTGAAATCAGCGTGTCCTGGTCGGAATGTTGTTGCAAGGTTTCCGTAATCTCCAGAGCGCTGGGAAGTGTTTCGGATTAAAACGGCAATTGGTGTTCCTGTTGTTTTTTCTTCAAAGATGCCTGACAAGAACTCGGCTTTGTCTGCTTCTTTTCGCGCTGTTACTGCTGCGTTGAACAGCGGCTTTCCGTCTGCTCCGATTTGTGCCGCTCCTGGCTTTCGTCGGTCAAGAGCGCTCTGGATTTTGTCTGTGTCTATCGAAAGCCCTGCCGGAACGCCGTCGATTATTGCGCCTAAAGCGTTTCCATGACTTTCGCCGAATGTCGTTACTCTAAATGTTTCTCCAAATGTATTTCCTGCCATAAAAAAAAGCATATCATTTTTGAAAAGAAATTGCAAAAAATTTTGTTAATATAGTGTTTTTATATTTGTATTCGCTATATAATTAAGAGTAGTAATCCGTTGGATTGCTTCCTTTTTTTGTGTAGGTGCGGTGGTTCGTTGAATCATCGCGCTTTTTTTTATTCCGTGTTTGATTGATATGCAGGAGGCTGGGAAGGCTCAGAGAGCAAAGAGAAATCGCTAGGGGGTGGGGAAGTTTTAGGGCGCTTTATTTTCAGAGGTGTCGTTTTTGGAAGTGTTATCTGGAATAAATGCGATGATTGCGATGAGCAGTCCGAAAACAAACGAAATCACGCCAAAAAATTTTGAGATTAGTAAGAAGGTGATGATGCCTAGAATTATGAATGTCACTCCCCCCATGAATCCGCCGAATGGGTCAACAGGTTCATCAGTTTTTTTGTCGTTATTGTTATTGTTTGCTGCTGCGTTGCGAATTGCGTACCATTGTGGCGAAAATTTTGGTGGATACATAAAATATTTCTCCTTTATGGAAATCTTTATTGTATTGTATATGTTTTTTTGTTTGTCAAATTTTTTAGTGGGAGGATAAAAATGTTAGGTAGTACGCAAAGATATTCTGTTGAAACGGAGTTTATTGTAATTGATAAGGTTTCGGAGCAACTGGATAAAATAGGTGCATCAGGTGAATATTTTAGAATACTGTTGGGACGGCGTTTCTAAAGGCTCAATCGCAGTTAGAAGCGTTTGGTTCTGCTTTGACTGGTGTTGCTTTTCGCGGGTTAGAAGTTTTAGGTGGTGGGATTGTTAATGCTACAAAGGAATATGTGGAGGTGAAATAGAGTTAGTTCAGAGTATTCTGTGCTTGCAGCTTCAAGTTGTTTGATGAGTTTTCTCAACTGTCGTAGCATCAGAAAAAGTGTAGAAACATAAAAAAAAGACCTTAACAAATTATTAAGGTCTTTTAACGGCTCCTGCTGGGCTTGAACCAGCGACACATGGATTAACAGTCCATTGCTCTACCAACTGAGCTAAGGAACCAATTTTTTAGCGCCCCCTGCTGGGTTTGAACCAGCGACACACGGATTAACAGTCCGTTGCTCTACCAACTGAGCTAAGGGAGCATTTCGCGTTGTGCGAATGTGAGTTAGATAATATATGGGTTTGCAATCTTATGGAGTATAGTTTATTATTTACGTTATGCTACCACGTTTTCTGAAACACTTAACAGTTTTGTTTGATTTTATGAAAATTGCAGAGAACGAGTTAGAAAATATGAACCCTGAAATCAAGTTAAAAAGTACAGCAGAAGAAAAAGCTGAATTCAGAAAAATGATGAAAGAGCGCCTTCGTGAATATGAAAAAGATTTTTTGACGATGCAAAAAAATGCTGAAAGCGCATTCAAATCTTTCACACAAAGTGAATTGTACAAGGATTCTCGAACGATTCTGGCTTTTATGTCCTCAGGCTTTGAGCTCGATACGCATGCTGTTGTGAAAAAAGCACTACAAGACGGAAAGAGCGTTGCAATTCCAAGAATAATTTCTGAAGGCGAGATGGATTTTTGTTATTTGTCTGCACAAAAAAGTTTGGAAAGCCAGCTTGAAAAAAATGCATACAACATACTAGAGCCGAAAACCGACCTTGAGAAATTGGATGCGGAACATCTTCCTGTTCACACAGTGCTTCTTGTTCCTGGTCTTGCTTTTAGCAGAAGTGGTGCACGACTGGGACGCGGAAAAGGCTATTATGACCGCTATATAGAAAAACTGTATGCGCAAAAATCTGTGATTCACTTGCCGACAGCGATAATCGGTTGGGGAGCAGAACTTCAAGTATTTGACGAAATCCCAATTGATGACCATGATGCAATGGTTACCCACATTGTCACAGAAAAAGGTATTTTTTTGTGTGAATAGCGTTCTTGAATGTCGCTGCTTGAAATGATACTATACGACTAATTTATTTTTTGGAGACACTTTATGAAAAGAGTTTTAAGCCTTATTGCTGTGGCGGTGCTTTCGCTTTCAGTTTGGGCAGAGAGTTTTGCAAGTTTTATGGGCGAAACGTTCGGAAGCGACATCAACCGCATTAAAAACAAGGTTGAAAGTGAAGGCTGGGAGTTTGGCGGAACAGATTATTCAGCGTTTAATGGCGACTTTTACACATATTATTATCTAAAACCAAATAGCGACGGTATTTATGATTACATAATGCTTGCGTCTTCATATTCAGAAAACAAATTCTGTTTTGCAAGCGAAGGCTATCAAAATCCGTCTGACGATGTTTTGTCATCGTTGGCAGAAAAAGAAAAAGCGCTTTTGAATGATTATTCGTTTTCAAAATGTGGCGAAAATGATTTGAAAGTGCTTCATTCATTCTTTGAATTTGATGACAGCGATGTGATTTCTGATGATTCTGCGGCTGGAGATTTTTCAGAGGGAATGCACTCTCGATTTTATATCAGCGACAGCGGAAATTATTTGGGAGTAATCTCAGAGCGCAATAAAGATTATGAAAACGCTCCAAATATGGTGCTGTTCGTTTATGGAATGGGAAAAGACAGCCAGAACGCGCTTGGAGCGAAAATCAGCGCACCAAAGTTCAAGGCAAAAAAGAACAGCTCAGAGGCTTTTCAGGGCGTTCCTTTTGGTTCATCGGCAGTCGACGCAGTTCGCGCTTTGAAAGCGGACGGTTGGACACTTGAGATGAGCGAGCCTGGCGCAAACGACTTTATGTATGTTTACGCGAGCAAAGAGGGCGCAAAATATCGCGGAGTTGACTGTCATGACCTTTTGATTATCATTCGTGACGGCAAACTTCTTGCAGGCGGCGTGAACTTTGATTGCAGCGAAAACGGCGAAACGCTCCGAAAAGAGCTTTCAAGCCTTGAAAAATCAATGGTAAAAACTTACAAAGCAAAAAGAGCCACAAAAGAAGAAATTGATGCCTACAGCGAGGCAATCGGAACAAATTTCTGGGACGATTCTCAGGAAGGCGAGAGCGAAATCGGCAATATGGAAAGCGGAGCGCGCTACCTCAAGACAAAAGAAGGCACGATTTTCGTTATTCACGCTAATGAAGACGGTGTCGTTATCTTGCAACTTGCAAAAAACAAATTGTGGCAGTTCTAAACACTAAATTTTGAAAAAAAAGAGATGAGCGTCCACAAAAAGCGCTCATCTTTTTTTGTATAAAGACGAATGCACTGTTTTGTGCTATAATCCTTTTTTGAGATTTATTTTTCGGAGGAAAAACAATGAGTACACACATCAACGCACCAGAAGGCGCAATCGCAGAAGCAGTTTTGCTTCCAGGTGACCCACTTCGCGCAAAGTTCATCGCGGAAAACTTCCTTGAGGACGCAAAATGCTATAACGAAGTCCGCGGAATGTACGGCTTCACAGGCACTTACAACGGAAAGAGAGTCAGTGTTCAGGGAACAGGAATGGGACAGCCATCCCTTTCGATTTATGTCAACGAGCTTTTCCAGTTCTATGGCGTTCAGAAGGCAATCCGCGTCGGAACAGCGGGCGGCTGCTCTGAGGACATCAAAATCCGCGACACACTTTTGGCAATGAGCGCTTGCACCGACTCTTCACTTCAGTCACAAAGATTCGGACTTTTGCACTATGCGCCAACTGCGGATTATTCCCTCTTGAAAGCGGCGGACATCGCTGCTGAAAAACTCGGTATCGCTCATTCTGTCGGCACTTGCGTTTCAAGCGATATGTTCTATGACGAAAACGAGAACTGGAAGCTTTGGGCAAAGTTTGGAGCAAAAGCGATTGAAATGGAGACCGCTGAACTCTACACACTTGCTGCAAAGTTCAAGAGAAAGGCGCTCTCAATCCTCACAATCAGCGACCATTTGATGACAGGGGAAGCAACAAGCGCACAAGAGCGACAGACAACATTCACCAACATGATGAAGATTGCTCTTGAGGCAATCACTGCATAAAAGCGATGAAAAAACTCGCTGCTGCACTGATTTTTCTTTGTGGCGCAAAGTCCGCTTTTGCCCAAACGGTGAAAGTGGACTTTGCTTTTGACACCACACAAAAAAATCCTTACGCCAACCACCTTTTAATCACATCTGACAAAAAGAAAACCTCCGACACATTCGACGCCATCTCTGGCGCTTCCTTGAACTTTTCGACAAAGATTTTATCCTCTTCATCGCTCCCAAAATCGCTCGTCTGCCTTTTCCTTTTCGCAGTTTCGCCCTCAAAAAACGCAGAACGCGACGCGCTGAGCATTGAAAAAAGCGAGGACGGACTCATTGACGTGACATTCATTCATCGCGGCGTCGTTTATTGGCTTCAAGCGGACGAGAAGGGCAATATCGACCTTGAAAACGGCTTGTCGCTTGCAGTCGTGGGCGAAAAAAAAGACGGAGCGTTTGCCCTGAAAGACGATTTCGTTTTGAGCGGAAAAGACGCGACAGACATGAAAAATGCGGACTTTGACAAAATCGATTTTGAAGACGACAAAGCAAAAACACCAGATGGAAAAACGCTCAAAAAAGCAAAAGCGACAATGACATTCGAAAACGGCATTTTGAGCGTCCGCGCGCTTTTCAAGTGGCAGGACGAAAAAAAGAAGGAGTAGGAAAAATGTATTTTACGATTCTTGCAAAAAAAGAAATCACGATAAACGTGGGCGTTGGCGCACAAAAAATTGCAGATTTGATATGTGAGAACATCCATAACCGAAAAAGCATTTTTGAAAAAGACAGCGAAAAGCCGTTTTCGGGCGAAGAAATCGAAAACACGTTCTCACTTGACCTGAACGAGCCGAACGGGCGCATTTCGCCGTTTTCCCGCTTTTCCCTCACCGTTTCAGGAGACGATGAGAGCGCACAGATACGCCTTTTGTTCAAAAACGATTTTTACGAGCCAAAAGAGCTTTTATTCAACATCGTTTTTGCCGCGCTCATTTCGTTTTTCACTCATCAACGCCTCTTGTTTTTGCTCCTTTTTCCTTTTTTGCTCATCGCCTACACAATCTCTTTCAACGTAAAACTCAATCGCTGCGCCGAAGAAGTCCAATACATCGCAGACAAAGCCTTCCTCGCCTCTTCCTCCCTCTAAATTTTTTTACAAAGAGCGCCAGTGACACGGAACGCCGTTTGTAATGTCATTCTGAGCGAAAAACGGCGCAAGCCGTTTGGAGTCGAAGAATCTGGCTTCTTTTTTCATAATGCCTTTGTTTTTGTATGGTCGGATTCTTCGACTTCGTTCGTTTCACT
>CACYWZ010000136.1 GCA_902778325.1 uncultured Spirochaetaceae bacterium
GTTCTTTCTTTTGCCGTACTTTATGCTTTTAACAATTCATTATTCACAAACCGCCAGGCTTCCTGCTCGGTCATCGGGTGATAGTCCATCCCGACATGGGGTGTGATAACATTCTTTATTCTTTTGGAGGGCGCAAATCCGAGACCACAATTACTGCAGAGAATGGGAGTCCAGTAATCGTTTGTGTCTGTTCCAGCCGGTATGTTCCATTGTTTAGGGTCTGTCCCCACCAAAGCTACATATTCGCAATCTTTCCATTCCTTATATTTGTCAACCAGCGGTTGCATGATACAGCTGAACGGGTATTCCATGACTGTGGCCATCACGTTCAACTCTCTTGTCCTGGGAATCAATGCGGCATATTCCCTCGGCGTGAAGGACGGGAACAAGAGATAAGCGGCAGAAAGTCCTAAGAGTGGCGCTATTAAGAGGCGAAAGACGACTGCGATAATGATTTGGTGCACTCTTGACGAAGCGGCAGAGAACTTGAATTGTCCGCCGAGGATAATGAGAGCAAGCGGGGTTGTTATCTTTGAAAGATTTTCTATTGTCTTGTAGATAAATTTTATCTCGCCGTCTTTTAGCGTCCAGCCGTGCAGATACGGTCGAACCAAGCAGCAAAGAGCGCCTGCCGCAATGCCTTCAAGAAGAGGGTTCATCGCGATTTTTTTCAGCATATTGAGAGGCGAAACCTTCTTGCCTGAGTCTTTTATCCATATATTGAGCAAAATTACAGCTGTAATATTGAAAACTGGGACTGTCGATGCAAGCACGACGGCAGCGCTCGCCGTTCCGCTCTCTCCGAAGAGGTTCGCGACGAGCGGGACGCCGATTATTGCATAGTTCGAGCGGTAAAATGCTTGTGCCATGACGCCTTTTTGCCTGTCGTCTTTGACAAAAAGGAGCGCATAAACGATTCCGACGACAATCAGAGCGAGTATGGAGCACAAGGAAAAGAGCGCCAAATCTCTGTAAACGCTATCAAAGGCTGAAAGATTGTAAATGCTTATGAACATCGTTGAAAAAAAGCAGAAGCGAAAACAAAATTTGTTCGCCGTTTTCAAAAAATCGTCTGTGAAAACATTTTTCTGCCTTAATATGTAGCCCAAAATAACCAGCATTATGAGCGGGAGAACCGCGTTCATCGAAAATATAAGCGTGTCAATCATATTTTCCATTGTACTAATTTTATTTTGGCTGTCAATATTGTGTTTTTTTTATATTTTTTGCGCTTTTTGTCTTGACAAAGCCGTTTTTCACGCCTTTTTTGCTCAAAGACTGTCAAAGGAAAAGGCAAGGAGCATCATCGACAAAATCAGGCAAATGATAGTCGGAATCAGCCATGCTCTCCGCTTCTCAAGATATTGTGCGTAATCAAAATATTCGCGTTTTTGAGTCTCATTGAAGCGCTCATATAATCTTAGCGTGGCGGAGAGCACAGAAAAAGACCTTCTCAGTCCGTATTCTTCGCCATAAAACTCCACATAACCGATTGCTTTTAGCGTTTCTCTGTCGTTTTCGAGCCGCAAAAAGTCGACGATTGCTTTGTAGTGCTTGTTGTAATCAATCAAACTTCTCACAAAAACGATGATTGTCACCAAAAACACGATTGGGGATATAATTTGCAAAAAGATTCTCATTGTCTCATCCTCATTTTTATGCCAAAAAGCGAAAAGTTGCGTCATTTGCACTAAAATCATCGGCAAAACCGCTGTAGTTCTCACTGCAAATCAATTGTTGTGAAGCAAGAAGACTGGACGAAGTTGTGAATGAGGGCAAAATCACGCTGATTTTTTCTTTTTTTGAACAATCCTTTTTTGCAGAATATGATTTTTATCCATTTTTCACCTGTGAAGAACACAAAATAAGGCGGATTTGCACCAAAATCACGCTCTCCGACACATCTGCCGCTCCACTTTTTGCCCGCGCACGATGAGAGCGCAACTTTCTCGCCATCAAAAAACGTTATTTCCCCGTCTTTGAGTGCCGCAATTTCACTGAAAGAGCGAATTTTTATTTCGTTTGATGAAGCAGAGAGTTCGCCGCTATAAAATCGGAATGCGTTTTCTATTGTTTCGTGCGCTCTTTTGTAATCTCCCCATTCAATTGAGACGCCCGCATAGCCAAGAGCGAAAAACGGCTCTTCGTCCCACTCAATTTGCTTGGGTAAATTTTGATAGACAGCGTAACAATTATTCACAAACGAATCAAAATCGCAATTTTTGTCGTGATATGCCCTCTCAAGCTCGCCGAAAAGCGTTTTTCCGAATATGTTTTTGTCAAAATCCGGGTTGTCATAAAAATATTGGCGGAAAAATGAATGTGTTTTGTACTTGTCAGAAGACAATTCTTCCATTTCGAGCAAAGCAAAATCATCGCCGTTTTTCAAAAACTCCTCGTCCAGCCACGCATTGTATTCGCCAAACAAGTCAAAACCGCTCACGGACAGCACAGAACAGGCATAAAACTCTTCAAATCTTTTCATTTCGCGCTCACTTTTATTTTGTGTAGTAATATGAAGATACATTGCTAGAAACTTGCTTGCCGTTTTTTGCTCCCCAGACCGCAAAATCTTTCTCACCAGACTGACGAAACTCAAAATAATTCCAGACGAGTGCTCTCAAAAAACGAAAATCGTCGGTTATGGCTTTTTGGGCTTCATCGTCTTCAACAAGGCGGATTTTCTCTTCGACCTTGCGCACCAAAAGCATATCCTCATCAACATTTCCGCAATAATAATCGGGCAAATGATGTGTCGAATAATAAAGGGCATTGATATTGCGCTCAATGAACAAGAGCAGCGGCTTTTGCTCAGAGGGATTTAGCGCTAAGGCGCGCTCAAGAGCGTCATAGTCATAGAAATATTTTGCGCTCCAATAAAGCGAAAGATAATTTTCACGCTCCTTTTTTGCCCATTCAGCAAGAGTCGGCTTTATCACCTGCTCGTTTAGCGGGTGTGGCATCGTGTCGGGAGTAAGGTCTTCGCCAGCTGAATCCGCAATGCTCAAAAGAATGTCGACAAAGAGCCTCCGCGCTTCAAAAGGTGCGCCCGAAAACTCTTTCAGGAACACGCTCAGCTCAGCAAATGCCTCTTTTCTTAGCCCCACAAGCCTCTTTTCGCAATATTTTTTGTAGTGAACGAGATTTTCATCGCCGCTGATTTGCTCAATTATGTTTTCAAGCAAAAAATCTTGATTGTTTGCAAATGTTTTCTTATTCATTTTCCCCTTTTTCTCCTGTCGAGCAGCAAAAATATGGTAGGCAAAATGCGTTTTTGTGGTGGGTTAATTGATTTCATTGTGTAAACTCCAATAGATTTCGGTGTTTTCGTCGCAAAAAAAGCCTTCGATATTGTATGCCGAAATGAATTCACGAACAAGTTTCTCCGACGAAAGCAGGACGGAAAAATGGCTGTCCCAGTGCGTTGAAAGCAGGATTTTTTCGTCTTCCGTTTCGATGTTCTGGATAAAATCGATTTCGGTTTTGTCTTGCAAAATGTCGCCGACGGGGAGTTTTTGGATTTGGGCTGAAAACTCGTTCGTGCAAAGAACCGTGCCGTAGCCTTTGGCTTTCAGAAAATTGAGAAAAGGAAAGGCAATGAACGGCGAAACTTCCCCTTCCCACGGCTCAATTATGCTTTGGGATTCGAGCGCACATATTTTGTCCGCCAAAACTTCGTCGCAAAGTTCTTTTTTGAGTCCATGAATGCAAGTGCGGAGTCCGATATCCAGTTCGCCGATGGATTTGAGAGCCAATTTTGAGACGATTTCGCTCCATTTTACAGGCTTGCAGTTTCGGAAAATCTCAAGATTTGTCGGCGCATCGTCCGTGCCGAATCTGGAAACAGGGATTTTGGCGCATTCGATGAACGGGAACAGGCAGATGAACGCCGCTTCAAACTTGTTCCCGAAATATTCTTTGATTTTGCCCTCTTCGGTGCACGGCGTTTCCAAAATATCGACGAACATCTATTTCTCCTCAATTTTTGTTTCCTGCTAGCTCAAGGATTTCATCTTGCGACAACTCTTCTACCAAAATGTGTGAAGCATCGATAAAACGATATTTGTCTTTGGGCAAATGCGAAATAAAATCAGAATAC
>CACYWZ010000137.1 GCA_902778325.1 uncultured Spirochaetaceae bacterium
TAGCCTGAAAGCAGTGTGTCTGTGTGCTTTTCTGCGATGAGAGCGAGGGTGTCGATGAGCGTCTTTATTTTGCTTTGCAAGACTGGAATGACGCGGCGAAGATAGAGGCGCTCGTCAAGGGCAATCTGGTCATTGCGGCTTCTTCCTGTGTGGAGCTTTCGCCCGCTCTCTCCGATTCTGTCGGTGAGTGTCGCCTCGATGAAAGAGTGAATGTCCTCAGCGCTCCAGTCAATTGTGAGCTTTCCTGAATCCATGTCTTCTTCGATTGAAACCAAGCCGTCAACAATCGCTTTTGCTTCGTCTTTTGTGATAATCCCTGCTTCGCCTAGCATTTTCGCGTGGGCTTTGCTTCCTTGAATGTCGTCTTTTGCCATACGCTCGTCGACGAAAATCGATGTTTCAAAAGCGACAGCCTGTGCGTCAGGTCCTTCTTCAAAGCGCCCGTGCCAGAGCGCTGCATGATTGTCGGCAGTCATTGTGCCGTGAGATTTTTCAGTTGCCATATGCGAAATTAAAGCATAATCGCTCTTTTATTTCAACTTCTTTTTAGAACTGGAGTGTTAATAAAATTTTCTGTATAATGAAACACATACAAACTTTGAGTGTAAACCAAAAACGGAGGAAGAATAATGAAAAGACCATTTACTACGCTTTTTATGTTAATGAGCGTTGACGGAAAAATCAGCACGGGCGCGACTGACAAGCTCGATGTTGATAAGGATTTTCCAAAAATCTCTGGGCTAAAAGAGGGCTTGAGCCAATATTACGAAATTGAGCAAACGACGGATTTATGGAGCTTTAACACAGGCAGAGTGCAGGCGAAAATGGGCGTGAACACCCGAGGGGTGCCTCTCAAAACACCAGTGTCTTTTGTACTCCTAGACAATACGCATTTAAACGAAAACGGAATAAAATACTTTTGTGCCAAATCAAAAGAGTTCGTTTTGCTTACATCGAATAAAAATCACCCTGCATTTAATGTAAAAGAAGATAATCTGCATATTTTTTGCAAAGAAAATCTTTCTCTAAAAGAAGCCTTAGAGTATTTGTATACACTTGGCTGTGAGCGTCTTACTGTGCAATCAGGCGGAACTGTCAATTCTTTGTTTTTGCGCGAAAAGCTCTTTGACGCTGTGGATATTGTCGTTGCGCCTGTTTTAATCGGCGGAAAAGACACTGCGACGCTTATTGACGGAAAGTCTTTGATGAGCGAGGAGGAGCTTTCTTTATTGGGTGTATTGAAGCTGACTGGCTGCACTGTGCTAAAAGATTCGTATTTGCGTTTGCGATATGAGGTTGTGAAATGAGTGAAATCATTGAAGTTAACGAGAGCAATGTAGAGGAAGCAGCGACGATACATTCTATTTCGTGGCAGGAATCGCACAAGGCTTTTTGCAGGAGCGATTTTGTGGCTTTGCATACTGTAGAGCGACAAAAAAAGTATATTTTGGACAAAATGGCGGCTGGCTCAAAGTTTTTTATGCTTGTTCAAAAGACGGGCGTGGGTATTGTGTCGGTAAACAAAAATATAATAGAAGACCTTTATATACTTCCTGTAATGCAAAATAAAGGCTTTGGAAGCGAGCTTTTGAGATTTGCGTGTGCAAAATGCGACGGAAAGCCGACTTTATGGATTTTGGAAAATAATGTTAATGCGGCTCGTCTTTATTCACGTCTTGGTTTCAAGGCTACAGGAAAGAGAAATTTTATCGCAGAAAAGCTCGACGAAATTGAGTTTGAGAGAGATTCTGAGCTTTGGGACGCTTATAATCGGGATTTTGAAAAGGTTTCAGGCATTACTCTTGTTCGTGGCGACAAAATACCGAGCGGACTCTTTCATTTGGTGTGTGATATTATTGTCCGACACAAAGACGGTGAGTATCTTTTGATGCAACGGGATTTTTACAAGCATTTCGGCGGAATGTGGGAAGCGACGGCGGGCGGCTCTGCGCTAAAAAGTGAAAATGCGATAGAGTGTGCAAGACGGGAACTCAAGGAAGAAACGGGGATTGAAGAAGCGGATTTGCTCGAGATTGGGCGAGTGGTGAAAGAAGAAAATCAGTCGCTTTATGTGGAGTTTTTGTGTGAAACGGAATGCGATAAAAGAGCGATAAAACTTCAAAAGGGCGAAACAGTGGCTTTTAAGTGGGTGAGCGCGAAAGAGCTTCGGGAGATGAAAAAATCGGAACTCGTTACAGAAAGAATGCAAAAGTTTATTGATGAGTTAAATAGAAGAAAAGGGAGCAAAAATGCTGAATTACAGAAAGGCGGCGGAAGAGGATTTGGCGGAGATAGGCGAGCTTGTGAAAGAAGCGATTAGGGAAATGGAGAGAAGCGGGATTTTTCAGTGGGACGAGATTTATCCGACGGCTGAGGATTTTTTGAGTGACATAAAAGCAGCTTCTCTTTTTGTTGGTTTGGAAAAAAGCGAAAAAGACGAAAAAGAAAAAATTGTGGTGATTTATGCGCTAAACAAAGATTGTGATGATGAGTACAAAAAAGCAGCTTGGAGCTTTGACGGCGATTTTCGCGTAATTCATCGTCTTTGCGTTCACCCAGATTTTCAAAGGCGTGGAATTGCGAGAGAAACATTGGAGCATATTGAAAAGCAAGCGGTGAGTCTTGGTGCGAAAAGTTTGCGCCTTGATGTTTTTAGCCAAAATCCTCGGTCGTTGGCTCTTTATGAAAAAGCAGGCTATAGCAAAACGGGCGAGGCTCTTTGGCGAAAAGGCTTATTTTATTTGATGGAAAAAGGACTTTGAAAAATGATGTTGGAAACTGAAAGACTATTTTTGCGCGAGATGACACTTGAAGATACGGACACTCTTGTGCTTGTTATGAGTGACCCTGAATCGATGAAGTTTTATCCGCACCCTTTTTCGCGGGAGGAAGTTGAAAAATGGATAAAGTGGAATCTTGATAATTACAAAAAATACGGCTTTGGGCTTTGGGCGGTTTGCCTTAAGGAAAATGGCGAAATGATTGGCGACTGCGGAATTACCATGCAGCAAGTGGAAAAGGATTTGTTCCCTGAAATCGGCTACCATCTTCGAAAAGAGTTTCGTGGTAAGGGCTACGCTACTGAGGCGGCAAAGGCTTGCGCGGAATTTGCAAAAAAGTGCGGCATGAAGAAAATTATTTCTTATATGAAGTCTGACAATCTTCCCAGTCGTCATGTGGCTGAGCGCAACGGAATGAAGTTTGTAAAAGCCTTTACAAAGACGGTTATGGGAAAAGTAGTTGAAGACGAAGTGCTTTATATGAAGGAGTTGTAGGGATATTTATTAGGAGAAAGAAAATGAAACACAGTTATAACGATATGCCAGAAGCGATGAAAGGGACTTTCGGCGATGTTTCGAGGAGCTTTGGATTTTGCTGGAAAGAGTTTGTGATGAGCGTGCCGTCTCCGCTCTTTTTGGTAACAAGCTACAAATCGAACGGCAAGCCAAACGCTTGTATGCAGTCTTGGGCGACTTTTACCAGCGCGAACAAGGGAAGAGGCTTTTATGCGATTTTATCCAGCGTGAACAAAAACGGGCATCTTTACAAAAGCGTGAAAGAGAAAAAAGAGGCTGTTATCAATTTTATGTCAGCGGACTTTTTTGATTCTTGTATGGCTACGATTAAACACAACGGCTTTGAAGCGGACGAGATTACAGAAGCGGGCTTGACGGCGGAAAAAACGGCTTGGATTGACGCTCCTATGGTGAAAGAGTGCTTTATGAATCTTGAGTGCCGTTTTGTTTGGGAAAAAGAAATCATTGAGGGCGACGACCACGCGATTTTGTGCCTTGAAGTGGTGGGCTGCCACATCGCTGACGAGTATCTTGGCGACAAGACGGGCGACAAAGGGCTTTTGTACAATGTGCATTATCCGATAAATCCCGAAAACGTGGGCAAAACGGCTCGCGATTATGTGGCGGTCTTAGAGAAAAAGATTGAGAGTG
>CACYWZ010000138.1 GCA_902778325.1 uncultured Spirochaetaceae bacterium
ATTGTATACGCTCTGATTTGTAGAATTTTCTGCTCATATACAATATGTATACGAGTCGACTTGGAGTGTTTTCTGCTCGTATACAATATGTATACGACTTGCCCAGCGCGTTTTTGACTCATGTACAATATGTATACGAGCCGACTTGGAGTGTTTTCTCCTCGTATACAATATGTATATGAGTCGCCCAGCGCGTTTTTTGCTCATATACAAACTGTACACGAGTGAATTGATGCGTTTTCCCCTTGTGTACAAAAACACAAGGAAACCGCAAAACTTTGAGCGCGGAAAGCAAAAAAATTAGCTATGAAGAAAATCATTTTGCTCGGCTATGAGCTTTTCGATTTGTGTTTGTGAAGCGCCGTTTTTGCTTTTCAGAAGAAGGTCAAAGACGCTTTTTAAGACTTTCCTCCTTGCTTTTTGATTCGGGACAATCTCTTTTAATCTCTCGCGAACTTTCCCAATCCTGTCGTTTATCGCTGACAAATAAGAGGGGAGCGCATTTTGCACGATTTCTTTTACATAGCGCGAGACGATTGGGCTTTTCCCGCCGCTGGAGATTGCGCAGATTATGTCGCCGCTTTTTGCGATTGCCGGAAACGAGAAAGAGCCGCTTTTGCCGTCTGTGACATTGCAGACAAGAATAGCCTTCTCTTTGCAAAGCGCGCATATTTTTTGATTTGTGCTTTCATCTGATGTCGCTGCAACTGCAAGAAACGGACTTCCGTTTATGTCGGTTTCGCAAAAGTCGCGAGAAATGAGTGTGAGATTTTTGTTTGATTTTGCTGCTTCTTCTAGTTTTTTTGAGAATGTTTTTGAAACAACGCTGACGCTTGCGCCAAAGTCCAAGAGCAAAAGTGCTTTTTCTTCGCCTATTTTTCCGCCTCCAACGACGAGGACGCTCTTGTTTTTCAAATCTGTGAATATTGGAAAAAATGCCATAACAGGATTATAGCACATAACTTGTAACAAAAGCGCGCAAATTGGCGCTTGGCGCATATTGACTGTTTTGGTGAAAACTGATAAAGTCGGTAATTACCCCGTGCAGATGAGTGCGGGGAATATCCTTTATAAGAGGTCTCAAAGTGGTTAAACTTAGACTTAAGAAAATGGGTTCAAAGAAGCGCCCTTACTATCGCATTGTTGTGCAGGATTCTCGCAAGCCTCGCGACGGCGCAACTGTAGAGGAACTTGGCGTTTATCACCCAATTGAAGCAGCTGACAAGCAGTTGTCTTTCAATGAAGAGAGAGCTAAGTACTGGCTCAGCGTTGGTGCACAGGCATCTGACACCGTAAAGAAACTTTTCAACAAGAAGGGTTTGACAGTTACTGGTCAGTCCAAGTAAGTTTTTAGGGAGTGAACGGGAATGGAAAAAGACCTGATTGAATATATTGCAAAATCATTGGTCGATGATCCCAGTGCAGTCTCGGTAAACGAAACCGAAGGCGACCGCGGTTCAGTTTTGGAATTGAGTGTTGCCCAGGGTGATATTGGAAAGGTGATTGGTAAATACGGTCGTATCGCAAAGGCTTTGCGTACTGTTTTGAGCGCGTCAGCTTCAAAGAGTGGAAAGCGCTATAGTCTGGAAATACTGGACTAAAGAAAAGTGCTTGAAGAGTTTGTGGTAGGAATTGTCCGAGGCTCTCATGGAGTTTTGGGCGAGTTTAAAGTCGAAAGCACTTCTGGTGATTATTCGCATTTTGCGAACATGAAGGAAGTTACTTTGACTGACGGAGTAAAAAAACTCAAGTGCAAAGTTGAAAGTGTGCGCGAGGGTGGTAATACTCTGTTTATGAAAGTTAGCGGAATCGATACACCTGAAAAGGCGAAAGAGTACAATAAATGGAATATCGTTGTTCCGCGTGAGGATGCTCACCCTCTTGAAAAAAATGAGTGGTACATAGAAGACTTGAAAGGGTGTTCTGTGTTTTATGAAGACGGTTTGGCAAAGTCTGCGCCTGCTTCTTTACCGCAAGATAAAGTTGTTGGTACAGTCACAGACGTATTGGAAGGCGGAGCGGGTTATCTCGTAGAGATTTCGCTGTCCGAGAGCTCAAATCTTCTTTCTGAAGACTTAAAACATACCTCTGGCGGAAAGGTTAGAAGTGTGCTTGTTCCTTTTAACAAAGAGTTTATTGGAACAGTCGATGTAGAAAAGAGAATGATGGGGCTGATGCACCTCTGGATTCTGGAGTAACTCCTGTGAAATTTACAGTGCTGACCTTGTTTCCTGAAATACCGCGAGCGTTTTTTGAAAGCTCAATCATGGCGAAAGCGGTGGAGCGGGGAATTATTGCCTACGATTTAGTGAATATCAGAGATTTTGCTTTTGATAGACACAAAACATGTGACGACAAGCCGTACGGGGGAGGTGCAGGACAACTGCTTTTACCTGAACCCTTGGGACTTGCGCTTGATAGTGTAAAAGCTTACAAAAAGCACGTAATTTATGTTACGCCTGGCGGTAAGCAATTTACGCAAAAGAAAGCGCAAGAGTTGAGCAAGAAAGACGAAATCGTCTTAATCTGCGGTAGATACGAAGGTATTGACCAAAGAATAATAGATACCTATGTTGACGACGAAATCTCTATTGGGGATTACGTTATGTCTAGTGGTGAAGTTGCTGCAACTGTTATCGTTGATGCGGTGTACAGGCTTGTGGAGGACGTAATCACAAAAGAGTCTTTGGACGAGGAAAGTTTTTCGAGCGGACTTCTTGAATATCCTCAATATACGCACCCAGCTGTATATCGGGACATGGCTGTGCCAGAGGTTTTACTCGGTGGCAACCACGAAGAGATTCGGAAGTGGCGGCTGAAAAAGAGCTTGCAAAAAACGCTGATGAACAGACCTGATTTGATTCAAAAAGCGAGAGAGCAAGGCTTACTTACTTCAGAAGCCGAGCAAATGATTGAGCACTTGCTAGAATACTTTATGCAAAAGCATGAGAGCAAGAAGAAACGCAGAAGGCGAAAACCCGCTGCTAGTACAGGAGAATAACAATGGATCTTATTAAGACCATCGAAGAAAAGCAGAAGAAAGAAGCTGCTGAGAATTTCAATGTTGGAGATACAGTTCGCGTTTTCTTCAAGATTATTGAGGGAAAGACAGAGCGTGTTCAGGTATACGAAGGTCTCGTTATCTGCAAGAAGAACTCTGGTATCGGACGCACATTCACAGTTCGCAAGAACAGCTATGGCGTTGGCGTAGAGCGTGTTTTCCCAGTAAACAGCCCACGTATCGTAAAGGTTGAGATTGCTCGCCCAGGTAAAGTTCGCCGCTCAAAGCTCTACTATATCCGCGACAAGGTTGGTAAGGGAGCTAAGATTAAGGAGCGCGTAGGTGCTGAAGTTACAGCAATGGTTAACGCTGCAAACGCTGCTGCTAATGCTGCTGTAACAGGTGCTGCAAAGAAAGAAGCAGAGAAGGCTGCTGAGAAATAAGCGTTTTCTCTAGTATTTATACGTGATTTTTTAGAGGGCTTTCTATTTTTTTAGGAAGCCCTTCTATTTTGTTTGCCCTTTTTTTGTTGTATTTCTATGAGGTAAAAAATATTTAGAGATATTGGAAATTTAAAATATAAAAGTTGAAGAGTAGGTACAAAAAATATTTCAAATTTTGTTTTTGCATTACCGATTTATTTTTTTATGTTATACTTTAAATGAGTCTATTCAAAAAAGAGGCATGTTATGACTGCAGAACTTAGAAAAATTAACTGTAGTGACGTAAAATTGGGCGTCAGGTTTTCTGCTCCAGTTTTCTTTGAGGACGGAAAAAATATGTTTCTGGCTTCAGGAAAAGAAGCAAAGCCATATCATATTTTTGCAATCAATCGTTGGAAAATTCCTTTTTTGCTCACTTGTGGAAGTATTTTGCCAGATGAAAAGTTGCCTAGTATAAGTGAAGATGGGGTAG
>CACYWZ010000139.1 GCA_902778325.1 uncultured Spirochaetaceae bacterium
GGGGCAGATGAATGGCGGCGACCCTAATGCGCTCGACCTCTGCTGCTTTCTGCAAATGTGCTTGTGGGTTCTGCTGGTAACGCTTCTCATTGCCGTGTACGACATTTATTATCACCGAAACAGCCGCCTCCGTCAGGAACTCGAGGAGGTTAGAGCCATAAACGCCCTTCTTGAGCAGCGCGCCAGCCAAGACGAGCTGGAGGACGATGAGCCTGTTTCGGTCTCTTCGGAAGAAGATGATGAAGAGGGTGCCGAAAATTCGGTTTACGCTATTAAGGGTAATGCCGTGAATGATTTGTTTGAGGTATCGCCAAAGGAGATTCTGTATATCGAATCGCTCTCTAACTATGCCGATATATGGTATTTGCACGAGGGCGAGAGGCTTCATCACATCATTCGCACAACCATGAAGCAGTTGCGCGAGCAGTTGGCAGAGGTCGACTATCTTATTTCGTGCCACCGCGCCTATATCATCAACATAAACTATGCCGTTTCGCTTACGTCGCGAACATCGGGCAACTATCAACTGCAAATGCTTGGAACAGACAAACTTATTCCTGTTTCGCGCGCCAATACCGTAGAGATTAAAAGGGCTTTGCAGAAGTGAAAAATGGAATAAATAAGATACAAACTATTGGAGAAAAAAAGACCGCCGCTGAAATAGCGACGGTCAAGTGTTATTTGTCGTTTTCGATTTTATTTTTGTTATAAACAATATCCATTATTTCTTTTGCTACACAAGGACGGTAATGCGAGGATTCGTAGTAATTGTGATAATCTGAAGTCCACTTGTTTACGCCTGTAAAATCGTGAACATGTTCGCGTCCGAATGTTTCGTATAAAAAATTCATTGTGTCATCGTTGAGTTTAATTTGGTCGTATTGAGGACCAAGAATTATCTCATAATTGGTGTGATGACGGTCGAATACTTCACGGATTTCACGAATCAACAGACGTTCTTTATCCGTAAGAATGTGTTCTGAAAAAGTTCCGGGTTTCTGAACGTTTTCAAATGATTTCAAATGCGCCTCGTCATAATACGTTCCTGCGGTAATTTTTGCTTCATTTTCATTTGTATACGGTTCGTTAGTTCTTAAGTCAGAGGAATGTGGTCTGGGTGTTGGTTGAATGTATTTTTTCATATAAGGGCGATATTGGCCAAAAATCTTGTAATCTACAACTGCTTCCATATACATGAAGTTGCAGAATGCCTTATAGTTCGCAATATGAAAATCGACCCAATTATTGTTATGACATAGAACCGGCGGCTCTGCTGATACTTTGTCGTTTCTTTCCAATACAGAAAGCATATCGTGGTCAACTACGCAAAGCGCGTTTTTTATCGTATCTCCAATCTCGTCTATGAATAAGACTTTATCGTGCCAACTTTTTATATATCCGTTCGATGTCCAGAAATGGAAACACGAACTTGGCTCTGATATATGTTTTTCCCAGTCTTTTACTTTGAAATTAAGACTGCGAGAGTTTTCAAATATGAAAGAATCATAATGATATTTTTCTCTTTGCTTTATGAATCTCATGGTCGAAATCATTACATCGCTTGTTTTGAAAACGCTTGCGGTGTCTTCATACATCTCTACGTCATAGTCTCGTATAACCTTGAAAGGGTCGATAATAACGTATGCTGCAAAATGTAAAAGAATTGGGATGCAAAATAGTAGAATGTATTTTAAAAATTTTTTCATCTCCGCTAAAATTGAAAGTAAATAAATGTTTGATTTGAATCTCCAAGAGTAGTGATTGTGAGTATTAAAGCATAATATACTACCCATCTAACAATTGCGTGTCTGAATATTTTGTTTTCAGGAAGTTGCAATACATGTGCCTTATCCCTTTGCAACCATTCAGCAACGACCAATATTCCGATTAAAATCAAAGCCTTTTTGCCATATAACATTGAGAAGTTAATCAACTGATTGGAAAACATAGCAGAAAGGTATGCCGTTGCTTGACCGATGTTTTCTGCTCTGAAAATAATCCAGCCAATAACCGCCAAAATAAATGTCAAAGTTATCTGGCAAATGCTTTTAACATTCAGTTTAACTGTGTCTTTGTACTTTGTGTTGATTTCAAAAATGTTGTATATAGCCAACAGCATAGCGTGAAACAATCCCCAACAAACAAATGTCCAGTTTGCGCCGTGCCAAAGTCCGCTTACCGCCCATACAATGAACACGTTGCGAATGATTTTTGCCTTGGAACAGCGGCTGCCTCCAAGCGGAAAATAAATGTAATCTCTGAACCAAGTTGTGAGAGATATATGCCAACGACGCCAAAACTCTGGAATGCTGCGAGAAAAATATGGGAAGTTGAAGTTCTGTTTCAAGTCGAACCCGAATAGCCGCGCACAGCCGATTGCGATGTCAGAATATCCCGAAAAGTCGCAGTATATTTGGAACGCGAACATAACGCCTAACAACAAGAGTGTTGCCGTCGGAAGACCTTGATATTCATTCCAATGCTGATTGACGATGGCTGCGCAGTTGTCTGCCACTACCATTTTCTTGAAAAATCCCCAAAGCATCTGACGGCAACCGTCAACCGCTTTTGAATATTCAAAATTTCTGTCTTTTTGAAATTGCGGCAAAAGGTTTGTTGCTCTTTCGATAGGGCCTGCAACGAGTTGCGGGAAAAACGAAATGTACGCGAAAAATTCGATAATATCGTCAGTTGGTTCGATTTTGCCCTTGTAAACGTCAATCGAATAACTGAGTGCCTGAAACGTATAAAAACTGATTCCGACTGGCAGAATTACGTTTAGTGTTACGAAATCCGCTTCAAAGCCGAACAGTTTCAAAAAGTCGGCGCAACTTTCAGCAAAAAAATTGTAGTACTTGAACACGCCGAGCACCGATAGGTTAATGATGATGTTAGCGGCTGATATAAAATGTTGTTTTTTAGGATTTTGCCCGTTTTTGCCGATAAGTCTTCCGCTAAAAAAACTGCATAAAGAGGTGAACGCAATTAAAATCAAGAACCGCCAATCCCACCAGCCGTAGAATATGTAACTTGTAAGGACTATGAGTAAATTCTGTGGTTTTCTGCCCCTAAAGACAAACCAATAAAGTGTGAAAACCACAGGCAGGAATACTAAAAATTCAAACGAATTGAACAACATCTTTTTTACAAACTCCCGGTCAACACCCAATAACCGCCAAAAATCATTATAAAATAAAAACGCGGGGTATTTTTGCTCAAATCTGTTCTTCTGTTTGAGGCATTTCACATTCTGAATTGTTAAAACAGACAGATACCACTATGTTGTTTTTTTGAACAATTTTTTGAAAGTGATAGTTCCCAACAGAAAAAACAAGCGTAAAGCAAACGCCTTTCTTGTTTTTTGCAAAACCTTTGGTTTTTGTGGCTGCAAAATTACGAAAAAAATATTGAATGACTATATTTTGCAGTTGGGTATATTTCGTGATTCTTGTAAATGGTGCTATGCTTACGGCAAATTCGCCTGTCTGGGCAAGAACTCCTTCCCAATTTTCTTTAAAACAGATGCCAAACCCTGACAATAAGCCCAACGCTGACCGTGTTCGACACGCATCTGTTGAAATTGAAGCATTGGAGAGAACAACATAGCCGTTCATTATAAAAGACGCCGAAAATAATTTTCCGGCGTCTTTTATATATCAAATAGAGTGATTGCCAGTTCTTATTTCCTTTTGCTTTCTGTCTTCTCGCGGACAGCCTTGTACATACGGTCAACAAAGTGAATTTGGTCGACATTTGGCAGCGTAACGAGCGATGCTCCGTAACTGAACTGCATCGTTGTTGGCTTGCTCTCGTCGAACGCAGGCCAGTAAGGCAGTCCCTTGCCGTTAGGATTTCCTGTCTTGGCAAAGTTAATCCAATATTGCTGCATGATTTCAGAAACTGCCGC
>CACYWZ010000140.1 GCA_902778325.1 uncultured Spirochaetaceae bacterium
ATCACCGTCGATAATGCAAAAAGACATTTTCCAGCTTTTGACATCATCGTCTTTTACCGAATTCGTGTACTTGAACTCCACGGCTGGCTTGAATGGCAAAATCGTTCTCGTTTCTTGAGTCAGCGTGTAAAGCCCAAAAATCTCGTCAGTGTCTTTGTCTTTGAAAAATCTCTGTTTGGCAGAATAAGCGTCCAAATATTGAATATCGTGAAAAAAATTGCTGAAACTTTCGATTGGATTTTGTGAATCAAGAAACTTTTTTGCATATTCTTTGTTCAAACAAACTTCACGAAAAAGTCCTGGCATCATAGAAGGGCTATCGTCATAACAAAAACATTGCAGACCAAACAAAATGTCTTTCTTGTAATCAAAAGATTCGATGTTGTCTTTTGAAAAATGCTCTTCGCGGTCAGTTGAAATAGTGCTTTTCAGTTTTCTCGCCAACTCCTTGATATATCGAAGAGCAATCTCCCAATCTTCTTTTGTGCTAGGCGTGCAAACACGGACTTCGTAGGCGTTTTCCTCCATTTCAAAAGAAAGCTCAAAACCGCGGGAACTTTGCCCATACACACCCAAAATCAAAACTTCGTAATCGGCAATAGAAGAATTGTAAAATCTGTTTTCATCAAAATCATCAGCAGTTTCGTCAAAACTAAATTGCGTGATTTTCTGATTTGAAAGCTCCAAACACTCTTTGATTGTCATCGGTGCTTTTTTGGCGAAAAATCCATTCTTGTTTTTGATATAAAAACATACACTCATTATTAAACCTCCTAGTTTTTATTAACTTAAAGCAGATAAAATCGCAAAAAATCTTGTGACGTTCTGTTCTCTTTGTCACCCTGAACTCGTTTCAGGGGTCTACTCAACACATAAACAGCAAATCAAAAAATATTTTTATTTCTTCCATAAAGCATCTAAATGGAATTCTTGCAAAAATTCATTTAACAAGTCTTGCATCTCACTTTTTTCATCTGCAGAATATTTATTATATTGTTCAAATAAATAGTTTATATACGATTTATAATTTTTCATTTTCATTAACGCCTCGTATGTTGTGTAAGCAAGCATTCTACGTAATATTTCCTCAAAGAAATAAAAATCGACATCCGCGGTTCTGCTTAAAATACAGTCCAACACTTTTTCCCTATCTAATTGATAAATACAATCAATAATACAGGCTTGGAAATAGGGGTCGAATTCATCGTTTCTTAAAAATTCCATACCTTTTGTTAACGCATAATCCTCATCTATGAACGATAATTTCTGAAAAGCTGCTTCAATTAATTCTATATCATATCCATTCTCAACTATATAAATCAGTTTTTCTTTAGGATAATTTTCTATTTCTTTATAAAAATCTGTTTCCTCGTAATAATTTTCTAACATTTATTTAACTCCCTAACTATTATTGTAGTCATTTTAATCTTTTTCTTTGAAAAGTTCTTTGTTCATTTCTGGCCTGTTTATCAGAAAATCAACAAGGGAATTGGCTATTTTTATAAACCTATCTTCTCCGCTTTCATTATAAAAATACACAGGAGGATTATCTTTTTCTGTTTTCTGTCGAAGCACTATTAAGAAATAAGACTCAGCACAAAAAACAAAAACGAAAAGAAACAAAGCGCAATCCCCAACAAAAGAAAGAGCACGTTCAAAACTTTGTGCCACCCTTTTGAAACTATTATGCCTGCAATATACGAAATCAAAAACACAAGGCTCAATAAGAACAAAAGTGCAAAGCCGAACGTATCAACTGACAAAAGCACGAAAGGCGCGACAAGCAAAAAAAACAGATTTATGAGCGTCAAAGCGTCAGAGCTTTTTTTCTTTCGCACCATCGAAAAATCAAAATAAGTGTCAAAGTTCGCCTTTGAAAGTGCAATTTTCAAAATCCGCAGCATATCGCTTTTGATGGCTTCAATCTGCTTTAGTTCGTCCGCGTCAAAACTCGGCGTGTAAAACTTTTTTGATTTGTTAAGAGCAGAAAAGTTTGCGCCATACACAAATTTTGAGTAAAGAGTCGAAAAACTATCGTCATTTCCCACAAAATCAAGCAAAATCGACTTGGATAAATCGTCGATGATGTTCCATTTGCTCAAAAAATCATCGCAGTTGGAATAATCAAGAGCGTCAAAGTCATAGACCGTCTTGCATTTTTTTGCATTTATGCCTTTTGAGCGAAGAAAATCAAAGGCTTTTTTTTCATCGCGAAAGGCAACAAGGCGAGAATAATAGTTTTCAAAAAAATCCTTGCCTTCATCCGTCGTTCCCCAGATAAAAAAGAATTTTTCTGACTCAAGAACAAACTCTACGATTTCAAAAAATGCTTCGCTCATACCTTTTTATCGGCGATTCTTGCGCTTAAAAGTTTTATGCCATATACTTTTTAAATGCTTCTGAAGGCACTTTGAAAAAAGGAGTTCGATTTTTATGAAAAAACTGATTTTGATTTTTGTAGTATTTCTGCTTTCATTTTCCGCAATTTTTGCTGATGAGCCAATTTTTGACGACGAAGCGCCAACTTATTACACGACATTTCCAAACGGAAAGTTTTTTCTGGGCTGTAATTCAGGAAAAAACACCACGACTTGTTTTGAAATCACGGGCAATGGCAAAAAAGAAAAATGGGAAATAAACGACTTTAGCAACTGCGCACAAGTTTCAAGCAACGGCAAGTTCTGCATTTTGGACAATACAGGGGGACTTGTTACAACAGATTACACTGCGGATACGGTTTTGTTCAAAGTCTACAAAAACTGGTAAAGCTGAATGTATTAAAGTAGAATGAGGAAAAAGATGAAAAACAATAATTATGAAATAAGAAAAGACTCTAAAAAAATTATCATTGGTGTACATTTATTTCCGGGTAAAGATTACGGAATTATTTATTTACAAATCAAATTAGCTGATATACCTGCAGTTCTGGAAACATTAAAGAACATAGATCATGACCCTTCAGAAGAAGCTGTTGATGTCTATGGGGATGGAAAGTTTGTCAATAAATTGCTTCTTAAACAGGATGACGATTATCTATTATGTATAAAAACTAACTATGATTATTATGGATATCATGCTCCACGAGAGCTAAGAATTATGGCATTTTGGGAAGATAAAAATATTAATAGCCATGAAGTTACAATTTCATATTGGACCTATGAAGAATTAAAGAACGAAGTGAGCATATTAATAGAAGCAATAGAAAAAGGACTGAAAGAATAAAATTACTATTTTTATTTCAGTTATTAAGCATTAAAACAATAAAAGGAATAGAGTAATATGCCAATGCAAGTAGAACAAAAAAATTCGGAATGACAAAGTGCCGTCATTGGATAGCGCTCAAAAAAAGCAATAGCATTGTCATTAAAAACGTCCGTAGATTTTTTTTGTTTTGCAGACGACGCACCAGTTTTTGAAGGCAAACTTCACACCGCCCTTGTTCCACAGCGAAAGCAGCTCTGAATCAGAAAGATACGTGTTGCCCACGCTCGCATTTTTGTCGCGGATTGTGTAGCGCGGGTTTTCGGCAGATTTTTCTTGCATTGAGTCGTAAAGCATAAAGCCGTTTTCATCAAAGCCCAAGACTGTAACGTAATGCTGAACGCCGTGCAGTTTTACCAGCAAAATCACGGGCGTTCCGTGCAAGAGTTTTGAGCGCAAAAAGGCGACTTTTTGAGAATCGGACTTTGCCCAAAGCACATATTCTTTAGTTTGAATATTGTATTTTTTCAAAAGAGATACAACGCCTTTTGGGAGCGTCAGATTTTTGATAATCCTCCACTTCATTTGCGCTGCAAGAGTTTCGCCGTCAAGCTCGTCGCCCGTAAGAATATTCACGGCAGCCATCACAGAATACGGTCCGCAATTGTTGTAGCT
>CACYWZ010000141.1 GCA_902778325.1 uncultured Spirochaetaceae bacterium
GAGCAACGAACAAGAATGTGAACTCAATCGGCTCTGTGATACCTGTCAAAAGTGATGTGATACCAGCTGAAATCAAGATACTTCCGACAACCTTTCTCTTCTCTGGGCGAGAAGCGCGGTACATTGCGAATGCCGCAGCAGGAAGACCGAAAATCATGAACGGGAACTTTCCAGACATAAAACGTGTTGCAGAAACAGAGAATACTGTTGTTGACTTTGAAGCCAATTCTGCAAAGAAGATGTTCTGTGCGCCCTGAACGAGATTTCCGTCAATCATCGCAGAACCACCCATTGATGTCTGCCAGAACGGCATGTAGAAGACGTGGTGGAGTCCGAACGGAATAAGAGCGCGCTCAATGATACCGTAAATCCATGTTCCAGCATAGCCAGAAGCAAGAACGAGCTGTCCGAGCTGAGCGATACCAGTCTGAACAACTGGCCAAACGTAGAACATCAAAACACCAACGATGAGGTATGTGACGCTACAGATAATCGGAACGAAGCGTGTGCCGCCGAAGAATGCCACAACCTGAGGAAGCTCGATGTTATAGAATCTGTTGTGAAGAGCTGCAACACCAAGACCGACGATGATACCGCCGAAAACACCCATCTGCAATGTTGTGATACCAAGAACAGATGTTGTTGAGTTTGCTGCCATTGCGTCCACTCCAGTGTTCATGATGATGTAAGAGATTGCGCCTGCGAGAGCTGCAACTTCCTTTTCTTTCTTTGCCATACCGATAGCAACACCCATAGCAAAGAGAAGAGCGAGGTTAGCGAAAACAGCGTTACCTGTCTGGCTCATAACGTCGAGCAATGTGTAAAGGAAATTACCCTCGTGGATAATGCCAGTCAAGTGATAAGTTGCCAATGTAGTAGCGTTAGTAAATGAGCTACCGATACCCAAAAGCAAACCTGCAATAGGAAGCAAAGCGATTGGAAGCATGAATGAGCGTCCAACGCGCTGCAAAACGCCAAAAATCTTGTCCTTCATAATTAAGAAACTCCTAGAAATATGGGATTCGTAACAACAGCCACATTTTCAGCCAAAAAAACGAAAAACAGCGGTACCTTCTGTTATGTTCGCTTTGGCAAAAACGCCTATTGAACGTTGTCCCCCACTTTTTTTAGATGGATAGCGAGTGTGATTAACTCGTCATCATCAATTGCTTTATCATAAGTATCCAGAATATATTCCCGAATACGTTGTGCACATTGAAAATGCTGGTTATAAGTTTTTTGGAGCATTGTCAAGAAAACCGTATCATCGCTGAGCGCTGATTTTCTTGAAAACTCATTTTTTTCGAGCCTCTGCCACAAAAAGCGCAAATGAGTCACAAAACGCCCGTAATAAACAGACGAGCGGTCAAACTTCATCGCATAAAAATCCTCGGCGATATGCAAAACGCTAGAGACAAAACCTGCAATGTCGCTGACATCGCTCATCTTTCCGTCTCCGCGCGCGTTAATGATGTGCATCGCAATAAATCCCGCCTCATTCTGCGTCATCGAAATGCCAAGACGCTCGTGAAGCTGCTCGACGCAATACTCGCCAAGAGAAAGCTCTTCAGGGTAAGAGGCCTGAATTGAATCGAGAAGCTGATTTATCAACTCGATTCCGTGATTTTTGCGCTCAATCGCACTGGCAATATGGTCGCTCAAAGTAACAAGCAACGACTCATTGAGCGTATGCGAATACGAAGAGCGGATATATTCGACCATCTTTGAAGCAAACTCCATATACTCAGCAGGAATTTCCTTCAAGAGAGTAATCATCTTTTTCTGAAGCTCTGAATCAGTGATAAGATACGTCTTAATCACATTTGCACTATCAACAATATCCCCGTACTTTTTGCCGAAGCCGATTCCCTTCCCTGAAACAATCTGCTCCCTACCGTCGTCGTCAAGAACGCATAAATTGTTATTGTTGATGACTTTCAAAACTTTCATATACGCCTTTCTTCAACAGAAAATAAAAAACCAACTTTCGCGCAGATATACAATTCTCCTCTATTACACTTTCCACTTAAAAATTGAAAACATTTTTCCCGTCAAAATACACTGCGGGATATAAAACTGTAATAGAGAAACTGCGTAAAAGTTGGTTATGCCCTTGCGGTAACACTCCAATAAAAGATTACCAGAAACTCTGTCAAATTGATTGATGTGAATGAGAGTATCTTATAATTTTGGAGATTTGTCAAATACTTTTTGTATTTTTTCTCAATAACTTTATTTTATTTATGTCATTCAATACAGATTTTTGCAGCACAAAGTACGATAACGCAATCAAAATGCTTTATGCTGCTTTCAAGAAAAGACTTTATTTCCAAAAAACATCGCAATCAAGCCGAATATATTCAAACATCTTCGTGTCCTCGTTAAAGTCACAGCTCATCAATCTGATGTAAATCATCGTATTTTCGTCAGGGCGATAAAGGCGAGATTTTTCAGCGCCATCTTTGAACGAGAGAACAAAATCCGTGATGTCAAAATTGCCGAACTCGCCATTTATCTTAATGCGCTTACTTTTGAAGCCCTTGCTTTTCGCGATTGACAAATGCTTGACCTTTGAAAATCCCGTGATGTCAACAACATCATCATAGTTTTCTTCCAAAGACAATTTATTTATAGAAGAAGTCTTTTGAGAGCCATCAAACTTTCCGAAAAGCTCCTCAGCGCTCAACGCCTTCCCGTTCTCGCCAAAAATCCACGAAGGCGCTTTTTTTGAGCCTTTCACAAATGCAAAACTGTCAAAAAGGATTTGCCGGTCCTCTTTTGAGATTTCGTTTTTGAGCGCCTCCTTGTCAAAATCACGAAGCGACTTTGATTTTTTGTCGAAAATCCCGTATTTTTCCAAAACGCGCTCAAGACGGGCTTTCTGGCTTTCAAACGCGATATTTTTCGCAGAAAAAGGCGTAACAGTCGAAACCAAAAACAAGGCGGAAAGCAAAAGAAGCGAATAATCGACATATTTTGCGCCCTTGAAAAACGTCAAAATCACGAACAAAAGCGAAAACGCGATGTAAAAAGCGCTGAAAACACGCGTCCGCGTAAGTCCGTAAGCGTTAACGCGAATTGCAAACGCCACAAGCTGCACGGCGATGAGCGGCAGCAGAATGAAAGCGCCATATTTATAGAAGATTTTCACGCTAAAAACCGATTTGTATTCTTTCAGCAAAAAATGGAAGAACATAAAAAATGCGCTCGCGATTGACACGAACCAGTTTATTCTTCCCTTTGGGGAAGTCCGCAAAATGAGCGATTGCAAAAGATAAACGTACAAAATTGCCACAAGAAGAGCAAAAACGGGGTACAAAATGTAAAGATATATCGACATTCGCCTTTTGCCTGCGCTTTTTTCCTCGCGATGAAAAAAGAAATAGTGCGCAAACAAGTTCACACCGAGCAAACAATAGCACGAAACAGACAAGACAGAGTTGATTGGTCCAAAAGGAATAGTTACAAAAAGAGTGTTCGTCGCAAACGAAAGAAGCAGGATTCCGAGATTCAAGACGAGCGACAATTCTGCGCTGAACGCAAAATACTTGAAAACCAGTGCGAAATACGGAACACTTTCGTCTTTCGGGCGGAACAAAAAAAGAGTCAGTGGTATAAGCGAAAGAAATATTCCACTACAGCCGTCGATGCTGTATATCGGGCTTTTCTCGAACGAAAGCGCGAAGCCGAGCGCCAAGAATGCGGCAGACGCGATTATTTCGGCGGCGTATTTTAGCTTGCCCCGCAGGAACTTTTCGCACACGAGCGTTATTGAAAAAGAGGCTGTGAGCGCCAAAAGCGGCGGATAAATTAAAAATGATTTTGTTTGCTCAAAGAGAAAAAAAGCGCTCGGCACAACTAATAAAACTGACAATCCAAAGATAACAGGCAGTTTTTTGATGTTGTCAGACGCCATTTTTGCGACTTTTTTGGCTTTCATAGATGCAATATTCTTCATTTTGACCTCATTTGTGTCTTTCATGAAAAAAAATATAGCAAAAGCGCTCCAAATTAGCAATTACAAGCTTTATTTTTCACCCCACACCGCCAAAAATGCGCTTTGAAAAATCTTATAAACTCCATTTCCTCCAACAAACGCCCTTTACTTTTTGCAAAAAGAGCGAGAAGTTTGTTTTTCAGCTCGTTTGCATTGCAAATAAACATAAAAAGAATCTTTTTATCGCGTTTGCAATGCAAATTAACCAGAAAAAGATTTTTCAGCGTTTTTGCAAATGCAAATTAAGTGAATTACGATTTTATGGCGTTTTTGCACTGCAAATGCTCAATAAAAAGAATCTTTCGCATAATTTGCAATGCAAAAAGTGAAAATAACGGCTTTCAGAGTTAATTTGCAAAATGTATTGAGCGCTTCCCCTTCCCCTCCGCTTTTCCAAGTTTTGATAAACGCTCAAGCGAGGGCGGTTTTGTGCTTTCTT
>CACYWZ010000142.1 GCA_902778325.1 uncultured Spirochaetaceae bacterium
AAACACTGCGATTTTAAATACAATTCTTTTCATAAACATTCATCTAACCTCTTATAACAAGAGATTTTATAATAATAAAAGTTATGTTTTTATTCAATAAAGTTTAATTCCCTCCCCATACAAAAAAAGCACGGTTGCACGCAGCAAATCGATTTTGTATAATAAAAAAGACAAAAAATAAAAAGGGAGATTTTCTTTGAACAACATCGTAGAAACATTAAGCAAAATCGACGACGTAATGTATTACCCAATCCTCATCATCGTGATGACAATCGCGGGAATATACTTCACAATCCGCACAAAAGGCGTACAACTCAGACTATTCGGAGAAGCACTCAACGTCCTAAAAGAAAAACCAGACGACAAAAATCACGTATCATCACTACAAGCAATGCTCGTGTCAACCGCAAGCCGAGTCGGAACAGGAAACATCATCGGCGTTTCAACCGCAATCTGCTTGGGAGGAGCGGGCGCTGTGTTTTGGATGTGGATAATGTGCATTGTTGCCACAAGCTCCGCATTCATCGAAAGCACACTCGCGCAAATCTACAAACAAAAGCGAAGCGACGGCACATGCTACGGAGGACCTGCATACTACATCGAAAAAGCACTCCACGCGCCAGCACTTTCAGCCGTGTTCTGCGTCTTTCTCATCGTAACATACGCAGTCGGCTTCAATATGCTCGCCTCCTACAACTTGCAGTCCACATTCCAAGCATATTCATTCTACAACGAAAAATCCACACCGCTCATCATAGGCTTTATCCTTTCGCTCCTCGTGGGCTATTGCGTTCTTGGCGGCGGAAAGCGAATTGTAAAATTCACAGGCATAATCGTTCCAGTGATGGGCATTTCTTACGTTGCGGCATCTTTAATCGTGATTGTGGCACACATACAACTTGTTCCAGAAATGTTCAAAATGATATTCTCAGACGCATTCAACTTCCGCTCAATCGCATCTGGAGTTGCAGGCTCTTGCATGGTCTTTGGCATAAAGCGCGGACTTTACTCAAACGAAGCAGGTGTCGGCTCAGCCCCGAACGCATCAGCAAGCGCAAAAGTTAGCCACCCAGTTTCTCAGGGCTTGGTACAAATGCTCTCGGTCTACATCGACACACTTTTGCTCTGCACCGCAACCGCTTTGATGTGCCTTGCAAGCGGCGTTGAGCGCAGTGCAGCAGTATCGGGCGCGCCGTATGTGCAGAACGCGATTTCCACAGTGTTCGGCTCAGCAGGACCTGTTTTCATCACGGTCGCGATGGTGCTTTTTGCATTCACCACGCTCATCGGAAACCTCTATTACGTCGACAACGCATTGATTTATCTAAACGGCAAAAAAGAGCCGTCAAAACTCTTTATGCGCATTTTCCACATCTTCTGCGCACTTGTCGTTCTTGTTGGCGCAAAAATCCAGATGGACGCAGCGTGGGCAATCGCCGACATCACGATGGGCGGAATGACGTTCATCAACTTGCCAGTCTGCGTAATTTTGGGAAAAGTCGCAATCGCCGCGCTCGATGATTACACAAAACAGCGCCAGGAGCTAAAAGCCAAAAAAAGCAGCGAAACACCTGTTTTCCACGCCAAAGACATTGGACTTGCCGAAAGCGAACTTGATTTCTGGCGCTCATAAAAGATATAGATGCATAAAAAAGCCGCAGGAAACCAAAACCTGCGGTTGTTTTTTTCAAAATCACATCATCGTGCAGTCAGATTTAATCTCTTCTGGGTGAGCAACCTCAAAACCGCACTTCGCCTCCATATTCAGCTCACGAAGCTCCTTAACACCGTCAATATAAAGCTGATAATTAATCCCCGTAGACTCATAGCCGCAACCAACATCATAATCATCGCCCAAAGAATCGCGGATAATCTGCTCCCGCTGCTCACGGGTTGTGTCCTTAATCAAAATACTTGCCATAAAAATCCTCTAAAAGCATTTTAGCAAAAATCAAAGATTTATTCATTAAGCACATCGCCATTCAAAACAAAGACAATCAAAAAAAATGTGCTTGCCCTTGACTTGCATTTGAATTAAAATATGGATATAACATGATTTATAAAAAGACTTTGCGCAAAATAATCAAGACAGCTTTTTTGAAAATTCTAGTTTGCGCAAAATAATTAAAAGTGCTTTTGAAAAAAAATGACATTGCTCAAAATAATCAATCCTTCTTTTTGAAAAAAGCAGAGTTTATCAAAATAATCAACACCACTTTTGCAAAAAAGAAGCATTGCTCAAAATAATCAAACATATTCGGAGGTTTTATCAATGAATAAAATTTTTAACAGAATTATGAACACCGAGCTGGACGCGTTCGTGGCAACTGCGCTCAGAAGCTACAATGCAGACAAGAAAGCACAGAAAAATGCCTTTGTTGCCTCAAAAATGAGCGAACTTGACGAATTGCACACAAAAATGAACACCGCAATTCTCAAAGACAAGGGCTACAGCATGCTCTCAGACCTCGACAGCGCGCGCGACGACAAGTTTATGCGGGCAAAAAAGATTTCTGACGCATACGACATCTTTCCGATTGAAGCCAAAAGAACGCTGAACGCACCGATTAAGGCTTTGTTCGACAAGTACGCAAAAAGCGGCTTGACTTCTGCGAATTACAAATCGGAGTCGGCTTTGATTGAAAGCTTTAAGGGCGATTTGAAGCCGTATCAAGAGAACGTGGCTGCTTTGGAGGGCTTAAAAGAGGCGTTGGACGAGCTTTTTGCTGCCGAGGACGCTTTTTTGAAGGCGAGCGACGCTTACACGCATGCTTTGAACGGAAAAACGGCGAGCGCGTCGAGCTACAAGAAGCCGATGTTGAGCATTATCAATGATACTCTGGTTGTGTATTTGTCGGCTATGATTGTTTCAAATGACGCGGATTGCTCTGATTTTGCCAAGGTTGTTGAAACGGAGATTGAGCGGACGAATGCGGTGATTGAAAAGCGTTCTGCTTTGCCAAAATTGCAGCCACAGTCTTAATCGCTTTTAATGCGCTAAAACAGGGGGAGAAATCCCCTTGTTCTTTTTGCGCCAAATCAACGGAGGAAGAAATCATGAAAGAAAAAATCATCGCGTCTTGCGGAAACGACTGCGCTTCTTGTCCGCGCTACAACGTTGAGCCATACAAAAAGAGCGCAGAAGAGCTAAAGCACACCGCAGAGCTTTGGCAGAAAATCGGCTATCGCGACCGAGTTGTATCGAACGAGGAGATTGCGTGTACGGGCTGCAAGGCGGAAAACTGGTGCAGATACCGCGTCGTCAAATGCTGCGAGGAGCACGGCGTGAAAAACTGCGGAGAGTGCGCGGAGTATGCTTGCGAGAATATCAAGGCGTGTTTTGAGGTTACGATGTCGTTCGAGCAAAAATGCCGCGAGGTCTGCACGGAGGAAGAATGGAAAATGCTGAAAGCCGCCTTCTTTGAAAAAGAGCAGAACTTGAGAGGCTAGACTTGCTGCAATTTCTTTGCGGCAGAATGTATCATCGCTTCTAAGACTGGCAGAAAATCCTGCGGGATTACGCTCAAATCATCAAGGATTTTCTGATATTTTTCGTATTTTTTGTTTTCTTTGTTCGGAATATCTATCTTTTTGTTTGATTCAGTTCCGTTGACCAAAAACTCAACGC
>CACYWZ010000143.1 GCA_902778325.1 uncultured Spirochaetaceae bacterium
TTCTGGCTGAATGATGTAATCGGTGTACAACCAAAAAGTCCTGCGATTGAGCTTACAAAACCATCTACAGCAAGTGAGCCAGAAAGTTCCTTTTCTGTGATTTCCACATTTGAAAGAACCGTTTTCGCTTTTGATTTGTCCATTTCGCAAAGTGAAACTGGAAATGCTCCGTGCGATACTGCTTCGATTGCGATTGTACCTGAACCAGAGAACAAATCAAGAAAAGATTTGCCACTCAAGTCTCCGAGAATTCCAAAAATCGATTCTCTCATTCTGTCCATTGCTGGACGAATTGCCATTTTCCCGTTAGGAGTTTCTGTGAGTCTGCCCTTAAGAGAGCCGCCTGTTATTCGCATAATGGCATTTTACACAAAAACGGCGGCTCTTTCAATGCAGTTTTTAAGAAGTTGCTTCTATTTTTTTGAAATTGCGATTGTTCACAAGGAACATTCCTGTAGCGATAACCACAGATACAATGTCTGCTATAGGCTGGGCATAAATAATGCCGTTGAGCTCTGCAACAGCGCGCCCAATAAAGAGCATCGGCAAGAAAACAAAACCCTGTCGGCTAACAGAGAGCGCAAGCGCCTGAAGAGCCTTTCCCATAGCCTGAAATGAAAAGTTGAAAACGAAAAGAATACCAAGAACAGGACCTGAAATCATAAGGGCATTAAGCATTGTCACGCCCATTTTGATAACTTGCTCGTCGCTGATGAACGAACTGATAATTTGTCGGCTGAAGAAAATGTAAACCGCAAGCATAACAACTCCAAGAATAAAGTTTGAGAGCATAGCAAAACGCATTGCGCTTTTCATACGCTTGAAGTTTTTTGCGCCAAAACAATAGCCGATAAGAGGCTGAATACCAATTCCAAGACCGATTTGCAAGAACACAACGAGCATATTTGCTTTCATCGCAACACCCATACTTGCAACAGGAATATCGCCATATTTTGAAAGGAAATTGTTCATAACGATATTGCTAAGGCTCATCAAAATATTATTGAGCGAAGCAGGAATTCCGATTGCGATAACAGACGCTGCAATACGCTCTCCAATGCGGAAATCAGACGGCATAACCGAAAGAAGCGATTTCTTTGATGTGACGTGCTTCATATAGATGACAAGCGACACCGCATTTCCGATAACAGTCGCGATAGCAGCACCAGCAACGCCAAGTTTCATGTTGATAATCATAATTGGGTCGAGAACAATGTTCGTGATTGTTCCTGCCATCATTCCCACCATCGATACAGTAGCAGCGCCTTCTCCGCGAACAAGATTTGAAAATGCCGTTGAAAGCACGATGAGAGGTGCTCCATAAGCAATGCACAAAAGATATTCGCTTGCAAAAGGTGCAGTGTTTTCGCTTGAGCCAATAAGAGAAAGAATTACAGGCATACAAGTGAAAAAGAAGAGCGCTCCGAACGCTCCGACGATAATCCCGCCATAAAAGCAGAAAGAGGAAATATGCTTCACCTTATCAATCTTTTTTTCACCAAGAGCGCGAGAAATGAACGAACTTCCGCCAATTCCGAACATATTTCCCGCTGCCATCAAGAAAAGAAAAACAGGAGTTGCGATAGAAACCGCAGCAACTTTATTCGGGTCTGCAAGTTTTCCGACAAAAAAAGTGTCTACCATATTGTAGACAACATTGACCAGCATACTCGCTACTGTCGGCAATGCGAGTTTTGCGACCGCCATTGGTACGGGGTCTTTCTCAAAAACATCAAGATTCTTAGCCATAGGCGGTATTATATAAAATATCTTTTTTTTTAATCAAGCAACAAAAAAAATAAACATTTGTTTTTGTTATGCTCTTCTAAACGAGAAATAAACAAAAATTGGTTGTAATTAACTGTTTTCTCTCGAAGAAGAGCGAATGGCAAAATTATTTCTTCTGTTTTCGAAGATTTCTTAAAACGGCAAAATTACATTTTAAGATTTCACCTGTTTTCTTAAAATGGCAAAATTACATTTTAAGAATTTCATCAAAATAGCAAACGGCAAAATTATTTTTCTTCCAAAGAGCGAAGTAGGGCGATTTCCTCTTTATAGCCTTCCAAATCGTTTGGCGTTTCAAGAATCATCGGAAGAGGCTTCAAAACATCGTGGTTTACGATTTTTTTGAACGTTTCAAGCCCAAGACTTCCCTGTCCGATTTTTTCATGCCTGTCTTTGTGGCTTGAAAACGGATTTTTGCTGTCATTGACGTGAAGCGCCTTCAATTTTGAAAGTCCGATAATCTTGTCGAACTCCTCAAGAACAGAGTCGAGGTTTCCGGCGATGTCATAACCTGCGTCAAAAACGTGGCAAGTGTCGAGGCAAACACCGATTTTGTCTTTTAATTCCACACCGTCCAAAATTGCCTTTAGCTCAGAGAACTCCCTTCCGACTTCCGTTCCTTTTCCAGCCATTGTTTCAAGAAGGACTGTCGTCGTCATGTCTTCTCTCATCGCTTCATTGAGCGCTTTCAAAATCATCTTTGTCGCTTCTGCTGCGCCTTGCTTCATATGGCTTCCGGGGTGAAAGTTGTAATATTGGTTTGGCACATATTCCATTCGGGAAAGGTCGTCTTTTAGCATATTCGCAGCAAATTCACGAATATCGCTTTTGTCGGAGCAAAGATTCATCGTGTATGGCGCGTGGGCTACAAGTTTTCCAAAATTATTTTCTTTCAAAAACTCAACGAGGGCTTTCGCGTCCTCTTCATTTATTTCCTTTGCCTTTCCGCCCTGAGGATTTCGCGTGAAAAAAGCGAACGTGTTTGCGCCAAGCGAAAGAGCTTGTTTTCCCATCGCAAGAAATCCGTTCGATGCCGAAAGATGGCAGCCGATTGTAAGACTCATATTTTCCTCCTTTTCTGAAACGAAAAAAATCAGCAAAAAAATGCTCCGACTCAAAATTAGCAAAAAGTCGGAGCGAATGAAATTGCTTAGTCGTTTGTGAATAGCGCGTATGCTTCCATCGCGTCTTTTGCGCCAAGAAGAGAATCCCGAAGGTCTCTGTTTTTGAGCTTTGACGAGAAGAAAGACAGCGTCTGAAGGTAATATGCGTGCTGGTTGTAAGCCGCTGCAATCATAATCAGAAGGCGAACACCCTCATCGTCGATTGTCTGGAAGTCGATGATATCGTTTTTGCAGATTCCGACTGACATAACAAGGTCAGTTACAGAAGAAAGACGAACGTGCGGAATTGCGATTCCGCGACCGATAGCGGTGGACATAAGCTCTTCGCGCTTTATAATCTCACTCTGAAGTTCTCTTGCGTCCTTAATTTGAGGCGCTGTTGCAAGGTTGTTTGAAAGTTCAACGAGAGCGTCTCTTTTTGTTGTGTGATTTATAAAGATAATGCGCTCAGGCGAAAGAATGTTTCTGACCTGAATTGACATATTCACAGAGTTTGAGTGTGATGATGGAGATAATCTTTCGTTTACCCATTTTTCGATTTCTGCTCTTTTAAATCTCCATACAGTTCCGATTTTCCCGGCTGGGATTTCGCCTTTTTGTGCCCAATCGTAGACTGTGCGCTCGGAAACGCGCAAGTATTTCGCCACTTCTTCTATTGTAAGGATATCGTCTTCCATAAAGTCCTCTCG
>CACYWZ010000144.1 GCA_902778325.1 uncultured Spirochaetaceae bacterium
CATCGTAGCCCGCAGCCTTGATTGCGTCAAGGTCGAACTCAAGAAGAACGTCTCCCTTCTTGACAACATCGCCTTCCTTGACATGCGCCGTGTAATGCTTTCCGTCAAGCTCAACCGTGTTCATTCCAATATGAATAAGAACGTCCGCACCACCCGCAGTCGTGATTCCGACAGCGTGCTTTGAAGACGGAAGCGTTGAAACCGTGCCGTCAACAGGAGCTTTCACGACACCAGTCGCAGGAATGACAGCCAAGCCTTTTCCCAATGTCTCTGAAGCGAAAGCCTCGTCCTTAACGTCCTTGAGGCTCACGACTTTTCCCTCAACAGGGCTTGAAACCTCTACGCCCTCAGCGTCTGACTTTGCAGCAGCCTTTGCTTTTGGAGCGCTGTCCTTGTAGAAAATAAGCTCAGAGATGAGACCTGCAAGGAGCGACAACATTGAGACGACAATCGCGATGATAACCTTGCCGAATCCGCCGTTAGCATCGATATAAGCAGTGTAGCCGAACACGCCCATGCCAGCCATTGATGTTCCCACAACGCCAAGAGCGCAAAGGACAGCACCAGCGACAGCAGCAATACCACAAGTACGGAAGAACGGAGCCTTTTTCGGCAAAGTGATACCGTAAATCGCAGGCTCTGTAACGCCAGCAATACCAGAGATGATAGCAGGAGGACAAAGACTCTTGATTTTCTTGTCCTTAGACTTGAGCATGATACCAATGACAGCGCCTGTCTGTGCAAAAGTAGTGCCGAACATCGCGACAAGGATAGTATCTCCAGGACCCATGCCTTGAGCGAACGCTGTGAAGTTCATCATAGCAAGCGGGACAAGAGACCAGTGCAAACCGAACATAACAAGAATCTGCCAGAAGAAGCCGATGAGAAGTCCCGTGATGATTGGGCTTACAGATGAGATGAAAGTGAAGAAAGATGACAAGATTGTAGAGAGCAATGATGAAATCGGTCCGATTACCCAGAACGTTGCGCATGAAGACACAATGAGAGTGATGAGCGGCACGGCGAAAATCTTGCAAGCGTTAGGAACATAGTCCTTGTAGAGCTTCTCAAACCATGCAGCGAACGCGACAGCGCAGATAATCGGGATAACTGAGCTCAAATATCCCGCGTCAGGCCAAAGAACAGGAATGTTGAAAATGCTCAGAGCGTCTTTTGCAAGAGCGCCCGCTGGAGCGAAGAGCTTCAACTCAGGGTAGCAGAGAATAAGACCGAGCGCGATGCCCTCAATCTCTGGGAGCTTGAACTTTTTAGCCGCGTTGTAGCCCAAAATGACAGGCATAAACGTAAACGCAGCGTCTCCGATTGCCATCAAGAAGCTGTAAGTGCTTCCTGACGGGTCGAGCCAGCCCATTCCCTTGCAGAGCGCAAGCACGCCCTTGATGATACCACACGCAGAGAGCACGCCCAAGAACGGAGTGAACACGCTTGTGACAATACTGATGAAGGCATTGAACGGACTCTGCTTCTCGTTATCGCCACCATCGCTCTGAGCCTCGCCGAGACTCTCAAGATGACCGACAGAGAGCACCGCATCATAAACGTCAGCGACATGTTGACCGATGACGACCTGATATTGACCGCCCGCTTTGAGAATGTTTACAACGCCGTCTGTATCTTTGAGGATTTCGTCCTGTGCTTTGCTCTCGTCCTTGAGCTTGAAGCGAAGTCTGGTCACACAGTGAGTGATAGAAGCAATATTTGCTTTTCCGCCGACATTTTGGATAATTATACGAGCAAGACCGTCGTATTTGTTCATAAGGATTCCCCCTAAAAACTGGATAAAATTGATTTTTGCGAAAAAAAAGCAAAACCCAATTGCCTTTTCTTCACGGAATAGACAAAGGTTTTGCCTGCATTACCAGTAACAATCCTTACGATGTATCTTTTATTATATTACTTCATGTTAAAGAACCTGTCAAACAAATTCTTCACAAAATTTCAGGGCAAGAAACAAGCGTTCCCTGCCCTATTTTTGCGCCATCAGTTCATGAAAAATTTCTGAATATAGCCGACCGCCCAGATAAAGAGGACGATAAAAGGCAAAATCCATGTGATATAAAAGCGGATTTTGCTCGGGAAGCGCACTCCCTTGCCAGTGTTCGCCTCAGTGAGGAACGCCTTGTATCCCCAGCCGTACCTTGAAGTGCAGAACAAGAGATAAACAAGCGAGCCGAGAGGAAGAATATTGTTAGACACCAAGAAATCTTCCAAGTCCTGAATGTTTCCGAGCTTCGGAATAGAAAGGAAACTCAAAACATTGAAGCCAAGAGCGCACGGAAGCGAGAGAACGAAGATAATTCCCATGTTGATGAACGCCGCCTTCTTTCTTGACCAGCCGTGCATGTCCATTGCGTATGAAATGATGTTCTCAAAGACAGCGATGACCGTCGAAAGAGCCGCAAACGACATGAAAACAAAGAAAAGCGTTCCCCAAATGCGCCCAAAGTGCATGGAATTAAAAATATTCGGCAACGTGATGAAAATAAGACCAGGCCCCTGACCCGGCTCGACACCAAATGCTGAGCAAGTAGGGAAAATAATGAATCCAGCCATCAATGCGACGAACGTATCAAGCACGATAATGTTCGCCGCCTCTCCCGTGAGCGCACGGGACTTGTCGATATAACTTCCGAAGATTGCCAGAGAGCCCATACCGATAGAAAGAGTGAAAAAACTCTGTCCCATCGCCGCAAAAATGACCTCGCCGAGACCTTTTTCAGCCATCTTGTGAAAATCAGGCTTCAAATAAAACGAAAGTCCCTCTCCCGCGCCCTTCAATGTAACAGCGCGAACGACAAGGACGAGCATCAGACACAAAAGACTCGTCATAATCACAGTCGACGCCTTCTCAACACCCTTTTCAAGCCCGCGAATGCAAATAACAAAGCCCAAGACAATGACAAAGCCCATCCAAAACACAAGCTCAGCCGGGTTTTGAAGCATATCGGTGAAAACAGTGCCGATTTCTTCTGAACTGAGAGCGCTAAAAGTGCCGGATGCGCTTTTGAAGATGTATGAGAACATCCAGCCTGCGACAGTCGTGTAGAACATCATCAGCAAATAGTTTCCGGAAGCCGCAAAATAGCCGTAGAAATGCCATTTTGTACCCTTAGGCTCAAGAGCGTGGAAACTTCTGACAGATGATTTTCCGCTAGCACGCCCGACAGCGAATTCCGTGACCATAATTGGAAGCCCAAGAATGAGCAAGAACGCAAGATAGAACAACACGAAAGCCGCGCCACCGTACTGACCAGTTATGAAAGGAAATCTCCAAACATTTCCAAGCCCAATAGCGCAACCTGCGCTCGTCATGATAAAACCGAGACGAGATTTAAAATTTTCTCTTCTTTCCATAATGCAATTATTGTATCACAATTAAAGTTTTTAATCTACAGTGTTCTTTTTTTCACAGCTCAAAATCTATTTTGAGCAACATAATGCGGTGCTGTTACAATAAATATGATGTAACTTCTTGTCATTCTGAGCGCAGAGAGCGCAAGCAAACGAAGTCGAAGAATCTACT
>CACYWZ010000145.1 GCA_902778325.1 uncultured Spirochaetaceae bacterium
ATAAGTGAAGATGGGGTAGGTGACTTGGAAGATGATATTCCTGAACTTGAAAGTGAAGACGCAGAGTTGGAGCCTTTGGATTGATTTTTATGAAAGATGAATCTACTGTAAAAATCGGCAGAGATGGAGAAGATAAGGCATCAAAGTATCTTGAAAGTCTTGGATATAAAATAGTTGCGCGGAATTTCAAGCGACGGGGCGGTGAGCTTGATATTATAGCAAAAGACGGTGAAATACTTGTAATTGCAGAAGTAAAAACTCTTCCAAGTGGAAATATTGAAACTCTTTCACATGAATTAAATTTAAGAAAACAAAAAAGAATTATAGAAACGTCTAAACGTTTTATCGAAATTAATCGACAATATAATGACAGCATAATTCGTTTTGATGTGCTTGTTATTGATATGCCGGGATTCCCCGATGTGTATCATATAAAAGATGCTTTTTCGGAGCTTGTATGATATCTGTTTTGAAGACAGGTGCTACGGAGCAATCCCTAGATTCTAAATTAAGTGACTTGAAATCGAAAATACGAGATAGAAAGTACTTGAACAATGCAATCGACAGAATTGCTTCTGTTTTAAGCAGCAGGTTGGTAGAAGCTCATGGTGTTACTGGAAATTCTGCGGAATTTATGCTACAGTAGCAGTCTGGGAGTGGTATATAGAAGATGGATAGAACAGACTCACGTCGTTCGCGGAATGGAAAAAAAAGTTGGGGCAGTAATTGGAAAGATTCTTCATCCAAGGATAATCGTAATGCTTCAAAAACTCAAAAAACACGATTTGGTCGTTCGTATGCGCTTTCTGCTGAAGAAATTTCGGAGCGTGAAAGTGCAATTGAAGAGTTTAAGGCAAAAGAATCCGTTTGTGCGATGTGCGGTCAATCGATAAGCGATGTGGCGATATCCATGGCGGATAAAAATAGCGGACAACCCGTTCATTTTGACTGTGTTCTTGATGCTATATCAAAGCAGGAAAAATTGAAAGACGGTGAAAAGATTATATACATTGGGCAAGGTCGTTTTGGTGTTGTATATTTTGAAAATCCGCATGACATGAAGCATTTTGTCATTAGAAAAATTATTGAGTGGGAAGAGCGGGGAAAAGTTATCGGCTGGCGAGCAGAGATTTCTGATTTGTACAGTAAAGTCCGATAAGTTTATCTGCGCTTTTCTTTGTTTTTGTGATGTAACTTTGCAAGGTTAATTTTGTGAAGTTTTTATAAAATAAAACGGATTCGTTCACAGGAGGGGATGATGAACGAATGGATTAAAAAGCAAACTGAATCCATAAAAGGTTTTTGGGCAAAATGGTCAATCGTTCAAAAAGCGATTTTTGGCGGAATAATCTTAGCTGCTATTATTGCTCTTGTGGTTATGCTTCGTGTGTCTAGTGCACCATCAGCAGAACCAGTTTTTAATGTTGTTATTGACGAAAATGTTCGCGATGAGATGGTTGTTCATCTTCAAAATGAGGGAATTAAGGCTTCCGTAAGTGCTGATGGAAAACTTGTTGTTCCTGATTCACGAACAGCTCAAAGAGCTCGCAGTAGCCTTTTGTTAGCAGGACTTCAGCCAAGTACTAACAATCCTTATGAAATTTTTAATGTTTCCGCTTGGGCGAAAACAGATTTCCATAATGAAAAAGAATGGAAAGATGCAATGGAAAGACTTGTTAAGAGACAGGTTGAATCTCTTCAAGATGTTCGTATTGCTTATGTCATGCTTACAGCGCCAGAAAAAACTCTTTTTGCTTCAGAGCAAGAACCTGTTACAGCAGGTGTCACTGTTTATGCTCAGCCTGGTAGCGATATTTTGCAATCAAAGAAAAAAATCAAAAGTCTTGTAAATCTCATCTCAAAATCCGTTGAGGGTTTGAAGCCTGAAAATATAACGATTGTTGACGGCACTACAAGCGAGGCTGTCAATGATTTTGAGGGAATGGAAGCAAGTGAGCGCGTAGATATTACGGCAAAAGAGCAAAAGCTTGTTCAAAAACTTGAGGCTCAGTATAGCTCTAGAGTTTTTGAAGCCTTGTCAAGCATTTTCAAAAATCGTATCAATCGTGTTAGCGTTAAGATTGATATGGATATGTCAAAAGAGCAGAGTCAAGCTACTATTTATTCTCCTATTGTGTTTGAGGAAGATAATCCTGATACACCGTTTAATGATTCTGTGAAAAAAGACAGTCTTATTCTTTCGTCTGAAACTGTAACAAAGAGCTGGCAAGGAACTGAATATACTCCAGAAGGACCTGGTGGTACAGAAGGTCAGACTCCTGCTGTTTACGGTGATATGCAGAATGTTGTTGGTCGAATGGAAGAGACTGGTGTAAAGCAGAACAATGTTGTAAACCGCAAAGATGTTCAGAAAGAAGAAAGCCCGCAGATTAAAGCAATTACGGTTTCAGTCAACATTGATGGTGTTTGGTCAAAGAAATACGATGAAAAAGGCAATGTTGTTATCAACAAAAATAAGAAGATTGAGCGTGAATATACCCCTGTTTCTGAAGAAGACCTTGCAAGTGCAAAGGATTTGGTTATAAAGGCTGTTAATTCTGATAAAGAACACGTTTCTGTTACTAATATTGCAGTTGACCATCAAGAAGAATTTGATGCTGAAGATGAAAGTTATCTTCGAAAAGAGAATACAAGAAAGACTACTTTGTATTCTCTTGCAGGAATTGCATTCTTGCTTTTGGCATTTATCATATTCAGATTTATCAACAGAGAAATCGAGCGCCGAAAGCGTCTTCGCGAGGAAGAAATCCTTCGCAAACAGCAGGCTGCTCGCGAAGCGGCATTGTGGGAAGCTCGCGACCAAGGTGTCGAAGTTCAGATGTCTGTCGAAGAAAGAAAGCGCACGGAACTTCAGGAAAATGCAATTGCTATGGCAAAAGAGCATCCTGAAGATGTTGCAATGCTCATCCGTACGTGGCTGATGGAGGAATAAAGTATGTCAGATTCTGCAAAGCCATCTTCAAAGGGCGGAAAGCCTTCTGGTGGCGGAAAAAAAGGCGGAGCAAAAGATTACAAGAGTTTAAGCGGAAAGCAAAAAGCGGCTATGTTTCTTGTTCTTCTTGGAAGTGATGTTTCTAGTGAAGTAATGAAGCATTTGCGAGAAGATGAAGTTGAGCAGTTGACTTTTGAGATTGCCCGCCTCGAGCCTGTTGACGCTGATTTTAAAGACCAAGTTCTTGCAGAGTTCCAAGATATGATGAATGCGCAGAACTTTATCACGACTGGTGGTATAGATTATGCGCGTGAACTTTTGGAAAAATCTTTGGGAAGCCAAAGGACGAAAAAGACGCAGCGCGTATGTTGAGTGAGCTTTCGGGCCGCTCCCACGAGGTATATACCGGCATTGCAATTGTTGCAAACGGAAAAACATTTCGCGCGGTAGAAAAGACACTCGTTGAATTCCGCACGATTTCTGATGAAGAAATAAAAAACTATATCAAAACAGGAGAGCCGATGGACAAAGCCG
>CACYWZ010000146.1 GCA_902778325.1 uncultured Spirochaetaceae bacterium
AGCCTCATCTCCCACATCGCCCAAAAGATAAACCGAGTCGTCATCTTTTACGCGCTCGTTCCACCTTTTTATGATTTCGCTGTTCATTTTGTCCACGCTCTCAAACGGGCGGTTTTCGTAGCGCAGGATTCGCTCATCACCAAAATGCGTGTCTGCAATAAAAAAAATACTCATTCGCTTTTCTCTCCATTGTCATTCTGATGTCATTCCGAACTTGTTTCGGAATCCGCGCTTCCTTAACCTCAAGGAGGTTTCCCTTAACGTCAAGGAGAGTTTCCTTAACCTCAAGGAAGTTTTCCTTGACTTCAAGGAGGTTTTCCTAACGATTGCGCAAAACAAGCTCTACGCGAAAATGCTCAAAATCCGTGTAGCCGAACATCTCTTTGAACAGCGTTGCGGTGAGTTCCCGTATCTCCGTGCTGTTGTCGCCCACGTTCGCGTAAATCCCCGTCACATCATCGCCGCTCAAAATGAACTCTTTTAGCTTCAATGCGTCAAAGTCCTCTTTTTTGGCGTCACTCTTGTTGATGTCGGTGTAGCCCAAACTCTCAAGCAACTTCTTTGCGCAAGAAAGCCTGTTTTCCCACACACCCGCCTTTGGACAATTAAGCAAAAGTCCGCATTTATCGCGCGCAAACTGAACATAAAGCTCATCGTCTTCTGCGCTGATGATGATATACCCCATGTCCTCATAATCCGCGTTCAAAAGAGCCTTTATCGATTCTTCCACGCCGTCCAGATTGACGAATTTATTCGATTGGGATTTTTGTGATTGCTCTTTCGCTTTGCTTTTGCCAAAACGAAAAAACGCAATCAAAACTGCCAGAACCACAACAACCGCTTTTGCGACCAAAAGATAACTATTCATATTTTTTTCCTCCTATTGTCATTCCGTGCTTCGACTCCCTTCGACTCCGCTCAGGGAACAGACAAAAAGAAAAAACTTTTTCATGCGTTCACAACCATACTCAGACAAAATAAAAGCAAAATCGAGTATCCAATAAGAGCCAAGGATACCAGAAGCAAGATTATCGGGAAAAACAGGCTTTCGCCGTAAAACTCACCCTTGAAAAACGCGACAATCAAGAACACAAGCCCAATAAATGCCAAAATCACCATTGGGTAGAACCAGAGGAAACTTTGCACCAGCTTGCTTTCTTTGAGCATAAATGCAAAAAGCAAAAGTCCCAGCGCAGAAAGAATACAACGACGTGCAATTTTGTACATAATTTTCTCCTTTTCGTTTCTATAATCGTCGTTTTCGTCATTGGCGAACCACAGATGCTGAAACTTTTTTCAACATGACGTTTGCCCAACTTTGGGGAAGCTCTGCCCAAGTTTGGGGAAACGCCGCCCAAGTTTGGGGAAGACTCGCCCAACTTTGGGGAAGCTCTGCCCACGTTTGGGGAAACTCTGCCTAAGTTTGGGGGAATCTCGCCCAACTTTGGGGAAGGCTCGCCCAACTTTGGGGGAAACTCGCCCAACTTTGGGGAAACGTCGCCCAACTTTGGGGAAACGCTGCCCAAGTTTTGAAACTGTCATTCCAAGCCTGTGCTTCGACTCCGCTCGGCAACCATGCTTCGGCTCCGCTCGGCAGATGCTGAAACGAGTTCAGCATAACGCGCGATGTTCGCCGTTCCCAAAATACCCCATTTCACTTTGTCGCTCATAAAAGTCTCCGAAAAAATCTGAAATCTGCCCTGATTTTACAGGCTTTTAGTATTCTAAGGGATATTCTGTGTTTTGTCGTTAGAAAAGATTGTTGCCAATTTGGAAACGACGATAAACCTTTTGTTGATAGCATTTGAGCACTTCGGGGCGTATAATAAAGCACACATTCATTCTATACGGAGGATATTTCGTGAAGTATCAGAACCTTTTTGAACCTATCAAAATTGGCAAACTTGAAATCAAGAACCGCTATGCTATGGCACCGATGGGGCCTCTTGGCTTGGGCGACTGCGAGGGCGGCTGGAATGACCGCGGCATCGACTATTACACGAGGAGAGCAAAGGGCGGCATTGGTCTTATCATCACGGGCGTTACATTTTCGGACACAGAAGTTGAAAAGCCTTCGTTCCCGAACACGCCAAACTCAACATATAATCCAGTTCAGTTCGTTCGCACAAGCCGCGAGATGACGGAGAGAGTCCACGCTTACGGCGCAAAGATTTTCTTGCAGATGTCAGGCGGATTTGGTCGCGTTACAATTCCGACAAACCTCGGTGAGTTCCCGCCAGTGTCTGCTTCTGCCATTCCGCACCGCTGGCTCGACAAGACTTGCCGTCCGCTCACGGTTGAAGAAATTAAGGGCATTGTAAAGAGCTTTGGCAAGGGCGCATACAACGCAAAACGCGCAGGATTTGACGGTGTTGAAATCCACGCTGTTCACGAAGGATATCTCATCGACCAGTTCGCTATCTCTTTCTTCAATCAGCGAACAGACGAGTACGGCGGAAGTCTTGAGAACCGCCTTCGCTTTGCCCGCGAAATCCGCGAAGAAATCGCCCGCACTTGCGGAAAAGATTTCCCTGTGGCTTTGCGCTTCTCGCTAAAGTCAATGATTAAAGACTGGCGTGAAGGGGCGCTTCCTGGCGAAGAGTTCGAGGAGAAAGGTCGCGACATTGCCGAGGGCATTGAAGCTGCAAAACTCTTGGAGGAGTACGGCTACGACGCGCTCGACGTGGACGCTGGAACATACGACGCTTGGTGGTGGAACCATCCGCCGATGTACATGGAAAAAGCTCCGTACAAGGAGTTTGCCCGCATTACAAAAGAGAATGTGAAAATCCCTGTCATTATGGCGGGACGCGTTGACAATCCAGAAACGGCTTCGGACTGCTTGAAGTCTGGCGTGTGCGATATGATTTCGCTTGGTCGCCCGACGCTTGCAGACCCTGATATCGTGGACAAAATCCGCCGTGGCAACATCTCGCAAATCCGCCCGTGTATTTCTTGTCACGAAGGCTGTATGGGACGCATTCAGACTTATTCGCTCATCAACTGCGCTGTAAATGCTCAGGCAGGAAAAGAAAGATTGAACCGCCTCAACCCTGTGGTAAAAGCAAAGAAAGTGCTCATCGTGGGCGGTGGTGTGGCTGGCTGTGAAGCGGCTCGTGTTTTGGCAGAGCGCGGACACACACCAGTTTTGTACGAAGCAAGTGACAAACTCGGCGGAAACCTTATCCCTGGTGGTGCGCCTGCTTTTAAAGAAGACGACTTGGCTTTGGCTCAGTGGTACACAGACGAGCTTAAACGCTTGAACGTCGAAGTCCACATGAACACACGCGCAGGAGAAGCTGAAATCCTTGACAAGAGCTTTGACGCTGTGATTATGGCGACAGGCTCAAGACCGAAGATGTTCTCTCTCGGCGACGACCTCTTCTGCCACGGGAGCTGCAGCGGGTTCCGCTATGACCGGAGCAGCAGCGGGCTCCTCTACCGGCGCTTCCACCGGCGCGGCAGCAGGCTCTTCTAC
>CACYWZ010000147.1 GCA_902778325.1 uncultured Spirochaetaceae bacterium
GCTTGAGCCGAACTCGATTGTCTTGAGGCTCACATTTGACGGAACGTCGAATTTCAAGACTGCGATATCACATTCGCTGTCGCTTCCGACGACTTTTCCCTCATAGCTTGTGCCGTCTGAAAGGGAAATCGTGATTTTCGCGGCGTTTTCGATGACGTGGACGTTCGTTACGACGTAACCGCGTTTGTCAATGATTGAGCCACTTCCTGAGCCTGAGTCCTGCAAGCCCAAAGGCTGATAAAACCAGTCGTAGCTCATTGTTTGTGTTGTGATGTTGACAACAGCTTCATTGCATTTTTCATAAACGCTGACATTCTGAGCTTCGTCTTGGGTGTAGGCTGAAGATGTCACTGCAACGTTTATCGCATTGTCGCTATTGTCGCTTTCATCTGCGTTCTCGCCGCTCATTAAGCTTTTGAGAGAAGTGGATTGTGAGATTGGCTCACTTTCTTCTGTTTCGATTTTTTTCTCTTCGGCATTGTCTTTTGCCGGAAAAGTGGCATTTTGAACGGAAAGCGCAATGATTGCGCCTGCTGTGATACTAATCAAAGATGTTATTACAAGGTGGTGCTTTGAATAAAGTTTCATCATTTCTCCTTATATTGCTTGTGGAAAATATAGCGCATTTCGCTCAATCTCTGCAATTGGTAGTCTTGTCGTCTTTTGTCTTGTGGAAATAAAAACATATACCGTTTATAATCTAACTTGAACATTCAAGGAGAAGATAATATGCGAAAGTTTGAAGTAGTTTCAGCTTATGAACCATCGGGAGACCAGCCAGAAGCAATAGAAAAACTCGCAGCGGGTGTGCTTCGGGGCGATAGATACCAAACACTAAAGGGCGTTACAGGTTCGGGCAAGACGTTCACGATGGCAAAAATCATAGAGAAAGTGCAAAAGCCCACGCTCATCATTAGCCACAACAAAACGCTTTCAGCACAGCTTTACCGTGAGTTCAAGCACTTTTTCCCGAATAACGCCGTAGAGTATTTCGTAAGCTATTACGATTATTATCAGCCAGAAGCCTACGTTCCTGCTCGTGATTTGTATATTGAAAAAGACGCGGCTGTCAATGAAGAAATCGATAAATTAAGATTGTCCGCAACATACGCGCTTATGGAGCGTCGTGACGTTATCGTGGTGGCAACCGTGAGCTGCATTTACGGCTTGGGTATGCCAGATTTATACAAAGAGATGACATTGCACGCCGAAAAAGGCGAAGAGCTTGATTTTGGAAAATTTGCCCGAGAGCTTATTTCGCTACAATACAGCCGAAACGACGCAATTTTGGAACGTGGAAACTTCCGCATAAAAGGCGACACTATGGAGATTTTCCCGCCGTATATGGAAACAGACCAAGCATATCGCATTTATCTTGACTTTGATGAGGTTGTGCGCATTGTGCGATTTGAAACAATTTCGGGCAACGTGGTTGAAGAGCTAGACGAAGTGAAGTTCTACGCTGCAAAGCATTTCGTCGTGCCTGAATCGATGATAAAAGAAGCAAGCGAGCGCATTTTATCAGAGATGAACGAACAAGTTGAGTTCTTGCGCTCTCAGGGCAAAATGCTTGAAGCCGAACGCCTAAAAACACGCACCACTTACGACGTGGAGATGATGAACGAGATGGGCTATTGCTCTGGAATTGAGAACTATTCCGCTCCGATTGCAAAGCGCAAGGCTGGCGACCCACCCGCGACACTGCTGCATTACTTCCCAGACGATTTTTTGTGCCTTATCGACGAAGCACACGTTACAGTTTCTCAGATTGGAGCGATGTACGAGGGAGACCGAAGCCGAAAGCAAAATCTGGTCAACTTTGGATTCCGCTTGCCGAGCGCATTGGATAACCGTCCGCTCAAGTTTGCCGAGTTTGAGAAAAAGCTCAATCAAGTCATCTACGTTACAGCAACACCGCGCGAGCAGGAGATAAAGCAGTCAACGCAGATTGTGGAGCAACTCATTCGCCCAACGGGATTGCTTGACCCGATTGTAGATGTTAGACCAAGCGAAGGGCAGATGGAAGACATCTACAAAGAAGTCAAAGCACGAATAGAAAAGAAAGAGCGAAGCCTTATTTTGACGCTGACAAAGAAGATGGCTGAAGACTTGACCGAGTATCTAACCGAGCTTGACCTCAAAGTCAAATATATCCACAGTGAAATCGACACCTTTGAGCGCGTGGACATCTTAAAATCCTTGCGTTCGGGCGAAATCGATGTTCTAATCGGCATTAACCTTTTGCGCGAGGGAATTGACCTTCCTGAAGTGAGCTTTATCGCAATTCTTGACGCAGACAAAATCGGCTTTTTGCGCTCCACTACCAGCTTGATTCAGATTATCGGGCGTGCTGCACGAAACGAAAACGGAATGGTTGCCCTTTACGCTGACCATATGAGCCCTGCAATGAAAGAAGCCATCGACGAAACCCGACGCCGTCGCGAAATACAACAAGCGTACAACAAAGCGCACGGAATTACACCGCACACGATTAGCAAGGCAGTTGAAGATATCCTTGTTCACGAGCAGTCCGATGCGGCTGAAAACGTGGGCGTGGAGCTGTCTGTTTTGCAAAAGAGTGCGAACCTTTTTGTTTCAAGCGAACGACACAAGCTTATCAATGCACTCAAAAAAGAGATGATGGAAGCGGCTGAACGGCTTGAGTACGAGCAAGCGGCTGCAATACGCGACAAAATCGCAGAAATCGAAGCAACATACGGCAAGTAAAAATTTTGCGCGAAAAGAATATATGTTTTATAATGTGAAGCACAAATATCATTTTTAGGGGAAGAATCCTTATGAAAAAGGTTTGGGAAAATCCAGAAATTCAATCCGTGAACCGTCTTAAGATGACGAGTCCGTTTATTCATTACAATAACGCAGAAATGGCAAGAGATGAAGTTGCCGCAGGTCCAGAAGCTTGCCCTGAAACAAAAAGCCCGTATTTTAAGAGCCTTGACGGAGAATGGGATTTTGCTTTTTTTGAAAGCCCAGACGCTAACGAAAATGGCGCTCAGTGGGGAAAAATCAAAGTGCCAGGAACGTGGACTTTGCAGGGCTACAGCTCTCCTTGGTACACGAATGTGCAAATGCCGTTCGATAACTTGCCGCCGAATGTTCCAGAGAAAAACCCAACGGGCGTTTATCGCTTGAGTCTTAGAGTGCCGTCAGAGTGGCGCTCTCGTCGCGTTGTGCTTCACATAGGGAGCGCAGAAAGCGTTACGATTGTCTATGTTAATGGAAAGGAAATAGGTCTTTCAAAAGATTGTCGTTTACCGTGCGAGTTTGACATTGAGCCATACTTGAACTTTGACAGCGAGAACGAAATAAAAATCAAGGTTATCCGCTGGAGCGATGCTTCTTTCATTGAAGACCAAGATGAATGGTGGTTTGGCGGAATTAACAGAAG
>CACYWZ010000148.1 GCA_902778325.1 uncultured Spirochaetaceae bacterium
CTTACGTCGGTATTATTCAGACGGCGCGCGCTTCTGGAATGACGGAGTTCCCCCTCCCTTATGTTCTCACAAACTGCCACAACTCTCTTTGCGCTGTCGGCGGCACGATTAACGAAGATGACCACAAGTTCGCTCTTAGCGCGGCTCACAAATATGGCGGTATCTACGTTCCGACAAATATGGCGAATATCCACAGCTACAACCGCGAGGCAATGGCGGGCTGCGGCAAGATGATTTTGGGAAGCGACAGCCACACTCGATACGGCGCGCTTGGAACAATGGCTGTCGGTGAAGGCGGCGGAGAGCTTGCAAAGCAACTTGTCGGCAGAACATACGATTTTGCACGCCCGCAGGTTATCGCGATTTATCTTACAGGTGAGGTGAAGCCAGGCGTTGGTCCTCACGACGTTGCGCTTTCGATTTGTGGCGCGGTTTACAAAAACGGCTATGTCAAAAACAAGGTCATGGAGTTCGTGGGCGACGGCATTGCAAAGTTGCCGATTGAATACCGCAACGCCATCGACGTTATGACAACGGAAACGACTTGCTGGTCTTCTGTTTGGGTTACAGACGAGGAGACAAAGAGATATTTTGACTTGCACGGTCGCTCTAACGATTACAAAGAGCTAAAGCCTGCTGACGTGGCGTATTACGACGGCTGTGTTTATGTGGATTTGAGCAAAGTGGAGTGTACAATCGCGCTTCCGATGCACCCGAGCAACACTTATACAATCAAAGAGCTTCTCGCAAACGCAGAGGACATCTTGCACGAAATCCAGGACAAAGCAAATGCGCAGATTAAGGGCGCAAAGATGGATTTGCTTTCAAAGTGGCACGACGGCGCAATTTGGGTTGACCAAGGCGAAATCGCGGGCTGCTCTGGCGGCACATTCGACAACATTTGCGCAGCGGCGGACATCTTGCGCGGAAAGTCTTGCGGAAACGGCACTTTCAGCTTGAGCGTCTATCCTGGCTCAATGCCTGCATATTCCGAGCTTGTGAAAAACGGAAGAGCGGCAGACCTCATCAGCGCGGGCGCATTGATGAGAGAGTGCTTCTGTGGTCCTTGCTTCGGTGCTGGCGACTGCCCTGCAAACAACGAGTTCTCAATCCGCCACACAACGCGAAACTTCCCGAACCGCGAAGGCTCAAAGCCGAACGAGGGACAGATGAGCGCGGTCGCTCTTATGGACGCACGCTCTATCGCAGCCACAGCGGCAAACGGCGGAAAGCTCACCGCAGCGACCGACCTCGACATCACATACACAAATCCTGAATATCACTATGACGCAGGCATTTACGAAAAAAGAGTTTACGACGGCTGGAAAAAGGCTGAGCCAAGCTATGAGCTCAAATTCGGCCCGAACATCAAAGACTGGCCAGAAATGCCAGCTCTCACCGATGATTTGCTCGTCAAAGTCTGCTCATACATCACAGACCCTGTTACAACAACAGACGAGCTTATCCCGTCAGGCGAAACTTCTTCGTACCGCTCAAATCCAGAGCGATTGTCAGAGTTTGCGCTTTCTCGCCGCGACCCGCAGTATGTCTCACGCTCAAAGCAAATGCGCCAGATTGAGCGCGACCGCAGAGACGGAAAGGGACTTCCTGAGGAAGTAAAGGCAGTTTACGCCGCACTCGAAAAGGCAGGAGTCAAGACAAATCCTGAGAACACCGACATCGGCTCAACGATTTTTGCAAACAAGCCGGGCGACGGAAGTGCTCGCGAGCAGGCTGCAAGCTGTCAGCGCGTTATGGGTGCAAGCGCGAACTTTGCCAAAGAATACGCAACGAAGCGCTATCGCTCAAACTGCATCAACTGGGGAATGACGCCATTCCTTGTGGAAAATCCGGAAATCTTTGCGCTCGGCGATTACATTTTCGTTCCGAACATCAGAGAGGCTGTTCTTGAGAACCGCGAGAAAATCAGCGCATATGTGGTGAAAGCAGACGGAAAAGTAACTCCTTTCACTGTTTCAACAGGCGCGCTCACCGAATCTGAAAGACAAATCATCGTTGACGGTTGTTTGATTAACTACTACCGCAACAACTAACAAGACGGGTTTTTTGCGTCCAAACGCAAAGACGGCTTTCACCGCAAGCGGTTTTGCTCATTTTTGGAAGAAATTGACAAAAACCGCGCGAGGTTTTACCAAAATCAGTCAAAAGCCGTCAAAACCTCGTGCGGTTTTGCTCGACCTTGGAAGAAGTTGACAAAAACCGCTCGCGGTTTTATCAAAATCTGTCAAATTCCGTCAAAACCCAAAACGGTTTTGCTCGACTTTGAAAAAAGTTTGCAAAAACCGCTCGTGTTTTTTTTGAATCTAACCAGTCAAGTCAGATTCCAAAACGAGTTTGGCATGTCAGCATTTTGTCATTCCGAACTTGTTTCGGAATCTGCCCTGGCGTTTTCAAAACGAGTTTGGCATGACTGCGCTTCTCACCGAATTTTTTTCTTGCCTTGCATTTTTTTTTGCATTTTTATACTATAAGGCACAACCGCAAACGTTTTACACAATCAATTACACACATTAGGGTAGGTTTATGGACGAGTTGAAAAACGAAATTAAGGACGTGATTATTTCATCACTGCAACTTGAGGACGTGACAAGAGAAGATATTGTGGACTCAGAGCCGCTTTTCGGCGAGGGGTTGGGCTTGGACTCAATCGATGCTTTGGAGCTCGGCGTGGCGCTGAAAAAGAAGTTCGGCATCAAGTTCTCTTCTGAGAACACGGAGAACAAGAGCCATTTTGCTTCTGTTGACGCTCTTGCTGAGTATATCGAATCTGAGAGAGCAAAGGCATAAGGAGGATTTGATGACAAAAGATGAGATTTTCGACAAGCTCAAAACGATTTTGAGCGAAGATTTTGAAGTTCCTGCGCAAGACATCACGATGGACGCTCTTTTGGGCGAGGAACTTGACCTTGACTCAATCGATGCGATTGACCTTCTTGTGAAGATGAAGAATTTTATCCCGAATAAGATTGACCCGGAAATTTTCAACGGCGTCCGCACTGTGCGCGATGTTGTCGAAAAACTTTATCCATACGCTCAAAATATCTAGTTCTTTATAATAAACAGGTCTTGGCTCTTTACTAAACTTTGATTGTTCAGTAGTTAACAGGAGTCCACCTGTTTCTGTATCCCAAATATATTGATACAAATCCTATCCCTCATTCCTCTGCCGCCTTCAAGCGCTCGCGGAGGGCTTGAGCGGCATTAATGATTTCTTCTCTTGCTTCTTCAAGCATGCCTTCTTCTTCTTGATC
>CACYWZ010000149.1 GCA_902778325.1 uncultured Spirochaetaceae bacterium
AGCCTCATCTCCCACATCGCCCAAAAGATAAACCGAGTCGTCATCTTTTACGCGCTCGTTCCACCTTTTTATGATTTCGCTGTTCATTTTGTCCACGCTATCAAACGGGCGGTTTTCGTAGCGCAGGATTCGCTCATCGCCAAAATGCGTGTCTGCAGTAAAAAAAATACTCATTCGCTTTTCTCTCCATTGTCATTCCGAACTTTTTTCGGAATCTATGTTTCTCTTTTTCAGCTTGTCCTAGATGCTGAAACGAATTCAGCATGACAGCCGAATGACGAAAAAGCCGTCCACAAATCCGCTGCGTGCAGATTGTGTCTCAGCGGTGAGCAGACAAAACAACATCAAAACAAAAAATGCAATCTTTTTCTTCATAAATATCCCCTTTTCAATCATTCATGCTTGATTCCAAAATAATCTAAACTTTCTTTCATTGCGTCTTGAGCAGAAAGACAAGTATCGCGCAAATATCCTCGCTCGCTCTTCCAGTTTTTGAGTCCGCGATAGTAGAACAGCTTTAATTCCTCGGTGATTATGAAAGGCGTGATGTTGTGCTTAAGACATTCTTTTAGCATAATCAAGCGACCGATTCGACCATTCCCGTCTTGAAAGGGGTGGATTTTTTCAAAACGCACGTGAAAATCAAGAATATCATCAAAAGTGATTTTTGATTTTGAATTGTATTCGGCAAGAAGAGCTTTGATTTCTTTTGCAACATTGATAGGCTTTGTTGTTTCCTCGCCACTAACTTGGTTTTCAATCATTTTGTAATCTCCAACCTTGAACCACGATTTTTGACTGTCGCTCGTACCTGATTTCAAAATAAAATGCAACTGCTTGATAAAACTTTCAGAAAGCTTCGTATTTGCGCCTTCAATCACAAGGTCAACGCAACGAAAATGATTCACGGTTTCAACAATGTCATCAACTTTTACAGCAGTGTCGCTAATGCCAATCGTTTTTGTTTCAAAGATAAATCTTGTTTGCTCCTGGGTGAGTTTTGAGCCTTCAATGTGATTTGAATTGTAGGTTAGCTCAACTTGGATTTTGTGATAGATTCCGCCTTTGAGAGCCGCTTCTTTTTCGCGCTTCAAGATTTCCAAAAGACTTTCCTGTTTGACGGAATGTCTGACTTTTCTATGCGGCTTTTGTGCGTCAAAAGGAATTTTCCATGTTTTGCCATCAAGCAATGCGCCCTTAATTCTTCCCTGCGTGCAATAATTTCTTACACTTCGCTCGCTCATCTGCCAAAGTTTTGCGGCTTCTTCCACTAAAATATACGTCATCGGCAAAATTGTAGCATACTATCGGCAAGATATAAAGTGCATTTTCCCTGTCAGATTCACATTATATTTTGCCGATATCATATTTTCTCCTCCGCAAAAATCTTTTGTCATTGGTGAATTTATTTCGGAATCTGTGCTTGGACTCCGCTCAATAATCCCAAAGATTGTAAATCTTGTTTGTTTCAAGGTACGGCACATTCCCCAGTCTACCTTTTGAGCGCGTTAAAACCCAGTCGCCCTCAGAAAACGAAAACTCCCTTTCAACCTTTTCAGAGCCAAAAACTTTTGACCTGTCATCTTCAAAATTATGCCCGACATAGTTGCAGAGCCCGAAAATCCGCAAGATTCCCGCGTCATATTTTGAATAGTCGATGTTCAGCGTGTCGTTTTCAAAGACTTTGCTGTACCCTTCAAAATAATCATCAGAAAGACCGAGCATCTTGTTCCTTACGCTTTCTCGCAAGCACGGGACTTTGGCGTAATCTGGATATTCCTCGGCTTCAAGATTGCGATCAACAAAGTCGTAGGAGAAAAAGCACTTTCCGCATGAGTCAAAAAGATAGATGTTTCCAAGTCCTGTGTGTGTGAGTCCGACAATCTCAAAGAATGAATTTTTCCTGGTTCTGACGATTTTTGCAGAAAGAATTGCCTGCTCCCCAATTTCTGGGATTTCTTTTATCTCGTTCGTTTTTGAATTGAAAAAGACGGCTTGTTCCCACCAGTCTTCTTCGCTCACGATTATGAACAAGGAAATCTCTCCCACTGCTCCTATGCTTTCGATTTTGGACGCTTGAACAGAACTGGCATAATTCTTCTTAAAAGATTCCAACGGGCTTTCTGCAAAAAGAAAAAGATTGAATGTCAAAAAAAAGAGCAAGGAAATTAGTTTTTTCATTTACTTTTCTCCTCCGCAATAACGCGTTTTATCTCGTCGAATGAAACTGGTGTGTAATTTATCCGCTCCACGCCGTCTTTTAGTCCGCCGTCGAGTTTTATTCAGATTTTTTGCCTGTCAGAATACACACGTTTGAATGTACTCTGATAGACACTCAAGAATTCCATACTTCCCTTGAGTTTATGTCAAAGAGCGCTAGTATTTGTATGGATTTATTTATGTATGGTTACAAAATAATATATTCTGGACCAATCTGATAAAATTCATAATCCTTAAAAGAGACGCACATATCGTTTTCTCTGTCATACTTAAAATAAAAAAGAAAGCCAAAATAATCGACATCCGTATGACGTGTAACAATTATTGCCTTCGGTATTATGAATTTGAAGATATTTTCTGGGATTTCATTGTTTGGAAACAATTCCCTTAATTCATCTATTTTCACATACTCATAGATTTTTATCTTACATATATCATACAATTCATTCAGTTTTCCTTTTATATTTTGAAATGTCCGAATTTGAGAATCAAGAACTTTTTCGCCTTCATAACAAGTCAAAGAAACATCGATTTCAAATTTTCTTCCCCAACATTCAACTTCTTCTTTGAAAAATGAATTATCCATCAAAAAACACCTCTTATTTGCTTTCATTTTGTTTTCTCCTCCGCAATAACGCGCTTTATCTCGTCGAATGAAACTGGCGTGTAATTTATCCGCTCCACGCTCACACAAAAACTCTGCTCGCTAAAATCCTTGTAAATTGGGTTTGCGTGAACGTGACCGAAAATGTTGGCGTAGGGCATATTCTGACACACATAAAGCGGCTCATGCGAAAGAAGCCAAAAGCCTTGGAAAATCACGGGCAAATCGTAAACCTCAAGGAATCCCGCGCGCCTGTAATGTTCGTTCGATTTTGTGTCATGATTGCCTTTCACAAGGAACTTTTTTCCGCTCAAGTCTTTCAAAAAAGCCTCATCTCCCACATCGCCCAAAAGATAAACCGAGTCGTCATCTTTTACGCGC
>CACYWZ010000150.1 GCA_902778325.1 uncultured Spirochaetaceae bacterium
AAAAATCAGATTTTGTTTTAGAAGGATATTATACTATGGAAAGATTTTCTTATATTAAATTGAATTATCAAAGATGTGTAAACACAACTGAAAATAACAATAGTTGTTTTTCAAAGGAAACAATAGAACAAAAATTAAGTATAGCAAATATTATTTCTACAATAGAAGATATAGAATTAACACCTCAAGATTATTATAATCCAGTTAGACATGTAGAAAGAGATGTATCAGGAATATCAGAAACAGAATCAGAAGGAGTCATCGAACTTTGTTCAAGTGCAACCTGAAAAGTCAGCACATTCACATTAAGATTTCGCAAAACATCATATCCTAATCCATCAGCACTTTTGACAAGTGCAATAAGAACATGCTCTGGTAAAAGAACTGGACTTCCACTCTGCTGTTGCTCTTTTTTTGCAAGAACCGTAACAAGATGTTTTGCTCTAGGCGACAACTGAAACATAATCACTCCTTTATTTCCAACTTTACAAACGCTTCTTGAAGCATAAGAGACCTAAGCCGACCAATTTTATATTTTATATCAGACTCAATATCATTTTCAAATGATAAGCGACTATTTTTTAACACAAACTCCAAATGTGCAGGTTGAATTTTATATAAAAGCGCAAAAAGCTCTGCTTCACTTATTCCACTCACAATTCCTGTATCAACGCCCCATTTTACACCAGATATTGTTTCAATTGCCTCTCGAAGAGAAAGCACAGAACTATAGCGAGAAAGTGCAAATGCTTTGTAAATAACGTTTCGTAGAATCGTAGGATATTTTTCTTTCACAGTTTCACGAGCTTTTCGCTCAAGCGCACAAATTCTGTGGCACAATGCAGAAATTGAAGCCAATTGGTCAATCTGATTTCCTTCTGCTCCAGTGATACTTGAGACTTGATAATACGAACCGATAGTCATTTTATATCCAATATCATAGCACGGTAAAATTTTGTATCCACTTTTTGAAGCCAACTCAAATACAGAATTATCTTCTTTCAAAAATTCAAGTGACGGAATATGAATTCTTGCACTTGTTTTCATTCCACTTCCAGAATCAAAAATTGATGATGTAAGATATCCAAAATCATAACTTGCTGCAAATTGCACAACATCTTGCAATCTGCCATCAATCTCTTCACAAAGTCGTTCACAAGACTCAAAATCCAAACCCGATGAAAACGCAGAAATTCTTGCATGGTCTTCACAATTCACAACACAAGCAGCTTTTCCATCAGCACGAACAACAAGACCTTCTCCATTTGTTCGATTATCAGAAAGGATTCCTCTTTCTTCCATTATCCTTATGCCGAGCAAATCCATATCTTTTACACCAAGTGCATGATACAATTCTGCATCTTGAAAATGGGAAAAAGCATCAAACAAAATTGCTTTCACACGTTCTCTGTCATCTCCCCTCATTCGCCCGCGAAAAGGAAAATTTGCAAGATTACGCGCTAAACGAACTCTGCTAGATAAAATCACATCACTATCAGAGCCGTTAGAAAAATACCATGCGCCATCATTTTTTACAACACTCAAAGTTCGTTTTCCTCCACGCTCTCCGTTTCTGAATCAGCTTCAAAGACAGCTTTTTTCTCAAGAGAACGCAAATAATCTCGATAAATAGCAGCCTTCTCATATTCCTCACATTCAACAGCTTTTAATAACTTTGCCTGAATAGCCAATCTATCTGTCAAAGAAGACTTAAAAGAAGAAAGTCGATTTGGAAGAGAACCTGTATAAGATGCATTTACCCCCTGGGATTTCATAATAGCACGAATTTCGTCCCCAAAAATAGCATAACATTCTGGACAACCAGCGCGAAATGAAGTTTTTAATACACTCAATTTCTGACCGCAGACAGGACAACATTTATTATCTTCTTCTGTTTTTTTAACAGACATTTTCTTTACCAAACGTACAATTGATGATGCCAAATCTTTATTTTCAGGCGAAATTCCACTAGAAGCAGCACACGAAGGACAGAGCCTAACATAAAAAGTCTTTCCTAAAGAATCAGATTTTTTTATTTCAATTGTCGCTTCGTTTTCATGGCAAATATCACAAAGCATATTAGATTTTCCTCAAAGTATTTATTGGTTTCTCCTGCCCTGCCTTCACAGCAGGAATTGCAGAAGCCAAAAGTGAAAGCAAAAGTGTTCCACATCCAATTCCAAGAAGTTCTGTCAGTGGAATCACAAGCGGAATATTTTGTAAATAGTACGCAGGGTCAAGAAGTCTTATTCCTGTATACGACTCAGCACCTCTTAAAAGATATATGAATCTAGAAAAAGTGTTTAGAAGTTTTTCCACAACTTTTATCAACGAATTACAATTAACAGCACATAAAAGACCTGTTGGAATTCCCAAAAGCACACCTCCGACTCCGCATAAAGCACCAAGTATCAAAAATGACAAAGAAATTCCCTGAGAAGAGCCTCCTAAACTCTTTAAAATTGCAATTTCACGACGTCTTTCCATAACAAGCATAATAAGTGCAGAACTTATATTTACCGACGCAACAAGCACAACTAGCAACATTATAACCATTAAAAGCAATTTCGTCGAAGCAAAATTTTCATACTGTGCTGCATTCAACTCAGACCAACTATAAACGGCTGCATTCGCAGAAACATTTTTTTTCAAGTTTTGTGCAATTCTTTTCAAATCAGCCGAAAACGCATTTTCCGTTTTAACACCAATAACAGTTTTCGAAAGAGGCAAATCCAAAAGTGAAAAACCTGCTTCAATAGGAATAAAAACCCATAAAGCATCAAGTTCTTGATAACCACAAGAAACAATCGAACTTACAAAAAAATTTTGCACACGAGGAACTATTTTTCCTGAAGAAAGAGTTCGAGAAGAAATAAGACGCATGCTATCCCCTGCTTTTAAATTCAAAATTGAAGCAAGTCTAGAGCCAATAATCGCAGATTTTTCATCTGAAAAAAAAGCATCTTTGCCAACAGAATCAACAACAGAAAAAAGTGTCTTATAATCATCATTAACTTGAAAAATATCTTTTCTAACAGCTCGAATTGTAACACCTGTTCGCCCACCGTTGCCAGCAGCAAGCGCAATTCCTTGAACTTCTGGAGAGACTGAAATAACTCCATTCACATTTGCAATATTATTTGCTT
>CACYWZ010000151.1 GCA_902778325.1 uncultured Spirochaetaceae bacterium
TTCATCATCAACTTTGTGGGCTGCAAAGTGGGCTTTTTTGAAAACGGAAAGCAGCTCGAAAAAGTGCTTGAAAAGCGCGAAGAAGTTCCGACGCTGACCGATGTCATTCTTTTTGACCCGCCGAGCCAAGAAACCGACGTGAAGGCTCATTCTTTGGGCATAAAAGTGCATTTGTTCAGCGAGTTCGAGGACAAAGGCGCAAGTGCCTCAAGAAGCGAGAAAGAGGCGATTGAGGCGGAAATCGACGCGACTGACAAAGACGAAATCGCAACCGTGATTTTCACGAGCGGCACGACAGGCACTCCAAAGGGCGTTATGCTCACTCACGACAACTATATGGCGCAGGTGGAATGTGCCAGACAAGTGCTTCCAGATGCGCGACAGGGACAGCTTTGGCTTTCGGTTCTTCCTGTGTGGCACAGCTTTGAGCGAGCGTTCGTGTATATGATTATGGGCTTGAACTCAGGATACGCGTATTCAAAGCCTGTCGCGCCTGTTATGCTTGGCGATATGGCTGAAATCCACCCAGAATGGATGTGCGCCGTTCCGCGATTGTGGGAGAGCTTTGCGCGTGCGTTCTATCGCGAAGTGAAAAAGAAGGGCGGCTTTAGTTTGATGAGCTACAACATCGCGATTTCTATCGGAAAGCAGTACAGTTGGGCGAAAAATCACGTTCGCGGGCTTGTTTGTCGCTTCAGAAACTATCCAAAGATTTTCGACGTGGCAAAAGGCATTGTTCCTTTCATCTTGCTTTGGCTTCCAAATCTTCTTGCAGACCTCGTCGTTTTCCGTCAATTGCGCAAAAAGCTCGGCGGCAAGATGATTGCGGCGATTAGCGGCGGCGGCACGCTTCCTTCTGACATCGACTCGTTCTATCACGCAATCGGCTTTAATCTTCTTGAAGGCTACGGAATGACCGAAACTGCGCCAGTCCTTTCCGTCAGAAACTCGCACCGCCCTTGCTACGGCTGTGTCGGCGAAGTCTTTCCGACGATGGAAATGCGCATTGTGGAAGAAAAAGACGGCAAAATCGTTTCGATGGACGCACTCCCGCCAGGAAAGCGCGGTATGATTATGGTGCGCGGACGGCAGACGATGAAAGGCTATTTCAACCGCCCAGACCTCACGGAGGCGACAATCGACAAAGACGGCTGGCTCAACACGGGCGACCTTGGAATGATGAGCTTTGACAACGAAATCAAAATCACAGGGCGCGCGAAAGACACAATCGTTTTGCAAGGCGGAGAGAACATCGAGCCTGTTCTTCTGGAAAGCGCGATTAAAGCGAGCAATTTTGTCGAAAGCGTTGTTGCCCTCGGTCAAGACCAGAAGTTTATCGCGGCTCTCATCGTTCCGGACAAAGCACTTTTGCTGAATTACGCCGAAGAAAACGGCATTGTTTACGACACTTACGAGTCGCTTCTTGAAACAACGGAGATTCAGACGCTGTTTAGAAGCGAAATCGACAAGTACATAACGCCTGAGGCGGGCTTCAGAACCTGCGAGCGCGTCTTCCGCTTCTGCTTGCTTCCTGAATCGTTCCGCGAGGGCGAGGAAATCAGCGCAAAGAAAGAGCTTCTCCGCCACAAAATCGACAAGATTTACGCCAAGCAAATCAAAAAGCTCTTTAAATAAAACAGAGTGTCTTTTAAATAAGCCAAGCAACTTTTTTTGACTGCTTTCGTTATCGTAACGATTCTTGCCAAATGGAAAAATGGCAATCGTTATGGTAACGATTTTTGAAATTTGAAAAAGTGGGCTTTCGTTAAAATAACGATTTGAGAAATCCGAATAGTCTTAAATCGTTATCATAAACATTTAAGGAAAGTGTTTCAGATTACAATCGTTAAAATAACGAAGCGTGTTTTGATGAATTTGCAAAATCGTTATTTTGACGATTTTAGAAAAAATGTTTTCTGAATATTTTATTGTATTATATATATTTGAATAAGTAAAGAGTTGCTCTTTGTTGAAAAAGAGAATAAAAAGAGAATAAAGAATTTTTCACACAACGCCGAAATCTCCTTTTAGGAGTGAATTTATGGAGCGACATTTATTCAAACGAGTTGTAGAAAACAAAAACGGTAAAAAAGAAACCCGCTGGTATTATTGGTTCTATGACGAAAATGGAAAACAAGTCAAAAAATCTTGTGGGCAACACGGAAAGCCGTGTCTTTTGAAACGAGAAGCCGAAGCGTTCATTGCACAACTTGCGGAAAAAGACAAACAGGAAGCAACGGTAAAAGCTGAAGCTCAAAAAATGCGTTTGCGTGATATTGGACAGACTTTGTATGATGACAATTCTGTTTATTTGCAGTTGCAAGCGGCTCGCGGAGTCAATCTATTACCACAGACAATTGCACAGAAAAGAATATTGATGAAGATTTTTCTTGAAAAGTTCGGCGACAGGATACCCGATTCAATAGAAGAATCTGAAATCGAGAATTTTTTAATTTCTCTTGATTATTCTAATTCTTATCGAAATGCTCTTTTATCTGTAATAAAAGAACTTGTGAAAGAGTGCAAGCGGTTGAAAATCTCCAAAAATATTCTTGATATAGAAAAGTTCTCATCTAATTCACATAAAAAAGATATTTTTACGCTACAAGAACTTTCAAAAATGTTTCCCGATAATATTGACGAATTAACAAAAGTATGGGAAAAAAAGCGTATAATGCAATATGTCGGGATTGATAATAAAGTTCACAGTTACGGGCTTGTTTTTGGTGTTATGTTCAGACTTATAGCAAGCACAGGATTAAGAAGCGGGGAGTGTAGAGCAATTTGCATAGACCAGATTCGAGAAGACGGCTTGCTTGTAAACAAAATGCTTGACACACGAAATGTGTTGAAACATTATCTGAAAAAAGGTAACGAAGTATTCACATACGGTACTGGTCCATTTAAATTTAATTGGAAAATAGATAATACTATGGTCGCGAAAATAAAATATTTTATGCGAAAAGAATTATATCAGAAAGATGCTAGTAATAATACCAAAGAAGAAATAGATCAAAATTGCGAAGAGTGTGAAACGCTATCTTTAATATCAACAAATAATGATCATTATCCTGAAAAATCCATAGGTGTATTTTTAACCGCGATGGAAGAAGGCTCCGTCTCAGTTTCTTTAACCGTATC
>CACYWZ010000152.1:0-3138 GCA_902778325.1 uncultured Spirochaetaceae bacterium
CATACCCCAGCTCCTACAAATGTATAAATTTTGCCTTAGCAATATCTGTAAACATTATCTTTTTTATTTCGTTCCCGCCGCACTCAAGACTGACGCTCTCGCTGTCCGACGAAACGATTTTTCCGCCAACCCAGTCCGTGACAGTTTTGTCCCACACACGAACCTCGCGCCCCAAAAACAGCGCAAACTCGGCGGCATTTTTTATATTTCTCTCCATTCCCGGAGAGGTAACTTCCATGTAAATATTATCAGTTTCAAGAAGAACCTCTAAACGAGGAAGAAGCGCCCGGTGTATCTTCGCGCAATCATTGACGCCAATTTGACTCGAAGCATCTTTAGCCGAAATCACCACGAGCACATGAACAGCCTTGTGCTGAGGCACTTCGCGAAGTTCCACAAGCACATACCCAAGTTCTGATGTAAGTGCCGCACATTCCTTATAATGCGGGGTGTTTTCCAATGAAGTGTATTCCAAAATTTCAACCTTTCAACAAAAAAGGACTCGTAACACGAGCCCCCTCAAGAAGTAGTATCAGATAATCAGAATGTAACATATAATCATTTTCTTGTCAACACAAAGAAATATAACGTTTTGACTATATCTCAGACGCCGAAACCTCGCACTAATTCTAAAATCTCCAAAATTAACACGGCTGACATATTTTTCTTTGTCGTTTCATCGCTGTCACAATTGTCTTAAAAGTACAAAATGTATTTTTAAGACTGGACGCCAGCGGAGCAATGTCTTAAATGTACATTGAAGCCTGAGGCTCAGCGGACGAAATTTTGTCTGTTAGAAGCTTCCCTGACACTCAGCGGACGAAATTTTGTCTGTTCGAGGCGCGGAATTTTTCCAGCGAGGCAATTTTAATGCAATATTTGCTTCGACTTCGCTCAGAAAACAAGGCGCGGATGCTGAGCGAAGCCGAAGTATGACACGCATTTCGCGCACGCGCACAATGTCATTCCTATTGGTCAGTTGGAGAAAAATTTTTCTTTTACGATTGCGATATGCTCAGGGAGGTCGATTGAAAAGCCCTCGCTATTCTCCGGGAAAAGAGATGGGTCGTCGCTTGTGAGGCGGCAGGCGCAAAGGCAGAGGCGCTTTATCGAGCAAAGTTTTTTTGCGAGTCGGTTCTTCTTGAAGTCCCCGTGCTTGTCGTCGCCCGCAATCGGAGAACCGACGGAGGCGAGCTGAATGCGAAGCTGGTGCATTCGCCCTGTTCCGAGCGTGAGGCGCAAGAAAGACAATTCGAGCTCGCTTGAGTCCTCGCCTTTTGCGACGGCTGTCTTTTCAACGGTGAAATGTGTTACGGCAGATTTTTCTTCTCCGCGCTGCAAAAGTGTTCCCGAAATTGTTCCGGACATCGCTTTTTTTCCGTTTATGACGGGAGTGCCGAAGCAGATGGCGCAATATTCTTTTTTTATGTGTTTTCCCGCAATGAGAGATGTCCATTTTGATGCGGCTTCTTTTGATTTCGCTGTTATCAAAAGCCCTGAGGTCTCTTTGTCGAGACGATGGACAAGATAGATTTTTTGTCCTAGCTGCTCACAAAGCAGATTGTCGACGCTTTTTGAGACGCCCTCTCCGCCCTGGACAGAAAGTCCTTGCGGCTTGTTGATTATGCAGATTTCGCTGTTTTCGTATACTACGCTGATTTCCATACCGAAAATAATATAGCAAGGAGATAAATTATGACAAGACGGCTTTTTTCATTCTTCTTTTTTGTTTTTTTCACTTTTTCTTCTATAAAGGTTTTTGCTCAAAATTATGAAATCGATATTCCCGAAGGCTTTGAGTTAATCGACACTGACGACGACGGAAAGGGCTTTATGTTTTTTTCATCATCAGCGCTCACTTATTGCGTCATTCGGGAGTCAAGTGAATACAAGAGCGCTCAGCAAGCGCTTTCTTCATCGATTGAGAAACTGAAAGCAAGGGCAAGCGTCAAAAACATATTTTGGGATTACAAGAATTGCGCGATAACAAAGTCGTTTTCTATTGTTATGAACAACGCTGCAAAAACGGGACGTGCAGCCGCAATTCCGATGAACGGAACAAAAGACATTCTCATTGTCATTTGCTTTGGCGAGAAAACAGCGATTTCGGAGGCGATTTGCGATTCAATCGTGGATTCGATAAGTGTTGACAGAGGCGGAAAGTTTTGCGCTGGCATTGTAACGTCTCTTCTTTATCCAAAGGGGGAAGAAAAAGAAATCGCTCTTGAAATCGAGGGCAAAAAAATAAACACAGCAATCGATGAAAATGCTGAAAAGGCGGAGCAATATGTGATTGACAGGGAGTTTGAGATTATGAAGAGCTTTGTGTCGTCTCCGAGGTGGAAGGAGGCTTGGATTCGCTATTATCAGCAATTGTATCGTGTTGCGTATTTTTATCTTCAGCGCTCAGCCTTCGACATTGCAACAGCGCTTTACGAAAATGACACTCAGTTTGCAAAATCGATTTTGAACTGGGTGCAATATTTTGACTATGAACACGAAGAGACAGGCTCTGATTACACGGGCGCGACGAGGGCGATTCAAACAAAGAAAAACGACTGCGACAGCAGAAGCGTCATTCTTGCAGCGATTTTGAATCAGGCGGCAATTCCTTCAACAATTTTTGTTTCAAGAGAATACGCTCATATGATTGCAGGCGTGAACCTGAAAGATGCAGGATTTAAGATGCAAGGTGCGACGAGCGATTTTTATCTTACAGCCGAAACCACTTCGCGCGGTCTTTCGCTCGGAAAAATGCTTGCCGAAACTGCCGACCGCTCAAAGTGGATAGACGTAAATCTTCCGCGCTAGATTTTTTTGTTTTTAAGCGCTGAAAAATGTCAAAGACGGCGCTTGAAGTTTTCGCCTTCATAAATGCGAACGGGATTTCCACGAACAATTGACGTGTGATTTTTCCATTCGCATTTTTCGCTTTGAGCCTCTGCGCTCTTTTTCAGCGCAGAAAGTTTTTCTTTCAATCGGGAAAGTGCAATGCGACGGTTTTCGCTTTGGCTTCTCTCATCGCTTGATTGCGCTGTTATTCCTGTCGGGATATGGACAAGGCGGACGGCTGTTTCAACTTTGTTGACATTCTGACCGCCATTTCCGCCTGAGCGAAAATGCTCAAAGCGTATATCT
>CACYWZ010000152.1:3231-4395 GCA_902778325.1 uncultured Spirochaetaceae bacterium
GCTCTGTATGGACTTTTGCAAATCCATTCGATGCTTGCACTTTTGTCTTTTTTGCTTTCAAACGAAATATCCAACCCAAAACAAGAAGCAATATCCTCAGAAGTTTCACAAAGCGCAGACGAATAGCAAAAAGGCTTTTTTCCGCCCGAAAAAGATAGCACATTCAAATCCGAAAACTCTTTTTTAAGCGCTTCAAGGAAAAGATACACAGCCCGCTCACATTCAACAGGCCCTCGCCCAGAGGTGAGCAAAAAACGAGTTTTCTCTCTTTCTTTCATTCTTCACCTCCTGCCTTGAACGAATAGACAGGGCGGATTATCTTTTTGACATCAACGCTTTCGCCAATCGCGCTTTGTATTTCACAAAGACTTCGATATGCAAAAGGAGCTTCATCAAGAGTGGATTTCCCGACGCAAGAAGCCCAAATGCCTTTCATTTCGCTCTTAAAAGACGAAACTGTAAAGCGCTTTTTAACGTCCTCTCTTTTCAAAATGCGCCCTGAGCCGTGAGGGGCAGAAAAGTTCCAATCAGTCTTTCCTTTTCCCTCTCCAATAATAATACCCTCTTTCATATTCACAGGGATTATCACGCGCTCGCCAGCCTTCGCCGAAATTGCGCCTTTTCGCAAAATCGGGCAATCAAAAGAAAAATCCGCGTAATTGTGAACGCTCGAAAACATTTCGTCGATTTTCCACTTCATCGCTTTCGCAATCTCGTCAATCATGATTTCACGGTTCAAAGAGGCAAAATCACAAGCAGCTTTCACGTCCGAAAGGTATCGCTCTTTCATATCGCCACAAAGATAAGTTAGTTCAAAAGGCACAACTTCGCCCTTCTCTTTTAGAGCGGCCGCGCTTGCTCTCATATAGTATTCTGTGATTTCGCTTCCGAGATGGCGGCTTCCTGAATGCACTGCGAGATAAAAATCAGAGCTTTCTTCATCAAAGTCAAGCTCGATGAAATGATTTCCGCCACCAAGAGTACCAAGACTCAAAAGCGCAACATCTTCTCGTATGTGTTTTCGGCACGAAAGCGAAGAAAAGTCAAAGCGAGGCGCAAAACGATGAGCGCTTTTTCTTCTGGAAAATCCAGACGGCACGCGCTCACGAATCACGGTATCAAGTTTTTGAAACTCTTTTCTCACTCCTTTTACGCGGCAGACAG
>CACYWZ010000153.1 GCA_902778325.1 uncultured Spirochaetaceae bacterium
GCTTTTCCTTCGTCTTCGACGTTTTGAACGCAGATTCCAAGAAGGCGGATTTTCTTGTCGTCGCGCAATTTGCTTTTTAGCAGCATTTTTGCGCGGTCGAAAAGGTCATCGGTCGAAGAAACTACGCTTTCTTGTGTGTTTTGGACTGAAACTGTCGAAAAATCGTCAAAGCGAATTTTCACGCTTACTGTTTTTCCTGTTTTTCCGGCGTCGTAAAGGCGGAACATCACGTCCTGCGCTATTTCCAAAAGGCGAGACTCGATTGCGTCTTTATCGCTCAAGTCTTTTTCAAACGTGCGCTCAGAGCTTATGGAATGGCTTTGTGCCTCTTTTGCAAGATTTTTGTCCTCGATGGCGTGAACAGCGTTGAACAAGAATTGTCCGCCTGCCTTCCCGAAATTGGCTTTTAAAATCTCAAGGCTTACTGCATTGAGCGAGGCAACTGATGAGAAACCAGCGTTTTTTATTTTTGCGAGCGTCTTTGAGCCGACTCCCCAAAGTTTTTCAAGCGGAAGCGAAAGCATAAACGCCTCTTCTTTTCCGCGCGGAACAACAAAAAGCCCGTTCGGCTTTCGCATTCCAGAGGCAATCTTTGCAATGTAGCGAGTTGAAGCAAGTCCGATGCTGACCGTAAGCCCTGTTTTTTCGTGGATTTCGTTTTTTATTCTGAGCGCAACTTTTTCAGGAGCGCCAAAAAGTTTTTCTGTTCCCGTCAAATCAACGAGCGCTTCATCAATCGACATCTGAACTACGTCTGGCGAATAGTTTTCGAGAATGCGCATGATTTCGCGGGATTTTTCTCGATAGCGCTCCATTCGCGGACGAAGAAAAATTGCATTCGGGCAAAGCCGTTTTGCTCTTGCGCTTGGCATTGCAGAATGAACACCAAAAGCCCTCGCCTCATAAGAGGCTGTGGACACAACACTTCGCTCTTTTTCTGGAAGCCCGCCGACAACTACGGGGCGATTTCTGTATTGAGGATTATCCAGTTGTTCGACAGAGGCAAAAAAGGCGTCCATGTCAACGTGAAGAAAAACTCCGCTCATACAGTATCTCCGTTTTGTGCGCTTGTATTTTCGTTCGTTGAAAGTTTTAGCGTCTCCTTTGTTATTGTTCTCTCTCCTGTTTTTAGCCATGCGATTATCGTAATCACGGCGCTTTCTCTGTTGTCAGAAGAATAATCTAGCGTGAAAGACGTCGACGGATTGTCCGGCAAAAGAAAAATAGCCGTGTGCGCGTTGTGCTTCAGCTCAAAATCAAAAGAGCAGTCATAAACAGGAGAGCCTTCGATAGAGTTTGCAGAAATCTCGTAGCGAAGCACTTGTGCCTTTGATTCAAGATGCAGATGCTTTGTGTACATGCCCAAGAATTGCGTTTCGCTTATTTGGGCGCTCACATATTCGCTCTCGTTTGATTCAACAAGCGAAAACATTTCTGTTGACTCGTCTTTTTCTTCGATTTTTTTCGGCTGGAACTTTTGAATTGCAAGAGCAATTGAAAAAATTATTGCGGACGAGAAAATCAAGAAGACGAAAGCGTATCGAAGAATGATGCGCTTCTTTCTGATTAGGATTCGAACCCACATAAACTCGAAGGGCAAAAGCATCATGCAAAAAATAAGATTCACAAAATGTGAGCAAAGCACAATCGAGCGCAAATTGTCGCTTTCGATGAAAAGCAGACCCTCAAATGCGTAAGGCACAAAAGGCAGCATCATAAGAATAATGCTGAAGGCGAGAGGCGCAATAGAGCGAAGCGTTCTTGAAATGAAGGTGAGAACATATTCAAGCCCGAAAAGAAGAACAAACGAAATATCGAACGAAGAAAAAATACAAATGTTGATGATTTCAACAGTATCAATCAAATACGGGAATGATTTTTCAGAAAATGGAACAATGAAAAGACGCGACTGAAAAATATAAAACACAGAAACTATGATGAACGACGAAAGAATTTTTATCCCGAACATCATAGGAATCGAAAGAGGAGTTTTCGAGACGATTTTTTCAACAAGAAATTGACCTGCTTCAAGAGAAACAAGCGTAAGAATTATCGTCACGGGGATAAATGCAAAAGTGCGGAAAAATGCCGTTCTTCGCTTCAGACTGTCATTGCCGAACAAAAAAGAAACTTCGCAGAGCAAGAAAAGCGAAATGGCAATAATCGAAATGAGAAGATTTGAAAACACTTTCTCGCCAATCCAAAAATGCTTTTTTCCGCTTCCCAAAAAAATGTAGTGATTTTCCCACTCGCTCTCAAAATCGTTTTTCGTCGCACAAAAGTTTGAAATCGCCTCAATCTCCGCATCTGCATCTTTCATCGTGAGAAAAACGCACGGAATGTCAGCGGACAAAAAAAGCGAAAGACGCTCATTGTTTTTTGTCAAGTTCAAGCGATACGCAGGAAAAAACAAGTGCGGAAAGCGCAGTTTGAGCTCTGAGGACGAAAAGGCGCTTTCGAGATTTTTCACAAGAAAAAAAGGCGCAATTTTTTTGTTTGAGCCTGCAACAAGGTTGTTTTCTTTCCCGAAATCAAGAATAACAGCGCTGCTTTTTCTGGAATTTTCGATTTGCGAAATAAAAGCACTTGTGCCGCATTGCGAATAGTTTGCGCTCATCTTCGAAATCGGCGGCTCTTTGTCGTTCGCCGAGAAAAGCACCTTGACATTCCTTTTTCGCTCCTTTGAAGAAAGCGCAAGAAGAAGTTTTTTTGTTCCATTCTCATAAAAGTCCTGAGCGTTTTGTTTCTCGATGTCAATAATCAGAACCGAAGACTCCTCTTCGCTTTCTGATGGAAAGTCAACGATAATGTTTTTCGGAAAATATTCCCCTCCGGATGCGACAAGATTTTGCTCACTCGGTGAAAATCCGTCATTTTCGAGCATCTCAAAAAGCGAGAGCGAAAAAAGAGAAATTGGGATGAAAAGAAAAATTATCAGTGACAATAAAACCTTTTGCATTTTGAAAAAAGTATATCATATTTTTTCAAACTTTTGCCATGCTGAGTTTTTTTAGCATCT
>CACYWZ010000154.1 GCA_902778325.1 uncultured Spirochaetaceae bacterium
ATATCTTGCCGCAAAGAACGGCGAGCCAATTGCCTTCACAAGAAAGAGCGCAAAAAATAATATCGAAAAGCAAGTCAGGCTCAAAAATGACATGATGCTTGTCGTGTCTGTTCCGCGAGCAGAGGTCTTTCCGTCTAAATACGGGAATCTCCACATCACGCTTCTTGCGCTTTACATAATCTTTATCGCTATAACTCTCATTGTGGTTTTCGCAAAAATCCAGCGCTATCTTTTGATTCAGAAGAACAGCGAGGCGGAAGAGAAAAACAATCCGACACTAAAAGACGCAGTCCGTGCAGAATTGCTTGTCGCAGCAACAAGCGCCATTCTTATGGTATCGCTTCAAAGCGTTTTCGTCCTTCACGAGTTCTCGTCCCCGCGAAAAAAAGTCGCGCCTGCAATTCAGCCGCAAAACACATTTGAGCGCACTCTCACAATCACAGGGCGGGAGGACTTTGAGCCATATTGTTTTTTGACCGATGAAGGAATGGTTTCAGGTTTCTTTCCTGAACTAATCGCAGAAATCGCGAACAGACAAGGCTTCAACGTAGAGTTCAAACTTGCAACAGAATCAAAAGCGAAGTTCTATCTCACCGAAAAAAGAGCAGACGTGCTTTTGGGGCTTGAAGTGCTTTCGCAAAACACAGAAGAAGGAATTATCGCCTCTGATGCTGCAAGCGAGGACTCTTTTATCGCCGTGGGAAAAGAGAAAATCAACAATATTCTTGAGTTTCGCGGAAAGAAAATCGCCGCAAGCACAGAAAGCGCGCCTTACGACCTTTACAACCTGAACAGCTTCGCCCTCATTTACAACAACCCGCTAAATGAGCTCATGAGTGTTGAAAAAGGCGAAAACGATTATGCGCTCATACGCACATCAATCTTCAAAATGGTCGCATCTCGCGAAAATATCTTTGACATCGAAAAAGTTTACGACCTCATGGAAAGCCACATGGGCTTTGGCGTCAGCGAAGACCGCGTTGAGCTGAGGAACGAGCTTAATGCAGCCCTCCGCGAGCTAAAAGACGACGGAACACTTTCAAAATTGCAGTCAAAATGGCTTGTTTACAATATCAAAGAACATTCCATCATCAATGTTTTCACAAAGAACACAGAGTTTTTCGTAATCACAGGTCTTATTTTCATCTTCAGCATCGGTCTTTACGCTCTTTTGCGCCTGAAGTTCAAAGTCGAATATGCAGAGCTCGCCGCAGGTCGCTTCCGCCTTCTTTCAGAAACAGACGCGCTAACAGGAATCCGAAATCGCGGAAGCGGAGAGGCTGAAATAAAAAGGCTTATCGTCCTCAAAAAATACGGAATGTTCTGTCTTTTCGACGCCGACAAGTTCAAGGCGGTCAACGACACATTCGGGCACGAAGCAGGCGACAGCGTCATAAAAGCGCTCGCAAACGCGATGAACAACGCACTTCGCGAATACGACATTTTCATGCGTCTCGGAGGCGACGAGTTTGCGTTTTACGCGGTCGGAATCCAGGACGAAGACGACGGAAGAGCCGTTATAGAGCGCTTGTTCGACTTTATCTCGCAAATCAGCATTCCAGAGCTCAAAGGACAAGAAGTCCACGTCAGCCTCGGCGCTTCGTTTTTCACGCCGAAGAGCCTTGAGCGCACATTCGACGACCTTTACAAAAGAGCAGACAAAAATCTTTATAACAGCAAAAAACTCGGCGGGAACGCCTATTCATTCTGGGCAGACTGATTTTCCCTCGATGTTAAGGAACTCCTCCTTAATGTCGAGGAACTCTTCCTTAAGGTCAAGGGAACTCTCCTTAATCTCAAGGAACTCTTCCTTAATCTCAAGGGAACTCTCCTTAACGTCAAGGAAACTCTCCTTAATGTCAAGGAACTTCTCCTTAACATCGAGGAACTTCTCCTTAATGTCGAGGAAACTCTCCTTAAGGTCAAGGAAAAAAATCTGTTGAAAAAACAGCGGTTTGATATAATAATAGAAATATGAACAAACAAGCCGCCGAAGCATTTGAAATACTCTCAGAATCTTTTTTGAAAATTGTAAAAATAAATCTCTCGACTGAAGAAATCGAAATCATCAAAGCGAGCGACGATGATTTTTGCGAAAAATGCAAGCGCGGCAAAAAAACTATCAACTGTCTTTCTTGTTTTGCAGATTCAAACAGAATACACGTAACAGACAAAGAAAATTATCTCAAGCACACAAACATTGATTATCTTCGCGAGTTTTTCAAAACTCACAATGACGCATGGAGGCTTCGCTACAGACGAAAATCAGGCAACACTTATATGTGGGTGATGATGGAAATCGTCAAAGCAAAAAACTACAGCGACAAAAATCAAATCGTAATTATTTCCGTTCAGGATGTGGACAAGGATTTGTCAAATATTTTTGAGCATGAGCAAAAGTTGCTCAACTCGCTGAAAACAGAGCGCATGTGCATGGCGATTGTCCACGACCTCATTTCCTCTGGTGTCTGGAAAATCGAATACGATGAGAAAGGAAAAGGGGACGTTTTTTGGAGCGACGAGTTCCGCCGTATGATTGGCTACAAAGACGAGACAGATTTCCCGAATGTGCTTGAATCTTGGCTTGACCTCATTCACCCGCTCGATATTGAAATGGTGAAAAGGGAGTTTTTCGGAACTCTTAACGACAAGAGCGGAAAGCGCATTTATGACGCGCAATATCGTCTTTTGACAAAGGACCGCGGCTACAGATGGTTTCGTGATGCAGGAGAGGTTTCGCGCCGTCCTGACGGCTCGCCTTTTATTTATCTTGGCATTTTCATCGACATCACCGAATCAAAAGAAAAAGAACTTCTTGACAACGAAATAAAACGAAAGAACCACATTGAGCAAAAGCAATTAAATCTTATTAAATCGCTTTCGAGCATTTACTACACGCTTCACGTCATCGACCTTGACAGCGACACGGTCACAGAGTTTGCGACTTCTGATTTTTTGAGCTCTTACATAAACTCGACGGAGAATATTTCACAGCAGCTCAATACAGCAA
>CACYWZ010000155.1 GCA_902778325.1 uncultured Spirochaetaceae bacterium
TCAGGAGAGCCATAAACAATATAGTTGAAGTCAGGATTGCGCTTTCCAGTCTGCTTTGTCAGCCACTTGTGAATCCTCTCCGTGTCCTCACTTTGAGCAACATCGCTATAAACATAATAATTGAGAGAGTTAAGATAGCCCTCCATCTTGTTGGAAATCACCGCCGCATTGCTGACAACCATCTTGTCGATATTTCCAGTATAAAGCGTCTCGACAGCGTCTCTGACAACAAAAGTGACAAGCATATTCTGCAACGAATTGAGCAAAACAATGCCAATACCAATCGCCAGCACAAAAAACACAACAAGCCTGTGCTTTTTCCTCATCTTTTCCTTTTCCATAACCGTTTTCCTCCAGCATACAAAATAGCATTGCTGTTTATAGGTACAATTATAATGTTGGAAAAATCATTGAGTAAATACGTTTTTTTAACTTTTTTCAAAAAAATCAAAACTTTTTTGCTGAAAATCACTCATTTTAACCTTATTTTTAACCATTTTCACATAAAAACACACATTTTTCACATCATTTTCCTCTCTTTTCATCTTTATAAACTCAATCTTCAAGTGTAGCACCACTATCTCCACGTGTAGTACCACTATCTCCAGATGAAGAAAAGCAATCTTCATCTGGAGCAAAGAATTTTTTTGGAGAGAGGATGAAAAGGTCTGCTCCAGAAACTATTGTCATGCTGAACTCGTTTCAGCATCTGATTTGTTTTGATAGATTCCAAAACAAGTTAGGAATGACAATGGTGCAGAAAAGCGCCCTACACGTCAAGACTCATTCAGACGAGGTGAAAGTTACTGAGAAAAACATAAAAACAAAACGTATTGACATAGCGAAAAAACGGACACACAATAAATAAGATTTTAATGCCTAAGGAGGATACTTAATGGCAGCAAAGAAATCGCTTGCGATTCAGGTATCTGAAGCCCGCGTGATGGCAGACGGCATAAAGAAGCGCACAGACAACGTTTCCCGTGTCGGACTCACCGAAGCAAAGGCAGAGAGCCTCACCGCCCTTAGCGATGAAATCGACGCCCTCAACTCAAAACAAGAAGAGTTGAAGGCGCTCTTGAAAACCCAGACGGCAGAAATCGATGCCAAGCTCAAAACTCTTTCAGCAGAGTATGCAGAAGCAAAAAAGCTCGTAAAGATTTCTGTGGAACAAAACGATTGGAAGACATTCGGCATTAACGACAAGCGCTAAAACCCCATTTCTTTTTTAATCCACGGCGAGAGAGTGTCTGGCGTGATAAGAGATGAGCGCCTTCTCTTCCTCGCCGTCAGGTCTTTGGTTTCTCACTGCCCGCTCCTGACAGACAGTTTTTCCCCTAATCTCAAGACAAAGACATTTCTTAGAGTTCTTTTTTGCATACACAATCGTACACTCCTTCCTGAGAACATCATCAGCATAAGACGCGACACAATTTCTCATCTCCACGCCGACACTGACAAGCTCGTTCGTGTCAGCAGGAAGACAAAACTCATAGCCGTCAATCTTGTCCTCAAGACTCTTTTGCGCTTTGCTGTAAGAGAACTTTCTGTTCTTGTGATTCACCTTATACGAGATTTCGCTCAAGGCATCGTGATTGAAAGTCGTCAAACCCTCGCTCAAAATGGCAGTTTTCAGCTCCTTTGGAACATATCGGTAGTAAAGACGGAACATATTAAGACTGTCACGGACTTCATAATGAATGTGAATGCCGCCTTTCTCGTCTGCAAACTTTCTAAGGACATTCAAAAGACTCAGCTCGTTCTTTTTCTTCAGAAATTTCTTGCAGAAAAAACAAAGGGCTTCTATGTAGAGATCATAAAAGACAAAAGAAAGCACTTTGTCAAAAAGGATTTTGTTAAAAATATTGACATCAGAAAAACCGCAGCGCTTTACCTTGTGATAAGTAACAAGCGACAGAGGGCGCTCCATGTAGGATTTTCGGAGCATACGGTAGCTTCTGATTTTCACGCTCTTACAAAACTTGTTGTAGATATTGCTCTCTTTTCTGTCGACGATGAACTTCTCGTCCTCAAAGTACTCAGAAGTCAAAACAGGATAAAGATTTTTCTCGAACGGGATTTTCGTGAGATTAAAGGCATCAATGAGAATGTCCTTCGACTCAGCAAAGCGTGTCTCTTCTATTTTTATTCTAGTAAAGATTTGGGCGCATTCCCTGACACGCTCAAAAACCTTTTTCGCGACGTTGGGAGGAACATTTCCCAGCTCGTCCTCAATCATAAACGGATACACCTCTTTTTCTTTGAAAAAGATTTCTCCGCCCTTCATATCAAAAACAATGCTCTCTTCATCGATTTTCGGGTTAAAAGCATTGCTCTCGACAGGACAGGGCACATCGTTGAAAAAAAAGGCAACGAGAGAGACCTTGAGATTCTCAAAATCGCTTCTAATCTCAAACGAAAAGAGATTTTTCTTCAAGCCGCGCTCGTCATAAAAGTTCAAATTTGAAAACTTGTAGCGCTTTGCGTTCGTTCTGTGCTCAAGGAAAAGCCGCACCTGCTCAGGAGAAAAATCTTCAAGACAATTGCAGCTGCTGTCTTTCAGGATTGAGTCGCTCAATGGCTTCAAATAAGCGCTTTCGGCATACTCAAAGACGTTTTTGTCTTTTGAGATGTCAAAACAAAGCCACTTTTCGCTATTTTTGTCAAAATACATATCGCTTTTGACATATTCGCTTTTTGGAACAACATAAATAATGTCGTCTCTTTCGATTTTATCTTTTTGCTCAAAGTCGCTCGTGGCAAAAACACGATAAAAATAATCGGTTTTCATATAGCAAACTGCTCCTCAGAGCCGCGGCAAACAATAATCTCCCCGTTTTTCTCAAGGCGGCGCACAACTTCAACGATTTTCTTCTGACTCTCGTCAATATCCTTTATGCGAACAGGACCCATGAACTCCATATCCTCCTGAAGCATGGCTGCGGCTCTGTGGCTCATATTGCGAAAAATCTTGTCCTGAACTTCCCTGTCA
>CACYWZ010000156.1 GCA_902778325.1 uncultured Spirochaetaceae bacterium
CGGCAAAAAGTGCGAGGGAGGTTTCGTTATAAGAGCGAAAAAAGAGCGACGGGAGCAAAGAATGAGCTTTTTATGTCTTTGAAAAGCGCGTTTTTGCTTCAAGGTGAGCAAATTTTCGCTTTTCAAAGGCTCAAGGCGGGGATTTGGAGCAGTTTTTTATTTTGTAACGTGAGAAGGTATGCAAAAAGCGTTTTTTGAGGTTTTTGGATTTTGTCCGCGCATTTTTTTCACAGATTTTCAAAGATGTATTGACAGGTTTTTGAATAAGGGCTATATTTACACACAATTCCACTAGGGAATTAAGGAGAATATTTATGAAAAGATTTATCGCAACAGCAGCATCTATTCTTGTCGCCGCTTCACTCTTTGCTCAAACAAAACTTGTCGTCGGAGCGACGCCTAATCCGCACGCAGAAATGCTCAATCTCATCAAGGACGACCTCAAATCGCAGGGAATCGACCTCGAGGTGAAAGAGTTTTCTGATTATGTCATTCCGAACGAGGCTGTAGAGTCTGGCGAGATTGATGCAAACTTTTTCCAGCACATTCCGTATCTTGAGAGTTTCAACACTGAGCGCAAATTTCACCTTGTGAACGCTGGCGGAATCCATGTTGAGCCGTTTGCGCTTTACAGCTCAACAAACGCAAAGAAAAAGATTTCGTCTGTGAAGGACTTGAAGAAAGGCGCTGTTATCGCAATTCCGAACGACCCGACAAACGAGGGACGAGCATTGCTTTTGCTCCAGAGCGCAGGAATTATCACGCTCAAGAAAAGTGCGGGTTTGACAGCGACTGTTCAGGACATCGAGAAGAACGGAAATCCGTTGAAGCTCAAGTTCCGCGAGGTTGAGGCTGCTACTCTTCCGCTCATTTTGAAGGACGTGAACGCGGCTGTCATTAACGGAAACTATGCGCTTCAGGCTGGTTTGAGCGCGGCAAAAGACGGCATTCTTGTTGAGGGTTCTTCATCACCTTATGTCAATGTTGTTGCTGTGAAAGCTGGTCGCGAGAACGATGAGGCAATCAAGGCTCTTATCGCGGCTTTGCAGAGCGAAAAGATTCGCGAATGGATTAAGGCAACTTATCCGAACGGCGATGTTGTTGCTGTATTCTAATTTTCAAAGATTGCTTTTGAGCAATTAGCGCTTTTTAGCACTAAAAAAAGCCCGTGTTTTGTTCTGCACGGGCTTTTTTTGTTTTTGGGACAGCCTTTATTTTTCTTTGTAGCCGCCTGCATAATCGATAACACAGACTGAGCCATACTGACCGTGTTTGCCAGAATAACCGACGCCTGCCGAATCAAAATCAGCGCTGAGTATGTTTTCGCGATGTCCGCGTCTTTGAACGCCGTCGTCAATCAGGAGCTGCACGACGATTTCGCGCCCTGTTTTTGAGCCATACGCGATATTTTCGCCAGCACTTGTGTATATGCCGTATTTTTTGATTCGCTCAAACGGAGAGCTTCCGTCAACGCCTGTGTGTCCTGTCTGGCTCGTTTCGCCTTGCGAGAGCGCGTGCTGTTTTGCCGCAAGGTTTAGCCCTCTTTGCACCCGTAGCGCTTTCACGGCTCTTGTGCTTTTCATCACCGCCACGCATTCGCTAACAGCAGCTGCGCCTTCGCTTGTCCGAAGCCTGCCGTCGTAAATATTGCCATTGAATTTTTGGATTCTAGGCTCAATGCAACGCTCTGCATATTGCGACGGGTTTGTTCGCGCGGCATTCATCTCGCGAACGACTTCTTTTTCAACGTCAGACATATCCTCTGTTATTCCAAAGTCGTCAAAATCATATTCGCTCATCCCGTTGTCCGAAATTTCGCAGCCAAACAGCACAAACGCCACAGCGATTGCAGCAACCAGTCTTTTCATAAAAGCGCCCACCTTATTCGCTCAAAATCAATAATAATATTCCATGTACGATATGCCACTTGGGATTTTATACGTTATCACAGAGCCATCGGACAAAACTGTCGAAGAATGCGTAAACTCATCAGAAGATTTGCGGTTCGAAGTCGAAGCAACAACTTTTCGATACTCCACAAGCTCACACAAATAATCTCCAGATTTTCCGCTGAATTCATCTCTCGATTTCGGGAAATAATGAACGCTATAGTCTTTCACTTTGTACGAAGAAGAGCCTGCTGAAACGCATTTCCACTCATAAACAACATAATAAGTGCTACTTGAAGCCAGATTATAAGTATATTTTGTTACAAGCTCAAAATCACTCTCGTATTCAACGCTGTCCGCTTCAATCTTGCAAGAAACAAAAAGAGAGAGAACACACAAGGCAAAGAAAACCGAAAACAAAAATGATTTTGACGTCTTCATAAAAAAGTCTCCTAAAAAAATACTGCTCAAAGACGTATTATATTACCAAAAAAGTGAATAACAAAGCCACAAACGCACATTTCTCGTCAAAAATTGTATACGAGGCGAAAACACTCCAAGTCAGTCATATACAGATTGTATACGAGCAGAAAACACTCAAAGTCAAGCCGTATACATATTGTACATGAACCAAAAACGCGCTGGCGAAGTCGTATACAATATGTACACGAGCAGAAAACGCTCAAAGTCACCTCGTATACAGTTTGTATACGGCTCAAAAACACGCTGGCGGACTCATATACAAATTGTATACGAGCAAAAAACGAAAAAAGCGCGCATATACAAAAAAAGACTGGTTAAAATTAACCAGTCTTTATCGTGCGGAGAACCTGACTTGAACAGGCACAGCTTGCGCCACTAGCACCTCAAGCTAGCGTGTCTACCAATTCCACCATCCCCGCGC
>CACYWZ010000157.1 GCA_902778325.1 uncultured Spirochaetaceae bacterium
GCTCAGAATGACAGGTTGTACGCGCTCTTTTTTTGACGCAAAAAATTTACAAACCTCGTCGGGAACTCGGAACGCCCTTTATAAGACTTTATAAAGCCCGTCAGTGAGTCGGAACGCCGTTTGTAAGGTTTTACAAAGCCCGCCAGTGACACGGAACGTCGTTTATAAGACTTTACAAAGCCCGCCGGGAACTCGGAATGGCGTTTATAAAACCTTATAAAGAGCGCCAGTGACACGGAACGCGCTTTATAAGGTCATGGAAACGCTGCCAGTGACACGGAATGTGCTTTCCACACTTGTGGAAACGCCGCCAGTGACTCGGAACGTGCTTTCCATGAATGTGGAAACGCCACCGGTGAGTCGGAACGGGCTTTCCATGATTGTGGAAACGCCGCCAGTGAGTCGGAACGTGCTTTCCATAAATGTGTAAAGCCCGCCGGGAAGTCGGGACGGGCTTTACAGAAAAAAAATGGGATAAAAAAAAGCTATCGCGTGATGTCTTTTATCCAGTTTCCTTTGAGGTAGTGGTGGATGACGACTGGCATTTTCTCAAACTCGTCGAGGTACAAAATGAAGTAAACCGCGAGAGGAGGAAGCTTCAAGATGAAGGCGCTGATGAGTCCGAGAGGGATGGAAACTGCCCACATTGCGATTGTGTCGAGTACAAAGCCGAACTTTGCGTCCCCGCCTGCGCGGAAGATGCCGCAAATCAAAACTGTGTTGATTGTCGCGCCAAGAAGCGAATAGGAGTTGATGAAAAGGAGGGCGTTTCTGTAGGCGGCGGCTTCTGGCGTGAGTTTTGCCAAATGCGGAAGAATCGGCATCAATGCAATCATCAGCAAGCCCGAAAGCGCTCCTGCGGTGATTGTGCTTTTTATGAGCCTAGTTCCGTTTCGGCGCACTTTTTCGCTGTCGCCCTCACCGATTTGCTTTCCGAGCAAAATTGCGCCGCCATACGCCATTCCAAAGCACAAGATGCTCGCGAGGTTTCTGACCACGTTCACGATTGAGTTCGCGGCAACGATTTCTTCGTTCAGATGACCGAGGATAAACGAATAGGTGGCGAAAGCCGCTCCCCACACGAACTCGTTTCCGACGGCGGGAAGGGAGTAGACGATGAAATCTTTTGAGAGCAGGGGAGAGCGCAAAAAGATGTTGAATAGAGAAATGCGCACTTCTTTGACTCGAAGCGAGAAGATGATGCAGATTGCAAGTTCGACGCTTCTTGCGATGACTGTGGCGATAGCGACTCCGTAAACGCCGAGGCGCGGAAGTCCGAACCAGCCATAGATGAAAACAGCGTTCAGCAGGAGGTTCAAGCCCAATGCCAAGAATGTTATTATCGTTACGGTTTTGACGTGCTCCGTGCTTTTCAGGACAGCGTGATAAACTTGCGAGACTGAAAGAAGAAAATATGCAAGACTGACGTTCTTGAGGTAAAGGCTTCCGATTTCAATCATTGGCTCTTTGTTTGTAATCAGCGACATGATTTGGCGCGGGAAAAAATACGTCGCCAGGCAAAAAGCCGCTCCTGCCGCGCATGAGATTCTGAGCGCTGTTCCCATGAGGATTTGGATTGATTTTGAATCCTTTTTCCCCCAGTATTGCGAGGTGAGCATACTGAGTCCAGAGCCCAATCCCACGAAAAAGAGCATCAAAATGAACTGCACTTGGTTTGCAAGCGACGTTGCTGCGATTTCCGTTTGCCCGATAGAGCCGAGCATCACGACGTCGAGGGAATTGCACGCCGATGATATGAGGTTCTGAATTGCTATCGGCGCTACAATAACAAAAAGCCCCTTGTAGAACTCAGAGGCTTCGGTTTTTGCTTTTGTTGAAATGTTTGCCATACTGGAAAAGGAGTATACGGGCTATTTTTTCTTTGTTCAAGACTCTTTAGCGCCTTCTTCTGTCTTTTCCAGACTTGATATAATAGGCGCTTTTGTCTTGATACATTTTTTTGTCTGCGACTTTTGCAAGTTCTGAAACGTCCAAATCTGGATAATCGAACGAGAACGCGCATCCGAATGATACGGCAAGTTCTTTTATTTTGTCTGTCTTGAAAGCCGCCAAATCCTGAACAAAATCATTATAAATATTTGTCATTTCCTGACTTGAGACTTTTGTTGTGATGACCGCAAACTCATCACCGCCCATTCTGTAGCATTTTCCGACATGGGAAAAGTGGCGGCTTATCCTTTCTGCGGCTGCTTTGAGCATAATGTCGCCGGCGGCGTGTCCCATTTCATCGTTGACACGCTTCAAGCCGTTGACGTCAAGCGATATTATCGCAAAGTTTTCGCCAAGCGACGACTGGGAAAGTTTTGCAGTGTCATCATCGTAGGCGTGTCTGTTGAAAAGCCCCGTCAATTCGTCGGTGTTCGACAAAAGAAGGAGGTTTTCCTCTCTGCGCTTTTCTTTGTCGATGCTTCTTGTGGCAAAAATCACTGACGCCACCTTTCCGTCCTCATCTCGCTCGGCAACGATGAAACTTGCTTCAATCCACCCGATATTAAGAGCGACGATTTCCTCACTTATAAAGTTTTTCTCGCCAAGACGCGCTCGGAGAGTGGACAAATCAGAAAAACTAAGCGCCTTCGCCAAGTATCGCGGAGAAACAGCGTTTTCGATTGCTGTTTTGAG
>CACYWZ010000158.1 GCA_902778325.1 uncultured Spirochaetaceae bacterium
CCGTTGTTTTACAGTAACATATATTTGAAATAAACCACAATCCCTTATATAGAGGGATTTCTTTTTGTCAAGATTTGTGAATATTTATGTTGCTTAATGTTGCGTATTGTGATAGAATATATGGTATAAACATCCTGCTTTACTGCAGATTCTATGGAGGTTTACACCATGTTCGATTATAAAGAGTACGAAAAAGAATGTGACAGAATTCGCAAAGATAACGGCGAGCTGCTATCTCTGTTCGAAGATGATCTTACAAATGCCGGCCTTTCATCTAAAACCATCCGGCGTCATCTTTCAAATGTCGATTTCTACATCAATGAATATCTTCTCCGTGAAGAGCCTTTGACCATAGAGTATGGTACCGCAAAACTTGACACGTTCCTTGGCGACTTTTTCATCCGCAAGTGTATGTGGTCAACTCCAGCTTCCATAAAAAGCACTGCTGCAAGCATCAAGAAGTTTTATAGATGCATGCTCGATCACAACAAACTAGACAAGAAGTACTATGACTGCCTTTGTGATGATATCAAGGAAAACCTGGAACAATGGCAGGATGAATGCGCCATATATAACGATCCTGACACCCCCAATCCGTTTGATTGGTTCTAAATAGCAACGTGGCGGAGGGATAAAAATGTATCTACAAAAGAGCAAAAACAGCGCTGGCAAGGTATACCTTTCTTTTGTTCAGGGTTACCGCCAGAACGGAAAAGTAAAACATAAGACTGTAGAAAAGCTTGGCTATCTTGAAGATTTAGAGAAAATATATGACGATCCAATTTCCCATTTCAAAGCTGTTGCAGAAGAACGTAATGCCGCAGCTGCAGCAACAGAAAAAAAATTGGAAGTCAATCTTTCTGAGATTATTGCACAAGATTCATCATTGAGAAAGAATGTCGGTTACGCAGTCCCAAAAGCAATCTATGAAACACTCGGCCTGTATGATTTTTTTCAATACAAGCAGCGTTTTATCCATTCAGAGTTCAACCTCAACAGTATATTCAGTATGCTTATCTACAACCGCTTCCTTTTTCCCTCGTCAATAAAGCATGCTTTCGAGACAAAGGACATCTTCTTTGATTCGTTTGACTTTGAACTCGAAGACTGCTACCGTGCTCTGAACTATTTTGAAAACTATTCAGAAGATATTCAAAAGCTTCTTGCCACAAAGACCAAAGAAATGTTTGGCAGGGATCCTCACCTTGGATACTGGGATGTGACGAACTACTATTTTGAGATACCATATGAAGATGAAGACGAGGTAGATGATGAAGGAAAACTGATAAAGAAGGGGCAGAAAAAGCGCGGACCGTCCAAAGAACACCGCAAGGATCCTATTGTACAGATGGGACTGCTTATGGATTCAAACGGCATCCCCATGGCCTTCAATACTTTCTCTGGCGGAGAAAGTGAAAAAACAAATATGCTCCCCGCAATACGCCGAGCAAAGAAAGACCTTGATATTGAGCGTATCATCGTTGTTGCTGACAGAGGTCTGAACACAAGCGACAATACTGCTCTTCTCTCAGGAAAAAACCATGACGAAATGAAAAACAATGATGGCTATGTATACGGCCAGTCAATTCTTGGCGCAGACAAAGAATTCAAAGCGTGGGTTCTCAAACAGGACGATTACAAGAACGACAGGGAAACTGATAAGAATGGGGATGCCGTGATTTTCAGGCACAAATCACGAATCCATGCCAAAAAAGTAACATTAAAAAATCAGGCAGGCAAAAGATCAGCCACCTACGAAATATATCAGAAGCAGATGGTCTACTACTCTGAGAAGTATGCAAAGAAACAAAAGGCAGACCGCGAAAGAACAATAGAGAAAGCTAAAGCACTAATCAAAAATCCTGACCAGTATACTCGCTCTACTAGTTACGGAGCAGCCGGCTATATAAAGAACATCAAATTTTCAAAGAGCACCGGTGAAATCGTAGACGGTACATCTCTTGAACTTGACCAGGCAAAGATTGATGAAGAGGCACTATACGACGGATACTATTCCATTGTCACAAGTGAAAAGGGACTCCCCGATTCCGAAATAAGAAATATCTACAAAGAACTTTGGGAAATAGAGGAATCGTTCAAGATAATCAAAAGCGAGTTCAAAGCAAGACCTGTTTTTGTCAAGACAGAAGACCATGTAAATGCGCACTTCCTAATCTGTTACGTCGCACTTGTAATAATAAGAGTTCTTGAGCACCTACTTGATGAGAAATTTACAACCAAGCAGATCCGTCATGCCCTTTGTGAGTACGAATGCTCATATCTCGAACAAAACTACTATCTCTTTGATTATCGCGACGAGGTACTGGATGCGATTTCACATATATACGGCTGGGACTTCACCAGAAAATATATGTCAAAGGCAGAAATCAAAAATATTTTACGGCATCGAAAAAAGGAGCAAATTTAGCAACACATCATTTCAAAGCAAAAAACTCTGCAAGCGCCATTTTATCTGGAGCTGCAGAGTTCTATTATCTCATTTGCTGTAAAAGACAGGTTA
>CACYWZ010000159.1 GCA_902778325.1 uncultured Spirochaetaceae bacterium
ATTTATACCAACGTTAGTTGTTACAGTACTGTATGCCTGGGATGGTAGTGTATAATAATAGCCTTCGTGATACGAAGTGCCTAAATCATAAACCCAAACTTGGCCAACTAACAATGCATCCGAGTTATTCTTTCCGTATTCCATTATTTTTTTCCCAACTTCTAATCTTACGTTCACATCATTAGGTAAATTATTTAAATCAATATTATTTTCTTTTGAAAAGGCTTCCATAAACCTTTCCCAACTTATCAGCCGATACTTGGTTTTAGGTAGTTTTTCATATAAATTTTCTGCAATAGTTCCATAAAAAGTATCATAGATTTCGTGTTCACGTATCCCATTATATAATTCATTTGGCATTTTTTTGCTCCGAATGCGAAAAGATATTTTCCGAAAACGAAAGGCAGGATTTTTTTTACAGCGCTTTTTCAGCACGTTATTTTTAAAGCGTCGTTTTTGTTTGACCGCAGTGTTTTTCTGCGTACCTGGTTTTGTTTTGAGTCAGGATGGTTTATGAACTGACTTTACGGAATGTGTCTGAGTATACAAAATCGCGCTCTTAGTTTCAAGTGGTGCGCTTTTTGGAGGGCAAAACTCGACAAAGACGCAATAAAAACATGCTTGGAAAAAGAAATATTGAAAAACATAGAAGAGGCATTTGAAAAAATCGAATAAAAACTTGGATAACTTTTAGTAGTACACTAAAAATAATTGGTCTTGTTACAAAAAAAGGTATGCTGTCAAAAAACTGTCATTTCAAACAAGTTTTCAGAATCTACTAAATCAAGGCAGATGCTGAAACTAGTTCAGCATGACAATAATTTCTAAAGCATACTTTTCAAAACACTTCCAAATCATTTTTTATTTGCAGAAAATATTTGATAGAGGGAAAAACCGAAAAAGAAGGCGACAGCATTACAGTCCAGAAAGAATATAAATCAGTCGTAGACCAGTACTGTCGCCTAAATTACTTTAACCGCAAAACCGTCGATGACATTCTGCATTCTCTAGTTTCACGTCAATAATCAAAAAACCTCCTTTTATTCCTCGTCGTCGTAGTCGGGCTTTTGCAAAATGAACTCAACACGGCGGTTCTGCCAGCGATACTCAAGGTTCGACGTCGTTGGGTTTCGGCTACCGTTTCCGAGAGCAGAAAGACGACTTTGAGCAATTCCGTTTCGACGCAGCCATTCCATGACGAACTTGGCGCGGTCTTCCGAAAGCTTTTGAACTTCGGCTTCTTCCTCGCGCGTTCCCGAAAGATTGTTCGCGTTGCCCTCAATCGTGACCTTGTAATCGCGGAACTTTTGCAAAATCTCAGCAACACGGCTCAAGACACGCTGGTTGTTTGCGATTGTGGCTTGGTCAAGACCGTGATTTGCTTTGTCGGCTTCAGGGCCCGCCTCAACCTCGGCAACGCTCTTGAAATCGGCGTTATTGCTTCGGAAGATAATCGACGGAACTTGAAGCTTCAACTTGCTGCCCTCGCGGATAACAAGGACGTCGACTTGAACATAGCCTTCGAACTTGGCGCTTTGTCCCGCAGAATCTGTGACAGTGAAAAGATAAGGATAATCTGTTGCTGACTGCACGAGAGTTCCGTTGTCGCCGCGCCCGTTCCAGATGAGCTTTTCAGGAATAGACGCCTTCCCGGAAACACTCCAGAATGATTTTCTTGATTCAGGGTCGCTGACAGTGAACGACCAAGAGGCAATCGGAGAATAACTTTGCGCCTTTAGTTGCACAGTGAGAACATCGCGCTTGCCGTCGCCGTCCGGGCTGAAATAGCGCGGAGTCGTACCAGCGGCAATGACAGGAGGCGGGTTTTTCACCTCAGCGCTGACTTCCTCAAGAACAAGCTCTGGCATAACGAGGTCTTCCTCTTCCTCCTCCTCGTCTTCCTCGTCGTTTTTGCCGAACGCAAGCAAAACGTCCTTGCCGTCTGTTGCGCTGATGCCGTCAAGATTCAGCTCGACAGGCGAGAACTTCACATCTTTTTCGCCAAATGTCGCAGAATCAACAAGAGAAAGCCTGTACATTCCCGAAAGCGTCGCGTCCTCACTAGCAGGACGGAACTGAAGAACATTTTTATCGTCGCTGAGAACAAGAGCATAAGCGCCAGAATCCTTTCCGTCTGAGCCGATGACAGTGTATTTGCCATCGGAGAAGACAACACTGCGCCCGTCTTGCGTGTACCAAAGCGGATTTCCCTCAAGCGTTTTGATATAGTCGGTTTCTTTTTTCTTTGTCTGCTTTTTGAGCTCCTGCAAGAACTTCATCTTCTTGTATTGCCCGTCCCAGTGCGTGTTTTCGCTGATAGGCATACGAACGTCGTCCTGAAGACGAACAGAAATGCTGTCGGACGACTGAAGCGAAATGTCAAACTTTCGCTCAAGACTTCCAATATCGATATTGACAGTGGAAATGTAAATGCCGTTCCGCCTCAAAGACGAATTGACCCAGCTGTAGATTGATTCAGTGTCCTCAGACAAGAAAATGATTTCCTTTTTCAATATA
>CACYWZ010000160.1 GCA_902778325.1 uncultured Spirochaetaceae bacterium
TATAATTTTTAATAAAATTTTGTTGTAAAAGGCGAAAATCGCAGGATTTTTTCACTTTTTCGCAATAATAAACATGGGATTATGCGCTTTTTTCGGCACAATGGCGAGAAAAAATAACAAAAAAATGCTTGCATTTGGCAAAAAAGAGGGTGATAATATAACCAAGATTACAAAGTTTTGACCATTGGAGGCTAAAAATGGGTTGCAAAAAGCTAAAATATGCAATTCGGACTTCAGAAACTCTTGCGGTTTTGGACGAGGCTTGTAAACTTTATGCGAAATTTCCTGCACTAAGCGAAGACCCGTATCTAAAAGAAAAGTATGACAGCGTGAAAGACTATGTTCAGCGCGCCATGAGCGCAATGAGCCGCGAAAAATCGACAAGCACGCTCTCTGCGTTCGACAAGGCACGGGACGAGAGCATAAGAGCGCTCACGACACTTGTTCACGGCTACACTTCTTATCCTGACGAGTCGTTCCGCGCTGCCGCCGCATTGATTGAAGGCTGTTTTGCCCGCTATCCGAACATAAAGAACGAAAGTTTTGTCCGACAGACTGCTTTGCTTGACAGTTTGCTTTCGGATTTTGAGGAGGCGGCAGCAAAAGAGGCGCTGGAGACTCTGCCTGGCGTCAGTGAGCTTTTCGGCAATCTCAAAAAGAGCGCCGAAGACTTCAAGAAGGCTTCCAGCGAGCGCAATGCCGCTTTGGTGAGCGAGTCTTCTGTTGTCTGCGCTTCAAATCTCAAAGGAGAGATGACAAGTGTGTTTCATAATGACATCTTGCCGTATCTCGAAGCGATGTCGAAGGCAAAAGGCGGCGACTACAAGGCTCTTTTTGACCTCACGGAAGGAGAAATTGAGTCAATAAACTCAGAAATTACCAGACGTAAGACTGCGAGCATCAACAAAAGACGCGGAAAAGTTGGTGCGTGAACTGCTTTTTCTTTCACAGACATGAAAAAATCAATTTTGAGTCTTATTAAAGGAGATATAGATTATGGAAAATTTTGTTTTCTACAGTCCGACAAAGTTTGTGTTCGGAAAAGACACAGAAGAGAAGTGCGGTGAGCTTGTCAAGGAGTTTGGCGGCTCAAAAGTCCTTGTTCATTTTGGCTCAGCGTCTGCAAAAAAGTCAGGGCTTCTTGAGCGTGTTGAAAAATCTTTGACGGATTCTGGCATTTGCTTTGTGGAGTTGGGCGGAGTTAAGCCAAATCCGCGCTCTGGTCTTGTCTATGAGGGAATCGAGTTGTGCCGAAAGGAAAATGTCGACTTCGTTTTGGCTGTCGGAGGCGGAAGCGTTATCGACAGCGCGAAGGCGATTGCAATCGGCGCGGTGTACGACGGCGATTTCTGGGACTTTTACTCTGGAAAGGCACTGCCGAAGAATGCTCTTCCTGTCTCGACTGTTCTCACGATTGCGGCAGCGGGAAGCGAAGGCAGCGGCGACAGTGTCATCACGAAGGAAGAGGGCATGCTAAAGAGGGCAACAAGCGGAGAGTGCATCCGCCCGAAGTTTTCTGTGCTGAATCCAGCTCTCACTTGCACGCTTCCTGCATATCAGACGGCTTGCGGCGCGACAGACATCATGGCGCACGTTTTTGAGCGCTATTTTACGAACACAAAGCACGTCGAAACGACTGACCGCCTTTGTGAGGCTGTCCTTCTTGCCATGATCAACGAAGTTCCCAAGGTCATGAAGAACCCGGACGACTACGAGGCGCGGGCGAACATCATGTGGGCGGGCATGGTTGCCCACAATAACATTGTTGGTGTCGGCCGCGAGCAAGATTGGAACAGCCACGGCATTGAGCATGAGCTTTCTGCAAAATATGACTGTGCGCACGGCGCGGGTCTTGCTGTCATCATGCCCGCATGGATGAAATTTGTTTACAAGCACGATATTATGCGCTTCTGTCAGATGGCGACAAGAGTTTTTGGGGTAAAAATGGACTTCTCAGACCCTGAAAAAACAGCTCTTGAGGGCATCAGCGCTTTCAGAGCGTTCCTTACTTCAATCGGAATGCCTTCAACGCTCGGCGAAGTGGGCGGAAAAAAGGAGGATATTGCTGAATTGGTCAAAACGTTCGGTTTGAAAGACGGCGAGCGGACTGGCGGTTTTGTAAATCTTTCGAGCGAGGACGTCGCGCATATTTACGAGCTTGCACTGTAGGAAGTGTTATAAAAAGTTTGCTATTTTAGAACAGTGTCATTTTGAGCGGAAAGCGGCGATTAGCCGTTTGGAGTCGAAAAATCTGCTAAAATATTGTCAGCGGCGTTGGTTTTGTGTGAAGTAGATTCTTCGACTTCGTTTGCCTGCGCTCTCTGCGCTCAGAATGACAAGAAGTTACATCATATTTATTG
>CACYWZ010000161.1 GCA_902778325.1 uncultured Spirochaetaceae bacterium
GAGGCACGTCCGCCGCTCCCAAGCACAAAAGCGCAAAGTCCGCGATGAGCCATTCTCGGCGGTTGTCTGCCATCATAGCAACCTTGTCACCGCGCTTTATGCCAAAGTTCTTGAGCGCACACGCAAACTCAATCACGCGCTCATAAACGTATTTGTAGCTGTATCGGTCAAATTTTCCCGCGCGGTTCTTGCACGCCTGAAGCGTTACGTCTGGGCAGACTTTTGCACGAGAGCGAAGCAGCTGCGGCAAGTTTTTGCCATAATCTGTATCTTTGGAATCCTTAAAAAACGCATTTCCAATCGTATCTACAATCTTATTCACATTATTCATAAAAAACCTTCCCCGATTTTGAGGTAATCGCAATTTATTTTTACATTATCACGGATTTTGTCATTCTGGGCAAGAGTGCTAATGATTATGCCACTCCGTAAACTCAAGATTTTCGCTCAGCTGGTCATACGCACCGCAAAGGATTTCCGCGCCAAGCGTGTCGGAGCACTGAAAAGCAAGATAGCCGCTGTGCAAGCAAAGACACTCGCTTTTAACGCTCTTTAGCACTGCGTCCAGATTGAAAAGAGGGAGCGCCTTTCTCACTGCCGCCTCAACATCGCGCTTTTTCACGCTTCCGTCGTTCGCCGTTCCAGAATATTCCTCCATCAAATCGTCAATCACTTCATTCAAATCATCATAGCCGCTTTCCCAAAGCTCATCTTCGTCAAAGTCCGTCGATGTAACAAGTTTTTCGTTCTCCCAAAACGGATAGCCGCACTGCGACATATCATAAAAAACGTTGGCCAAGAAATTATCGTTGACCATCTTTTTGTTTTCACTGATTTTTTTCTGATACTGCTTCAGGCAATCCGCCAAAAAAGCACAAAGCTCTTCATCAGTCGGCTCTTTTTCGCCAAAAGATTTTTTCACGCAATCCCAATCGCGAACGGCATCAATTTCGCTCAAGATTTCAATCTGGGAATTCTTGTAAACGCCCATATAGCCCAAATCAAACTCACCTGAAACCACGAATTTTCCGCCTTTCAAACTGACTTTTAGCTCTTTTTCATCAGCCATTTTGCTCTCCTTGAAAAATGAAATCAAATTGCATTTCTTTTATGTCATTCCGAACTTGTTTCGGAATCCACAAGACGTAGCACTTTCTAAATTGCATTATTATACAATACTTTTTCGCTTCCTCAAAATTTTTTTGGCGCTTTATTGATATTTATGCTAAAGAATGGTTTAATACGCCTATGAACAAATTGATATTCGCATTTATCTCACTTTCTTTTCTTTTTATTTTTGGCTGCTCATACAGCGCAGAAAACGATTACGCACAAACAGTAACAAACAATTCAAGTTTTGACGTTTATGTAAACGAGACGCTCGTCAAAAGAGGCGAAAGCGTCGATATAGAGCTTTCATTGAGCGCGGACGACGACGATGAGTTTCTCAAAATCACCTCAGACGACTATCCGCGTGTCACGATGAGCCGCACAAACCGCTCTTTCCATTGCTACAACTACACAATCGTCGATTATGTTGACACTTACGAAGTTTACGACACAGGAACACAAACCATCAAAACGGAAACTTTGGAAAAAAAGCCTGTGAAAATAATCAACAAAAGCGCTTTTTCAATCACGGTGAAAAACCCGTACTTTGGAGCAACTTATAGTGAAACAAACTCAAGTGTAACAGTTAATGGAGCTAACGGCGGAGAGCCATCAACTTCTACTGCTAATCTTTACAACGATTACACAACATTCACGGCGTTCTACTCAGACGGAAGCGAAGCCACTGTCGAGTTCGAGCCAATCCGCTACACAAAGAACAAAGACGAGACGGACAGCGAAAAGCGCACGGGATACGGTCATATCACAGGCTACACGGTCTACGTCAAATAAAAAATGAAGCAAAAATACTACTGCTATTCGCTTTCGACAAGGATTTTTGAAACACTTTTCGTTTTCATGTTTTTCGCCTTTTCTCTCTGGGGCATTTTCGACAGCACAGTTCGAGATGCCCTTCCTATCGTCATTCCAGCCTTTTTTATAGTCGGCGCGTTCACTTTCCCCGTCTATTTCAGGACGGCGACCGTGAGCGATGATGAAATCACGGCGGATATTCTTGCGTTTTTGAAAAAGCGGACGATAAAAGTCTCTGACATAAAGGACTTCCACGTCCACGTCACGACTTCAAAAAGCGCTGACACGCTCGTTTTGCACTTGGGAGAGAAAAACGGAAAAGAAGATTTTTTGAAAATCGATTTTTATGACGAGCGATTTATTGCTCAGATGAGCGCAATCTTGAGGAAAAAGTTTGAAAGCGACATCGAA
>CACYWZ010000162.1 GCA_902778325.1 uncultured Spirochaetaceae bacterium
CAGCGAACATCGAAGTTCTGATGCTCATCAAAGCATTCGGAATGGACCAGACATTGGGAAACACACTCTTTGCAGCCACATTCGTCGCCACAGACATCTTGAGCGAATGTTACGGCAAGAAGACCGCAAACCGCGCAGTATGGATTGGAGTTGCCACAAACATCGCTTTCCTGTGCCTGAGCCAGAGCTGGTTCTTGTACACACCAGGAGCAGAAGACTTCGCACGCCCCGCAGTCGAAACAATCTTCAAAAACACACCGCGCATCATGCTCGCAAGCCTTTTGGGCTACATCATCAGCGAAAAATATGACGTTTGGGCATACCATGCGCTCTGGAATCTCACAACAAAGAAATTCGGAGACGAGAAAAAGTACTTGTGGATAAGAAACAACGGCTCTACCCTCTCCTCACAGCTCATCAACGTCGTGATTTTCTCATGCATCGCATTCTGGGGAATCTACACGCCAAAAATGATACTGAACGTCACAATCTCAGGCTACGTCATCTACATCGTGACAAGCCTTCTCGACACACCGTTCATCTACCTTGCGCGATACCTCTATAACAACAAGATGAAAAAAGACGGCGTGTCAGCAGTGGACGCAATCTAACTTTTTCGGAGAATAAAATGACCGTAACACAAGCGACAGGCTTTGCACGATACTCAATCACGAGCGGACACAATCCGCACGAAATCGTAATGCTCAGAGGGAGCGGCTGCAAATGGCGAAAATGCCGTTTTTGCGACTATCACCTCGACTATTCAAAAAGCGAGGACGAAGCATTTGAGCTGAACAAGAAAGTCCTTGACTGCGTAGAGGGAAAATATCCCCTGCTCGAAGTCATAAACTCAGGAAGTTTTTGCGATTTGGACGAGCGCACGATTGAATACATCATCAAAACAGCAAAAGACAAAGACGTCAAAGAGTTATCGTTCGAATGTCACTGGATTCATCGAGATTTTATCGCGCCTTTCAAAAAGCGAATACAAGATGCAGGATTGAGCGTGAGAATAAAGATGGGCGTCGAGACATTCGATGAGCCTTTCCGCGAAAGTTACCTCGTCAAAGGAATGCCGGGCGTAACGGCAGAGGACATCGCCAAATACGCCGATGACGTCTGCCTTTTGCAAGGCATTCCCGGTCAAAGCGCCGAAAGCATGATAAGCGACATCGAAACAGCGCTCAAATACTTCAAGCGCGCGTGCGTCAACATAATGACAAAGAACAGCGCGAAGATTGTGCCTGACGAGAGAGTCAAAAAAATCTTCGTCGAAAAAGTATATCCGCTCTACCTTGACAACCCGCGCCTCGACATACTGCTCGAAAACGGCGACTGGGGACTTTCAAAGCCCACACAAAGCGGAAAAGTGAGCTGAATGCTTCAACTTCGCTCATAAAAAAATGGGAGCGGTTTTGCCGCCCCCGTTTTTTTTACAGCTCAATGCTGTTTTTCAGCGTTTTTGCAATCCCGTGCGAAGAGGACACCGACTTTTGCTCAGGCCCGTTGACGTTCGGGAACACAGAGCCCGTCATCACAGGAGCCATCAGGATTTTTCCAGTGCCGCGATACACGTTCACGAAGCCTTCCCCCGAAAGCCCAGAGCCAATAAGCGATTTCGCTGCTTTTTCAACAGTGAACTCAAGGTCTTTTGACCATGCAATCGCCATATTGCCGTCGATTTTCATCACATCGTCCTGCAAAACCACTTCGACTAACTCCTCACGCGGAACAGGCGTCTCAAGCACAACACTTCCCTTTCCAGAAAGACACAAGTTGAAAAGCCCTTCTCCACCCAAAAGCGCACTCGACACATTCGTTCTCGAAACGATTTTCTCCTGAACGCTCGCCTCTGCCGCAAGGAAAAGCCCGTCGTCAATGACAACGCCATTTCCCCAAGACGCAACATCTTCTGCGATAAGATAGCGGAAAGTCGGCTCAGTCACCACATAGCCCGTTCCAGAATAAATCGGCTTCACCGCGCTTTCGCCAGTCACAGCGCCTTTTACAAGATTTCCAAGAAAGCCGCCCACGTTTTTGATACCGCTTTGCATCTCAACAGCGCCAGCCATCCACTGCATTGCGCCCGCCTGCAACTTTATGCTCGAAGAATCAAGATAGCAAACAACCTGCCTTTTTCTTATGTTCATTTTTTGCATAAAATAAGCGTTTTGCGCATCATAAGGACTGTTGCTAAGGTCGCCCACATACTCAAGAACAGCGAAAGGACCAGACTTTTCGGTGATTTTGATGTTCGGATTGTTGAAAAAGTTGTTAATCTGAATCATTTGAAGCAACTGTTTTTTCCAAAAGTGTCATTTTGAGCGGAAAACGGCGATTAGCCGTTTGTAGTCGAAAAATCTGCTTTTTTTTCATTGGCTATTGTGTTTTTCATTGCTAGATTCTTCGACTTCATTCGCTACGCTCATTTCGCTCAGAATGACACAAATTTTCTCGCATTAAATAATGTGGGCTTGCCAAAGAGTAAAACGAGGTCACATTAAATAATGTGAAGGCGTCCAAAGAGTAAAATGAGGTCACATTAAACAATGTGAGCGCGTCCAAAAGACAAAACGAGGTCACATTAAACAATGTGAGTGCGTCCAAAGAGCAAAATGAGGTCACATTAAATAATGTGAGTGCGTCCAAAAGACAAAACGGGGTCACATTATTTAATGTCAGCGGGAAGGCGTCTTTGAAAGAGCGAGAGAATCAAGAAGGCGAGCCATAAGAGCAAAAGAAGCCTCGCACAAAGTCTCTTTTGAGTCGTGAGGCGTGTGAAAAAGACGCCAGGTGAGCGGAAGTTTTTTCAGATAATCCTCGCCGCGACGCTCTGGATTGAGGATTGAAGAGGAAAGCGTCTTGTCTTCCATGAGATTTTTTGCAAAAAGGTTCACCTCATCTGCGGGAAGGAGCGTTATCGCAATCGCGGGGATTCCGCAGGCAAGAAACGAAGCGTTGTCGCTGTAGGGAAGCGGGAGCGTGAACCATTGGGAAGGGCAGACGGAGCGAAGAAGGTTTTGAGTGCGCAAAAAAAGGTCGGAATAAAGGCGGGATAAGTCGCCTTTTATCGTGAACGCCGTGTTTGTTGCAGGAAGCACGGCAATCTCTCCCCTACCCGTGCTGTCGAAAACATAGACATCGTCTTTCGTGATTCCGAGCCTTCTGTAAATCGTCGCAAGAGAGTACGCGCCTTGCGCTTTCACGCTCGACTGCCCCGAAATCTCCTCGCCGTCGGTGAAAAAAATGCGCACATTGTGAACGCCTGAGAAGCGCGAGAGCCTGACCGCCCAGTCCATAATCTGAAAGCATGCGGCGCTGTTGTCGTTCGCTCCGGGGCTGTTCTCGACGCGGTCGTAATGGCAGAGAACGGTCTTTAGCTTGAAAAGAGGCGAATAGGCGCTTTTTGCAAAATGAACGAATATATGTTTTCTCTCATCGAGGGAAATTACGGAAGT
>CACYWZ010000163.1 GCA_902778325.1 uncultured Spirochaetaceae bacterium
AAAAAGATTGAGAGTGCGGAGTATTGAATGAAAGAGATTAAGCCAAATCCAATGACGGTTCACCCTATAGCGAATTATGACAAAGAAATCTATGTGAAACCGACGATTAAAAATCCGCAGATTATTGTGGGCGATTTTACTTACATTGCGGACTCTGATTTTGAAAGCCACGTTACGCATTTGTACGAGTGGAACGGCGACAAGCTAATAATTGGCAAGTTTTGTCAGATTGCTTCGGGTGTGGAGTTCGTAATGAACGGCGCAAATCACCAGATGAACGCTGTTTCAACATTTCCATTTTACACGCTTGAGGGCTGGAATATGAAGCCTCCTGCTCTTTCTGATTTGCCGATAAAGGGCGACACAGTTATCGGAAACGATGTGTGGATTGGGCAGAACGCTGTGATTTTGCCGGGCGTGCATATTGGCGACGGGGCGATTATCGGAGCGAATGCGGTTGTGGGAAGCGATGTGGAGGCTTATTCTGTCGTGGTCGGAAATCCTGCCCGAAAAATCCGCAATCGTTTCGACGATGAGCTGATTGAGCTTCTCGAACTCTTCAAGTGGTGGGATAAAAGCATTGACGAGATACAAGCTCTCATTCCCATTTTGACAAACAGCGATTTGGACAAAGTGAGAAGCTGTTTGCGGGAAAAAAATCTAGAGAGGGTAAAAAATGATAGAAGTGCAATATGGGGAAAAAGCTGATATTGAGTCTTGGATAAAGCTTGTAAAATCTGTAAGGCGGAACTTTCCAGGGCTTGAAACAGAGGAAAAAATCGAAGAGCATAAACAGACAGTTCTCAAATTTATGAGCAAAAAGCAAGCAATCTGTGTAAAAACTGTTAACACAAGCGAAGTTATTGGTGTGCTGCTTTTTTCTCGCAGGCTGAATATGATTTGTTGTCTTGCAGTAAGTTCTGAATATCGCAGACAGGGGATAGCAACAGCTCTTTTAAATAAAGCTATTTCAGAATTGGATAAAAGCCAGAATATTACGGTTTCAACTTTTAGAGAAGGAGATGTGAAAGCTGTAGCTCCAAGGGCATTGTATAAAAAGTTTGGATTTATTGACGGTGAATTAAGCGAAGAATATGGTTATCCGAATCAGGTTTTGATATTGAAGATGAATAAAAGAGAAAAAGCGATAGAACTTTTGGAAGCGGGGGTTGCAAAAAATCCTGGGGTGTGGAAAGAGCATAGCATTGCTGTGGCAGAAGCGGCGGAAAAAGTTGCGATTGCGGTGAATGAGAAGTGCAAAGAGGAGCGGCTCAATTCAGAAAAAGCCTATATCTGCGGGCTTTTGCACGACATTGGAAGGCAGGAAGGTTTTACATATATTGCTCACGTTTATGACGGCTATCATTTTTTGATGAAAAACGGCTTTCCAGACGCAGCAAAAGTGGCTTTAACACATTCTTTCAATCTAAAAATCGTTGATGATTATATTGGAAAAATAGACATAACTGCTTCTCAGCTAGATGAATTGAAGTCATTGCTTGAACAAACTGAATTTGATGATTACGACCGATTGATTCAACTTTTGGATTCGTGTTGCGCTGCGGACGGAACGAAGGACTTGGAAAAGCGAATGAGCGATGTAAAGACTCGATATGGCTATTATCCAGAGGGAAAATGGAAGCGCAATTTTGAGCTAAAAGAGTATTTTGAAACTCTTATGGCTCGCTCTCTTTACGATGTGATAGCGTGAAAACGAGGGATAAAGAAATGATTGTAAAAGAAATCGATGTGGCTGAGGAAAAGCCAAAAATTGCACGGCGGATTTTGGAAGCCTTGCCCGATTGGTTTGGGATAAAAGAAAGCCGTGAAGAATACATAGAAAACAGCGCGGACGAGATTATGATTGCCTCTTTTGCTTGCGATACGCCGAACGGATTTTTGTGCTTAAAGCAAACAGGAGCGCAAACTGTGGAAATTGCGGTGATGGGCGTGCTGAAAGAATATCATCGCTCTGGTGTGGGGAAGGCTTTGTTTTCAAAAGCAAAAGAAATCGCTATCGCAAAAGGCTATGAGTTTATGCAGGTGAAAACCGTGAAAATGGGCGTTTATGAAGATTACGACAAGACGAATTTGTTTTATCGCTCTTTGGGCTTTAAGGAATTTGAGGTCTTTCCTTTGCTTTGGGACGAGGCGAATCCGTGTCAGATTTATGTGATGAGTTTGAAAAGATGAAAGATTTTATAATTCGACAAGAAAGAGAAAGCGATGAGCGAGAAGTTGAAAACTTGATTCGCGAATCATTTTGGAACGTGTACAG
>CACYWZ010000164.1 GCA_902778325.1 uncultured Spirochaetaceae bacterium
GCTATCCGTATCAAAAACTTGAGTTTCACCTTCAGGACCTTTTCATCGCCTCGACAATGCACCGCGACCGCTACACAAAAGAGCTGAGCGAAAAAGAAGGCTGGACAGCACTCGGCGACACATTCAAAGACAACGCCGTCATCACAGGCATTTCGTATGACACATACCGTCAAAGCGGGCTTTCAGCGTTTCAAGAGCGCGGTTTTGAGTTGAAATTGTCGTTCAAATACGATATGGATTTTGCGCAAATGAAGATGGAAGAAGACAAAACAATCGTTGACATAGTAGACAGCGATTATTACGCGAGAACCTCCTTTTCGCTCTCTTACGGCTTCCGTCTCCCGCGCCTTCTGCCGCTGGAGGACTTTGAGCGCCTCGTCATCTCTCTTCCGACAGAAGCGTATGTCTCGCTTTATGGCGAGAGCGGCACTGCGCTGAGTTTTTATGCCGAGAGCCTTCTTGTCGGCTTTGAGACACAGACTGGAATCTACGCCTCCCCGCTTTATCTTCATCGCGCAGGCTTGAAAGCGGGCTTTTTCGGCGAGTTCAAATACGACACGCTCGTAATTCCGGGCCCTGACTTTGCGGCAATAAAAGAGTTTGCCACCGTTTTCACCGAAAGCGAGCTCAATCACTATGTTTATCTTTCTGCAATCGCCGTTTTCTCGCCGCTCGCGGGTGTTTCCTCAAAACTTCAAGTAACGTCGGACTTCCAGATTCAATACTATTTTCTTGAGCACGCTTTCAAATCGTCCTTCGCTCTGAAAACAAATCTCTAAAACTCTCTTTTCATGACTGCATTGACGTTTCGGCTTAGAAATTGACTACTTCACTGTTGCGGCAAGCAATTTCGAATCAAAAATTGACTGCTTCACTCTGCATAAACCAATTTCGAATCAAAAATTGATTGCTTCACTGTTGCGGCAGTCAATTTCGGATTAAAAATTGGCTTCTTCACTTTGCGGCAAGCAATTTCTGAAAAAAAATTGGCTCATGCAGTTTGCACAAGCCAATTTCGAAGCAAAAATTATGTTTTGCAATTATTTTTTTGCGCCGTATTGTTTGTAATACTCGTCGATTGCGCTTTTGATTTCGTCTGTGATAACTGACTTGTCGCCGTTCGTGTAAAGACTGTCGACGACGTCGCTCATCGAAACGATTGCGCGAGCGGGGAATCCCCATTTTTTTGTGATTGCCGAAAGGGCGCTCTCATCGCTTTCGAGGGCTTTTTCTTGTCGGTCAAGCGAAACCATCTCACCGATGATTTTCACGTTTTCGCCCTGCGCTTTTATTATAGGGAGCGTTTCTTCGATTGATTTTCCCGAAGTTGTGACGTCTTCGATGATGACGACTTTGTCACCGTCTTTTATCGCGCTTCCGAGCAGGATTCCTGCGTCTCCGTGGTCTTTGGCTTCTTTTCGGTTGGAGCAGTAGCGGATTTCTTTTCCGTAAAGCTCGCTGAATGCGATTGTGCAGGCTGTTGCAAGGGGGATTCCTTTGTATGCAGGTCCGAAAAGAACGTCGAAGTCATCGCCGAAGTTGTCGTGAATGGCTTTTGCGTAATATTCGCCGAGTCGCTTCAGTTGTTTTCCTGTGACGTAAGCGCCCGCGTTCATGAAAAACGGTGATTTTCTTCCGCTTTTGAGGGTGAATGAGCCGAATTTCAGCACATTACATTCAACCATAAAATCAATAAACTCTTTTTTGTAGTCTTCCATAGTTAGCGATTCTACACGATTTTTTTCTGCTTTGCTACTGTTTGGAAAAGTTTTGGATAACAGCGCTTTTTGTTTTTTGCCCAAGAAAACTAACAAAAGTTATTTGCTTTTTGACCTTTCGTTACTTATCATTTATTTATACACATTCTTTGCACGGGAGATTTTATGAAAGTTCTTATTGTCAACGGAAGTCCCCATTCAAACGGCAATACGGCAATTGCCATTGAGGAGATGAAAAATGTCTTTTCGGACGAAGGCGTTGAAGTTGAAGTGCTGCACATCGGGAATAAGGCGATTCGCGGTTGTGTAGGCTGTGGCTCATGCTACAAAACAGGAAAATGCGCGTTCGATGACGAAGTGAACAAGGCTGCGGACATTCTTCGTGAGTGCGACGGCTTGGTTCTCGCAAGCCCTGTTTATTATGCATCGGCAAACGGAACACTCGTCTCTTTCCTTGACCGTCTTTTCTACAGCTCACACTTTGACAAAACGATGAAAGTCGGAGCAAGCATTGTCGTTGCTCGTCGTGGCGGCATTTCTGCAACGTTTGACGAG
>CACYWZ010000165.1 GCA_902778325.1 uncultured Spirochaetaceae bacterium
TCGCGGCGCTGCTCATGGCGCTGGTCGCGGCGCTCGTGGTGCGCGTGAAGGCGCTGGCGTATGTGTCCGGCGCGGGGCTGTTCATCGTGTTCAACGTGATTCTGCTGCGAAAGAGCATTTTCAAAAAGGCTCAGTCGAAAATCAGCATGGGGCGTTCGCTCAATGGTTGGGTATCGACGGCGATTGCGATTGTCGGCGTGGTTTTGGCTCTAATCATATGCTTCTGCGGTGGTAGCTGGCCTGGCTGTTTGGGAACGCTTATTGTCTTTGGCTTGATTATGGGCGGCGTGCAGAAATGCGGTCAGAAGATGTCCTCAAAGGGCAATCGTATGAGCTACGAAGTTTCACTGCAAGAAGCTCTTGAAAAATACCGCTGGAAGACTTACGAACATTTTGGCAGCAAAGAAACCTTGTCTTTCCTTGACGCTGGCAAGGTTCAAGTTTACGACGGCAGAGATAACGCTGAGGGCAATTATTCTGTTTCTCTTTCTGGCGGAATGAATATTTCGGCTGAGGGCTATAGTTTTGATTTCTCTACCGCTATTGACGACGTGCTTTTGCTAAGGGGCGATGATTCTGCAATATTTGACGCAGTGTATTTCGACGGAGAAAACGCGATTGCAAAGGGCAACGAAGAGTATGTTTCGAGTTTGAGCTTTGCGGGAAAATGGAGCGATAAGTTTGAAGCTGTAATCACATTCGGCAAAGACGGAAAGGCAAGCGTGAAGTTCTCTGACGGCGACAAGGCGGAGGGCGATTATCTTTTGAACAGAAGCGGCTCGGTTATCCTCTACAACCACAGAAACAAAGGCAAGTGGTACGCCTTCCGCGTGAACAGCAACTCTGACGATGTAACTTCTATTGATTTTATAAGCCCAGAACACAGCTATCGTTGGGAGAAAAAATAATGGAATCTAAGAAGCAGATGCTGAAACGAGTTCAGCATGGCTGTGAAAAATAGCCTGTGGCTAAAAAAGAGTCTTGAACTAATTTTTTAAAGTGCGTAGGATTTTGCTATTGAGTTCTACGCACTTTTTTTAGAGAGAATTTAGAGGAGAGGAAAAATGCTAGACGATTTTGATATAGATTTCATCGTGGACGATGAAGACTTTTGGAAAGAGAAAGATGAACCTGATGAGCCAGTTGAGAAAAAAATTGAGCCAGACAAAGAGAGTGTAAAGACTGATAATCTGATTTACGACGCTCTGCACAATAGTTTGACACATATTGAAAAATACGACCTTGACCACTGTTTTGAGGGTTGCTCTCCGATGTATTTTGGAGCGGACACGATTGCGGAAATTGTGGAGTATCTCAAAAAGTTCAAAATCAAAGCTCTGCTGATTTTTGTGAGCGGAAATCCGCTGATGAGCGAAGTGCAAGAGGCGGTGGCTGACACATTCCGCGCGCTTGCCGACTTCTACGAAAAGGAGATTTAATATGAAAAAGCAGCTTGTAGCGATTACGCTCGACATTCAGGACTTGATAAAAAACTATCCGCCTGAATATTCGAGCAAGAACAAAAAGATTAAGTACGAGGAAGCCCTCGCTATTCACAAGAAGCAGACGGGGAAAATCAGCGTTTCTCGCTGGAAGTTTGCGGAAAGTCAAAGCCCGTTTGCAAAGAATGACGTTTTTGTAAAGTTTTGCGACGAATATTTTAGCTACGACGACGCGGACACGGCGGACACGAAAGTCTATTACCTCAACTACGCAGACCCCAATCTTTTTGGCTACTACGACAGCGACCTTTTTGCGCAGGACGAGATTCAGACGCTTGAACACCCGCTTTTGGGCTCTGTGATGGAATACATCGACAAGAACGAAACGAGTGTGCTGAAATCGCTCACGGAGGAAAACGGCGAGCCGACTCCCTACATCGTGGAGGGCGCACCGTACTGGCTCAAGGTTGTGACGAACCCGACTCTCCCGACAGGCGAGAAGCTCAATCTCTACGGGCGCAATTTCTGCCGTGCGTCAAAGGAAATCCTCGACATCGCGGTAACGCCGATAAAAGAGGAGAGAGCGAACAACATCATCGCGCTTGCAGCTCCTGCTTTGGGAAGCGGCGAGTATAAGCGAAAGCAAATCGAGCAGATTCTCAAGGCGGTCATCGCTTCGTTTTCGGCGGCACTCTCTCTTGCAGACACAAAGAAGTGCGTTATCCACACGGGAAACTGGGGCGCAGGCGCATTCGGGAACAACCGCGAGCTCATTTATCTTGCCCAGCTTGTCGGCGCGAGCGTTGCAGGAGGAGC
>CACYWZ010000166.1 GCA_902778325.1 uncultured Spirochaetaceae bacterium
AGGCTGACATGAACATTCGAAGAAGCCAGGAGTTCGCCGTTCTTATTCCAAAGGAAGCGGACGGGGATTTGGTCTCGAACACGGGGACTGTTTCGGGTACGACTTGCGACAAGTTCGAGAAATTTGCGATAAAGGCGCACAAAGCGCGAAAAATCGACGTGCTGATTCCAGATGAGGGAATCAGCGCTGTGATTGAGTGCAGGCTTTCGAAGGTGCAGGCGGAAGGAAGCGTGGACTTGTTCTTTGGTGAGGCGCTCGACGCTTACAGTGTGGAATAAAGGAAAGGGCGAACGGGAAAGAAGCGAAAAAGATTTGATTTCTCGTTCGCCAATGTGTATATTAAAAATATGGACAATACAAACGAAAATAACGAAGACGATACAACAACAGAAAACAATCTTATTGAAAATGAACAAATCGATACAGAGCAAATCGATGAGCAAATCAATAAACTTGAAGAGCAGGTTTCTGAAATCGAGAAATCTATTGAGATGCCGAAAAATCTGAAAATCATTCCTGTTATGGGACGCCCTGTTTTCCCGGGCGTTTTCACGCCGCTTCTTGTCAACGGGACGGACGACATCAAGGCAATTCAGGAGGCGATGAAGGAAAGCGGCTACATCGGAATCGTTTTGCAAAAGAACGACCATGTTTCCTCTCCGAAGGTCTCGGATTTGCACGATATCGGAACGGTGGCACACATCGTAAAGAAAATCACGATGCCTGACGGAACGCTCAACGCTTTTATCTCGACTGTCCGAAGGTTCCGCATTGCAAAGGCGATTAACGCAGTCGACCCGATTGAAGTCGAGGTTGAGTATCTTGAGGACGAGAATGCGGATTCTCTTGAGGTGAAGGCGCTCACAAGAACGCTTGTCAACGAGATGAAGGACATCAGCGAAAACAATCCGCTTTTTTCGGAAGAGATGCGAATGAATCTTTTGAATATCGACAATCCGGGAAAAATCGCTGACTTCATCGCCTCAATTCTCAACATCGACAAGAATGAGCAGCAGCACGTTCTTGAGATGCTCGACGTGAAAAAGCGCATGGAGCAGGTGCTGATGTACATCAAGAAGGAGCAGGAAGTTCTTCGCATTCAGCGCAAAATCCAAAGCGAGCTCACTGAGCGTGTCGAGAAGAACCAGCGCGATTATTTTTTGCGCGAGGAGCTAAAGAGCATTCAGGAAGAGCTTGGAATCACGAAGGATTCAAAGAAGAGCGATTACGACAAGTTCAAGGAGAAAATCGATTCGTTCGGCTTTGAGGGCGAAATCAAGGAGACTGTCGAGAGCGAGCTTGAGAAGTTCAACATGATGGAGCAGAACTCTCCTGAGTACATTTCAAGCCGAAATTATCTTGAGCTGATTGTCAATCTTCCGTGGAAAGACGAGGCAAAAGAGAGTTTCGACTTGAAGAGCGCATCTCAAACGCTTGAGAAAGACCATTACGGGCTTGAAGATGTTAAAAAGCGCATTATGGAATATCTTGCGGTCAGAAAGCTAAAAAAGGACAACAAAGGCTCTATTCTCATTCTGGTCGGACCTCCTGGTGTTGGAAAGACGAGCATCGGGCGCTCTATTGCGGACGCGATGAAAAAGCCGTTCTATCGCTTCAGCGTCGGCGGTATGCACGATGAGAGCGAAATCAAGGGACACCGCAGAACTTACATTGGCTCTATGCCGGGACGCATCATTTCGGGCTTGAAGATTACGAAGAGCAAAAGCCCTGTGTTCATGATTGACGAAATCGACAAGATGGGCTACGGCTCGGCTCACGGCGACCCTGCAAGCGCGCTTCTTGAGGTTCTTGACCCAGAGCAGAATGTCACGTTCCGCGACAATTATCTTGATTTGCCGTTTGATATAAGCAACGTTTTCTTTATTCTCACTGCGAACACGCTCGACTCTATTCCAGAGCCGCTTCGTGACCGCGCCGAAATCATTCATCTTTCGGGCTACATCGACCAAGAGAAAATCGAAATCGCGAAGAAATATCTCATTCCGAAAAACCTTTCGAAGAACGGTCTCAAAAAGAATCAGATTAAGTTCACGACTGCCGCGCTCAAGAAAATCGCGGAAGAATACGCGCGAGAGGCTGGAATGCGACACTTTGAGAAGTGTATCGACAAGATTAGCCGAAAGATTGTCCGCGAGGAGCTTGAGAAACTCGAAGGCGAAAGCGCTGAAAATGAAGCGGGCAAGGAAAACGAGGGCAAAGACAATTTGCTTT
>CACYWZ010000167.1 GCA_902778325.1 uncultured Spirochaetaceae bacterium
TGCGGTCGTTATCGTTCTCAATAGTGCGACTTGCCATAATGCCTGGAACGCCACAACCAGTTCCGATAAGAAGCGGAATGAATGACTTTCCTGAAAGACCGAACTTGCGGAAAAGGCGGTCCATAACGAAAGCGATGCGAACCATGTAACCAACATCTTCAACGATAGAGAGCAAGAAGAAGAGAACTGCCATCTGTGGAACAAAGCCCAAAACTGAGCCAACACCGCCGATAATACCGTTTACAATGCAGTCAATCAACACAGGATTTGCGCCAGCGTTTGTCAAAAAGCCTTCAACTCCGCCCTGAAGCCACTCGCCGAAAAGAGTGTCGTTCGTCCAGTCAGTCATGAATGTTCCGACTGTCGAAATTGAAAGGTAGTAAACGAACCACATCACGCACAAGAAAATCGGAATACCGAGGAAACGGTTTGTAACAATGCGGTCGATTTTGTCTGAAGTCGTGAGCTTTGAGCCGGACTTCTTCAAGCACCCCTTGAGCAAGTCTGTGATGTAATTGTATCTCTCGTTTGTGATAATCGATTCTGTGTCGTCATCGAGTTTTGTTTCAAGGCTAACAGCAATGCTCTCGGCTTTTGCCCTGTCGCTGTCAGAGAGCTTCAAGTTCTCCAAAACAACACTGTCGCGCTCAATGAGCTTAATCGCATACCAACGCTTGAGATTTTCTGCAACGCTTGACGGCACAACAGCCATCATCTCATCGATTGCCTTTTCAACTTCGCTTGAAAATTTTGCTGTAAAGACAGGCTTCGTCTGTTCAGCGGCATTAATTGCGTTCTGCGCGGCTTCCTGAATACCAGTGCCTTTGAGAGCAGAAGTCTCAATGATTTTGCAACCGAGTTTCTCAGAAAGTTTTTTTGTATCGATAACATCGCCGTTCTTTTTCAAAACGTCCATCATGTTAAGAGCAAGAACAACAGGCTTTCCAAGCTCCATAATCTGCGTTGTAAGATACAAGTTGCGCTCAATGTTCGTCGCGTCCACAATGTTCAAAACAGCGCTAGGCTCGCTTCCTGCAAGATAATCGCGGCTTACAACTTCCTCGCTTGTGTAAGGTGAGAGCGAATAGATACCAGGAAGGTCTGTGATAATCACGTCTTTCTGACCTTTGAGCTTTCCCTCTTTTTTCTCAACCGTAACGCCTGGCCAGTTTCCAACATACTGATTTGAACCAGTCAAGGCGTTGAACATCGTCGTCTTTCCGCAGTTTGGGTTTCCTGCGAGTGCAATCTTAATACTCATTTTTCATCTCCTCAGGGTTAGCCTTATGCAATCTCGATACATTCTGCATCATCTTTTCTGACAGACAACTCATAACCGCGAATTGTAACTTCAACAGGGTCTCCAAGCGGTGCAACCTTGCGAATATAAACCTCGCAACCGTTTGTAAACCCCATGTCCATAAGGCGACGTTTGAGCGCGCCTTCCCCGTGCAACTTCTTAACTTTTACAGTAGTGCCGACTTTTACATCACGCAGAGTACTCATTTTTATCTCCCTATCGCGAAAGTATGCGATGTTTTTTCAAAAAGACAGAAAAGGATACCGCAATGAAAAACTGCGGCATTCTTTGAGAAAATTAGTTTTTGCTTATTAACTGACTATCAATCAGACCATAATTTTTGACGCAAGACTCTTATCCAAAGCAATGCGTGACTCTTTCACTTTTACGATAAGATTTCCGTTTACTGAGGAAACTACCGTAACCGAAGACCCCGCATTGAAGCCCAACTCATTGAGGTGCTGCCTTACTTCCGCGTTGCCTCCAATTCTGTTAACGACAACTTCTTTTCCTGGTGTAGCAAGCAATAATGGCATCATCAGACCTCCTGCTGAAAAAAATTATAGAACAAACTTGTATCTATATCGTTAACATACGCTAACAAAGGAAAATTGTCAAGACGGTTAGCACACTTGAACAAAAAAAATGAAAAATATTTTCAACGGAAGATAGCACACAATCACCGTTGAAGATAGTATGCAATCACCGTTGAAGTTGTCGACAATCATAGCGGAGGATATTTTCAAAATTATGGCAAACGGAATAGAAGATTTAGAAGAGAAGAACAAGGACAAACAAAAACTCCCTGTCAAAAAATACAGTGAGTGGGCTAATTTTCAGGGCAGAGAAGACGCAGAAATGCTTTTGGAAAAAAAATCGTCGTGGAGTGCTGCAAGAGCAAACCGCGGCGATTATGATGATTGGGATTA
>CACYWZ010000168.1 GCA_902778325.1 uncultured Spirochaetaceae bacterium
TCTGACTTCCTGTTAGAAATCAGACGGGATTTGTCCGTATGCACCCCGGAAACCGTCAGCTAACAGTTGATAAGTAAATTAGTTCCTTATCACTGTTAAACCAAGGCTTGTAGCCGTTTTTTATTTCGCGGCGATATGTGCTATTGTGCTATATTTTTTGCCTATGGAAAATTTATTTCTTTTGTTTGTTTGATGATGCTTCGCATCGTAGATTTTTTGATGAATTCATAGTCGGTTCGAAAACCGAAAGCTTTGTGCAAGGAATCTGTTATTTCGGTCCGTGTGTAGGACGGGACATAGCCATTAGCGGTATTTAACAGTGTCATTTTCATAGAGCGTAAAGACTCGATGATCTGCTCTGTTGTATAGTTGCTTTCGATTTTTTTCTCTAACAGACGGTAGAGAAGAAGGCTGATATAGCAGGTCATGAAATGTGCCTTGATCCGGTCGTCTCTTCTGACATAAACAGGTCTTGCCTCGAATTCTGTTTTCATGATCCTGAAATTCTCTTCAATTTCCCAGCGCTGTTTGTTAATCTTTATGATTTCTTCGATATTTCCATCAAGATTTGTCATAACCGCATAGAAACCATCGTAAAGTTCTTCTTTCGCAACCTGTTGTTCATCAAGCTCATACACTTTTTTTTCTGCAATTTCGCCATCGTTTGTTACAGCAGTCTTTTTCACAAAGCGCATAGGATCATTTTGATTTTTTCCCTTTCGCTTTTTACAAGGAGAGGTGATGATTCTCTCTGCACGCTCGATTTGCCGTGCCCTGATTTTTTGCTGATAAGCCTTATATTTCGGTGAGTATGTAACGATCAGTGTTTCATCCATGTCACCAGTAGCAATCGGAACTTCTTTGTAATAAATGGAGTTAAAAACTTCTTCATCTGTTTCGTCCAAAGTTCTGATATCTACAAAATCTGTCGAACCAACTTTTCTAAACTGCGTTGGATTCATGGCAATATCGCGATCTTCCTGTTTCATCTTTTTCAGAGAATGAGTGACAACATAAGCCCGGTTTCCGATGCTGTTAAAAGCCCGGTTGTTTGCACTTCCCAGCCCGGCATCCGAGCAGAAGATAAACTCGCTGCAGTTAAAATCTTTTAAGATTTTCTTCTCCAGAGGCTTGAGCGTTGTCTGCTCATTTTGATTGCCAGGAAAAATATCAAATGCCAGCGGAATGCCGTCAGCATCCATAAACAGTCCCATGGTAACGATTGGATTTGGACGGTTTTCTTTGCTTTTTCCATAGTGCTTCAAACCGCTTTCTTCCTCAATCTCAAAGTAATAATTCGTACAGTCATAGTAAAGGATCTTCTGATTTCGCGGATGAATAAAGTTTGAGTTTTTATAAAGTTCACTTTGGATAAAATCTGATTCTTCCGCGATTACGGACAATGCCCTGTAAACGTCTTGAATCTCGTATTTTGGAGGCTCAAGCAGAGTTTTGCAAAAGTTATAGCTGCTGAGTTTGCTTGAAGGAGCCAAGATCCTTGCGTACACCAGATCGGTGAGAATCGCATGGAGATCATACTTAAATTTGTGGCGTCCCTTGATTACCCGGCAGATGTTGTCAAGGCGAAGCTCGGTGCATAGTTTCTGAGGGAACAGATATCCTGCATGAAAAGAACGGGCCTCGTTGATAGGAATGCAGGCAGCCTGAGAAAACTCAACGGTAACCTTTCCGGTACGCTCGTTATAGAGTTTAGTCTCTTTGGCAGCTTCGCTTTTAGCCCATGCCATAAGTTTATCTTCGTCGCCGTCGAACTGTTCCAGAAGAGAATTGTACTTTCCGAGCTTTTTATAGATACGAGAGGAAGATTTACCATCTTTTTTTCGGAATGATTGATAAATATAAACATCTTTATTATTTTTGCTACCTGTAACTGCAATATACATAACACAAAATCCTTTTTCTTTTAATTATAACACACTATTACAAACAAGTACATACAGAAACGAAAAATTTGACAAAAAAATGCAGGTTTTATGCGACCTGCAATAACTTTTTTTAATATTCAACTGTCAAACTCCCGGAATTAATCTTGTGGACATATGTAAAAAAATAGAAAAGTAATGTCCTCAAAAAACACAAAGATTGGACATATGCAGA
>CACYWZ010000169.1 GCA_902778325.1 uncultured Spirochaetaceae bacterium
AATCTTTTTGTATTTTTGCGCTGAGAGCATAAAGAAAGGCTCTGATACTTTTTTTCTTCGTGATGAGGAAATCCGCTTTGATGTGATTTCGTATTATGAGTCTTTGGCAAAGAAAATCGGCTCTGCTTTCCGTGTGGTTTACGACTGCGATGACGAGATGATAAGCGAAACGGCTCTGGGGTGGAAGAGGGTAGTGCAATGAGTGATACGCGAAGAATTGCCCGAAATACACTAATGCTCTATTTCCGCCAGATACTCATAATGGCGGTATCGCTCTATACCGTGCGCGTCGTGCTGAATGTGCTCGGTGCGGAAGATTACGGAATCTATGGCGTTGTTGGAGGAATTGTCACTTTCTTTTCTTTTTTAAGTGCAACAATGGCGAGTGCGACACAGAGATTTTTTTCTTTTTCACTGGGAAAAAATGATGTAGAAAAATTAAAGCAGTCGTTCTGTGTAAATCTTGCAATATATGCACTTATCGCAGTTCTAGCAACGGTATTACTTGAAACTGTTGGTGCGTGGTTTGTGAATAATAAACTTGCTGTTCCAAAGTACAGATTTTACGCGGCTGCTCGTTTGTTTCAGTTTTCGATTCTGTCGTTTTTGGCTTCTATTGTAACAAGTCCTTTTATGGCGATTGTTATAGCGCACGAAGATATGCAATTATATGCACTTATCTCAATTGAGGAAGTCTTATTAAAACTTGGCGTAGTTTATCTGTTGCAGATTATTACGGCTGACAAACTTGTTTTATACGGTGCTTTGCTTTTTGCCGTACAGGTACTTGTTTCACTTTCGTATTTGTGTATCTGCACAAGAAAATATGAGGAATGTCAGTTTAAGAAAATATACTGGAACAAAACTCTTTTCAAAGAAACTGTTGACTACACCACATGGAGTTTATTCGGAGCATTTACGTCAGTTGGACGAAATCAAGCTGTTACGATTTTATTGAATCAGTTTTTCAATCCGATTGTGATAGCGGCTCGGACTATTGCAGTTACAGTGAGCAATCAAGTAAATGTGTTTTCTTCAAACTTTAATACAAGCTTGTATCCGCCAATAGTTAAGGAATATGCTGCTGGCAGAAAAGAAGAGATGTTTTCTCTGATTTTCAACGGCTCTAAAATGACTTTTTTCTTGATGTGGGTATTTGCGCTTCCTTTGTGGTTGCATATGGATTATGTGCTTACATTGTGGCTGAAAAATCCGCCTGAAAACGCAATTTTGTTCACACGACTTGCTTTATTTGAATCGCTTATAAATGCTTCTGCTCTGCCTTTGATGACAGCGGCAAGGGCACAGGGAAAAATGAAAGGATATGAACTTCCTCTTGGTAGCGTTCAGCTTTTGATTTTCATTACAGATTGGATTTTTCTAAAAGCAGGTTTTGGTGCTTGGATTGTTTTTGTTGTTGCAGCTTCAGGGAATGCATTGATGTATGTGCTTCGCCTTTTGTTTGTGAGAAAACTTGTTAAGTTACCTACAAGAAGATTCGCATTGAATGTGCTTTGTCCTCTTGCTTTGATTGCGCTTTGTTCTGCATTGCCGTCTTATGCCCTTTCTAAAATATTCTCGAGAAACTTTATACAAGTTTGTATTTCAGTTTTGATAAGCGTTTCTTGCTCCTCTGTTGCAATGTATTTCATTGGAATGGATATAAATACTCGGAAAAAAGTATTGAGCATTATGCAGAGAAAAATAGGATTGAATAAAAAGGTGGGAGGTGTTGCATGAATATTTTGATTCTTGGCGGAACAGGTGCAATGGGTGTTCATCTGGTGAATATCCTTGCAGAAAGTTCTGATAATTCAGTTTATGTTACAACTCGTAAAAATCGAATTTCTCAAAAAGCAAATATCTCATATATAACAGGTGATGCACACGACACTGCTTTTATTGATAATATTCTTGCAAAACAGCAATGGGACGCAATTGTAGATTTTATGGTCTACAATACAGAGGAGTTCAAAGCTCGTGCTGATAAGATGCTCTGCTCTTGTTCTCAATATGTGTTTTTGTCTTCTTCAAGAGTGTATGCGGATTCAAAAGAACCA
>CACYWZ010000170.1 GCA_902778325.1 uncultured Spirochaetaceae bacterium
CCTCTTGACGATTTGAAGAAGCACACAACATTCCGCGGCTTGAATCCGTTGGCAGAACGCAGCGTGCTTGTTGCCTTGCAAAGACGGTATAAGGTGATACGCAAACAGGTGAAAATCTAAACTTTTCGTGTTGTAAGAGTTAACAGACAGGTTGTTAATCTAATAGGATGTCGTAAATGAATAATCAGATTTACAACATTCTATTTTTATCATCTTGCGCGCGATAAAAACAGATAGACAAAATCACCATCGTTTGAGATATTTCATTATCTTTGCGGTCAAAAGTTAAACAAATAAAACATATTTCGTAAAAAAAACAGAAATAAAGAAAATATAACATATTAAAATATTGAGCTTTACGCTCTTATTCTCGGAAAGATAAAATCCGCCAAATTTTAACAACGAGAGAATAAGTTCGCGGAGAGGTTCACGTCGCATAGGCGTGAGCCGTTTCGTGCTTATTTATCGTTACTGGTTCTTGGCGGAGCCGATCTTTCCTAAATAAGCATCAAAGAAACGGTTTCGCGCTTTTTTCTTTTTGCTTGTTTAAGAGAATTTTCAAGAGTATGAAGCCCGTAAACTTTTGAAAATATGGCAAAAACTAAAATACAGTCAGTTGAACCGAATATTGCAGACTTGGCAAATGGTTGGCTTAAATCTTACAATTTGGATTATAAGTTAGAGCAGGAATCTCTTAATAGCTCGATAGATAAGGCATTGGATGAATATATATCAAAACAAGGCAAAGATGGTGGTAATCGTCCAGACTGTAAACTGCTTGCAACTGACAGCTATGGTTCTTTTTACCCTGTCTTAATAGAGTACAAAGGCTATAAGGACAAACTTGTGAAATTTGACGAAAACGGAAATGTTGCTCTTAAAACTTCCGACAATAAAGATGACTTTAAAAGCATAAATACTTATGCGGTGAACGGCGCGGTTCATTATGCAAATGCACTTTTGCATTACACCGATTATGAAGATATCATTTCCATTGGTGTTACAGGTTATAAGGATGATGCTGGCATTTTGCAGAACGAAATAGGTGTGTATTACGTGTCGAGCAAAAACTTTGGCTATGGACAGGAAGTTGCAAAATATTCAGATTTGTCGTTCCTCAAAAAAGAAAATTTTGATTCTTTTATTGAAAAAGTAAAATCGTTAAATCTTACAGAAGAAGAGAAAAACAAGAGCATAGAAAAGCGTGAAGCTGAAATATCTTCAAGTCTTGTAAAACTAAACAACGACATTTATAAAAACGAGAACGGACTTGGAGAGTCTGCTCGCATTTATCTTGTTGCAGCCTCTATAATCGCAAATCTTGGTATTAAGGGTGATAAATATGTAAAACCACTCGAAAAATCAGACTTGAAAAGTTCTGCGGAGAAAGGTGAGCGTGATGGTGATATTATGCTGCGTAAAATCGAAGCATTTTTGAGTGCAAAGAATGTTCCCGAAGATAAAAAGAATCTTATTATTCAGAATTTTTCAGAAGGACTTTTGACTAACGAAAACATCAATAAACCAATAAACGGCGAAAGTCAGCTTAAAAGAGTGTTTTCGAAAGTAATAGACGATTTGGGACTTTATTACAAAATTGGACTTACGACAGATTTTACAGGCAAACTATTCAATGAGATGTACAACTGGCTTGGCTTCACACAAGACAAACTCAATGATGTTGTCTTAACCCCAAGATATGTTGCAACTTTTTTAGCTCGTCTTGCCCGTGTGAATAAGGACAGTTATGTTTGGGATTTTGCAACTGGTTCGGCAGGTCTTTTGGTTGCTGCCATGAACGTTATGATTGACGATGCAAAGGCAAACATCCAAAGTCCAGACGAGTTCAAGAAAAAAGAGGCGCATATAAAGGCAAATCAACTTTTGGGATTGGAAATTTTACCGTCAATTTATATGCTTGCAATCCTCAATATGATTTTGATGGGCGATGGAAGCAGCAATATCATAAATAAAGATTCTCTTAACGATTATGACGGAAATTATGGTTTTGTACGTACTAC
>CACYWZ010000171.1:0-503 GCA_902778325.1 uncultured Spirochaetaceae bacterium
AGTCTGTTTGTTCAAAAAAACTGATGAAAAAAGCAGCCTGCAAAATGAGCTATTGACTACCTAATGCTAAAAATCAGCCTGCAAAATGAGCTATACGCCCAAAATTATTTATGGGTGATTCTTGAAGCATAAATTGCGTACATTTTTATTTCATCCGGAAGGTGTTTTTAATGCTTTTTGAAGGTTCTTTTTGTTAAGATTATTTAACAAAACTTTTTCAAGATTGAAGTATTATTTCAATATGTGCCGGTATTTTTGCAGCAGAGAAAAGAAAGACGTCGTAAATGTGCGGCGGCTGACAAATAAAAACGAATGTGGAACTTTAAAAACAATACTGGTATGGACAGTAAATTATTTGACACCGCTTTTTGGTATGAGAGAATCAAGCTGCAGAACGACTTCGAGGCATCGTTGAACGAGATTGACGCTTACTACGACGAAGCCAACCGCAAGGTGCGTGTCGACAAATGCCTCTCTGCCGAGGAAAAGAAGGAGCAGATATG
>CACYWZ010000171.1:521-2438 GCA_902778325.1 uncultured Spirochaetaceae bacterium
CGAGAAGATCTGCGCCATCGACAACTACGAACTGAGTCAGGAGTCGCTGCGGATGTCGTTTATGGTAATGGCGAAGGAGATACAGCGCACCCACCCGACCAGTGAGGGATTCCTGTGGAACGCTCCGCAGTATAAAGACATGAACGCCTGGCACCGCTGACGGCGAATATAGATCTTAATAAGTTCACTGATGCACTATTTCAAAGGACAGATGAGTGTGCTAGTGAATTTTTTAGGATTTTATATGTTATCTCGCTTTTTGTTTGTATATTTGTAACGTTATAAACTAAAATAGACAGAATTGTATATGCGATGTGCTTTGTTTACATCCAGTTTGCCTGATTTAGACAGTACTGCCGTATTGTCGCTTTTCATCTCATGCTTGGTCTCTATCCTGTTGCTTGTCATCGGATTGGTAACACGTTTGCCATTGTTGCTGACACTGGCTCTTTCCCTAGGAGCATTGGGTGTGGGGGTAATCATATATAGAGAAAAGCAAAAGACTTTCGAAGATAGATATAAAAATCTTGAAACACTGATAACTACTCCTGCAGGTGGAGACCTTTCTGTTTATAAAAAGGGTACGTTAGAGTTTCGTTTCCGCATTTCACAAAAAGGAAACGTGTTGAGAATATCAATTACTAACCAAGGCTTACGTGCTCGAGAAATATCATGGGGTAGTGTAATGATAAACGACGAGCCGGCAATTGCTGTTGGACGAGAAGAGTTGTCAACGACCGTGAAAATAGCAAGAACAAAAAGCAAACTGTTTGTCTTGCCAAAGAAAAAGCTGTATGGAAATCTTTTATATGAGAATACCAATAAAGGGTGTCTGGAATGTAAAGTAACATTCTCACCATGTCCAAATATAAAAAACAAGACTTTTGTTCTGAAAGTAATAAAAAAAGAGGAGGAATCATCATCAGCAAGTATGTTTGGAGGACAAAATGATTGGCGTGGATTTGAAAGAAAAATAGAGAGGGAAAATGAAAGAAAAGAAATAATAGCTTCAACTATCGATACCTACTTTTCATATCTTATATTTAAAAATATATTCGGCAAAGTGATTGCTTGTCTCTTGATTCCATGTGGAATAGCCGGCGTGTTTGGTGCTGCAATGTTCTTGTTGTCGTGTGGTAAACCTAAAGAAACGAGCATAGAGACAACGTCTCCATTGAGAGAAGTCGTTGAGGAAAGGACCTCCGACTCGCTATCAGCAAATGTGTCGGAACCAGAAAATGTTCAGATTGAGCCAGAAGCAACGCCCGACGACAGCTATTCATCGTCAGACAGAAGTTACGATGACGACTCCGATGAGCTTGACAACCTGCGTGGGTTTGATCCTCCCTCGGAAGATGATATGGATGATATGGGCATGCAACGCTATATGGACAACAACGATGAGGAGGGGTGGTACTGACCTCAATATCAGGTGGCAAGCATTTTGTCAATAATCTTTTTTTGTGGATATTTTAGCAAGGATATTGTAATGGAAATGGAAAAAACATTTCCATTTTTTTGTGATTCGGGGCGAAAGCACTAATTTTGCAATATCGTTTCAATTATTATAGAATTTCAAAGTTATGACTTACGATATTGCAGCGATTCGCAGCGAGTTTCCTATCCTCAACCGCGAGGTTTACGGACATCCGCTGGTGTATCTCGACAATGCCGCCACCACGCAGAAGCCGCTGTGTGTGCTCGATGCTATGCGCGACGAATATCTCAACGCCAATGCCAATGTGCATCGCGGTGTGCACTATCTGTCGCAGCGTGCAACTGAGCTCCACGAACAGGCTCGCGAGACGGTAAGGGCTTTCATCAACGCGCGCAGCAGTAGCGAGATAATCTTCACTCGCGGCACCACGGAGAGTATAAACCTCATGGCGAGCTCGTTTGCGGAGGCGTTTATGAAAG
>CACYWZ010000172.1:0-1370 GCA_902778325.1 uncultured Spirochaetaceae bacterium
TTGTCTGTCAATGACCACGTTGTGACGCTTCTTGTTACAATCGACGCAGTGCGACAAGCTGGAGCAAAGCAGATTACTCTCGTAGTTCCGGCCTATCCTTACAGCCGACAGCACAAAAAGAAGGGCAGAGAAGGCTTGACAGCAAGTCTTTTGGGGCATTTCTATGAGTTTATGGGAGTTACTCGTTTAATCACTCTCGATATTCACTCAAGAGAAATCGTAAACGCATTTAACACAACACACCTTGAAAACCTCCACGCTTCATATCAGATTATCCGTGAGCTTTCAAAAATCGTAAATCTTCAGGGCGAGAACAAAGAGAATCTCGTTGTCGTTTCTCCAGACACAGGAGCTATTGACCGCAACAAGTTCTATGCAACAGGCTTGAAAGTGCCGCTCGCTATGATTTACAAAGAGAGAGATTATTCTGTTGTAACGCAGGATGCAAAGAACACCAACATCAAGAGCGTGAAACTCTTAGGCGATGTTCACGGAAAAGTCGCATTTATGGCTGACGATATGCTCGGCACTGGCGGCACATTGCTCAAGGCTATGGAGTTCTTGCACAACAGCGGAGCTACAAAGGTTATCGCGGCTATTTCATTGCCATTCTTCACGGGCAACGCAATCAAGCAGTTCGACGAGGCTTATGAAAAGGGCTTGTTCTATCGCATCATCGGAACAAATGCCGTTTATCACGAAGAGCTTTTGAAGCGCGAATGGTACATCAGTACAAACGTCAGCGGCTTGTTCGCAAACGTCATCACAAGATTGCACCACGACCAAGGATTGAGCGACCTTCTTGAGAACCGCGACATTATCGAGCGCATGATTAAAAAAGCAACCGATAGCGAAGAGGAAGCAAAAGAGAACTAAGCTCTAAAGATTCCATAATAATGAAAATACCGAGAGATGAAAAATCTTCTCGGTATTTTTTTTGCCAAAAGGCTTTGGTAATAACAAAACATCTCCGAGATTTTCCCCTTATTGATAAAATCTTATCAATAAGGCGCTCATTCTTTTCTTGTAAAAAGCAAAATGATGCTGTATAGTTTTCAAAAAGTTAGCATTGCCTAACAAAAGAAGTTTCAAAGGAAAATAATATGGCAACAAGAAGAGAACCTCGATTCAAAGAATGCAGAAGATTGGGCGTAAACGTCTGCGGACACCCAAAAGCGATGGAAAGAGCGAATGCCCCGGCGTTCAAGCGCACAAAAAAGATTTCAGAATACGGAAAACAACTCATAGAAAAGCAAAAAGTCAAAGCATATTACGGCATTTTGGAGCGACAGCTCGTCCAGTATTACAAGCGCGCCCTCAAAGCAGAAGGAAAAACAGGCGAGGCGCTTATCGTCGCCCTTGAGTGCAGA
>CACYWZ010000172.1:1430-2457 GCA_902778325.1 uncultured Spirochaetaceae bacterium
ACGGAAAGAGAGTCAATATCCCGTCTTACGCAGTCAAAGTCGGACAGTGCGTCTCACTCGTCGAGAAAATGCAAAAAAGCCCGCAGTTCAAGGCTCAGTTCTCATCTCCGAACAAGCTCAAACTCGATTACATCGAGCGAAACGAGGAGACTTTCACAGGAAAACTTGTTTCCCTTCCACTGAGAAACAAAATCCCTGTCGAAATCAATGACCAGATGGTCGTCGAATTCTATTCAAAGTAGAACGCTATGAAAGAAACGCGATACACAAGCAGCAAAGAGAGCCTTTTGAAGTACGATTACGTTGAGCGCGTCCTGCTTTTGGACAAAGAGGACAAAGAAAAAAATCTCCGACTCCTGAATGACAGCGTGAAAGACATCGAAAGCTATCTTGATATTGACATTGAGAGCATCTTTGATTTTGAGACAGCCCCGGAAGTGCTAAAAGAAGCGTGTTTTGCGCATTTTTCGATGAAGCACGCGATGTACAAGAGCGCTGCGGACTTTGCGAAAGGCGACGAGATGGAAGACATTATCGAGATGAAAATCGAGAGCGGCAAACTTGATTTTGACGAGTTTTTTGACCGCTTCTCGACCATTTCCGCTGATGTCGAGCTTCTTTTGGACGAGTTCAAAGAGAACTTTCTGAGTGAAAAAGAGATTTCGGCATAAAGTTTTTGCTCTGCGTTTTTCGCAGGGCTTTTTTCTTCCACGCCACGAAGGTATGCGACTTTTTATAGCTTGTCATTGGCGGACTTGTTTCAGAATCATCTCAATAAAGGCAGATGCTGAAACGAGTTCAGCATGACAATAGTTTCTGAATCTCTCTTTTTCAAGAAAACAGGGGTAACCTATTTAGTTTTTCAATACTTTTTCAAGAAAACGGGGTTAACCTATTTAGTTTTTCAACACTTTCTTAAGAAAATGAGGCTAAATCATTTAATGTTTCAATACTTTTTTAAGAAAACGGCAAAAAACATTTGTTGTTTCAATACTTTCTTAAGAAAACAGGGCGACAACATTTATTA
>CACYWZ010000173.1 GCA_902778325.1 uncultured Spirochaetaceae bacterium
GGAGGAAAGAAAAAAAATGGCACAAATAAATGGAACAGAAGAAAAAAATGAGAAGGAGGAAAAGAACATGAAAAATGTAGAATTACACTTACATACCGATGCCTACTATAACGGCATTGGTGATGGAGCGCAGACCGTTACAGAAGCAATCGATCAAGCAGCACGTTGTGGTGCAACCGCCGTAGCCATTACCGACCACGGAAATTGTGCCAACTGGGTTGATTTCTTTAACTATGCAAATGGAAAAGAAGTTGACCATCAGACGCTTGGCAAGAAAGGATTGCCGACTGTAAAACCGATCCTTGGTGTAGAAGCCTACATCGAGAAGAAGGAAAGCCTGCCTTATGACGATGCGGTAAAGGTAATTCGGCAGCATTTGATTTTACTGGCAAAAGTTATGACAGCGTAGAAGATTTGATTGAAAAAATCGATGACTCGCTTTTGGAATACGAGGCGATTTACGGCAAGCGTACTGAGTCAAAAGATGTTGCGATTCGCTTTAGAAACTTGATAAAGGCTGCTTTTGAAAAGACCGGGAATCAGGTCGTCGTTTTGGTGGACGAGTACGATAAGCCGCTTTTGCAGCACGTTTTGAACAGCGAAGTTGAGGACAAAATCCGCTCCGTGCTGAAAGGCTTTTACGGCAACTTGAAGAGCGAAGACCAATACATTCGCTTTGCATTCATTACGGGTGTTACCCGATTTGACAAGGTGAGCATTTTCTCGGATTTGAATAATCTGAACGACATTTCGTTGAACAGCGATTTTACTTCTGTTTGCGGAATTTCGCAGACAGAACTTGAATCAAACTTTGTACCTGAGATTGTGTTTATGGCAGAAGAAAACGAAATCTCAAAAGAAGAATGTCTTGCTGAACTCAAGAAGAATTACGACGGCTACCATTTTTCTCAAGATACAGAAACCGATGTTTACAATCCTTTCAGCTTGATGAATGCTTTTTTCAATAATTCTTTCGGTAGCTACTGGTTCTCGACAGGCACGCCGATCGTTCGCTCGAAGAATATCGCCTGAACTCCAGTGAGCCAGTCCCGATGCTTTACCAGACGGGCTATCTCACAATCAAGAATTACGAAAAAGAATTTGGAAGCTACACTATTGCGATTCCGAACGCGGAAGTGAAATTCGGCTTGTACAAGCGGCTTTTGCCTTTGTATGCGGGCTTCCCGAACGACGACAAGAAAATCGAAATCGTGAACTTCTTGAAGGAGCTCCGCGCGGGCAAGGTCAACGAGTTCATGGAGCGAATAAACAAAATATTCGCAGCGGCGCCCAAAAAGTCGAACCAGAAATGCTACGAGCTGGACTGCCAGGCTTTCGTGTGGCTCATCTTCAAGCTCATGGGCGAGTTCGTGCTTTGTGAGGTGCAGAACGGCAAGGGCAGAAGCGACGCGGTCGTCTGGGAAAAATCGGCGATTTACATCTTTGAGTTCAAGATGGACAAGAGCGCAAAAGAAGCGATGGAGCAAATCAACAGCAAGGACTACCCGATAGCTTACAAGAGCGACGGTCGCAAAATCGTCAAGGTCGCGGTGAACTATTCGAGCGAAAAAGATCAGCTCGACGACTGGATTATTGAAGAGGAATAGATTTTGTGCCAATTCTCTCAAAAGCATCTTATAAAGGCATAAGATAATCAGTCTTTTTACAGGGCTGAAAATTAGAAGGGCATCTCCCCAAAGTACGTTATGGCAGCTGGGAGATGCCCTTATTGCATATACATGGGATGTAAATGATATAATTATATTGATTATAAAAAAGAAAAAGAAGGATTAAATATTTAAGGAGTAAAACAAAATGAACGGATTGGATTTAATTTGGAGCGCGATGAATGACGACTTTGAGACATTCAGAAAGTTTTTTGAGGAGTGCTTTGGAGAAGGAAGCGAAGGCTTTGCAGGAACAAAACTGTCTGGGCAGATGCTCATAAGCGCGATATTGAACAAAAAGTATGAAACCGCATTTTTCTTGGTGAACAAAGGTGCCGCCCTAAACGTGCAGAACGAGTACGGGGACACGCCAGTCAACGCACTTGTGCAT